>NZ_JBITMT010000018.1:0-137154 GCF_044466505.1 Streptosporangium sp. NPDC049376 | reverse complement strand
TCGCCACATAACGTGCGAACAGCGCCGACACGGTCGTCTTCCCACTGCCGCCCTTACCGACGAAAGCCACCCTCACGACGACGATCCAATCTGATCAGAACGCGTTGACTACGAACGTGCGATCAGGTTGCCATCGTCGGTCAAGGCGGGCATACCCCGCACTTGACCATCATCCAGCGGTATGGCCGGGGGTCAGCGGTCGCGGCGGGTGACGAGCCGGGCGAGTGTCCTCAGCTCGGCGGCCGCCCGCGCGACGGGACGCGCCTCATGCAGGTGGCGCAGCGCTCCGGCCAGCAGTTCGTCGGCCTGCTTCTGGCTCCAGGCCCGCCCGCCGACGGCGTCGACGAGTTCGGCGGCGTGGGCCAGGTCGGTGTCGGTCAGCGGGTCTTCCTGGTGGTAGAGACCGGCCAGCTCACGCCCGGCTGGGGTCGGGGAGGCCAGCGCGGCCACCACGGGAAGCGACTTCTTACGGCTTCGCAGATCCGAGTAGACCGGTTTGCCGGTGACCTCGGGGTCACCCCAGATGCCCAGCAGGTCGTCGACCAGCTGGAAGGCCAGTCCCAGGTCGGCCCCGAAGGAGCGCAGCCGTTCGACCTGCTCCGGGGTACCGCCGCCGGACAGGGCGCCGAGCGCGCAGGCGCACCCCAGCAGGGCGCCCGTCTTGCCCGCCACCATGGCCAGGCACTCGGCCAGCTCGACGTCTTTGCGCCCCTCGAAGGCCACGTCCGCGCTCTGCCCCTCAAGCAGTTCCTGGATCGTGACCCCGAAGATCCGGGTCGCCTCCTGGACCGCCGGATGCCCGCCCGCGGACAGGGCGTCGTAGGCCAGCGCCAGCAGGGAGTCTCCGGCCAGGATCGCCGGGCTGACCCCGAAGACGCTCCAGGCCGTCGGCCTGTGCCTGCGGGTCCGGTCGCCGTCCATCACGTCGTCGTGCAGGAGGGAGAAGTTGTGCGCCAGCTCGACGGCGACCGCCGCGGGCAGCGCGGAGGCGGCGGTCCCGCCGACCGCCTCCGCGGCCAGCAGGACGAGCGCGGGCCGGATCGCCTTGCCGCTGTCGGCCTGGGTCGGTCGGCCGTGCTCGTCCCACCAGCCGAAGTGGTAGCCGGAGATGTGCCGCATCGACGGGGGCAGCGTGTCGATCGCGGAGCGAAGGGCCGGCTCCACCGTGTCACGGCTCCAGCGGAGCACCTCGCCCGCCGTACGCCCCTCTCCTGCCTGTCCGGCGGCCGGGTCCCGCCTGGTGGCCGTCCCCGCTGACGGTCGCCGCCCGGTGACCACCGGCCGTTCCCCGGTGACGGACCCGGTCAGATCTGGCATGTCGGCCGTGGTGTCCGCCGTCTGGCCCCTGTCAACCGCCGTCATGTCTTCACGCCCTCGTAGCGGTCGGTCATGAGGTCGAACTCCTCATCTGGCGTGTCCGGGTGGGTGTGCGCGTGGAAACCCGCCCTTCATGGCGCCGAACGCGCGCGGGTCCCGGGTGAGCATGCCCGCCCGGTAACACCCGTATTCGGATGCTACCGGCCTGCACACCCATTTCTCGATATGCGTGAGCGCCATTCTCCGACGAGCTTCTCGGCTCCACGGACACGACAGGAAGAAAACCGGGAGCTCGAAAGACCGCGTGTCCGGTTCTCAGTGCCCGAGTTCGACGTCTTCCAGGATTCCGAGGGCGTCGGGAACCAGAACCGCGACGGAGTAGTAGGCGCTGACCAGGTAGGAGATAATCGCCTTCTCGTTGATGCCCATGAAACGGACCGACAGGCTGGGCTGGTACTCGTCCGGGATGCCCGTCTGGTGCAGGCCGACGACTCCCTGGTCGTCCTCGCCGGTCCTCAGCGCGAGGATCGACGTGGTGCGGCTGCCGGTGATCGGGATCTTGTTGCAGGGGAAGATCGGGACGCCTCGCCAGGCCGGGACGGTGTGCCCGCCGAACTCGGCGCCGATGGGGTAGATCCCCCGGCGGGTGCACTCCTGGCCGAAGGCGGCGATGGCGCGCGGGTGTGCGAGGAAGAACTGCGTCCTCCTGCGGCGGCTGAGCAGCTCGTCGAGGTCGTCCGGGGTGGGCGGGCCGGTCCGGGTGTGGATGCGCTGCTTGAGGTCGGCGTTGTGCAGCAACCCGAACTCGGTGTTGTTGATCATCTCGTGCTCCTGCCGCTCGCGCAGGGCCTCGATGGTCAGCCTGAGCTGCTGCTCGACCTGGTCCATGGGGTCGTTGTAGAGGTCGGCGACCCTGGTGTGCACCCGCAGCACGGTCTGGGCGACGCTGAGCTGGTACTCACGGGGGGCCAACTCGTACTCGACGAACGTGCCCGGCAGGTCGGGCTCACCGCTGTGCCCGGCGGCCAGCTCGATGGCGGCCTCGCCGTACTTGTTCTGCGGGCCCTTCGGGGCCGTCTCGAATTGACGCAGATGGCCGCGGAGCGCCTCGGAACGGTCGGCGATCTCACGGAAGGCGTCCCCGGGCAGGACCAGAACCGTGCCCGCGGTGATGGCCCTGACCGTGAACTCCCAGTCACCCCGCTGCCCGGTCAGCGTCTCGTCGCCGAAGTGGTCGCCCCCGGCCAGCACGGTCAGGACGACCTCGTCACCGTACGGCCCCGCGCCGACCTTGTTGACCTTGCCGTGCGCGACGAGCACCACCTCGTCGGCGGGTTGGCCCGCCTGGACCAGAACGTCCCCCGCGGAGAAGTCCCGCTGGGTGAAGCGCTCGGCGAGCGCCTGCAGCACCTCGGAGTCGTCGAAGTCGCGCAGTGAGGGCAGCTCACGCAGCTCAGCGGGCACGACCCGCACCTCGGAGCCGGTGCTGGTGAAGCTCACCCGCCCGTCGCCAAGTGTGTAGCTGAGGCGCCGGTTGACCCGGTAGGTGCCGCCGGAGACCTGCACCCACGGCAGCATGCGCAGCAGCCACCGCGAGGAGATCTCCTGCATCTGCGGAACCGTCTTGGTCGTCGTCGCGAGATTTCGCGCCGCCTCCGTGCCGAGGCTCAGCTGCGACCTTCCGGGATCGAGCTCCGTCACAACACACCATCCATCCGTGTCGGATCGAAAAGGGCCGGGGACCTGAATCAGAGAAAAGAGAGCGAGGGGATTGACCGCGATCGAATTCGCAGCGCCATTCCACCCCCTGACACGGGGGATCAGGCACAGGCCGCCATCGCGGAGCGCTCCAATCCTGATGGTTCGTTAAATAGGTTGTCAAGCATTAAACATCATTCGGTGAAATACAAAAATCTCCATTGTCGGAAAATTCGGATCGAACGGCTATAACGGAATTTTTGGGTTGAACTATAAGTCATCATGCTCTGTATACACATAAGTGATCTTTTACAGGCCGCCGAGGCCCCCGGGCGGGCGGCGACATGACGCGCCGCACAGCGCCGTACAGTGGCGAGATGGGCATGGTCGAAACGGTCGGACTGGTCCTGCATCCGCGCCGCGACTCGAAGACGGCCATCGACACCGTCATCGGGTGGGCGCGCGGGCGCGGCGTCACGGTGCTCGGCCTGCCGGAGGAGGTCGGGCGCATCGACTGCAGCGCGGTCGCGGTGGACGCCGAGACGCTCGTCGGCCGGGCGGACCTGCTCGTCAGCCTGGGCGGCGACGGCACCATGCTGCGCACCATGCGCCTCATCGCGGGCCGGCCGACCCCCGTCCTCGGGGTGAACCTGGGCAGGCTGGGCTTCCTGGCCGAGATCGACGTCGACGGGCTGCCCAGGG
This sequence comes from Streptosporangium sp. NPDC049376, assembly GCF_044466505.1. NCBI lineage: Bacteria > Bacillati > Actinomycetota > Actinomycetes > Streptosporangiales > Streptosporangiaceae > Streptosporangium > Streptosporangium sp. NPDC049376. Next base: position 133,437 of record NZ_JBITMT010000018.1, on the reverse strand, counting down.
CGCTGTCGGCCATCGACGGCCACCGTCACACCGTCGAGCCCCGCATGGCGGTCCAGGCCTCGCTGCCGGGGACCGGCACGGTGACCGCGTTCAACGACGTCGCCCTGGTGCGCATCCCCGGTGACGGGCTGTCGGCGGTCGCGGTCTCCGTCGAGGGGCACCCCTTCGTCCGGTACGCCGCCGACGCCGTCATCGTCGCCACCTCGACGGGATCGACCGCCTACAGCTTCTCCGCGGGAGGCCCCATCGTCTCCCCCACGGTCGAGGGGTTCCTCGTCGTACCGGCCGCCGCCCACTCGTCGTTCAGCCGGGCCATGGTGCTCTCCGCCGACGAGGAGGTCACCCTGGAACTGCTCCCGGCGAGCGGCACGCTGGCCGTCGAGGTGGACGGCGCGGTCGCGGGCCATCTGGCGCCGGGAGACCGGCTCACCGTCACCGCGCTGCGCGCCGCCGCCTGGGTCGTACGGCTCGGCGACACGACCTTCTACGAGCGTGCCCGACGCAAGCTCCGCGTCAACGGCAGCGCGGAGGTCGAGGAGCGGGACTCACCGGTGTGACCGGCGGTCCCGCCCCGGTTCTCAGCCATGGGATGAGCCGTTGACGGTGAGGACGCGTTCCTGCTGGGTCTCGATCGCCGGGAAGGTGCCGGTGTCGACGATCCCGTGCTCCCTGAAGGCGGCCTCGATCAGCGCGTGAGCGCGGGGCTCCAGCTTCCACAGAGCGCGGTACTCACGGGCGGTGGCCAGCGAGATGCCGATCTCGTGAGCGATGTCGGACGCCCTGGGGACGAACTTGCGCTCGATCTGCTTGTCCCAGTACTCCCTGGCGGCGCGCAGCAGGGCGGCGCGCTGGGCGGTGTCCACGACAGGGGGCGGCGAGTCGAGCATCTCGACCTCGCCCTCGTCGTCGTCGTCCATCGCCGCCGCGGGCAGCGCGTGCGTCAGGCGCGGCGGCTCCTCGGCCTCGGGGGCCCACGGGACCGGCGGGGTCAGGTCGATCAGGGCGGAGGTGTTGTAGAGCGCCCCGATCTGGGACAGCAGCGCCTCCTGGCGGGTGCTGTCGACCGCCAGGCCGGTGTGCTCGACGGCCCGGTCCATCGCCTTGTCCAGCTTGGTGAGCGCGCCGCGCATCTTCCTGTCCGAGGCTCCCGCCTCACGCAGGGCGCGGGCGCGCTTGGCGGCCAGCGCGACCCTGGTCAGCCGCCGGTGTGCGTCCACCTCGCTGGCCGTACGGTCACTGACCTCGGCGAGGCCGACGCGGACCAGCATGCGCTCGGGGGTGAGCCGCCAGTTGATGCGGTGCCGCCCCGTGATGCGGTGCCGTTCGATCGCCATGCCCCGTTCCCACAGCCAGGCGGCGACCAGCGGGGCCGCCAGGCGGAAGACGGCCTCGGCGAGACTGCGGGCGTCCATGCTGGACAGCACCGCCGACAGGCCGGTGAGCGTCCACACCGCGATGCCGTCGATGCCCGCGGAGTAGTTCTCCCGCATGTTACGGCGGGCCCGCACCGCGCTGGTGATCACCGCGACCTCGATGAACGCGAAGAGCAGCAGCCTCAGCGGGCCGTCAAAGCCGAGCACGTCGCCGGAGAAGCGCCACATGCCCTGGGCGGACACGCCGGTGGCGATGCTGGCGGCCACGATGGTGAGGATGTCCTCGGCCGGACGGGGCGCGACGTAACGGTGGAAGAACTGGTTCGCGGCCCGGTAGAGGGCTCTGGCCGCGAGGTAGGCCACGCCGAGGAGTGCTAGGCCGATCACGCAGATGATGACCGTTACGACCGGTTTATCCGACGCGAAGGCGGTGATTTCATCGATGGGGGGCATCTCACTCACTGTCCGTCAGTCTCGATCTCCGACAGGATATGAACGCGATCATTCCAGAATGTCGGCAGCTTGTTCGCCAAACAGAGGCCTACATCCGTGACGAGATCGAACGAGAGTGACGTTCGCGGCGTGTGTGGGGCCTCTCGCCCCCCGGAGGCCACTCCCTGCCGTGACGGCCCGAACAGGCGAAAGGCCGCCCCCGGACGAGAAGTCCGGGGACGGCCCTCAAGGACCGGTCAGCGGCCCTGCAGTGCCTTGACGTTGTCGCCGAAGCTCCAGCTCCTCGACCCGTCCCAGTTGATGGACCAGGTCATCAGGCCCTTGAGCTGGCCGTTGAAGGCGTTCCAGCTCTGGGAGACCAGGGAGGGAGACATGTAGCCGCCTCCGGCGCCGGCCTGCGCGGGCAGACCGGGAACCTGCTTGTCGTAGGGGACCTTGATCGTGGTGCCCTGGATGACCAGACCGTTGTTCAGGCAGGTGGTCTGGGCGGTGAAGCCCTGGACCGTGCCCGCGGAGTAGGAGTCACCGGAGCAGCCGTACATGCTGCCGTTGTAGTACTGCATGTTCAGCCACCACAGGCGGCCGTTGTCCGCGTACTTCTTGATGATCGGCAGGTAGGCGCCCCAGATGGAGCCGTACGTCACGCTTCCGCCGGTCACGTAGGCCGTCTCGGGAGCCATCGTGAGGCCGAAGTTGGAGGGCATCTGGGCGAGCACGCCGTCGATGATGCGGATGAGGTTGGACTGCGAGGCCGACAGCTGGTTGATGTTGCCGCTGCCCGACAGACCGGTCTCGATGTCGATGTCGATGCCGTCGAAGTTGTACTTCTTCAGGATCGGCACGACGGTCGCGACGAACTTGTCGGCGACGGTGCTGGAGCTGAGGTCGATGCCGGCGGTCGCGCCACCGATCGACATCAGGATCGTGGCGCCCGCGGCCTTGGCGTCGCACATCTCAGCCGGGGTGGAGACCTTGACGGTGGCGTCCATCCCGTCCTCCCACAGCACGGTGCCGTCGGAGAGGATGACCGGGAACGCGGCGTTGATCACGTTGTAGCCGTGCTGCTTGATGCGGGGGTCGTTGATCGGCGTCCAGCCGAACGGCGGGTGCACGCCGTTGATGGCGCCGTCCCAGTTCTCCCAGTAGCCCTGGATGACCTTGCCCGCGGGCCGCGACTTCACCGCGCAGGTGCTGCCGGTGGGCGTGACGGTCGGGGTCACGGTGGGCGTCACCGTCGGGGTCACGGTCGGGGTGACCGTGGGCGTGACGGTCGGGGTCACGGTCGGGGTGACGGTCGGCGTCACCGTCGGGGTGGGCGTCGGTCCGGGCGGGCCGTCGACGCTGACGTCGTCGACGTAGTAGGTGCCCTGGCCGTACCAGCCGTGCAGGAAGACCACCGCGGTGGTCTGGTTGGCGCCGGTGGTGAGGGACACGCTGAGCTTCGTGTACGACGACGCGGAGGCGGTCCAGGTGGAGGAGCCGCCGTTGACGCCGAGGTAGACGTAGTTGCCGCGCACCCAGGCGCTGACCACGTAGGTCGAGTTCGGCTTGACCGTCACGGTCTGGCTGCACTGGGCGGTGTCCGAGCCGCTGGCCGCGCCGGCGAGCGCGCCGTTACCGGAGTGGACCGGGGTGCTGACCACCGAGCCGAGCCCGCCGGTACAGGACCACGGCGCGACGGAGCCGGCCTCGAAGTCCGGGTTCACGACGACGTTGTCCGCCTGGGCCGACGTCTGCGTGATGAGGACACCTACCACTGCCAGCAGGAATGACACTGCCAGCGCCAGTAGGCGGGGGGTTCGCTTCATGGGGGGTGACCCTTCTGTCGCCCGGCACGACAAGTCGCCGGGCATTGACGACGCGGCGGGTTACGGGCCGCGTTGGTGGGGGTTGCGAACAACAGGTACAACGAAACCGAATTATCGAGACAAATTCTGCCAATGTCTACGAAAAGTTCTATTTCGGCACTGATGACTTCATTTCGGCGCTCTTGACAAGCCGTTCCCCCACCGTGGTGGAGTGCCCTCCGTCAGGCCTCCTCCGCCCCCTCGGTTTCCTCCTCCTCGGGCTCCTCGGGCTCCTCCGGCTCCCCCGGTTCCTCCGGCTCCTCGGCGAGGACGTCCAGGATCTCCTGGCCGTATTTGGCCAGCTTGTTCTCGCCGACACCGCTGACCGTGCCCAGCTCCGCCAGGCTCGACGGCGTCCCGGCCGCGATCTCCCGCAGGGTCGCGTCGTGGAAGATCACGTACGCGGGCACCCCCTGCTCCCTGGCCGTGGCCGCACGCCAGGCGCGAAGCCGTTCGAACACCGGCACCGCCTCCTCGGGCAGGTCCGCCTGGGTCATCCGGCGGGACTTCGCGCCCTTGGCCCGCGTCTCCCCCCGTGCCCCCTCGGTCTCCGTCCGCGTCTGCCGCTGGGGCTGGCGCCGCATCATGACCTGCCGCCTGCGCCCGAGCACCTCCGAGCTTGCCTCGGTCAGCAGCAGCGTGCCGTAGTCGCCCTCGACCGTCAGCAACCCCTGGGCCAGCAGCTGCCGTACCACGCCACGCCACTCGGCCTCGCCGAACTCGGTGCCGATGCCGAACACCGTCAGCGAGTCGTGGTTGTGCTGGAGCACCTTGGGCGTCCGCCTGCCCAGCAGGATGTCCACGATCTGCCCGGCGCCGAACTTCTGGCGCCGCTCCCGCACGAGCCTGAACACGGTGGACAGGACCTTCTGCGCGGCGACCGTGCCGTCCCACGCCTCGGGCGGCGACAGGCAGGTGTCGCAGTTGCCGCACGGCTCGCCTCGCTGGCCGAAGTAGTCGAGCAGGCGCGCCCTGCGGCACTGCACGGTCTCGCAGAGCGCCAGCATCGCCTCAAGGTGGGTGCCCAGGCGCCTGCGGTGCGCGTCGTCACCCTCCGAGGTGTCGATCAGCTTGCGCTGCTGCACGACGTCCTGCAGGCCGTAGGCCAGCCAGGCGGTCGAGGGCAGGCCGTCCCGCCCGGCCCTGCCGGTCTCCTGGTAGTAGCCCTCGACCGACTTGGGCAGGTCGAGATGGGCGACGAAACGCACGTCCGGCTTGTCGATGCCCATTCCGAAGGCGATGGTCGCGACCATGACCAGGCCGTCCTCCCGCAGGAAGCGCGCCTGGTTCTCCGCCCTGGTCCGCGCGTCGAGCCCGGCGTGGTACGGCAGCGCCTGGACGCCGTTGTCCGTCAGGAACTCGGCGATCTTCTCGACGGAGGACCGCGACAGGCAGTAGACGATGCCCGCGTCACCGGGGTGCTCGGTGCGGATGAGCCGCAGCAACTGCCGCCTCGGCTCGTTCTTCGGCTCGATGCGGTACTGGATGTTCGGGCGGTCGAAGCTCGCCACGAAGTGGCGGGCCTGACCGAGGTTCAGCCGGGAGGCGATCTCGGCGTGGGTCGCCGGGGTCGCGGTCGCGGTCAGCGCGATGCGGGGCACGTCGGGCCAGCGCTCGTGCAGCGTGGACAGGGCCAGGTAGTCGGGCCGGAAGTCGTGCCCCCACTGGGCCACGCAGTGCGCCTCGTCGATGGCGAACAACGAGATCTTGCCCCGGTCGAGCAGCCTCAGCGTCGTCTCGACCCGCAGGCGCTCCGGCGCCAGGTAGAGCAGGTCGAGTTCGCCCGCCAGGAAGGCCGACTCGACCGCGGCGCGTTCGTCGAAGTCCTGCGTGGAGTTGAGGAAACCCGCCCGCACCCCGAGGGCCGTCAGGGCGTCGACCTGGTCCTGCATGAGCGCGATGAGCGGCGAGACGACGACACCGACGCCCTGCCGTACGAGGGCGGGGATCTGGTAGCACAGGGACTTGCCGCCGCCGGTCGGCATCAGCACGAGGGCGTCGCCACCCCCGACGACGTGCTCGATGATCTCCTGCTGCCCCTGCCGGAACGAGGCGTACCCGAAGACACGCCGCAGCGTCTGTGCCGCCTCGCTCTCCCAGGCCTCGTCCTGCGGGTGATGGTCAGGACCGTTCTCGGAGGTGGGCACCGCGCCATTGTATGAGGACACAGTGCCCACACCGGTGGGAACCGGAGAACGGCCCCTCGGTCAGGCGTGACCGAGGACGACCGTGGCGATCCGTTCGACGGCGCCGAAGTCACCGGCCGAGATCCGGTTCTTCATCACGCCGACGCTGAGGCCCGTCGCGGTGTCGGCGAAGGCCGCGGTCCCTCCGCTGCCCGCCATTCCGAACAGCGTCGGGGCGGCCACGGCCGGGGTCAGGCCGATCGAGTAGCCCAGCCCCCAGCTGGCCGGGGCGCCGGTCACCTCGTCCACGCCCGTCGTCGCCGGGGATGACAGCTCGCGGAGCCGCTGCGGGGAGACCAGCTCCCCGCCGAGTAGCGCGTCGTACATGCGGGCGACCGCGCGGGCCGTCATCGTGGCCCCTGCGGGGATGTCGGAGCCCAGCACGTCGGCGCGGTTGCTGAAGGCCGCGTCGGGCATCGCGGCGAGGGGCGCCGCCGTGTAACCGTCGACCACCCTGAAGAACGGGATCTGGGCCAGTGTCTCGGCGGGCAGCTCCATCGGGGGTCCCGCCTCCTCGATCCTGGCCAGCCTGCCCAGCTCGGAGGCGGGAACGCCGAAGAACAGCTCGCCGGCCACCCCGAGCGGTTCCGTGAGCTCCTCGCGGAGCACCTGTGAGACGGGCTTTCCCGTGACCCGGCGCACGACCTCACCGAGGATGTAGCCGTAGGTCTGTGGGTGGTAGCCCGACCTGGTTCCCGGCTCCCACCACGGGGTGGCGCCGGCGACGGCCGCGCACATCCGGTCCCAGTCGCACAGGTCCTCCGGCGTGGTGCCGACCGGCACCCCGGGGACACCGGTCGCGTGCGTCAGGGCGTGCCGTACGGTCGCCTTCTCCTTGCCGTGGGCGGCGAACTCGGGCCACACGTCCGCGATCGGGGTGTCGTAGTCGACGACCCCGCGCTCGGCCAGCACGTGCACGAGCGTCGCGGTCACCCCCTTGCCCGTCGAGGTGGCGTAGACCGGGGTGTCCGGGGTGAGGAGACGGCCGGTCTGCGGGTCGGCCACACCGGAGACGACGTCGGCCAGGAGTTCGCCGTGGCGGTAGACGGCGACCTGCACACCGCGCTCGGCCCCCGACTCGACGAGTTCGTCCGCGACGGCCTGCACGTCCCGCTGAAGATCGGTCATGGTTGTTCCTTCCTCGATTGCTCCCCCGTATGACGAGGGCCGCGCGAAAAAGGAATCGGTCCCCTCCCCGGGTCAGAGCGAGGACGGTAGGCCGAACCTGGGGAAGACCCCGTCCCCGTAGGTGGTGATCTGGGTGACCAGGCCGTCCTCGACACGCAGGACGCCCATCCAGGAGGGCGAGAAGACCGTCTCGCCCGGTCTGCGGAGATACGCGGCGGCGGCAGGCTGCCGGTTGGCCCGGGTGGCGACCACCCGCCAGTCGCCCCACGCCTCCGGGCCGACCATCGCGGGCGTCCACGACGCCAGAAAGGCCGTACGGCCGAGCAGCCAGATCGGGGCGGGCGGCATCGTCTGCCACACGTCGGCCCTCAGCACCTCGGCCAGGGCGGACGGGTCGGCCTTCTCCAGGGCCTCGACGTAGCGCCGCAGAACCGCCTGGTCCTCCGGTGCCGACTTGGCGGGGGCGGTCCAGTCGAGGCGCCGTGCGGGCAGGTGCTCCCTGAGCACCGGCCTGGCACGCTGCAGGGCGCTCTTGACCGCCGCGACGGTCAGCTCAAGCGAGACCGCGGTCTCCTGCGCCGACCAGCCGAGCACGTCGCGCAGGATCAGCACCGCCCGCTGCCTGGGCGGCAGGTGCTGGATCGCGACAAGGAAGGCCAGCTCGATCGTCTCGCGGTCCACGACCTCCTCGGCCGCGTCCAGCAGCGTGTCGGGATAGGGCTGCAGCCACGGCACGGCGCCCGAGACGGGCGGCTCAAGCCCCGGATCCGCCTCGATCGCGGGCGCGGGGCGCGGCTGCGGGTGTCGCGGATGCGCCCTGAGGTGGTCCAGGCAGACGTTGGTCGCGATCCGGTACAGCCAGGCGCGCAGCCCGCTCTCCTCACGGAGCGTCCCATGCCCGCGCCAGGCCCGCAGGAACGTCTCCTGCACCAGGTCCTCGGCATCGTCGAAGGAGCCGAGCATGCGGTAGCAGTGCACGTGCAGTTCACGCCGGTGCTCCTGCATCCGCTCGGCGAAGCCGTCCGCCCCCGTCGTCGTCAGGCCTCTCGGGCCGGGGGCCATGGGAGCACCGGTGCCGGTCATGAGCGGGATTCTAGGCGGCCACGACGGCAGCGGCGGAACCGCCGCCGCGGCCGTCGTGGCTTCCCTTTCCGAGCCCGGAGAGCTTCCGGGTCCAGAGAGCTTCCGGATTTAGGGAGCTTTCCGGGGCCGGGGAGCCGGGATCAGGATCCGGGCGCGGGGATCGGGGACTGCGGGAGCGGAGGTTCCGTCACCGTGGCGGTCGGCTCGGGGCCGGGGGTGGTCGGAAGGTCCGTGGGTGTCTCAGTGGGCGTCTCAGTGGGAGGCGCGGTGGGCGTCTCCGTCGGGAGCGCCGTGGGAGACGCCGTCGGCGTCGGGCAGAGGGCGGGGGTGTGCCGCCTGTCGCCCAGCCGCCACAGCGGAGACGACCACCAGTTCCCACGCCAGAGCTTCCTGCTCGGCCGTGACAGGTCGAAGACGTGGGCGGCCGTGGCCGTCTCACCCGTGGCCGTCGCGGTCACCGAAATCCAGTCCCCCTGCCTGATTTCGTTGCCCCGCCTGCCCGCGTAGACCTTGGTGGAGTCGTCGATCGCGTACACCTTCTCGAAGCCGTCCTGGCTTCGCACGGTGACCGAGTCCTCCGTCAGCGTGGTCGCCTCTCCCGTCTGGGAGAGCACCGTGAATCCGCAGCCGTCCTTCGCCGGCAGGACGAACTCCCCGTGCAGGACCTGCGGGAAGGCCACCCGGGGGACCTTGGGCGCCGGGGCGGCGGTCGGGAGGCCGGTTGGGGACGGGGACGGGGGCGGGGGTGGCGTCGGAGTCAGAGTCGGAGTCGAGGTGGGGATGTCGGTCGGAAGAGGCTGGGTCGCCGTGGACGTCGGCGTCTCCGGCCCCGTGGGAGCGGGGGCGGGCGACGCCGAGGCCACGGCTCCCCCGACGCCCCCCGACGCCACCAGCACGACGGCGGCCGCGAGGCTCAGCGAGCGCGGAACGCGCCGCCGTGTCTCATCTGGTCTGTCATCGTTCGTTGGCTTCACGTGTCCTCCATCGGACTTGACGGGAAGTGCTTCCACCGGCCCCACCGGGGACGGGCACGGCGGAGCACGGCCTTCCCCGATGAGGCGTGAGGAGACTTCCCTCTCTCATCCGCTCATATCGCCCCAAATCCCAATCGACCCTCCGAACCCAGCGTTCTCCCAGGTCATCCCACTCATGCAAAATATTGATAAATCAGGAAATCGGAACTTCCTCCAACGGGAGGCCGGAGCGTGACATGCTCGACGGGGGCGGTATGCCCGTGTTTCACACGAGCCGCTTCCCATAATTCGGCCACCCTTTTTCCGGGGTCGGCTATACGACAAAAATATGGGAATTCATGGGGTTCTGCTCTTCGGCAACCGATGTCACCGTTGGGGCAGCCCTGGCCGGCCACGGCTCCTTGCGGACAAGGAGTCACAGCGAATGAACCCTAGAGCCCCCAAAGTCAAGGTGGGAGCGACCGCTTTCGTGACGGTCGTCGCCATGGGCACGTCGGCGTTGGCCGGTCTTCCCGCGCGGGCCGCGCCCGACGCCCGATCGAGCGACGCGCAGGCCCCGTCCGCGTTCGCGCCGCCCGGAGCCGAGGCACGTGAACGCGCGGCCTCGGGCGTGGCGAGGATCCTGGCGGAGCGGGCCGGGGAACTGCGCGTGGGGCCGGGAGACGCCTTCGAGCCTCCCGTGATCACATCCGGTGTGCGGGGCCTGCAGTACCTGCTGTACCGGCGCACCCACCACGGGCTGCCGGTGTACGGCGGCGACGTGATCGCCTCCGCCGACAGCGGCGGCACCACCGTCGGCCCCGTGACCACCGGCCAGCAGGTCTCGCTGGAGGGCGTCGGCACCGTGGCCGGGATCAGCGCCGGCGACGCGGCCTCCGTCGCCAGGGCCCAGGGCAGGGCCGTACGCGAGGTGGGCACGCCCCGCCTGCTGATCCACGCCACGACCACGCGTCCCCGGCTCGCCTGGGAGGTGGCCGTCACCGGCGGCACGGAACAGGCCCCCGAGGTGCTGCGCGTCTTCGTCGACGCGCTCGACGCGAGTGTCATCGGCACCCACGACCAGGTCAGGTACGGCCTCGGCAACAGCTTCTACAACGGCAACCCGGTGACCATCCAGACCACGGGCTCGGGCGGCTCATTCGTCATGCGGGACCCGACCCGTCCCGGGCTGGCCTGCGGCGGCCAGAACGGCACCCCCTACTCCAAGTCCGTCGACACCTGGGGCAACGGGACGGGCACCAACCTGGAGACGGCCTGCGTCGACGTGCTGTTCGCGGCGCAGAAGGAATGGGACATGCTGCGTACCTGGCTGGGACGTGACGGCCTCGACGGCGCAGGCCACGCCTTCCCTGCGCGCGTCGGTCTCAACCAGGTCAACGCCTACTGGAACGGCTCATATATCTCCCTGGGCCACAACCAGTCCAACACCCGGCAGGCCGCCTCGCTCGATCTGGTCGGGCACGAGTACGGCCACGCCGTCTACCAGCACTCGGGCTCCGACGACGGCGGCACCCCCGAGGCCCTGTCCCTCAGCGAGTCGTCAGGCGACATCTTCGGCGCGGCGACCGAGCACTACGTCAACCACGCGCCGCCCCTGGACCCGCCCAACTACCTGATCGGTGAGGATCTGGGCTTCGGCCCTGAGGCTGTCCACAACATGTACAACCCCTCCCTGCAGGGCGAGCCCAACTGCTACACCGCGCTCTCCACGAGTCCCGGGCCGCAGGATCACTGGTTCTACCTGCTCGCCGAGGGGACCAGCCCGCAGAACGGCCCCCCGAGCCCGGTCTGCGGCGGCCCGACTCCGCTGACCGGCATCGGCATCCGCAAGGCCACGGAGATCTTCTACAGCGGCCTGCAGTACAAGACCGCTCCCTGGACCTACGCCAAGGCGCGCATGGCGACCCTCAGAGCCGCCAAGGCTCTCTATCCGAAGAGCTGCGCCGAGTACAACGCGACCAAGGCCGCCTGGACCGCCATCTCCGTCCCCGCCCAGCGTGGCGAGCCCGGCTGCCTCTGACGTCCGCCGGCCGTTCGAACGCCGATCATTCGAACAGGGTGTGCCCGTCGCCGCGCCGGTGGCGGCGGCGGGCCACCACGACCAGGTCGATCAGCGCGACCAACGCCAGCACGGCCAGCACGATCGTCGGCCAGGTCAGCCCCGCCGTACCGGCCAGGAACGCCAACACCCCGCAGACGACCAGCCCGAAGGTCGCCAGCGCCATCCTCAGGTTGAGCGCACTGCGCGGCCGTTCCCCGGTCGGGGAGATCTCCGACCAGATCCTGCTCGGTCTGGCTTCGGGTTCTTTCCTCATGACGGCTGGACCTCTTCGGATCGCCTCTCGCCCCGTCAACCCCAGAACACGACGGAACGGTCAAAAAGGCCCTTCCCCCTCTTGTCCCTCCTACCCACACCGCCAGGAGTCAAGGGGCCATGGCGGCTCGCCCTAGGAGAACGACGTCCGGCAGGCGAGTGGTGCATGAGCGATGTGGCCAAGGCGCCAGACGACATCAATGAAAAGACCCTGACCCTTGGTGCGGGTCAGGGTCTCGCTGTGGGCACTACTGGGTTCGAACCAGTGACATCTCGCTTGTAAGGCGAGCGCTCTACCGCTGAGCTAAGCGCCCCGGGAAATCCCGTCCGGATGGACGGGATAACACCTTACGCCACCGGAGGGGACTTCAGCACATCAAGCGACCACGTGGTGCCCGCCTCAGCCCACCCGGCCGCGCGCCAGCCGAGCAGGGCCGCGCCGAGCATGCCCGCGTTGACCCCGAGGGTGGCCGAGCGCAGCGGGGGCGCGGCGCGGAAGGCCAGGCGTTTGCCGAGCCGTTCGGCCAGCGGTACGGCCAGCAGGTCCCCGGATTCGGCCAGGCCGCCGCCGAGGACGATCGCCTCGGGGTCGAGCAGGAGGGTGTAGGTGGCCAGGGCCAGGGACAGCGCCTCGACGGCGTCGTCCCACACCGCGACCGCCACCGGGTCGCCCGAGGCGATCAGCGCGGCCACCTGCTTGGCGGTCGTCTGCGAACCGGACCTGGCCGAGTAGCGGCGGCCGATGGCCGAGGCGGAGGCGTAGGTCTCCAGGCAGCCGATCTGGCCGCAGGCGCAGGGCTCCCCCTCGGGAAAGACCGGGATGTGCCCGATCTCGCCGCCCCACCCCACGCTGCCGCCGTACGGCTCGCCGTGCAGGACGACCGCTCCCGCGATGCCGGTCCCGATGGGCAGGAACAGGAAGTCGGAGATCTCACGGCCCGCGCCGAGAACGCTCTCCCCGAGGCCACCGGTGCGCACGTCGTGCCCGAGCATCACCGGCACGTCGAGCGGGACGAAGTCCTCGGCGCTGACGTCGCGCCAGCCGATGTTCGCCGAGTAGAGCGCCTTCTGCGGGGTGACCAGCCCCGGTACGGCCAGGCCGACCCCGGCGGGCTCGCCGCCGCCCGCGACGGCGAGGTCGTCGATGAAGGAGCGGATCGACTGGACGACCGCCGCCGGGCCCCTCTCACGTGGGGTGTCACGCCGCTCGCTGAAGGCGATCTCGCCCGAGCGGGTGACGACGCCTCCCTTCATGGACGTGCCACCGACGTCAAGGGCCACAACGAAGGAGCTCATGCGCGCATCCAGCAGGTCGAAGGAAGGGGTCCGAGCCTGACCATAGTGCATGGCAATAACGCCACATGACTACAGATGCCCACAAATGCGCTTAAAGCAGATTTATGAGCACTAATGAACTCGCCCCAGGACCCGGTTGAGCGCGGCCTCGACCTCGTCGGCCAGTTCCTTCGACAGGCCGGACGGGCGGGGCGGGAGCACTCCTTCCCCGGCCGCGGCCGGACGCACCGCCCCGCAGGAGCGGCACTCGACCTCGCCGAGCCTGCAGATGAGCGCGGCGGAGCCACATGAGGAGCACGTGTCGAGTTCGAGGTCGTGCGTACGCTGACAGTCCGGGCAGACGAGGACCTGGGCCTCCCCGCGCACCCCGCGCTTCCACGGACTGGCGCCGCGGACGGGGTCGGTCTGCCTGGCCCCGCAGGAGAAGCAGGGCATGATCGCCTCCGAGGGTCGTGGACCGCGGGCGCCACATGGACGCCCGCGGGCTCACCGCTTAGGAAAGGTCGGCGAGCACCCTGAGGTACTCGGCGATGTCTCGCGCCTGAGGGATGGGGTTCACGACGCTCCAGCGGACCACGCCCTCGCCGTCGATGACGAAGGTGCCACGCGTCGCGATGCCCTTCTCCTCGTCGAACACACCGTACGCCTGCGCGACCTGCCCGTGCGGCCAGAAATCGGAGAGCAGCGGGAAGGTGTACCCCTCCTGGTCGGCCCAGGCCCGGTGGGTGAACACGGAGTCGACCGAGACCGTGAGCACCTGGACGTCCTCGGGCGCGTTGGCGATGAACCCGTCACGGAGGGCACAGAGCTCGCCGTGGCAGACACCGCTGAACGCGAGGGGGTAGAAGATCAGCACGACCTTTTTACCCCGGTGATCCGAAAGCTTGACCGGGGTGCCGTGCTGGTCCTTCAGCTCGAAGTCCGGAGCCGGGGAGCCCACATCCACCGTCATGGCCAAAGGTCCTTTCATCGGATGACAATCAGGACCATCATCCTGCCGTACGGCTCGCCGCGAGCCGTACGGCAGGGCGAACCCTATCGACGTGCCTTCGGTGTGACCAGCCTCGTCCCCGACCAGTCGGGAGCAGCGCTGATGCTGCTCGTCTGCGACAGGCCCGCCGTCGTGGCGTCCTCCCCGATGTCGCTGGGCTCCACATGCCCGTCACGACCGGCTTTGGGAGTGAGCAGCCAGATCTGGCCGCCGTCGCTCAGATTGGTCACCACACCGCTCAGGGCGTCGAACAGATCGCCGTCACCGTCGCGCCACCACAGCAGCACGACGTCAACGACGTCCTCGAAGTCTTCATCAACCAGCTCGTTGCCGGTCAGCTCCTCGATGGAGTCGCGCAGATCGTCGTCGGCGTCCTCGTCCCAGCCGACCTCCTGCACCACCTGACCCTGCTTGAGACCGAGCCGTTCGGCCAGGCTGCGTTCGCCCTGCGCCTGACCAGCGGTCGCGCTCACGTTTTTCCCTCCTACTTGAATGGCCCCGCAGCTACACGGCGCTCAGAGTGCTTCGGCACAGTCCACACGCTGTGACCCTCGGTCGTCAACGGTCGCCACGGCAACGACTGGGCTACGTATGAATTAGTCCGACAAAAATGACAAACGGACCTGGCGTTCCCGATTGTCGACGTTGAGGTCCACCAGAGCGATGGACTGCCAGGTGCCCAGCGCGAGCCGTCCGGCCAGGACCGGGACGGTCGCGTACGGCGGAATGAGAGCGGGCATGACATGTGAACGTCCATGCCCCTTCGAGCCGTGCGCATGCCTCCACCTGTCGTCGGCGGGGAGCAGGTCCTCCAACGCGGCGAGCAGGTCGTCGTCACTGCCGGAGCCGAGCTCGATCAGCGCGACACCGGCGGTCGCGTGCGGGACGAAGACGTGCAGCAGCCCGTCACCCCCGCACGAGCGGACGAAGCCCTCGCATTCCTGGGTGATGTCGTGCACCCTCTGCCGGGAACCCGTCACCACCTCGATCGTCATGGATCTCACATACCGATCCTACGATCCACGCTGAGCTGCGACGACGGTCGAACGCCCGGGAAGGGGGCGTATCGCCTAGCGCGAACGTCCCCGTCTGCCCATCCCTCGAAAGAACGGTGTGTTCCGCGTCTCCCGGACCGTTACGGCGGCCCCAGGCCCATGTACCCTTTGGGGACAATTCGTCCTACCATCGGTGGTCTACTCCACTTATGGGCCCCTGCCAGCAGGGTCTTCCTGGTTACCGGTCAGTAGAGATGCACTTTCCGGGGTAAGCGACCAGGATGGAAGACGACCTACACCAGACAAAAGTCCATCCTCGGAAGGCGAGACCCAGTGGCTTCCGGACGCCAGCGTTTCTCGGTTATCAGCGACGGCCTACCCAGCCAGCTCCCTGATGTCGACCCAAGCGAGACCCAGGAGTGGCTCGAGTCGCTCGACAACGTCGTCAAGACGGAAGGTCGCACTCGTGCCCGTTATCTGATGCTTCGCCTACTGGAGCGGGCCCGCGAACATCAGGTCGGGGTGCCCGGCCTGCGCAGCACCGACTACATCAACACCATTCCTCCCGAGCGGGAGCCGTGGTTCCCCGGCGACGAGTACGTCGAGCGCAGAATCCGCGCATACATCCGATGGAACGCGGCCGTCATGGTGACGCGCGCGAACGCCCGGACCAACGTCGGCGGCCACATCGCCACCTACGCCTCCGCGGCCTCGCTGTACGAGGTGGGCTTCAACCACTTCTTCCGTGGCAAGGACCACGGCGAGTCCGGCGACCAGGTCTTCATCCAGGGCCACGCCGCGCCCGGCATCTACGCCCGCGCCTTCCTTGAGGGCCGCCTCAACGAGGCCCAGCTCGACGCCTTCAGGCAGGAGCGCTCGCACGGCTTCAGGGGCCTGCCCTCCTATCCTCATCCGCGCCTGATGCCGGACTTCTGGGAGTTCCCGACGGTCTCCATGGGTCTCGGCCCGATCGCCGCGATCTACCAGGCCCGGTTCAACCGCTATCTTCTGAACCGGAAGATCAAGGACACCAGCCGCAGCCACGTGTGGTGTTATCTCGGCGACGGCGAGATGGACGAGCCCGAGTCGCTCGGCGCGATCGGTCTGGCCGCCCGTGAGGAGCTGGACAACCTCACCTTCGTCATCAACTGCAACCTGCAGCGCCTCGACGGCCCGGTACGCGGCAACGGCAAGATCATCCAGGAGCTGGAGTCCTACTTCAGGGGCGCCGGCTGGAACGTCATCAAGGTCGTGTGGGGCCGTGACTGGGACCCGCTGCTGGCCGCCGACGTCGACGGCGTGCTGGTCAACAAGATGAACACCGTCCCCGACGGCCAGTTCCAGACCTACTCCGTCGAGAGCGGCGAGTACATCCGCGAGGACTTCTTCGGCGGCGACCCGCGCCTGCGCAAGATGGTCGAGCACCTGTCCGACGAGGACATCCGCAAGCTGTCCCGCGGCGGCCACGACTACCGCAAGGTGTACGCGGCCTACAAGGCGGCGCGTGAGCACGTCGGCCAGCCGACGGTCATCCTCGCCCAGACCATCAAGGGCTGGACTCTCGGCAAGGACTTCGAGGCGCGTAACGCCACGCACCAGATGAAGAAGATGTCCAAGGCCGACCTGAAGGAGTTCCGCGACCGGCTCTACCTGCCGATCCCGGACTCCGCGCTCGAAGGCGACCTTCCGCCCTACTTCCACCCGGGCGAGAACGACCCCGAGATCCAGTACATGATGGAGCGGCGCGCGGCCCTGGGCGGCTTCCTGCCCAAGCGCGTCGTCCGCGCCAAGCCGATCACCCTGCCGGGCGACGCGGCCTACGCGCAGCTCAAGAAGGGCTCCGGCAAACAGAACGTCGCCACGACCATGGCGTTCGTCCGGCTGCTCAAGGACCTGATGCGCGACAAGGAGATCGGCCACCGGTTCGTGCCGATCATCCCGGACGAGGCCCGCACCTTCGGTCTCGACGCGATCTTCCCGACCGCCAAGATCTACTCGCCGCACGGCCAGACCTACGACCCGGTCGACCGCGAGCTGCTGCTGTCCTACAAGGAGTCGACCGAGGGTCAGATCCTGCACGAGGGCATCAGCGAGTCGGGGTCGATGGCCTCGACCCTCGCCGTCAGCACGGCGTACGCCACGCACGGCGAGCACATGATCCCGATCTACATCTTCTACTCGATGTTCGGCTGGCAGCGCACCGCCGACCAGATGTGGCAGCTGGGCGACCAGATGGGCCGGGGCTTCCTTCTCGGCGCGACCGCGGGCCGTACCACCCTGAACGGCGAGGGCCTGCAGCACGAGGACGGCCACACCCCGCTGACCGCCTCGACGAACCCGGCTGCGGTCTCCTACGACCCGTCGTGGGCCTTCGAGGTCGCCCACATCGTCCAGGACGGCCTGCGCAGGATGTACGGCGAGCAGCCGGAGAACATCTTCTACTACCTGACCGTCTACAACGAGCCCTACGCCCAGCCCGCGGAGCCCGCGGGGGTGGACGTCCAGGGTCTGCTCAAGGGTCTGTACCGCTTCGCCCCGGCCCCGGCCTCCAACGGCCCGAAGGCCAACATCCTGGCCTCCGGTGTCGCGGGCCCGTGGGCGCTGGAGGCCCAGCGGATGCTGGCCGAGGAGTGGGGCGTCGCGGCCGAGGTCTGGTCCGCGACCTCCTGGACGGAGCTGCGCCGCGAGGCGCTGTCCGTCGAGGAGCACAACCTGCTCAACCCCGACTCCGAGCAGCGCGTGCCGTACGTCACCAAGGTGCTCTCCGCGGTCGAGGGACCGTTCGTCGGCGTCAGCGACTACATGCGGGCGGTGCCCGACCAGATCGCCCAGTGGGTCCCCGGTGACTGGGCCTCGCTCGGCACCGACGGCTTCGGCCTGTCGGACACCCGTTCCGCGCTGCGCCGCCACTTCCACGTGGACGCCGCCTCGATCACGCTGGCCGTTCTCACCCAGCTGGTCAAGCGTGGCGAGCTCGACGGGCGGGTGCTGAAGGAGGCCGTCGCCAAGTACCACCTGAGGAACGGCGTCACCGAGGCCGGTGGCGTCGAGAGCAACGACACGCAGTCCATGGGACTGTGACCTGATCACCCCGCCGGGCGGGTCCTTCTTCGGAGGGCCTCGCCCGGTTAGGGTGGAATCGCTTCCCCCGGCGAACGATCTGACCCGAGGGGGGCGCCCAATGCGAAGAATTCTGACCGCCGCCACTGCGGCGACGGCCCTTTCCGCCGCGCTGACCGCCTGCGGCAGCGCCAACGGGCCCGGCGGCTACGGGGCCGTGGCGAACATCTCCGACCCGAGTCCCAGCCCGGTCCCGCCCTGGTCGCCCGGCACGAGCTCACCGTCCGGCACGGCGAACCCCAACGGAATCGCCTGGGGCCCCTGCACCGACATCAGGCGCCCGGACGGCGCGACCCCCCGGCCCGACCCCAGGTTCCAGTGCGGACGGCTGCAGATCCCGCTGGACTATGGCAAACCGGACGGCGACAAGCTGGACATGGCGGTGATCCGCGTCCAGGCGACCGAACCCGGCAGGCGGCTCGGCTCCCTGGTGTTCAACTTCGGTGGTCCCGGCGCGTCCGGCATCGACACCATGGCCCAGTCGTACAAGATCTTCAGCAGCCTGAACACCAGATACGACCTGGTCAGCTTCGACCCACGGGGGGTCGAGCGCACCGGGGGCGTCAGGTGCGGCACCGACAGGGACATGGACCACTACCTGGCCATGGACACCGTGGCCACCAACCAGGCGGAGCGGACCAGGCAGAACGAGACCATCAAAGCCTTCGTGAACGCCTGCGAACGGACCTCGGGCAAGGTCCTGCCGTACGTCGGCACGGTCAACGCCGCCCGCGACATGGACAGGCTCCGCGCGGCCCTCGGCGAGAGGCAACTCGACTACTTCGGCATCTCGTACGGCACGCAGCTCGGCGCGGTCTACGCGACGCTGTTCCCCAAGAAGGTGCACCGCTTCATCCTCGACGGGCCGCTCGACCCGAGCGTCACCCTGGAACAGCGCTCACTGGCCCAGACGACCGCCTTCCAGCACTCCTACGACTCCTTCCTGAGGAACTGCATCAAGGGACCCGGCGAATGCGAGGCGGGGCCGGACGTCGCGGGCGCGAACAAGAACGTCAAGGCCTTCCTCGACGACCTGCGGATCAACCCGCTGCCCGTCGGCGACCGCAAGCTCACCCAGGGCCTGGCCGTGACCGGCATCGCCGCGGCGCTGTACTCCGACCTGACCTGGCCGCTGCTCGAACAGGGATTCGGCCGTGGTTTCAAGGGCGACGGCCGGATCCTGCTGTATCTGGCGGACGCCTACAACGCCCGCATGCCCGACGGCTCCTACTCGACGATCATGAGCAGCTTCCCCGCCATCACCTGCGTGGACACCTCCGAGCGGCCGACCCGGGAGCAGCTCGACAGGACCGAGAAGGCCTCCCTGGAGATCTCCCCGCTGTTCGGCGGCTCGGGAATGGGCGCCCTGTGCGCGGCGTGGCCCGTGCCCGGCAGCGACGAGGCAAGGCGGGTGGACGCCACGGGCTCGGCCCCGATCGTGGTCATCGGCGGCACCGGGGACCCCGCGACGCCGTACGAGTGGGCACCGAAGCTGGTCTCCCAGCTCAAGACCGGTGTGCTGGTCACCTACAAGGGCGAGGGGCACGGCGCCTACCTGTCCGGCGACTCGTGCGTCAAGCGGGTCACCGACGGCTACCTGCTCGACGGGAAGGTCCCCGAGAACGGCACCACCTGCCCCTCTTCGTGATCCCAGAAGGGACATCGACCGGGAAAACCCCTACGGAGTTACCGGAAGGATTCTGTAGGTGACAAATGGTTTGACATTCCCTCAACTGTGCTATCTCGGCACTAGGATGGATCCGTGAAGGTGCGGGTGAACTGATGCGCGAGCCATGGCATCCCGCTGCGGATGACATCAAGCTGGCCGAGGTCATGCACGCGCTGGCCGATCCGGTGCGGCTTGAGATCCTGGCGAGACTCGCCAGGAGCGAGGGTGAGAACTGCGGGGAGATCGGCAGTGGCATCGACGTGCACAAGTCCACGATGTCCCACCACTATCGGGTCCTGCGGGAGGCCGGGGTCACCCTGACCACCATGGACGGCCGCTCACGCCTGGTCAGGTTGCGGCGTGACGACCTGAACACGCGCTTCCCCGGCCTGCTCGACTCGGTGCTGAACGCGCTGCGCTGAGCGGTCGGCCGGGCGCCCGGGGTCCCAGGCCGGAGGCGTTTCAGGCCGGGGTCGGGGTGCCCGCGGCCCGCGCGATCCGCGCCGCCGAGCGGGACACCGCGTCGAGCGCCCCGCGCGTGTCGGCGCGCAGCAGCCGCCCGTCCCGCTTCATGACGCGGCCCGCCACGATCACGGTGTCCACGTTGGCCGGCCCCGCGGCGGTCACCACGGCGCCGACCGGGTCGTGGACCGGCGCGAGGCCGAGGTCCCCGGCGCGGAGCATGACGACGTCGGCCTGCCTCCCCGGCCGCAGCGAGCCGATCAGGCCGTCCATGCCGAGTACGGCGGCCCCCTCGACGGTGGCCATCCGCAGCACCTCGGCGGCGGTGAGCGATCCTCCCCTGGCCCGCTCGGCGGCGAACGCGGCGCGCATCACGGCGAACATGTCGCCCGGCGTTGCGGTGACCGTGTCGACGCCCAGCCCGGTCGTGACGCCGAAGCCACGGAACCTGCCTGTCTCCGGCAGGCCGTGCCCCATCTGGGACTCGACGGCCGGGGCGACGGAGGCGACGCCGCCGCTGTCCGCGACGAGCCCCATCGCCTCGTCGGTGAAGCCGTTGCCGTGCACGAACATCACGTCGGGCCCGAGGAGCCCCTCGCGGTGCAGCCACTCGACGGTCCCGGTCCCGGTGGCGTGCACACTGATCTGGAGGCCGAGCTCGCGGGCCAGCAGCCAGTCGGCCCTGGCCGCCTCCGCGGGGCCGTAGACGGGCCCGAGCGCCGCCAGGGCCGGGGTCACCAGGGCGGGCAGGCTCAGCCCGGCGATCCGCCGTACCTCCGCCCGCCGGCGCGGGTCGCTCCCGGCTCCGGGAGGGGCGTAGCCGAAGACGCAGCGGATTCCCGACCCGGCCAGGGCGTCGAGCGCGGCGTCGGTGTGACCGGGGGTGATCTGGATGTGCGACCAGTCGTAGACGGTGGTGGTCCCGGAGTCCAGCGCCTCAAGCGCGCCCCACAGGTTGGCCGCGTGGACGTCCTCGGCCAGGAACACGGGGCCGAGCCTGCCCAGCACGAGGTCGAGGTAGTCCCCCAGCGTGGTGTCGGCCGCGATCGAACGCAGGACGCTCTGCCACATGTGCCGGTGCGTGTCGACGAGGCCGGGCAGCACGATCATGCCCGTCGCGTCGAGGACCTGGGCGTCCTCCGCTGCCAGGTTCGCCCCGACGGCGGCTATCACCCCGTCCTCGATGAGGACGTCCGCGTCGGGCAGGACGTGCACCTCGGGGTCGGTGTCGACGACGGTTCCGCCGGCGATGAGCGTGCGCATGGAACATCTCCCCACCAAGAAAGCAATCGGAAAAGCTTTCTCAAAAGCTATCAGGGGAGAGAGCTATCCTCAATCCATGGCACCGGGAGACAGCGCCGGACGGGACCACGTCGACGAGATGATGGAGGGGTGGCGAGCGGAGCTGCCCGAGGCCGCGACCGTCCAACTGGAGATCGTCAAGCGTGTCGGGCGGCTGAAGTCCATGGTCGAGGAGGTCACCCAGACCGTGCTCGGCGAGTACGGCCTGACCTACGCCGAGTTCGACGTGCTGGCGACGTTGCGCCGGGCGGGCGCCCCCCATCGCCTCAAGCCCAGCATGCTCGCCTCCCGTTCCTCGCTGACCACCGGCGGGACGAGCAACATCCTGCAGCGGCTGACCGCCGCCGGGCTCGTCGAGCGCGAGCCGGACCCGGCGGACGGCCGCAGTTCCTGGGTGTGCCTGACGCCGCTGGGCGTCCGGCGGGCCGAGGAGCTCGCCCTGGCCACGACCGAGGCGCACGACAACCTCCTGGCGGGCGTCTCCGAGGAGAGCGCGCGGACCCTGGCCGACCTGCTGCGCGAGGTGCTTCTCACGCTCGGCGACCGGGCGGGTGGCTCACGCCGGGGTTGACCCCCATCCCAGACCCTCGGCCCAGTCGGCCGGGTGCCCGGGCGCCGCCTCACCGGTCTCCTCGGCCCTGCCGACCCGGTCGAGCCTGAAGGCGCGGACGTCCTGCCTGAGCCTGCACACACCCACGAGATACCAGTGCCCGCCACGCCCGCCGACCAGGACCGTCGGTTCGACCTCGCGGACGCTCACCCGTCCGCGCCGGTCCTCGTACTCGATCCTGAGCACCCGCCCGTGCAGCAGCGCCCGCTCGACCACCGCCGAAACCCGGGGATACGGCTCCGCCTCGGCGGCCGTGCCCGGCCGTACGACCGGCTCCCGCGCCCCCTGCGCGGGCAGCGCGGCCTCCAGCTTGCGCAGGGCCTCCCGGGCCGGCCCCTCCCCCTCCCGGGAGAGCGCGGCCACGACCGCCACCGCCTCCTCCCGGGTCAGGCCGAGCGGACCCAGGGTCATACCCTCACCGAGAAGGTAGCCACCGTCCCCGTCCGTCCGCGCGCGCACCGGCACACCGGATCTTCGCAGGTCGGAGACGTCACGTTCGACCGTACGGGCGCTCACCCCGAGCCTGGCGGCGAGCTCGCCCACCGGCAGGGCCTCGGGCGAGGCGGTGCGGAGTTCCCCGAGCAGAGCGTGCAGCCGGTCGGTACGGTTCACACTTGTCACGTTACGCGTCGATACCGACACTCCCCACTTTTCCCGCCCCAGTTGGGCAGTTGAACACACAAAACAGCACCGATACCCTGTGTCGACGTATCTCATTGGAGCCCGATGGCCGCAAGTCCGAAACACCCCCTGGCCGCCGGCCGGAACTCCGGCGGAAAGCACGACGTCACCCCCTCGGGGTCCAAGGCGACGAAGGTCATCACCCTCACCGGGATCGGTGTCGTCTCGCTGCTCCTGATCGGCTACTGCTCGGCGCAGGACGACTACGAGGAGGTCGGGGCCGAGTGTGTCGACCTCAACAGCTACCAGCCGGACGGCTCGTACACGGTCGTCGACGAGGACTACTGCGACGATGACGACGAGAGCAGCTACCACGGCTCCCACGGCGCCTACCGGTGGTACTACGGCGGTGTGAGGACGGGGACCCGGATCGGCCACGGCACCACGGTGCGTCCCTCCGACGTGCGGATCACGACCCGCAAGGGAACGGTCATCCAGCGAGGCGGCTTCGGGAGCCGCTGGGGCAGCGGCGGAAGCTGACCCGGGCGGATGAGACGCGAGACCTCGCCTCCCCGCGACGGCTGGGAGGCCATCATCGAGAGCCAGGGGCTGGCCTACCACCGCACGGCCCACCCCGGCGGCCTGGATCGCCCCTACTGGGACGAGGGCGCGCACTACGTCTTCTCCATGGACGAGGTGCTCAGCCTTGAGGCCCAGGTGGAGGAACTGCACCGGATGTGCCTGCACGCCGTCGAGCACGTCGTCGAGCGGGGCCGCTACGCCGACTTCGCCGTGCCGGAGTGGGCGGGGCAGGAGATCGCCGACTCCTGGCGGCGCGGCGACCCCCACCTGTTCGGCCGCTTCGACCTGCGCTACGACGGAACCGGCCCGGCCAAGCTGCTCGAGTACAACGCCGACACCCCGACCAGCCTGCTGGAGAGCTCGGTCGTGCAGTGGTTCTGGCTGCGTGACCGCCATCCGGGCGACGACCAGTGGAACTCCATCCACGAACGGCTCATCGACCGGTGGCGGCAGATAGCCGAGGGGCTGCCGACCGGGCCCTCACACTTCGCCTGGACCAGGATGGACGAGACCGGTGAGGAGGCGATGACGATCGCCTACCTCCAGGAGACCGCCGAGCAGGCGGGGCTGAGCACGATCGCCGTGGCCATGGAGGACATCGGCTGGGACGGCCTCAACCTGCGCTTCGTCGACATGGAACGCCGGGTGATCCGCTCCCTGTGCAAGCTGTACCCCTGGGAGTGGGCCGTCGCCGACCCCTTCGGCGCCAGGGCGGTGCGCCAGCAGGTCTCCTCGACCTGGATCGAGCCGCTGTGGAAGATGCTGCTGTCGAACAAGGCGCTGCTCGCGGTGCTCTGGGAGCTGTACCCCGGCCATCCCAACCTGCTGCCCGCCTACCTCGACGGCCCCCGCGACCTGACCTCCTACATCGTCAAGCCACTGCTCGGCAGGGAGGGCGCGGGCATGCGGATCGTCACCCCCGGCACGAGCGTCGAGACCCCGGGCGACTACGGCGCCGAGGGGCACGTCCACCAGGAGTTCCAGGCGCTGCCGCTCTTCGACGGCTGGCGTCCGGTGCTCGGCGCCTGGGTCGTCCACGACGAGGCGGCCGGGGTCGGCATCCGCGAGACATCCGGGCTCGTCACCGACGACACCTCATCCTTCGTCCCGCACCGCATCGAACTCTGAGGCCCCCTCGGCTCCGCCTGAAAGCCCAGAAGAGCCCGAAAAGAGAGAACCATGATCCCCACCCCTCAGCCGCTCGCCATCGCGGGCACGGAGACCGTCTCGCTCGCCGAGACCCTCGGCCGCGGCGCCCTCGCCATCGCCTCCTACGCCGTGCTCGGCGTGATCCTGCTGATCATCGGCTTCTATGTGATCGACCTCGCCATCCCCGGCAAGCTCAGCAGGTTGATCAGGGTCGACCGCAATCCCAACGCCACGATGCTCACCGCCTCCGGCCTGACCGCCGTCGGACTGATCGTCGCGGCCTCCATCTGGTCCTCCGGCGGAGCCCTGCACGAGGGACTGCTGGCCACCCTGGTCTTCGGGCTGGCCGGCATCGCCGTGCAGACGGTGGCGATGCTCGCCTTCGACAGGGTGGTCGGGATCTCCGTCCGCGAACTCGTCACGGAGTCCGACCTGCAGCCGGGCACACGTCTTCTCGCGGTTACCCACGTGGTCATCGGGCTGATCACGGCCGTCGCCGTCATCTGACCGCCCCCGGGATCGGCGCCCGTGCCTCCGGCCGCGGCTGGCGCATCCCTCGCGACCTGGCACTCTTATCACGTGAGGGAGCGGAGCGAGAGAGCCAGCAGACACAGCGACGCCGTGGCAGGGGCCGGGCAGGGGGATCTCGCCTCGGACCGGATACGGCAGGACACCACCCGCAGGCTGGAGCGGGCCATGGGAACGCTGGGAACGGCCGCCATGTCGAGGATGGACGAGCGGCTGATGTGGTTCCGCGCCCTGTCCGCCGAGGACAGGTCGTGGGTCGGGCTGGTCGCCCAGGCGGGCATCGCCGCGTTCGTCGAGTGGTTCCAGCACGCCGGAGAGGGCCGCCTGACCCCCAGCATCGAGTTCTTCGGCACCGCGCCGAGAGAGCTGAAGCGCTCCATCTCGCTGCAGCAGACGGTCGACATCGTCCGCATGGTCGTCGAGGTCGTCGAGGCGCAGACCGGGGAGCTGGCCGCGCCGGGCGGGGAGGCGCAGCTCCAGCAGGCGATGCTCCGCTACACCCGTGACGTCGCCTTCGCCGCCGCGCAGGTCTACGCGCGCGAGGCGGAGGCGCGCGGCGCCTGGGACGCGCGCCTTGAGGCGTTGATCGTGGACGCCCTGGTCAGGGGTGAGGTCGACGACGGCCTGCACTCGTGGGCCGCGGCGCTCGGCTGGACCTCCTCCCCCGTCGTCGTGCTGGCCGGGCAGACGCCGGACGACGACCCGCAGGCGGTGATCGACGGGCTGCGCGACCGGGGCCGCAGATCCGGCCTCGACATGCTGGCCGGTGTCCAGGGCGGCCGCCTGATCGTGATCGTCGGCGGCGCGGACAGCGTCGGCGCGGCGGCCAGGCACGTGGTGCCGCGTTTCGGCCCCGGCCCCGTCGTGATCGGCCCCGAGGTGAACGACCTGCAGGCGGCCGCCAGTTCGGCCAGGGCCGCGATAGCCGGGCTGCGGGCGGCGGCCGGCTGGCCGGACGCCCCCCGGCCCGTCCACGCGGAGGACCTGCTGGCCGAGCGGGCCATCGACGGTGACGCCGACGCGAGGGGCCAGCTGATCGAGAACGTCTACGTCCCGCTCGCGGGCACGCCCCTCCTCGACACCCTGGCGACCTATCTGGAGCAGGGCACTTCCCTCGAAGCCACGGCCCGGTTACTGTTCGTGCACCCGAACACGGTTCGCTACCGCCTGCGGAAGATCACCGAGCTGACGGGCTACCAGCCGACCGAGGGCCGCTCGGCCTTCACGCTGCAGGTCGGGCTCATTCTCGGCCGCTTGTCCGAGACGGACGTCACATAGTGGTTTGCCGGTAATCTCCAAGAAACCTCCGTTGTAGGCTTCCTACAAGAGAGTGAACACAAAGTTCGTCAGAATCCCTATCCGTGTAGCGAAGTTCTACAGGGCACGCTGGGGTTCGTGCTCGTACTCGTCGCGCCGGGCCAAGGCGCCCAGACTCCAGGCTTCCTGACCCCGTGGCTTGAGCTACCGGGTCTGGCGGACCGCCTGTCCGCGTGGTCCGACCTGATCGGTCTCGACCTGATCTCCTACGGGACCACCGCGGGAGCGGACGAGATCCGTGACACCGCGGTGGCTCAGCCACTGCTCGTAGCCGCCGGGCTGGCCGTCGCCGAGGTCCTCGGGGCCTCCCCCGACGTCGTCGCCGGGCACAGCGTGGGCGAGCTGACCGCCGCCGCGCTGGCCGGGGTACTGACCCCCGAGCAGTCCCTGACCCTCGTGCGCGAGCGCGGCCTGGCCATGGCCGAGGCCGCTGCGGTCACCGAGACCGGCATGATCGCCGTCCTCGGCGGCGAGGAGGAGGACGTGCTCGCCTCCATCGACAAGCACGGTCTCACCCCCGCCAACGTCAACGGTGCCGGGCAGATCGTCGCGGGCGGCACCCTGGCCCAGATCGAGGAGTTCAAGGCCGACCCGCCCGCCCGTGCCAGGCTGATCGCCCTGTCGGTCGCGGGCGCCTTCCACACCGAGCACATGGCCCCCGCCGTCGACCGTCTGCGTACGGCCGCCGCCGCCATCACCCCGAACGACCCCGCCGTCACGCTGCTGTCCAACGCCGACGGCGCCGCGGTCGCCGGCGGCGCCGAGTTCGTCGAGCGCCTGGTCAACCAGATCGCCAACCCGGTCCGCTGGAACGCCTGCATGACGACCATGGCCGACATGGGCGTCACCACGATGATCGAGCTGACCCCCGGCGGCACCCTGACCGGCCTGGCCAAGCGCGCCCTGCGCGGCGTGAAGGCCGTCCCCCTGAAGACCCCCGACGACCTGGACGCGGCACGAGAGGCCCTCAAGTGAAAGTACGGCAGGGCGCTCCGGGCGCGAAGATCCTGGCGCTGGGCCACTACCAGCCGTCCAACGTGGTCACCAACGACGATCTCGCGGCGACCATGGAGACCAACGACGAGTGGATCCAGAGCCGGGTCGGCATCAAGGAGCGCCGGATCGCCCCCGCCTCCGAGTCCGAGATCGACCTCGCCGTGCAGGCGGGCGGCAAGGCCCTGGCCACCAGCGGGCTCTCGGCCTCCGACATCGACCTGGTGATCGTCGCCACCTGCACGCTCGAAGCCCAGATCCCCAACGCCGCCGCCAGGGTCGCCACCCGCCTCGGCATCGAGTCTCCGGGCGCGTTCGACGTGAACACCGCCTGCTCCGGCTTCTGCTACGCCCTGGCCGTCGCCGACGACGCCATCCGCTCGGGATCGGCGACCAACGTCCTGGTCATCGGCACCGAGAAGCTCTCCCAGTGGATCGACTGGACCGACAGGAGCACCGCGGTGATCTTCGCCGACGGTGCGGGAGCCGCGGTCGTCGGCCCTTCGCAGACCCCGGGCATCGGTCCCGTCGTGTGGGGCAGCGCGGGCGACAAGTCCGAGGCGATCATGATCAAGGACCGCGCCTCCCACCTGACCCAGGAGGGCCAGACGGTCTTCCGCTGGGCCACCACGGCCCTGCACCCGGTGGCCAAGCAGGTCTGCGAGGCCGCCGGAGTCGACCCCGCCGACCTCGCGGCCTTCGTGCCCCACCAGGCCAACCTGCGCATCATCGAAGCCATCGCCCGCAAGATCGGCGCGGAGAACGCCGTCATCGCCAGGGACATCGTCCTGGCGGGCAACACCTCCGCCGCCTCGGTCCCGCTGGCCCTGTCCCGGATGGTCGAGCGCGGCGAGGTCCAGTCGGGCGGCCTCGCCCTGCTACTCGGTTTCGGCGCCGGCCTCACCTATGCCGGCCAGGTCGTCGAGATCCCCTAGAGCTTGTACGGCTCCGGCCGTGCAAAACCCAAGAAGACCCAACATCACCACCCAATCCCAAGGAGAACACTCGACATGGCCCTGACCGAGCAGGAGATCCTCGCTGGTATCGGCAAGATCATCAACGAGATCACCGGGATTCCGGCCTCCGAGGTCAGCCCGGAGAAGAGCTTCGTTGACGACCTCGACATCGACTCGCTGTCCATGGTCGAGATCGCCGTCGCCGCCCAGGACGAGTTCGGCGTCGAGATCCCCGACGAGCAGCTCAAGAACCTCAAGACCGTCAAGGACGTCATCGGTTTCATCCAGAACTGAGAAAGGTCTCTGGACACCTACCGGCTTCGGCCCGCGAATCACAAGGAGCGCAAGACAGTGAACACAGACCAGGTACGCGTCGTCGTCACCGGGCTCGGCGCGACCACGCCCCTCGGTGGGAACGTCGCCTCGTCCTGGTCGGCGCTTCTCGCCGGTCAGTCGGGGGTTCGCAACCTCACCGAGGACTGGGTCGACTCAGTCCCGGTGAAGTTCGCAGCCGCGGCCGCCGTGGACCCGACCGAGGTTCTGCCCCGGCCGGAGGCACGGCGGCTGGACCGCGCGGAGCAGTTCGCGCTGGTCGCGGCCCGTGAGGCCTGGGCGCACGCCGCGATCGACAAGGTCGACCCCGAGCGTCTCGGCGTGGTCGTCGGCAGCGGCATCGGCGGCATCACCACGGTCCTGGCCGCCTACGACACCTTCAAGGAGAGGGGCTGGCAGCGACTGTCGCCCTTCACCGTGCCGATGCTGATGCCCAACGGCGCCGCAGGCTGGATCGGCATCGAGATCGGCGCCCGCGCCGGCGTGCACGCGACCGTGAGCGCCTGCGCCACCGGTGCCGAGTCGATCGGATACGGCATCGAGATGATCCGCTCCGGACGTGCCGACGTGGTGGTCGCGGGCGGCACCGAGGCGGCCATCCACCCGCTGAACATCGGTTCCTTCGCCGCCATGCGCGCGATGTCCACCCGCAACGACGCGCCCCACCTCGCCTCGCGGCCCTGGGACAAGAGCCGTGACGGATTCGTGCTCGGTGAGGGCGCCGGCATCGTGGTGCTGGAGTCCGAGGAGCACGCCCTCGCGCGTGGCGCCAAGATCTACGCGGTGGCGGCGGGCGTCGGTTACTCAGCCGACGCGCACCACATCGCCCAGCCCGAGCCCCTCGGCGCGGGCGTCATGCTGGCCATGCGCCGCGTCCTGGAGAACTCCGGCCTGACCGGTGCCGACATCAAGCACATCAACGCGCACGCGACCTCCACCCCCGCGGGTGACGTGGTCGAGACGGTTGCGATCAGCGAGGTCATCGGCAACCACCCGCTGGTCACCAGCACCAAGTCGATGACCGGGCACCTGCTCGGCGGCGCCGGTGGCATCGAGTCGGTCTTCACCATCCTGGCGCTGCACGAGCGGATCGCCCCCGCCACGATCAACATCGACGAGCTCGACGAGGGCGTCGAGGTGGACATCGTGCGTGACAAGCCGCGCGCGCTGCCCGACGGCCAGATCGCCGCGATCAACAACTCCTTCGGGTTCGGCGGACACGACGTCGCCGTGGCCTTCACCAGCATCTGACAGGAGCCCGTGATGACTGTGCTCGACAACAGGGTGGTGAACGACGCCTCCGACAAGGAGGCCGACGATCCCCGCGACCCCCAGGTGCGTCTGGCCGCCCTCCTCGACGAGGGATCGATCAGGCTGATCTCTCCTGTGGACCGCAGCGGGGCGCTGGCGGCGATGGGTCGCGTTGAGGGCGTCCCCGTCGTGGTCTTCGTCAGCGACGCCCGGATGCAGGGCGGCGCGATGGGCAGCCAGGGGTGCGAGCACATCGTGCACGCCTACGACGTCGCGGTCCGCGAGCGGGTCCCGATCATCGGCGTGTGGCACTCCGGCGGCGCACGGCTCGCCGAGGGCGCCGAGTCGCTGCACGCGGTCGGCCGTGTCTTCGCCGCCATGACCCGGGCCTCCGGAGTCGTCCCGCAGCTCTCCGTGGTCGTCGGCCCCGCGGCGGGCGGCGCCGCCTACGGCCCCGCGCTGACCGACATCGTGATCCTGGCCGACGAGGGCCGCATCTTCGTCACCGGCCCCGACGTGGTGCGCAGCGTCACCGGCGAGCAGATCGACATGGCCGCCCTCGGCGGCCCCGAGCCGCACAGCAAGCGCAGCGGCGTGGTCCACATCGTCACCAAGACCGAGACCGACGCCTACCTGCAGGCCCGCCGCCTGGCGGTGCTGCTGGGCCACCAGGGCAGGGTCCGCACCGACCTCGACGAGGTCGACTTCTCCGACCTGCTGCCGGACAACCCCCGCCGCGCCTACGACATCAAGCCGCTGGTCAAGGGGCTCCTGGACGAGCCCGGAGTCGAGTTGCACGCCAAGTGGGCGCCGAACGTCGTCACCACGCTCGGCCGTCTCGGCGGCCGGACCGTCGGCGTCGTCGCCAACAACCCGATGCGTCTCGGCGGCTGTCTCGACGCCACCTCGGCGGAGAAGGCCGCACGGTTCGTCCGTATGTGCGATGCCTTCGGGGTGCCGCTGGTCGTCCTGGTCGACGTCCCCGGTTACCTGCCCGGCGTCGGTCAGGAGCACGACGGTGTGGTCCGCCGCGGCGCCAAGCTCCTGCACGCCTTCGCCGAGGCCTCGGTCCCGCGCGTCACCCTGATAACCCGCAAGGCGTACGGCGGCGCCTACATCGCGATGAACTCCCGCTCCCTGGGCGCGACCAAGGTCTTCGGCTGGCCGACCGCCCAGATCGCGGTCATGGGCGCGGTCGCCGCGGTGCGCATCCTGAAGCGGCGCGAACTGGCCGCCGCCCCTGAGGACGAGCGCGCCGCGCTTGAGACCAGGCTCGCCGAGGAGCACGAACTCCTCGCGGGCGGGCTCCAGAGGGCCATCAAGATCGGCGTCATCGACGAGGTCATCAAGCCCGAGGAGACCCGGGGAGCCATCGCCAAGGTGCTCGCCCAGGCGACCCCGGCCCGGGGCGCCCACGGCAACATCCCGCTGTGACCTGATCCCGCCGTCACACCACGCTTCTGCGACGCCCCCGCGCGGCTCACGCCGCCGGGGGCGTCGTGCTTTCTCCCGGTTCCGGGAAGGCCCGCGGCGGCCCCGGACGGTGCCGCGCCCGCGCAGGGCCTCACCCCGGGAGGGAGCGCGGGCGGGTGCTCC
This sequence comes from Streptosporangium sp. NPDC049376, assembly GCF_044466505.1. Lineage (NCBI taxonomy): Bacteria > Bacillati > Actinomycetota > Actinomycetes > Streptosporangiales > Streptosporangiaceae > Streptosporangium > Streptosporangium sp. NPDC049376. Next base: position 102,308 of record NZ_JBITMT010000018.1, on the reverse strand, counting down.
ACCGCCCGTTCGGGGAAGCGCTCTCCGGGGGGCGAAGCCGTAGGAGGAGGGGACGCCGGGGCGGTCACCGTCCGTGACGGGCCGCCGGGTCACACCGCGGCGTGCAGCCAGCGGACCGGGGCGCCCTCGCCCGCGTAGCGGAAGGACTCAAGCTCGGCGTCCCACTGTTTGCCGAGCATGCGATCCAGCTCCTCCTCAAGGACCACCCTGCCCTGGCGGGCCATCAGCATGGCCGAGCGCAGCCGGTCCTCGGGAATCAGGATGTCGCCCGCGGCCCCGATCACCGCCGTGAAGGCGCCGAGTGAGGGGGTGTAGGCATTACGTGACCCGTCGGCGCCTGGTGTGGCGTCCTCCGTGATCTCGAATCGGATCCGTTGCCAGCCCATCAAGGACGAGGTGATGGCCGCCGCGGTTCCCGGCCGCCCCTCCCACTCGGCCTGGGCGCGCACGTGACCGGGCGCGGCGGGCTGTGGAGTCCAGGTCAGGTCTACGGGCACGCCAAGGACACCTGCGACCGCCCATTCGATATGAGGGCACAGCGCAGGCTGAGCTGAGTGGACGTAGAGCACGCCACGAGCAGACACCGGACCTCCCGTTTCGTACGAGGTGCGCCTTCCCCAACGGCCTCGCCAGGATGATCACAAGTGACTGAAGGAAGACTACCGTCGGTTGTGACGCCGCACCAGAGGGGGGTCATACCGAGATGTTGCGACGCGCAGACGCGTCTGCGGCATCCTCTGAAAGGAAAACACCCATCGACCTGGTGATCAACCCTGGAGTACCGGATGGACGCCGACATCACCCGTGTGGAGCCCGTCGCGGGAGTGATCTCCCTGATCAGGCCCGGCCAGTTGCTCACCGACGCCCTCGGCGCGGAGGCCGCCGAGCGGTGGACGATCGCGGTCGCCGAGACCGACGGAGTCTTCCGCGTACGGCTCTCGCCCGGCGTGGACGTCTGCGAACTGGTGGCCACGCTACGTGACCAAGGTCACAGTGCGTCACCCAACCACGTGCTGGTCGGCCAGCCCCTCTTCTTCGGCGGCCCCGCCTCACGGCCCTTCCCCGTCGACCCCGTCCCCGCGCCGGGAGGAAGCCCCGGAAGCGGGGTGACCGTCGCGGTCGCCGACACCGGCCTCGCCCCGCATCCCTGGTGGCGGGAACGGACCTGGTTCGGGGAGGGACGGCAGGAGACCGAGGTTCCCGACACCGACCGCGACGGCCTGTTGGACCCTCAGGCGGGGCACGGCACCTTCGTCACCGGCCTGGTGCTGCGCGCGGCCCCCGGGGCACGGATCCGCCCGCTACGGGTGCTGGACGGCCGGGGCCTGGGAGACGAGGCGGCGCTGCTGCGCGTCCTGGGCAGGCTTGCGAACGATCCGCCGCAGGTGCTCAACCTCTCCCTCGGCTGCCACACCTTCGACGACAGGCCCTCCCCTCTGGTCGAGACCGCGCTGGCCGGATTGTCCTCGACCGCCGTCGTCGCCTGCGCGGGCAACACGGCCTCGACCCGCCCGTTCTGGCCCGCCGCCCTGCCCGGAGTGGTCGCGGTGGGCGCGCTCGACGCGGCCGAGCAGGCCAGGGCGCCGTTCTCCGCGCACGGCCCGTGGGTGGACGCCTGGACACGCGGCGAGTGGCTGCGCAGCGCCTTCCTGCGCCATGGAGCGTTCCGCGGCTACGCCGGATGGAGCGGGACCTCCTTCGCCGCGGCCGTGGTCAGCGGAGCGATCGCCGCAGCGACCGGGGAGCGTACCCCGAAGGAGGCGGCGGCCCACGTTCTCGATCCCACCCGCAACCGGCGAATTCCGGATCTGGGGGTCGTCGTGCCCACGCCAAGGTAAAGTCTCACCCAAAGTCTTCACGCGAACACGAAGTGTGTTCGCCGTGGTCTCGGAGGCGCCGGTGAGTGACCAGCAGACGATCGACGCCGCGCTGGCAGGCGACCAGGCCGCGTGGGACGCGCTGGTGACCCGCTTCTCCGGCAGGCTCTGGTCGGTGGCCCGCGCCCACGGCCTCAGCGCGGCGGACGCCGCGGACGTGGTGCAGGGCACGTGGCTGCGGCTCGTCGAGAGCCTGCACACCATACGCGACCCCGAGCGGATCGGTTCCTGGCTGCTCACCACGGCCAGACGTGAGGCCTCTCTCCTGAGCAGGCGCACCCGGGGCGAGCGGCTCGTCGCCGACCCCGCCGCCGAGCGGGCCGAGCCCGGCCCCTCGCGGGCCGACCACGCCGTCCACCCCGATCCGGCGTTGACCGTGCTCTCCGCCGAAGAGGGCCGCCGGCTGTGGCGCACCGTCGAGACGATGCACGAGCCCTGCCGTTCGCTGCTCCTGCTGATGGCCACCGCGCCGGACGCGGGGGTCCACCAGCTCGCCGTACGGCTGGGCATGCCCAGCGGCAGCTACGGCCCCACCAGAGGGCGCTGCCTGAACCGGCTACGCACCATGCTCACCGCCCAGGAGGCGCAACCGTGACCACCCGCCGTCCCCCCGCGATCGACGACGAGTCCCTGGTCGCGGCGCTCCGCCTGGCCGCGGGTAAGGACCCCGTCCCGGCACACGTCCTCTCGGCGTCCAGGGCGGCCTTCGGCCTTCGGGTGCCCGGCGCCTCGACCGCGATCCCGGTGTCCACGCCCGCCCCGGCCGGCGTGCGGTCCGCCGAGGGGGCACGGCTGCTGCGCTTCAGCGCCGCCGGTCTCGTCGTCGAGCTGGAGATCGTCCCCGTCGACGGCCTGGTCGACCTGGCGGGACAGGTCTCCCCCCTCCCCGAGACCGGCACGACGGTCGAGGTGCGCACCCCTCACCTCACCGCGTCGCGTGAGCTGTCCGCGACGGGCCAGTTCGCCGTCACCGGGCTGCCGCCCGGCTGGTTCAGCGTGGTGTGCAGGCGTCCCGGCCACAGCCCGGTCGTCACCAGCTGGACCCGGATCCGTCCCTAGGTGGTGCCGGACGAGGCGGTCGCCGCCGCGGAGCTGGCGCTGGAGACGTCCGGCAGTGACCCCGCGCGAGCCGGAGAGCTGGCACGTGAGGTGCTGCGCTCGATGACGGTCCCCGACGAGGCCGCCACGATCGCCCATCGGGCTCTGGCGCTGGCCGCCAGGGAGCTGGGAGATCTCCCACTGGCCGAGAGCCATCTGAGCAGGGCCGTCGGCATCGCACTGGCGGCGGGGCTGCGGCACAGGGCGGCCCAGGCCCGTCTCTCCTTGGTCCACGTCAACGCCGAGCTCGGCCGTCCCACGCAGGCCCTCACCGTCGCCGCCGCGGCCGAGCCGTACCTCAGGCCGGTCGAGGTGGCCAAGCTCGGGGTCCATCGGGCGGTGGCCCTGGCCAGGCTCGGCCGCTACGCGGAGGCCGCCGACCAGTGTGACCGGGCCGTCGGCCTGCTGGGGGAGGACCCCAGGTTCCTCGCCGGGGCCCTGCTGAACCGGGGGCTGGCGAGGGCCTTCCTGGGAGAGTTCGAGGCGGCGGAGTCCGACCTGGCCCGCTGCGCCGAGCTGGCCGGCCGGGCCGGTCTCGACCATGTGGTCGCCCTCGCCGAGGGGAACCTGCCCTTCCTCGCCGCCCGGCGCGGCGATCTGCCCGCCGCCTTCGCCGCCTACCGGCGTGCCGAGGACAGCCTGTTCGGCTATCCGGAGCGGCTGGCCACGACGCGTTGCGACCTGGCCGAGGCACTGGTCGCCGCCCATCTGCCGGGCGAGGCGCGGGTGCTGCTCGACCTGGCGGTGCCCGAACTCATCGCGGCGGGCGCGCAGGGCGCCCTGGCCGAGGCCCTTCTGCTGCTGGCCAGGGCCGAGTTGCGCACGGGTGAGCCGCACCGCGCCCTGCAGACCGCCGAGCGCGCGGGCGCCGCCCTGACCGCGCAGGAACGCGCCGCCCTGGTGCCGCTCACGACGGAGATCGCCCTGAGGGCCCGGCTGGCTCTCGGCTCACCGACCCGGGAGTTGCTCACCGAGTTGCTCGCCTGTGCCGATGACCTCGACGAGACCGGGCACGCGGAGGTCGCCGGGGAGCTGAGGCTCACCGCCGCAGAGGTCGCGCTGCTGGTCGGCGACCGCGCGGCCGCCGACGGCCAGCTCGACCGGCTCACCCGTGGTCCCGGAGTGGTCTCCCGGCACGCCTCGGCGCTGAAACGGGAGCTCGCCGGAGACAGGCGTGGGGCGTTCGCCGAGGTCAGGGCCGGTCTGTCCGAGGTCGCCGCCCGTACGGCCACCGCGGAGGACCCTCGGGTCCGCGCCCACGCGGCCAAGGCCGGTGAACCGCTGGCCGGATTCGGGCTCACGCTGGCCCTGCGCACCGGGCGGGGCCGTACGCTCCTGGCCTGGGCCGAGCGGTGGCGGGCCGTCGCGGGTGGTTCTGGACGGTCACGGGTCCCCGGCGTCGCGGAGCTCCGGGCGGCGCTCGGCGACGCGGTCCTGGTCGAGTTCGCCAGGAACGGCGACGAACTGGTCGCCGTCGCGGTCTCGCCAGAACGGGTCTCGCTACGCCGTCTCGGCTCCTTCTCCGCCGTCGCGGAGGCCGTTGTGCGGCTCAGGTACGGCCTGCGCAGGGCGCATCTGCGCGATGGGCGGGCGGCAGACGTCGCCGGGGAGGCGGCCCTGCTCGAACGTCTGCTGCTCGATCCCCTGTCGGGAGTCCTGGGTGGCAGGGCGCTGGTGGTCGTACCGACCGGGGCGCTGCACACCCTGCCGTGGCCGGTCCTGCCGTCGAACTCCGGGCGCCGGGTCTCGGTGGCCTCCTCGGCCGCTTCCTGGCTGGCCGGCGGGCGGGTGCGGGCCACGGGGGCGGGGAGGGTCGTGGTGGCCGCCGGACCGGGGCTGCTGCACGCCGAGGCGGAGGCGGAGATGGTCGCCGCCCGTCATCCCGGTGCCGAGCGGATCCCGGCGCTGCGTCCCGAGGTGGTCACGGCACTGCCCGGGACCGGGGTCGCGCACCTGGCCGCGCACGGCACGTTCTGCTCCCGCAGCCCGCTGTTGTCCGGCATCGATCTTGAGGATGGCAGACTGATGGCCTACGACCTGCTTCGGCTGCGCGTTCCGCCCAGGCTGGTCGTGCTTTCGGCGTGTGACGCCGGGATGGCCCATGCCCCCGCGGACGGAGCTCCGCTGGGGCTGGCGGGTGCCTTCCTGTCGCTGGGGACGCAGTGCGTGGTGGCCAGCCTGGTGCCGGTACGCGACGAGGAGACCCTCGACCTGATGACGGTCTTCCACGAACTGCTGGCCGCGGGCCACTGCCCCGCCCAGGCGCTCGCCACGGCGAACGCGAAGACGGGGGTGGCCGGTTTCGTCTGCCTGGGGTACGGCGATCAGCCGGTGGCGACGGGCCGCGCGGGGTCGGCGACCCAGTTGGACCAGGAGCCGACGTAGAGGGCGGCCGGGATGCCCGCGACGTCGAGCGCCAGCACCTCGTGGGCGGCCGTCACGCCTGACCCGCAGTAGGCGCCGACCCGAACGCCGGGGACCGCGCCGAGCGTGTTGAACCGCTCGCGCAGGAAGTCGGGCAGGTGGAAACGCCCGGAGGGGTCGACGTTCTCTCCGGTGGGGGCGCTGACCGCGCCGGGAATGTGCCCCGCGACGGGATCGATCGGTTCGACCTCTCCCCGGTAGCGCTCCGCGGCGCGGGCGTCCAGCAGAACCCCGTCCTTGGCGAGTTCGGCGGCCTGGTCCGCGTCGAGCACGGGCATCCCGCCGGGGCGGGCGGTGAAGTCGCCCTGGGCCGTCTCCTGGTCGCCCTCGGCGAGAGGCAGCCCCTCGGCGGTCCACGCGCGCAGGCCGCCGTCCAGGACCCGGACGTCCGGATGGCCGAAGTGGCGCAGCGTCCACCAGGCCCGGGCGGCGGCGGTCGAGTCGGCCTCGTCGTAGACCACGACCGTACGGGAGCCGGAGACGCCCAGGCGGCGCATGGCCTCCTGGAAGTGCTCGGCGGAGGGCAGCGGGTGACGGCCCCCCTCCCCCGCGGGGGCGGCGAGGTCGGCGTTCAGGTCGCAGAAGACGGCGCCGGGGATGTGCCCCTCGCGGTAGGAGTCGACCCCCGGCGGGCCGCCCAGCTTCCAGCGGACGTCCAGGATCGTCGCCCCGGTCAGGGCGGACAGCTCGGACGGGGTGATCAGCGGGCTCATCGGGTGCTTACCTCCAGCAAGGGAACATGCTGCTCCGCGGTGGTCAGGGAGCCGTGGGCGCCGACGAACGACGACTCGAACGGCTCCCTGACCGAGGCGGTGATCGCGCAGTCGGTGTACGGCACAGCCAGGACGTCGCCGATCCTGAGCAGCCAGTCCGGCCGCACCTGGGGCCCGAACCAGCCCGACTCGACGGCTTCCTGCCGGGAGACGACCCACGCCCTGCCCGCCAGGAGCTCACGCCAGGTGCCGAGCACGGCCTGTGTGGCGCCTGGGGCGGTGTAGATGTGCCTGACCCGGGTGTCGCCGCCGAGCAGGGCCACGCCCTCGCGCAGCGCGGCGCCGCGTTCCTCCGGGCCGTCCACGTCGATCAACTCGGTGACGTTGACCATGCCGTGGTCGGCGGTGACGTACATCGCAGCCCCCTGCGGGAGGGTGCCCGCGAGCCGTTCGGCGAGTTGGTCGACGACGGCGAGCCGGTCGAGCCACTGCGGGGAGCCCCAGCCGAACCGGTGGCCCGCGGCGTCGAGGTCGCCGTAGTAGACCGTCACGTGGGAGCGGGGGCGGGTCAGGGCCACGCGCGCGCCCTCGACCCGGTCGTCGAGTGCGTCGGCGCCGAAGAAGTCCGTGCCCCGGTAGACGGCCCGGTTGAACGCGGTCGGCCCGAACGCGGACGGGGCGACGTAACTCACGGAGACGCCGGCCTCCGCGGCGCGTTCGAAGACGGTCGGGGTCGGCTGCCACTCGTCGGGCGGGACCGTCGGGCCCGCCGAGGTCCAGCGCAGGCAGTTGAGCAGATGGCCCGTGCCGGGCATGGCGAGCTGGTAGCCGAGCATGCCGTGCTCGCCCGGCGGCAGGCCGGTGCCCAGCGTGCCGAGGCTGGTCGCGGTGGTCGCGGGAAAGCCCGCGGTGAGCACCCTGGCCCGTCGCGCGGACAGGAACGGGGCCGCCTCCGGGTGGGCGTCGAGCAGTTCGGCGCCCAGGCCGTCGACGAGGAACACCAGGACGTGCCGGGCGGCTTCGAGCCCCAGCGGGTTGCCGTGGCCCTCCACCCCGAGCACGGCCAGCAGTGAGCGGGACAGGTCGGCCAGGGAGGCCGTGCCGTACGCGGGGAGCAGCGGGGCGGTCATGAGGCGGCGTGGGCGGTGGCCTCGGAGAGCGCCTTGGCGAAGGCCAGCACGTGTGAGACGGCCTCGGGGCCGTCGGCCGCCTCGCTCACCCTCAGGGACAGGTCGTCGGCCGTGATGGCGCCGGTGTATCCGTGGTCGGCCTCGCAGTTCTCGTCGCCGCAGGTCGCGGGCTCAAGGTCCACGTGGGAGATGGCCCCCCAACCGATGGTGAGGGTGACCTCGTTCGGCGGCACACCCGGCACGTAGGAGGCCGGGTCGGGGACGACCCTGGTCACGGCGACCGACTGGATCCTGCTCAGGCGCACGGCCTCGGTGGTCGTCGAGGCGTGCGAGACCGAGACCCCCTCGACCGGCGAGTGCTCGTCGGTGTGGCAGACCAGCAGGCGGGTGGGGGTGAGCACCAGGACGGTGACGTGTCTGCGCACCTCCATGGCGGGGTCGAAGGTGGCCTCGTGGTGCACCACGTAGGCGCTCACCTGCTCCTTGCCCAGGGCGGAGTCGACCGCGTCGGCGACCAGGTCGGGATAATAGCCGCTGCGATCGATTGCCTCGCGCAGACCGGCGGCCGAGAGTCGGGTTTCCCTCATGGGTCCATCCTGCCCTGTCCCGGGCGGCGCTTTCACCTGGAGCCCGTGAGGTTCGGCCATCGGCGGAAAGACGCTCCCCGCGAAATGCGGTTTCCCTGAAGTAGCTAAGCGGTTAATTCGGTTTTTTGGCGTTAATTGCATTGGTAAGGCGGTGGTGGGGTTTTCATCACCACCCACGCCCTGCCCAGCCGAGCCGGCGCGGCCCCGCGTCCACTCGCGGTCCGTGCTGACTGCTCAGTACGGCGCGCGCCCCGAGAACGATCACCTCCGACTCCCCGACCAGCACCGGATCGAGGTCGAGCCTCGACACCTCGGGAAGGTCGTCGGCCAGCCGCCCGACCCGGACCAGCAGCTCCTCAAGCGCCTCGACCGCGACCGGCGGGTAGCCGTACTCGCCGAACAGCAGCGGGGCCGCGTGTGGCGACCTGACCAGCGCCGCGGCGTCCTGCGAGGTCAGCGGCGCCAGGCGGTAGGCCTCGTCGCGCAGCAGGCGCGCGGTGACCTCGCCGAGCCCGAAGGAGACGACGGCGCCGAAGGCGGAGTCCTCGATGACGCTGACCACGGTCGGCACCGCGGGCTGCGGGACCATCCGTTGCACCGCGAGCACCGCGCCCCGGCCGAGCTGCTCCTTCAGCCCCGCGAAGGCCTCGCGCACCCCGTCCGGACCGGTCAGGCCGAGCCGTACGGTCCCGGCGCGTTTGGCCGCCTCCGGGTCTGCCGCCTTCAGCACCACCGGCCAGCCGAGCCGTTCGGCCGCCTCGACGGCCTCCTCGGGGGAGTCGACCACCTCCGCGGGCCACACGGTCAGGCCGTAGCAGGCCAGCAGTTCGGAGGGGTCGATCTCGACGTCCTCCTCCGGCCCCTCGCCGTTCCCGGCCCGCTCCAGCCTGGACAGCACCAGCCGTCGCGCGGCGGCCGTGTCGACGCCCTCGATCTCCTCGGGCACGCCCGGGGACCGTTTGCGCCAGCGGGCGTGCCGTACGGCGTGGGCCAGGGCGCGGACCGCCTCCTCGGGAGCGGCGTAGGACGGGATCGAGCCCCGTTCGGGCACCGCGCCGGTCCGCAGCCCCGGCGGCACGCCGATCCTGCCCTCGAAGGTGGCCAGCACCGGCTTGCCGCAGTCGCGGGAGGCCCTGAGCAGTTCGGCCGCGACCTCGTCCGCCGGGCCGGGGATCGGCGGCATGTAGATGACGACGACCGCGTCCACGTCCTGGAGCACCGAGGTCAGCGCGGCGCCGAACTCGGCCGCCCCGGCCCTGGCCCCGAGGTTGACCGGCGGCGCCGGGTCGAGCCCGGCCTGCACGCAGGCGTCCGCGGCGAGCAGCGCGAGCGCGTCGGAGTTGCCGACCAGGCCGACCCTCGACCCCTTGGGCAGCGGCTGGTAGGCCAGCAGCTGCGCGACGTCGAACTGCTGGATCAGGTCGTCGACCCGGATCACCCCGGCCTGCTCGAACAGCGAGCTGAGCGCGGTGTCCGGCAGGCCGAGCACCGGCGCCGCGTGCCCCCTGGGCACGTTCTGGGTGGTGCCGCCGCTCTTGACGACCACGATCGGCTTGCGCCTGGAGATGCGCCGCGCCAGGCGGGCGAATTTGCGGGGGTTTCCCAGGGACTCCAGGTAGAGCAGGATCACATCGGTCCTGGGGTCCTCCTCCCAGTACTGCAGCAGGTCGTTGCCGGAGACGTCGGCCCGGTTGCCCGCCGAGACGAACGAGGAGATCCCCATGCCCCGCTGGGCGACCCGCTGCAACAGCGCGGTGCCCAGGGCGCCGGACTGGCTGAAGAAGCCGACCCTGCCGTGGCCGGGGACGGTCGCGGCCAGCGTGGCGTTCAGCCTGATCGCGGGGTCGGTGTTGGCGATGCCCAGACAGTTGGGGCCGACGACGCGCAGGCCGTACGCGCGGGCGATGCGGACCAGTTCGTCCTGCCGATCCCGCCCCTCCTGGCCGGTCTCGCCGAACCCCGAGGAGACCACGACCAGCCCGCGCACCCCCTTCTCCGCGCACTCCTTGACCACCTCGATCACCCCGTCCGCCGGTACGGCCAGCACCGCGAGGTCCACCTCCCCGTCGATGGCCGTCACGCTCGGGTAGGCGCGCACCCCGGCCACCGCCCGCGCCTGGCGGTGCACCGGGTAGACGGGGCCGGTGAAGTCGGCGGCCAGCAGGTTGCGCAGCACGGTCTGGCCGACGCCGCCCGGTTCCCTGCCCGCGCCGACGACCGCGATCGACCCCGGCGAGAGCAGTCGTTCGATGGAGCGGGACTCGGCCCGGTGCTCACGTGAGGCGGTCACCTCCTGGGAGGTCTCGGTCGGGGTCAGGTCGAGGATCATCCGTACGACGCCGTCGGCGAAACGGCTCTGCGCGGTGTATCCGGCCTGCTGGAGCACGGCGGTCATCTTGCGGTTGGCGGGCAGCACGTCGGCGACGAAGCGGGTGATGCCCCGTTCCCTGGCCGTCTCCGCCAGGTGTTCGAGCAGCACCGAGGCCACTCCGCGTCCCTGGTGCGCGTCCTCGACGAGGAAGGCGACCTCCGCCTCCCCGGGATCGATCCGGTCGTAGCGGATCACCGCCACCATGTCGGCGCCGATCGTCGCGATGAGCGCGACACGGTCGACGTAGTCGACGTTGGTGAACCGGGTGACCTCACGCTCGGAAAGACGGGGTCTGGGGCCGAAGAACCGGAAGTAGATCGACTCCTCGGAGAGCCGGGAGTAGAACGAGCGAAGCCGTTCCGCGTCGGCGGGCCTGATCGGTCGTACGTGGGCGGTGCCGCCGTCGGAAAGGACGACGTCCGCCTCCCAGTGAGCGGGATACTGAGCAGCCTCCACAGTCCTGAGAGTAAACGTCAGACGCGTATGCCAGATCAGCAGGGCGGTTCGCGTCCTGTTCACGCAACGCTTGTGCATCGACTATGGCGCGCTATCCGGTCCGGACCCCATACCCTGGCCGGAAGCTGTTAAGTTTTTCGCGGCTAGAGGCACGTCAGCATCGAAGGCAGCAAGGCGGTGACATCATGACGCGGGTGGTCGTGGTGGGCGATCTGATGACCGATGCGGTCGCACGAGCTCGCTACCCATTGGCACGAGCCAGCGACACACCGGCGATCGTCACCATGCACGGCGGCGGCTCCGGGGCCAACATAGCCTCCTGGCTCGCGGTCGAGGGTGCCGAGGTGGCCTTCATCGGGCGTAGGGGTGCCGACATCACCGGCCGTAACCGCGACATGGAGCTGATGGGCTACGGGGTCGACGCCCGCCTTGTCATGGACCCCGAACGGCCTACCGGCACCTGCGTCGTGCTCGTCACCCACAAGGGCGAGCGCACCATGCTGTCCGACCCGGGTGCCAACGCCGCCCTCTCGCCCGAGGACCTGCCCCGTGACCTGTTCACCCAGGGCGCTCATCTGCACCTGTCCGGTTACACCCTGATCAACGAGGGTTCCCGCGAGGCCGGTCTCGCCGCCCTGGAGATGGCCCGCCGCTCCGGGATGTCGGTCTCGGTCGACTGCTCCTCCTCCGCCCCGCTGGAGCGGACCGGCGCCGAGCCGTTCCTCGAATGGACGCAGAACGTCAAGCTGCTCTTCGCCAACGCCGACCAGGCCAAGGTCCTGACGGGCCGTGACGACCCCGCCGCCGCAGCCAAGGTGCTGACCGCCTGGTTCCCGCAGGTCGTCGTCAAGCTCAGCGACGAGGGCGCGCTGTGGTACACCAACGGCCGCGCGGAGCCTGTCCAGGTGCCCGCCGAGGCCGTCGAGCGCATGGTCGACGGGACCGGCGCCGGTGACGCCTTCACCGCCGGGTTCCTGCCCGCCTGGCTGGAGAACAAGCCGCCCGCCGAGTCCCTCGCCGCCGGCTGCCGCCTGGCCGCCAAGGCCATCTCCCACCTGGGCGCCCGGCCCCGCCTCTGACGCCTTCTTCTCGGGGTACGGCCCGGCACGGGCCGTACCCCTGTTCGTCTACGCCGTGACCGCGAGGGTGAGCGGAAGCACCGCGGGGGCCCCGGCGTGGCGGAGCATGGCCGCGGCCAGGGTCAGGGTCCAGCCGGTGTCGAGACGGTCGTCGACCAGCAGCACCGGCCCGCCCGTACGCGCGACGGCCTCGGTCAGCGCGGAGGGCATGGCCAGCGTGGCACGGACCGCCTGGACCCGCTGGGCGCTGTTGAACTGGCGGCCGGGGGTCCCCCGGCGGTATCCCAGCTCTCCCAGGTAGGGCAGACGCCCCACCTGGGCCAGCCGCTCGGCCAGGCTCCCGACGAGCTGGGGGCGGCTCGCCGAGGGGATCGCGACGACCGCGGCCGGGCGGTGCCGCCACTCCCAGTGGGACAGCACCGTGACCACGGCGGCGAAGACGTCGTCGGGGATCGGGCCGTCGGGGGCGCCGTCGGCCAGCAGCCCGCGCAGCCTGTTGCCCCAGCCGATGTCGGTCAGCCTGCCCAGCGCCCTGCCCGGTTCGGCTCCCAGCTCGGGTTTGATGCGCCCCTTGAGGTCGCTCAGCCCGCTCGGCCACTGCTTGCGCGCCTCGATCTCGACTCCGGGGCGGTTCAGGCTCTCCGCCGCCCGCTCGACCGCCCGCGCGTCGACCTCGGGCGAACGGTGCGCGCCGGTGCAGTTGTCGCAGCGTCCGCACGGCGTGGCGGTCTCGTCGTCGAGCCGCCGCCTCAGGAACCACTCACGGCACTCGGTGGTCTCCAGGTAGTCGAGCATGGCCCGCTGCTCGGCCTCGCGTTCGGCCGCCACGCGGGCGTAGCGGCCCGCGTCGTAGGCCCACTCCTCGCCGGTCGCCTCCCAGCCTCCCTTGACCCTGCGCACCGCGCCGTCCACGTCGAGGACCTTGAGCATCGTCTCCAGCCTGCTGCGGCTGAGATCGACCCGGTTCTCCAGGGCCGCGGTCGACAGCGTCCCGCCCTCCGACAGGGCGTCGAGCACGGCCCGGACCACGGGCTCGGGAGGAAAGGCCAGCGAGGCGAAGTAGGCCCAGATCTCCCGGTCCTCGGCGCCGGGAAGCAGGATCACCTCGGCGCGCTCGACCCCGCGACCGGCCCTGCCGACCTGCTGGTAGTAGGCGACCGGGGACTGCGGCGCGCCGACGTGGACGACGAAGCCGAGGTCGGGCTTGTCGTAGCCCATACCGAGGGCCGAGGTCGCGACCAGCGCCTTGACCTTGTTGTCGAGCAGGGCCTGCTCGGCGGCGAGCCGTTCCGCCTGCTCGGTCTGCCCCGAGTAGGACAGCACCTCGTGCCCCTGCTCGCGCAGGTAGGCCGCGACCTCCTGGGCGGCGGCGACGGTGAGGGTGTAGACGATGCCGGAGCCGGGTAGCTCGTGCAGCGTCTGGGCGAGCCAGGCCAGGCGCTGCTCCGGACCGCGCAGCCGTACGACGCTCAGGTGGAGGCTCTCACGTTCGAGGGCGCCGCGCAGGACGAGGGTCTCGCCGCCGGAGTGCGCGTCGTCGGCGCTGAGCTGCTCGGCGACGTCGTGGGTCACCCTGGCGTTGGCCGTCGCCGTCGTCGCCAGGACCGGCACGCCCTCGGGCAGCTCCTGGAACAGCGTACGCAGCCTGCGGTAGTCGGGCCTGAAGTCGTGGCCCCAGTCGGAGATGCAGTGCGCCTCGTCCACGACGACCAGGCCCGCGCTCTCGGCCAGCTCGGGCAGGACCCGGTCACGGAACTCGGGGTTGTTGAGCCGTTCCGGACTGACCAGGAGCACGTCGACCAGGCCCTCGGCGACCTGCCCGTAGATCTGCTCCCACTCCTCGGGGTTGGCGGAGTTGACGGTGACCGCGTTGATCCCGGCCCGCTCCGCGGCGGCGATCTGGTTGCGCATCAGGGCCAGCAGGGGGGAGACGATGACCGTGGGGCCCTCGCCGAGCTCACGCAGGAGCGCGGTCGCGATGAAGTAGACCGCTGACTTGCCCCAGCCCGTCCGCTGCACCACGAGCACCCGGCGCCGGTCCACGACCAGCGCCTTGATGGCCTCCCACTGGTCCTCACGCAGCCGGGCGTGCTCACCGGCAAGGGCCCGCAGCCGCTCCTCTGCCTCTTCGCGCAGCATCTGCTCTTCGCTCACCGGCCTATTGGTACCAGGTCGGGGTGACCGTTTCACTCCGCCCGCCCTTACCGGCGAAGCGAGCATTGGGAGCGTCCTTCTCCTTTCCCCACGGAGTGGCCTCCGTCTCCGTTCAACGGGCCGACCCGGTTCCACGTCGTGGTTTGATGCATCTCAGCTATGGACGTCACAACGTGGTACCTCGAACAGACCTCGCGCTCGGACCTGCTCCCCGCCGGACGGCCCGCGATCGAGGCCGGCATCGTGCGCGCCGAGGTCGTCTCCCCTGAGTTCAGCAGGTTCCTCTACACGGCCGTCGGAGGCGACTGGCAGTGGACGGACAGGCTGCGCTGGACCTGGCGGGAGTGGGAGGACCTGCTCGGGGGCGGTGCGGAGACCTGGGTCGCCTACCACAGAGGCACACCCGCGGGCTACGTCGAACTCACGCCCGGCCGGGACGCGTCAGTCGAGATCACCTGTTTCGGCCTCATGTCCTGGGCGACGGGCAGGGGGCTGGGCGGTCGTCTTCTTGAGGTCGGCACGGCCCGCGCCTGGGACCTCGCCGACCGTCACGAGGACCGCGAGCCGACCCGGCGGGTGTGGCTGCACACCTGTTCCCTCGACGGCCGGCACGCCCTGGCCAACTACCGGGCACGGGGCTTCCGTGTCTACGACGTCGTACACGGCGCTCCCGGGGACGAGGACGAGGGGGTCACCCCCGGCCCCTGGCCCGGAGCGGGTCCCCGCTCCCCCACGACCGAGGGCCCGCGAGACGGCGACCGCCGGGAGTGTCGGCCACGGTGAGTATGGTGGCGAGACTCCACACGATGTACGGTCACGTCGATCGGGACGAAGCCCCGATGCCCGCCGATGACCGGTCCCGCCACCACCGAGGAGGCGCCTTCATGATCTCGCCCCCCACGCGGGCGGCAGGGGCGTGTCACCGCACTCCGCAAGGTGCCGCCCGTCACGGGCGCGCAGGACGGCCCCGCCCCGGCACGCAGGCCTGAACCGGCCACCCGTCACACCACGAGGACTAAAAGGAGGATGCGCTCTCCCTCGGCAGAAAACCGAGGCGCCCGCGCAGGAAAAACAGATGGCCCGACGGACGACCACACCCCCGACCGACGGTGACTTCGAGGAGCGGATCGTCGACATCGACGTCTCCGCCGAGATGCGCACCAGCTTCCTTGAGTACGCCTACTCGGTCATCTACCAGCGTGCGCTGCCGGACGCCAGGGACGGCCTCAAGCCGGTCCAGCGCCGCATCCTCTACTCCATGAGCGAGATGGGCCTGCGCCCTGACCGAGGGCACGTGAAGTCGTCGCGGGTCGTCGGTGACGTGATGGGCAAGCTGCACCCACACGGCGACAGCGCCATCTACGACGCGCTGGTCCGCATGGCGCAGCCGTTCTCGATGCGGTTGCCCCTGGTCGACGGGCACGGCAACTTCGGCTCCCCCGACGACCTGCCCGCCGCGATGCGTTACACCGAGGCGAGACTAGCCGCCGCGGCCATGTCGATGGTGCAGTCGATCGACGAGGACACCGTCGACTTCAAGCCCAACTACGACGGGCAGGAGACCGAGCCGACGGTCATGCCGTCGGCGTTCCCGAACCTGCTGGTCAACGGCGCCACCGGCATCGCGGTCGGCATGGCAACCAACATGGCGCCGCACAACCTGGTCGAGGTCGTCGCCGCCGCCCGCCACCTGATCAAGAAGCCGGACGCGACGCTCGACGACCTGATGCGTTTCGTCCCCGGCCCCGACCTGCCGACCGGCGGCACGATCATCGGCCTGGACGGCATCCGCGACGCCTACGCCAAGGGCCGCGGCACCTTCAGGATGCGCGCCAAGTGCGCCGTCGAGCAGGTCAGCCCCAGGCGCAAGGGCATCGTCGTCACCGAGCTGCCCTTCAACGTCGGCCCCGAGCGGGTGGTCACCAAGATCAAGGAGCTGGTCACCGCCAAGAAGCTCCAGGGCATCTCCGATCTGAAGGACCTCAGCGACCGGCACAAGGGCCTGCGCCTGGTCATCGAGATCAAGAACGGCTTCATCCCCGAGGCCGTGCTTGAGGAGCTGTACCGGCTGACGCCGATGGAGGAGACCTTCGGCATCAACAACGTGGCGCTGGTCGACGGCGAGCCGCGCACGCTAGGCCTGCGCGAGCTGCTCCAGGTCTACGTCGACCACCGCATCGACGTCACCAGGCGCCGCTCCCTGTACCGCAGGCGCAAGCGGGAGGAGCGCCTGCACCTCGTCGAGGGCCTGATCATCGCCCTGCTCGACATCGACCGGGTCATCCAGGTCATCCGTTCCTCCGACGACTCCGGCCAGGCCCGCCAGCGGCTGATCGAGTCCTTCGCGCTGTCGGAGACCCAGGCCGTCTACATCCTGGACACCCCGCTGCGCCGCCTGACGCGCTTCGACAAGCTGGAGCTCGACCGGGAGAAGGCGACCCTGGAGGCGGAGATCGCCGAGCTGAGCGAGATCCTCGCCTCTGAGACCAAACTCCGCAAGGTCGTCTCCGACGAGTTGGCGCAGGTCGCCAAGACCTTCGGTACGCCGCGCCGTACGGTCCTGCTGGAGTCCTCCGGCGTCGCCAGGAACGTCTCGGTGCCGCTGGAGGTCGCCGACGACCCGTGCCTGGTGCTGTTCTCCTCCACCGGCCTGCTGGCCCGTACGGCCGACGCCTCCCCGCTGCCCGCCGACGGCGAACGCGCGGCGCACGACGTGCTGGTGTCCGTGGTGCGCAGTACGGTCAGGGGCGAGGTCGGCGTGGTCACCAACCAGGGCCGGATGATCCGGATCCAGGTGGTGGACCTGCCGACGCTGCCGCCGACGAACAGCCCGCCGTCGCTGTCCGGCGGCCATCCCGTGTCCGAGTACGTCACCCTTGAGCAGGGTGAGACCGTCGTCGGCATCGGTTCGCTCGACCCCGAAGGTCCCGGCCTGGCCCTGGGCACGGCTCAGGGCGTGGTCAAACGGGTCGTTCCCGACTATCCCGCCAACCGTGACGACTTCGAGGTCATCGGGCTGAAGGAGGGCGACACCGTGGTGGGAGCGGCCGAGCTGACCTCGGAGGACCACGACCTGGTCTTCATCACCTCCGACGCCCAGCTGCTGCGCTATCCCGCGACGAGCGTCCGCCCGCAGGGCCGTCCCGCGGGCGGTATGGCGGGCATCCGCCTCGACGGGGACGCCCGGGTGATCTGGTTCGGCGTGGTCGACCCCGCCCGTGAGTCCAGGGTCGTGACGATCGCGGGCTCCTCGACCGCGCTGCCGGGGACCCAGGTCGGTGGCGCGAAGATCTCCGACTACGCCGAGTATCCCCCCAAGGGCAGGGCGACCGGCGGCGTGCGGGCCCAGCGTTTCCTGAAGGGTGAGGACGTCCTGCTGCTCGCCTGGGCGGGCCCAGCCCCCGTGCGCGCCGTCTCGACCGTCGGCAAGCCCGTCCCGCTCCCCGAGGAACTGGGCCGCCGCGACGGATCGGGCCTGCGTCTCACACACACCGTGGCGGCCGTCGGCGGCTCTCTCGGCGCCTCGGACGATCCGTCCGAGGACGAAACCGCCGGGGACTGAGCCCCCGATCCCGGTCCACCGTTCCCGGAGGAGGGCCCCGCGCCCGTCCTCCGGGAACCCTTCCCCGCCCTCACGGCCCGCAGGGCGGGGGTTCTCCCAGAAGATGACCTTCCCCCCCGGTGAACGCCTCTGCGAGCCTGGAGGGCCCGTCAGGGCCGTTCTCACCCCTCGTTTTCCCTGCCCCGCCTGCACGGGCCGTCACCCGGTGCGGGAGGGCTCTCCCACGCAGAGGCAGAACGGATGCCCCACCGGGTCGAGGAAGACACGGAAACTGTCGTCCTCGCTCGGCTGGTAGGCGTGCTTGGTCGCACCCGCCGCAAGCACGGCGGCCTCCCCCTCGTCCATGTCGTCCACGGTGAAGTCGAGGTGGAACTGCTGAGGGATCTCCGCACCGGGCCAGCGGGGCGGCCGGTAGTCCTCCGCGAGCTGGAAGCACAGCCGGCTCCGCCCGTCGGTCAGAACCACCCAGTCGTCCTCGACCGAGGACACCTCCCAGCCCAGGACGGCGCCGTAGAAATCGGCCAGGATCTTCGGGTCCGGACAGTCGAGGACGACCGACCTCATGCGCGCGATTGCCATGATCCCTCTCAGGAGACACCAACGACGAAGTTACGCCAGTGTCCTTCCCCCGGGCTTCGGCGCCACACCGGCACCCGACGGACCACAGCCCGGCCGAAGCCGTACGGCCAGGCCCCCACCCGGTCGTACGGCGAAGCGCGCCCCCGCGCAGACGGAGTCGGCGGACTCCGGACCTCAGACGGACGAGGTGTGCAGAGCGAACCTGACCGCCATCAGCAGCTGCCAGGGTTCGCCCGACTCCCAGGAGCGGATAAGCCGCGCGACCTGCTCGCCGGGCTGAAATTCACCGAAGCCGTGGGGACCGAAACACCCCGCCGCCACGAGCACCTCGACCAGCGGGTCGTCGTCGCCGAGGGACTCTGTGTAGACCGCCGCATCGAGCAGAGCCAGCGCCGAACGCGCGTTACGGCCCTCGTCATGGGTCTCCACCCGGTCCAGCCTCCGCCTGGCCTGCGCACGCAGGTATTCGGCCATCGATGCGATCCTGCTCATGATCCCCCCAAAATCCCGAACTTTGCGTCACGACATCATCACCCATCGTGAGCGGAGATGGCGGAGTCTTCCCTGAGCGAACGAAGAAGACCGCCCCGGAAGGCATCAGGAAAGCCGCATGAGGGATTATCAATCCATAGTTTCCGCCGACCGAAAGGTTTTTGCGTGGGTGCCTTCGACGATCTTCTGGCCGCGAACGAGGAGTTCTCCGCCACGTTCACCGACTCCGAGCTCACCGGTACGGCAGCCCGCGGCCTCGCTGTCGTCACCTGCATGGACTCGCGAATCGACCCGCTCGGGCTGTTCGGCCTGAAAGCCGGAGACGCGAAAATCCTGCGTAACGCGGGCGCCCGGGTGACCGACGACGTGCTGCGAACGCTGGTGCTCGCGGTCTATCTGCTGGGCGTCAACCGGGTTCTCGTCATGCCGCACACCGACTGCGGCATGTCGAAGGCCACCGACGACGACGTGCACAAGCTCGCCGCGCAGCACGGCGTCGACACCCGCAGTCTGGAGTTCCACACCGTGCCCGACCAGAGCGCCGCTCTGCGACACGACCTGACGCGTATCAGGACCAGCCCGTTCCTCCCCGAGGGACTGGCCATCGGTGGCGCCGTCTACGACGTGCGCACCGGGAAGATCATGCCTGTCGAGGTGTGAGAAGAGGGCCGGCTCCGTCCGGAGCCGGCCCTCTCTCATCTCGGACGCCCATGCGTCCAGGTGCCTCAGGCGTCGATGTGGTCGCGGTCGACCTCGGCCGCGCTGCCCACGATGAACTCCCTGCGCGGGGCCACGTCGCTGCCCATCAGGAGGTCGAAGATGCGCTCGGCCTCCTGGACGTCCTCGATCCTGACCCTGCGCAACGTCCTGCGGCGGGGCTCCATGGTGGTCTCGGCCAGCTGGTCGGCGTCCATCTCACCCAGACCCTTGTAACGCTGGACCGGGTCCTTCCAGCGCTTGCCCCGGCGCTCCAGGTCACGCAGGACCCGGTGCAGTTCGGCGTCGGAGTAACAGTAGACGTACTTGTCCTGGCCGCGTCCCGGGTTCGTGACCTCGATGCGGTGCAGCGGCGGAACCGCGGCGAAGACCCGGCCCGCCTCGACCATCGGCCTCATGTAACGGTGGAAGAGGGTCAGCAGCAGGCATCGGATGTGCGCGCCGTCGACGTCGGCGTCGGCCATCAGGATGATCTTGCCGTAGCGGGCCGCCTCGATGTCGAACGAACGCCCCGACCCCGCGCCGACGACCTGGATGATCGCGGCGCACTCGGCGTTCTTGAGCATGTCGGCGACGGACGCCTTCTGCACGTTGAGGATCTTGCCGCGGATCGGCAGCAGCGCCTGGAACTCCGAGTCGCGGGCCGCGCGGGCGGTGCCGAGCGCCGAGTCGCCCTCGACGATGAACAGCTCGCTGCGGTCGACGTCGTCACTGCGGCAGTCGACCAGTTTGGCCGGGAGCGCGGAGTTCTCCAGGGCGGTCTTGCGCCGCTGGTTGTCACGGTGCTCACGGGCGGCGATCCTGGCCTTGGCCGCCGCGGCGATCTTCTCCAGTACCGCGCGCAGCTGCTGCTTGGCGCCACGGGGCGGATTGGTGAAGATCTCCCTGAGGTCCCGGGAGACGACGTGGGCGACGATCCTGGAGGCGGCCGAGGTGCCGAGGACCTCCTTGGTCTGTCCCTCGAACTGGGGCTCGGGAACGCGCACCGTGACGACCCCGGTGAGGCCTTCGAGGATGTCCTCCCTGGTGACCGGGGCATCGCCGTTCTTCAGCAGCCGGGTCTCACGGAGCAACTCGTTCAGCGTGCGGACCAGTGCCCTTTCGAGGCCGTTGACGTGGGTGCCGCCCTTGGGGGTGGCGATCACGTTGACGAAGGACCTGACGGTGCTGTCGTAGCCCTTGCCCCAGCGCAGCGCGACGTCCACGGTGAGCTCACGCTGCACCTGGGTCGGCGTCATGTGCCCGAGCTCGTCCAGGACGGGCACGGTCTCGTGGAAGTGACCGGAGCCCTGCAGGCGCAGCACCTCGCACACGGCCTCGTCGCGGGCGAGGAACTCGGTGAACTCCGAGATGCCGCCGTCGAAGCAGAACTCCTCCTCGGCGGACTCCTCGCCGCGGCTGTCGCGCACGGCCAGGGTCAGGCCGGGGACCAGGAAGGCCGTCTGACGCAGCCGGACGTGGATCTCGTCGAGGGAGACCTCCGCCTCGGGCAGGAAGATCTGGTGGTCGACCCAGAAGCGGACGCGGGTGCCGGTGACCTTGCGGGGGAGCGGGCCGCCGTCGCGCAGGCCGGACTTCTTCTTGAACCTGCCGCCGGGCCCGTCGCCGTCGAAGACGCCCGGGACTCCCCTGCGGAAGCTGATCTCGTGGACCCGGCCGTCACGGTCGACCGCGACGTCGAGGCGGGAGGACAGCGCGTTGACCACGGAGGCACCGACGCCGTGCAGGCCGCCGGAGGCACCGTAGGAGCCGCCGCCGAACTTCCCTCCGGCGTGCAGCTTGGTGTAGACCAGCTCGACTCCGGCCAGGCCGCTCTTGGGCTCGATGTCCACCGGAATGCCACGGCCGTTGTCGCGCACCTCGATCGAGCCGTCTGCGTGCAGCTCGACCTCGATGCGGGTGCAGTATCCGGCCAGGGCCTCGTCGACCCCGTTGTCCACGATCTCCCAGAGGCAGTGCATGAGACCACGGCTGTCGGTCGACCCGATGTACATGCCCGGGCGTTTGCGGACGGCTTCAAGACCTTCAAGCACCGACAGATGGCGCGCCGTATAGCCCTTCTCCGCGCTAACTGCGGTCACACCCACTCCCACTCTGCTCGAACACGTGTGCGCAGCTTACCGTTCTTCCCGCCGCGGCGGGTACAAGCTTCTCACGCAAGCACCATGGCGTTACACCGAGTGAAAAGTCCGTTACCTTCCGGCGCTTTCCGCTCTCGGCGTAGCCGGGGGCCGGTTGGGAAGCCTCGCATCCGGTTAGATGTTGTCTCAAGTGACTGACGCCAGATCCTCCACACAAGGGGATGACCTGAAAGGCGATACGTGACTGGAACACTCGCCCCCACCAAGCAGCTGACGGCCACGGACCGCTGTGACCGGTGCGGCGCCCAGGCTTACATCCGCGCGACCCTGCCCGCAGGTGGGGAGCTGCTGTTCTGCGCCCACCACGGGCGGCAGCACGTAGCCGTGCTCAGAGACAAGGGCGCCGACATCCAGGACGAGTCGGCACGCCTCAGCGACACCCCCTCGACCGCCGGCAACGACGAACGATAGAGACCGGCAGGTCCGGTGGCGACACCGGACCGACGCCGCGGGTGCGGCCGTTCCCGTGAACGACCCGTCCCGTGGCCCGGCTTGACCCATCTCAGATATCTCTGCCGTGTGCTCCGCTCCAGCGTCATCGGAGCGGAGCACACGGTCTTTCTCCACCGGTTCTCCAGCGAAGACATCGAGCCTCGTCGGCGTGCCCCGCCGCGTTACGCTCGGCGACTGTGTTGATTCTGCTGCCGCCATCCGAGGGAAAGGCCGCGCTGGGCGACGGCCCCGCCCTCGATCTGTCCCTGCTGAGCTTTCCTTCCCTGACGGCCTCCAGGCGGAAGGTCCTGGGCACGCTCGTCACCCTGTCCGGAAAACGCCAGGCGCAGGACGTGCTCGGCCTGTCCCCGGGGCAGGTGGGTGAACTCGACAAGAACCGGCAGCTGAGGACCGCCGCCACACTGACGGCGGCGGAACTGTACACCGGCGTGCTCTACGACAATCTCGGCCTGGCCTCACTGTCTCCAGGCGCCGCCGAACGGGCCGCCGGAAGCGTGCTGATCTTCTCCGGCCTGTGGGGCCTGCTGCGGATCACCGACCGGGTGCCGCCCTACCGCCTGTCGATGAGCGTACGGCTACCGCCGCTCGGCGCCCTCGGACCCTACTGGCGCAAGACGATCACCCCGGTCCTCGACGCCGAACCCGGCCTGGTCGTCGACCTGCGTTCCAGCACCTACGCGGCGGCCTGGCAGCCGGGGCAACGGGCGGTCGGAGTGCGGGTCCTCAAGGACGGCAAGGTCGTCAGCCACATGGCCAAGGCGACCCGGGGCGTGATAGCCCGGGCGCTCCTGGAGAGTGGCGTCGATCCGCAGACACCGCAGGAGCTGGCCAAGGTCCTGGACGAACTCGGCCACACCGTGACGCTCGGCCCCGTCCCGGGCGGCAGGAAGCCCTGGGCCCTCGACGTCACCACCTGACCTCGCGGGCCCGGGTACGGAAAAGGCCGCGCCATGCGGCGCGGCCTCTCACCGTGAGCAATCAGTCCAGGTAGTCGCGCAGGACCTGGGACCTGGACGGGTGACGCAGCTTGGACATGGTCTTGGACTCGATCTGGCGGATGCGCTCCCGGGTGACCCCGTAGACCTTGCCGATCTCGTCCAGCGTCTTCGGCTGGCCGTCGGTCAGCCCGAACCGCATCGAGACCACGCCCGCCTCGCGTTCGGACAGCGTGTCCAGCACGGAGTGGAGCTGCTCCTGCAGAAGGGTGAAGCTGACGGCGTCCGCCGGAACGATGGCCTCGGAGTCCTCGATGAGGTCACCGAACTCGCTGTCGCCCTCCTCACCCAGCGGGGTGTGCAGGGAGATCGGCTCGCGGCCGTACTTCTGGACCTCGACGACCTTCTCCGGGGTCATGTCCAGCTCGCGGGCCAGCTCCTCGGGAGTGGGCTCGCGCCCCAGGTCCTGCAGCATCTGCCGCTGCACCCGGGCCAGCTTGTTGATCACCTCGACCATGTGGACCGGGATGCGGATCGTCCGCGCCTGGTCGGCCATCGCCCGGGTGATCGCCTGCCGAATCCACCACGTGGCGTAGGTGGAGAACTTGTAACCCTTGGTGTAGTCGAACTTCTCCACCGCGCGGATCAGGCCCAGGTTGCCCTCCTGGATCAGGTCCAGGAAGAGCATGCCCCGGCCGGTGTAGCGCTTGGCCAGCGAGACCACCAGACGCAGGTTGGCCTCAAGCAGGTGGTTCTTGGCGCGGCGGCCGTCTTCGGCGATCCACTCCAGCTCGGCGCGTACGTCGACCGGCAACCGGTCACCGTCGGTGCCGAGCTGCTCCTCGGCGAACAGGCCGGCCTCGATGCGCTTGGCCAGCTCGACCTCCTGCTCGGCGTTGAGCAGGGGGACCTTGCCGATCTGCTTGAGGTAGTCCTTGACCGGGTCGGCGGTGGCGCCCGCCGCCGCGACCTGCGGCACGGGGGCGTCATCGTCGTCGTCGGACAGGATGAGGACCTCGTCCTCGTTCTGCCTGACGGCCTCGACCTTGGGCTCCTCCTCCGTCTCGGCCTCGGTTTCGGCCTCGGCTTCGATCTCCACGTCGACCTCGACCTCGACATCGAGGTCGAAGTCCTCGATCTCGACGTCCTCAAGGTCGATGACCTCGTCGTCGTCACCGGAGACCTGCTTGGGCTTCGGCTCGGCCTTGGGCGCGGGGGCGGCCGCCTCGGGGGCGGGCTTCCTCGGCGGGGCGGGAACCGGCTTCTTCGCCGACGGCGCGATCTTCCTGGCCGGGGGCGCGGGCTTCTTTGCCGCCGGAGCGGGCTCGGAGCCGCTGACGACCGCCGTGACGGTCTCGGGCTGCTCCTTGGCCGCCGCGGCGGTCTTCGTCTTCTTGACCGGGGCGGGAGCGGCGGGGGTACGACGCTTGGTCGAAGTCCGGGACTTCTTGGGAGCCGCGGAGTCCTCAGCAGTCAGCCGTACGGTGATGCCCTCTTTGCTGAGGCTGCGCAGAATCCCTGCGACCTGCGCCATCGGAATGTCCGCTTCCTCGACGGCCTTGCGGACATCCTCGGACTCGAGGAACCCCTGCGAGCGCCCCCGCTCCATCAGCTGCTGAATGACGGGCTCGTTCAGCTCGGATGGCTTCGAGCGAGTCGAACTTGCAGGCGACACGAACACCTCTCGAAGGAAAGCGTGACGAGAATGGACCAAGGTGCCCACTAGGGGCGGAACCTCTAGTTGTTGATGAACGAGGCCGCGCGAACCGCGACGCACCTGTCCAGCATTGTGACACGACACCGTGATCCATACGGCCGCCTCCTGGCGGTTGCCCTCCACCCTAGGCCGACCAAGAGAGTAGTGCGTACGGAAGCGAGGCACCGATACCCGAAAGCAACCGTTATGACTGTTTCATTCAGTCACTCTTCGTGGCCAGGGGGACATGAATCGCGAGCACCGTGACGTCATCATCCTGTTCATACCCAGACAGCATCCGGTCAACAAGGAAATCAAGCAACATATGCGGACTTCCAACAACTTCCGGCGGCGCTTCGGTCACAACAGAGCAAAGATCGGCGAGCCCGGCGTCCAGACCTCGCTTACGATTCTCCACGAGACCGTCTGAATACAGGACCGCGGTGTGTCCCGGCGGCACGCAGAACCGGAACTGCCTACGGCTCGTCGGCCAGCCGAGAGGCGTTCCCGGCTCGCCCTCACACAGCAGGGGCACGCCCTGCGGGGAGACCAGCAGGGGCGGTGGATGCCCCGCCAGGGCCAGAGTGCCCTCACCGGTCCCGGGTTCCACGACCATGTAGGCCAGGGTGGTGACCTGCTCTTCCTCCTCGGTCGCCTCGAAGACCCTGTCCAGACCCGTGAGAACCGCCGCGGGCGGTGGGTTGGTCAGCGCCAGCGCCCGCATGGCGTTGCGGATGCGGCCCATGCCCGCGGCCGCCTTGACGCCCTTGCCCATGACGTCGCCGACCACCGCGGCGACCCTGCCGTCCTGCAGGACGAACGCGTCGTACCAGTCGCCGCCGACCTGCACGTGACGGCTTCCCGAGCGGAAGCGCTGGGCCAACACCAGGCCCCGGACCACCGGCAGGCGGTCGGGCAGCAGGCTGCGCTGCAGCGTCTCGGCGGTACGGTGCTCACGCTCGAAGAGCGTCGCCCGCTCGACGGCCAGGGCGCACTGCCCCGCGAGCGCCTCAAGGAAGACCCCGTCCTCCTGGGATATCTTCTGAGGCCTGGTGAACGAGAAACGCAGCGCGCCGAGGGCACGCCCCGCGGCCAGCAGCGGCAGACCGACCCAGGCCCGCTCGTCACTGTGGGCCAGGAAGTCGCCGATGGCCTCCTCGTCGGCCCCGGCGTCGACGAGCTGGGCGCGCAGGCTCTCGGGCGACTCGGCGAAGACCGGGCGACGGCTGTTGACCGCCATGGTCATCACGCTGGAGTGCGCCAGCGGGATCTCCTCGCCCGGCGCGCCGGGGATGTCGGGGATGCCGCCGTTGTTGACCAGCTTCAGCGCGGCCCGCTCGACGTCGAGCAGCGCCACGGCCGAGCGATCGGCCGCCAGCGCCGTACGGCCCACGTCGATGATGACCTGGACGACCTGCTCGACGGTCAGCGCCTCGGCGAGTATGGCCGTGGCGCCCTGCAGCCTGGCCGTACGCAGCGCGGCGGCGCCGAGCTGGTCGGTGAGCCTGCCGCGCATCTCCTCGGCCTCGCGCTGCGGAGTGACGTCGGTGTTCGCGCCGACCCACTCGACCACCCGTCCGTGCCGGATGATCGGGACGGCGCGCACCTCGAAGTGACGGTAGCCGCTGGCCCTGGTGCGGGCCCGGTAGCTCCACTCGAACATGGTCCGGCCGCGGAGGGCCTCGTGCCACGCCTCCTCGGTGTACTGGCGGTCGTCGGGGTGGACGGCGTCGAGCCAGCCGTGGGCGAGGTACTCCTCAAGCCCCTGACCGGTGATGGCCCGCCACTGCGGGGCGTCCTCAAGCACGGCCCCCGTCGGGGCGGTGATCCACACGAGCTGGGACTGCGCCTCGACGAGCGAGCGGTAGCGCTCCTCGCTGCGCCGCAGGTCCTCCTCGACCTGACGGCTCTCGGTGATGTTCACCCCGACCAGGCAGACCGCCCTGAGCGTCCCCTCGTCGTCATGGACGGGCGAGAACGTCAGAGACCAGTGGTGGGTCTCCCCGTCCGCCGTCCTGACCCGGATGCGCTGGTCCCCCTCGACCTCCGCGCCCTCCGCGATGGCCCGGACCGACCCCTCGATCAACGCGGTCAGGTCGGCGGAGAGCATCTCGCCGGGCGTCCGGCCGACCAGGCGCTCGGCGGGCAGGCCGACCACATCGGTGAAGACCTCGTCGACCCGGTGGAAACGCCCCTCGGGGTCAAAGAACGCGAAGGCGAACGGCGACTGCGACAGCAGGCCCTGCAGCAGGCCGGAGTCCGAGATGTCCACACCCGACTTCCGGGGACGGGGCACGGAGGTTTCGGCGCTCATGGTCGGCACCTCCGTCGCGTGCCAGGGTCTCCCACGAGGCACATCTCCAAACTTGCGAATTGGCGTAGCGCAGCTCCGGGGGACCCGGATCCTGCAGTACATCATCGGCGATGGGCGGGGGCGGACGGAAGCCCCGCCCATGATGCGGTCGGCGCGTCCGGTGGGCCCTGCCCATGGACGGCCACGGACGAGACGGCCCGGGAGCGTTCCGCGCGCGGCGCGGTCACCCGCTCCGAAGGGCCGGCGTCGGCCGGGGCCCGATGTCGCTCCCACCGCCCTCCCGAAACACCGGGGCGGTCGCCTCCGGCGCGTTCAAACGTTTGCGGCCAGGACCCTAGCAGGATCAAGCCGGACCGTCCCGACAACTGCCCACCTCGTCTCCGCGAGCGTCCCAGGGAAGATCAGGCTACTGACTCATTCCCGATTTGGCTCCCCCTTCGGGGACAGTGGTTTACTCCCCAGTCGACAAATCCAGTCAAGACACGCCTCACCTCGCACCTCTTCCTCGCAAACATCGGCCAACACGGTCTCAGGAGGGTTGACACCCAGGCGATACGTTGTGGAATGGGAACGCACGTCCCCGTCGTCCACCTGGGGATCACCTTCCGGAGAAGCCGGAGGAAGGCGACGCCATGCCCGCTCTCGCCACAGGCCTTGACGGCCCGCGCGCGTCCCGCGACCGGGTGAGCGCGGGTCTCGCCGCCGAGTTCCCCACCGTCCCGCCGGGCACCGTGGACCGCCGCGTGGCCGACGCCCGAGCCCGGGCCGAGCACCTCGGCATCGAGGCCACACCCGAGGTGGTCGAGCGCGTCGCCCGCGAGCATCTGCTCGCCCTCGTCAACTCAGCGCCGCCACCGCGGAGTCCCCGGTAACATCGGGATCATCGGGCCGTCTTCCACGCGCCGTTCGGCCCGGGGACGCGAGAAGGTTGGGACGTGAGCGAGCAGGGCGAGCGAGCCGGTCGGCACTGCACCGGTCCCATGCCGCCGACGGAGGGGGCGGCTTGAACCGGCGGCACCGGCGGCACCCGAGAGAGAACCAGTCCCCGGACGAGGTGTTCGCCGAGATGCTGCTCGCCTCCAGGGAGCTGCTGGCGGTGCGCAGTCCGCTGGACGCCGAGCTCATGGTCTCCGACATGGTCGGGGCCTGGTGGGGGCGTCGCCTGCGGGGCGGGGACGCCGAGCAGGTCCTCGGCGAAGGGCTGGTCGACTACGCCGCCAAGGCGGGCTCCCCCGCCGCGCTGACCCTGCTGATCGCTCTGGCCTACCTCGGCACCGCCCGTCAGGCCGCGAAGGCGGAGGGCGCCGCCCTGGCGCTCATCGAACGCGGCGTGGCCAAACCACGCTGGGCCGAGCGTCTCGGCGTCGTCAAACCGACCGGCTGCTACGTCTCCCGCGACGCCTACGGCGACCAGGACACGGTGGTGTGCACCTTCGGCTACCGGGGCGCGGACAACGACGAGGACCGCCACGCGCTGGTCATGGTCGTCGACTACAACATGCGGGGCATCGCCCGCGACGCCTGGGTCTCCTCCCACGTGGACAAACTGCTCGACCAGGCCAGGACCGAGGCCGGGGCCAACCCCATGCTGAGGTTCGAGGAGATCGAGCCGCAGCAGGCCAGGGCGCTGCTCGAATCGGCCATGAAGGCCACCGCCGAGTACGGCGACCGCAGGGCGAACCTCCCGGTCAGCGACAGCTACAGCGCCTACCACGCCTTCGCCCGCGCCCGGATCAAGGCGCTGCCGCCGGGCCGTAAGCGGCCCGCCCCGCTGCACAGCGAGGCCCCCTACAGCCGCGACCGCAGGGCGATGCTGGCGGCGGAGTTCCTCTCCTCCGACGCCGCCGAGCACCTTTCCGACCCGTCGGCGGCCTCGCGATGCGCCGACCACATCATCGACTACGGCTGTGACCAGGACTTCGGCAGGCCGCTGCGGGTCAGTCCCACCAAGTGCCAGACGTTCCTGCTCGACTGGCTGCCGCGCAAGGTCCTGCTCACCCCGGCCGAGCAGGAGGCCGTGCCGTACGTGCTGGGGGCGTGGGCTCGGTTCGCGGCGCGGCGCAGCGGGCTGGCCGACCGGGGGCTGCGCGCCACGCTCGACGGCATCTGGGAGGCCACGGCCAGGTTCGCCGAGGCCTACCGTGACCCGACCACCTTCGGGCTCGACCGCGACCTGCTCGAACGGCTGCTGCCCGACGGCGACCTGTCCGCGCTGGCCCGCAGGGTCTTCGCCTTCCCGTTCCTGCAGGGCACGCACGGTGAGATCAAGCTCGACCTGCTCAACCCCTCCGACGAGGCGGACCGCAGGATCCTGCTGGGCATCGACCACGCGGGCGAACTCGACCGGCCCGACTACGACGAACACCTGGCCTGGCACGAGGAGATCGCAGGCAGGCTCTGGGAGGGCGATCCCCCGCAGCTGTGGGAGGCCGCCCAGCGGCTGCTCGACCTGGGTCACGACCGGCACGACGTGCTGCACGTGCTGATCGAGATCGCCGAGCGGATCGGCGACGACCCGGAGGAACTCTCCATCGCCCTCGACGACATCGCTGACATTCCCGACGAGCCTCCGGTGTAGGTGAGCCATGGTGATCGACCTCAACGCCGACCTCGGAGAGGGTTTCGGTGTCTGGCGGCTCGGTGACGACACGGCCCTGCTCGACGTGGTGACCAGCGCGAACATCGCCTGCGGGTTCCACGCGGGCGACCCGCTGACCATCCGCCGCACCTGTGCCGCCGCGGTGGACCGGGGAGTGCTCATCGGCGCCCAGGTCTCCTACCGTGACCTGGCCGGGTTCGGGCGCCGCGAGATGGACGTGGATCCCGAGGAGCTGTGCGCCGAGGTGCTCTACCAGCTTTCCGCGGTCGACGGCATCGCCAGGGCCATGGGCGGGCGGGTCTCCTACGTCAAGCCGCACGGCGCGCTCTACAACCGGATCTGCCGTGACCGCGAGCAGGCAGAGGCCGTCGTCGCGGCCGTCGCCGACCATGACGAACGGCTGCCCCTGCTCAGCCTGCCCGGTTCCGTGGTCCACGAGATCGCCGCCCGGGAGGGGGTGGTCACGGTCACCGAGGCCTTCGCCGACCGCGCCTACACCCCTGAGGGAACCCTGGTTTCCCGGCGTGCTCCCGGCGCGGTGCTGCACGATCCCGGCGAGGTCGCGGCCAGGGCCGTGCGGATGGCCACCAGGGGGACGGTCACCGCCGTCGACGGTTCGGAGGTCACGGTCGGCGCCAGGTCGATCTGCGTGCACGGCGACACCCCCGGCGCGGTGGCGCTGGCACGGGCCGTACGTGACGCCCTGGCCGCGGCGGGGGTCACCCTGCGGGCGTTCGGGTGAGCGGGCGGCCCGGGGTGATCCGCAGGGCCGGAGAGCACGCGCTGCTGGTCGAGACCGGGTCGCTTGAGGCCTCACACCGCCTCGACGCCCTGCTGCGGGCCCGGCGCCTGCCCGGCGTCGCCGAGATCGTTCCCGGCCCGGAGACCGTCCTGGTGAGCGCGCCCGGCGCCGATCCGTCCCGGCTGCTGCCCGAGCTGTCCCGCCTGCTCGGTACGGCCTCCGCCGGGCAGGCCGCCAGGGACCTCCCGGACGCGCGCGCCGTGACGGTCCCCGTGATCTACGACGGAGCCGATCTGGAGGAGGTCGCCGCCCTGGCCGGGCTCTCCCCCTCCGAGGTCGTCGAACGGCACACCGGGCGGGAGCTCGTCGTCGGCTGGCTGGGGTTCGCTCCCGGGTTCGCCTACCTCACCGGGCTCGACCCCGTGTTGCACGTGCCCAGGCTCACCACACCGCGGACCTCGGTGCCCGCCGGGTCCGTCGCGGTGGCGGGGCCGTACTCGGCGGTCTATCCCTCGGCCTCTCCGGGCGGCTGGCGGCTGCTCGGCCGTTCCGCCGTGGTGGTGTGGGACGTGAACGCCGACCCGCCCGCCCTGCTCACGCCGGGGACCCGGGTCAGGTTCGAGGCCGTCACCGCGTCATGATCGAGGTCATCGCGGCGGGGCCGTACGCCACCGTGCAGGATCTCGGCCGTCCGGGCCACGCTCATCTCGGTGTGCCGTGCTCAGGGGCGACGGACGCGCCGAGCCTGCGTCTGGCCAACCGTCTGGTGGGCAATCCGGAGGGAGCGGCCGGGATCGAGCTAACCTTCGGCGGCGCCCGGCTTCGCTTCACCGCCGGGGCGTGGGTCTCGGTCGCCGGGGCCGACTGCCCGCTGGAGGTCGTCGTGGACGGCACGACGGTCAGGCCGGCGATGCTGGCGCCGTTCTGGGTTCCGCCGCTCGGTGAGCTGCGGGTGGCGTTTCCCCGGGCCGGGCTGCGGACCTACGTCGCGGTCCGGGGCGGGCTCGACACGCCCATGGTGCTGGGCAGCCGCTCGACGGACTCCCTGTCCGGTCTCGGCCCCGCCCCGCTCGGCGTCGGCGACAGGCTGCCGGTCGGGCCGGCCGGGCACCTGCCCGCCCTCACCGTGGACGCCGCACCCCCCGTCTCGTCCTCCGCCGCGTCCCGGGAGGTCCTGCGGGTCGTCGCCGGGCCCAGGGACGACTGGTTCGCCCCCGGCGCCCTGCGGGTGCTGTGCGCGCAGCCGTACGTGGTGAGCCAGGACAGCAACCGGGTCGGCGTACGGCTGGGCGGCGGCGCGCCGCTGCCGCGGGCCCGCCCCGGGGAGCTGCCCAGTGAAGGGGTGGTCACCGGGGCCGTCCAGGTGCCGCCGGACGGCCTGCCGATCGTCTTCCTGGCCGACCACCCCCCGACCGGGGGGTATCCGGTGATCGCCGTGCTCACCTCGGCCTGTCTGCCCGTCGCGGCCCAGCTCCGCCCCGGAGACCGGGTGCGCTTCCTCCTGGAGCGCCTGCCTCCCCTGTGAGGAGTCATCTCAGCAGGGCGGCGACCCGCTCGATCTCCTGGGCCAGGGCGGCGGCGGGGGCCTCCTCGAACAGGTCGAGATCGATGACGCCGTCCTTGGCCTGCCAGACCCCGGTGACCCTGCCCTGGTGAACCACAACCGGGGAGATCCACCCGGCGGCCCGGCTGACCTTGGCCTTCGCCTCCGCCGGCAGAAGGGGTTCGAGATCGCGGGGAGCACCGAGGATGTACTGGTCGAAGCCCGGCAGCAGGTGGACGCCGGTCGCGGGCGCGGTCGCCATCAGGTCGTCGAGGTGCTCGGCGAGCACGACCATGGGGCGACCGTCCACCTCGATCTCCGCCAGTTCCGGCGCGAGATCGCGGAACCAGCCCCGCAGCACGGTCTTCGGGGCGACGCCCCGGTAGAGCCAGACGTTGAAGGTTTCCGGGGTTCCCGGGCCGTGGGCGCCGAGGAAGGACCTGACCAGGCGGACACCGCCCTCGTCGCGGGAGAGCGGCGCCGAAGGCCCGCCGGGCACCCAGTCGCGGGGGCTGACGAAGGTCACGCGGCCCTCGCGCGGCGGACCGTAGCACAGCTCGCCGAGGAAGCTCAGCGGTTTGAGCAGCGCCCCCCAGCCCGAGGTGAGTGCCTGTCTCAGGTGGGCGTCGCCGGTGACCTCGATGACGGCCTCGACCAGCTCGTCGCGGGTCAGCACATGTCCTTCGAGCGCCTTGGGGACCGCCTCCAGGATGGCCGTGACCTCATCGGCGGTGACCCCGTGACCGCGCTGCCACGACGCCTTCTCCCAGTTGCGGAAGGAGCCGAGGACCGCGGTGTAGGCGGGCAGTTCGTCGGAGGGGACCAGGTGCAGGGTGCCGCGCGCCGTCCAGGTCTTGACCAGCGTGCGGTCCAGCCACAGGGCCTCGCCGACCTCACCGGGACGCGGGTCCGCGCGCCGTACGGCGACGGCGAGCTCGGCGGAGGAGGCCACCTGGGCCTGCACCCCCGCCAGGCGGCGGACGACGGACACCGCGTCCGGCCCCGAGGCCGGGTCGACGAACTGCCGTCTCAGCCGCCATGCGAGCACCTGGGGCCAGGTCGTGGAGAGAACCATGGAAAGACTTCTATCGTCTCCCCCCGACAGAATCCCGCCCGGGACCCCTATCTGACGAAACCGATGTCCTGGTACTTCAGATCGTAGAAGCCGCGAGCCCCGTAGTTGGCGATGTTCTTGTTGACCGCCACGTTCTGCGGGCGCTGGTAGAGCGTCACCACGTTGACCGCGTCCCAGATCAGTTTGTCCGCGGCGTTGGTGTCCGCGATGGCCTGGGCGTCCCCCAGGTCTCCGGTCGCCTTGTTCATCGCGGCGTCGATCTCCGCAGAGCCGATGCGGCCGAGGTTGGCGTTCCACTGGGGCTGGCCCTTCGCGTCGCGGACGGCGTTGACGTACTGGCCGTAGGCGCTGAAGACCGGGAACGGCGTGCCCATGTAGGCGAACGCGGTGATGTCGTAGTTGCCGGGGATGATGTACTTGGTGAAGTAGTCGTCGCTGGGCACCGCCTGAAGGGTGACCTTGACGCCGATCTGGGCCAGCATGCTCTGGGTGATCTCGGCCTCGGACTTGGTCACCTGCAGGCCGGAGGGCATGACGAAGCGCAGGTTCAGCTCGCGGCCGTCCTTCACGCGGGTCTGGCCCGACAGCCGCCAGCCCGCGGCGTCCAGCAGCCGCCTGGCCCGTTCGGGGTCGTAGACGCCGACCTCGCCCGCGTTGTCGCGGTAGCCCTCCTGGGTGTTCATGAAGAAGTGGTTGTTCAGCAGCACGATGGGCCAGTCGAGCCCCTGCAGGTCGGACTGGGCGATGGCCTGGCGGTTGATGCCCATCGCCACGGCCCTGCGGACGTTGACGTCGGACAGCACCGCGCTCTCGCCGTTCAGCGTGAAGTGCCGGAAGTCGGGCCCCGCCGCCTGACGGACGATGGCTCCCTGGCTGCTCTTGGCCCGCGCGTAGTCGGGCGCGGACGGCCCCATGTCGAAGGTGTCCAGCTCACCGTTGCTGAAGGCGCCGATCAGGGCGTCGTTCTCCAGAGCCCGGTAGATGATCCTGTCGAGCTTGGCCCGCTGTCCCCACCAGCGCTCGTCCCTGGCGATCGTGATGGTCTTGGCCGTCTGGTCGAACGAGACGAACCTGAACGGCCCCGCGGTGACCGGGACGCGGTTCAGCCAGGCCGTGTTGAAGGTCTCCGCGGTCGCGTTCGTGCTCTTCGGGTAGAGCGGGCCGAACAGGGACTGCCAGTCGCCGAACGGCTTGGCGAAGGTGACGACCACCTCGTGGTCGTTCCTGCCCTTGGCCACGTCCTCGACGTCGCGGTAGCCGGTGGTGCTCGAAACCCGGTAGTCGAGGTTCGAGCCGTTCATCGCCCGCCACTGGGCCCGGTAGTCCTCCCAGGTGATGGGGGTTCCGTCCGACCACCTGGCGCGCGGGTTGAGGGTCAGCGTGACGACCTGCCTCGGCTTGGTCTCGGTGACCTTCCCGGCCAGCAGGTAGTCGGTGTTCGCCGAGATCTCGCCCTTCTCGTTGGAGCGGAACGCCGAGGGCATGAGCGCGTCGACGACCTTCTTGACCATGGCCAGGTTGCCGTCGACGTGGTTGAGGTTCCAGTTGGCCGGATACTCGTTGATGCCCACCCGGAGCAGGCCCCCGTCCCTGACCCTGTCGCGGGGAAGCGGGTTGATGTCGTAGGCCTTGATCGTGGTCCCGCGTTCGTCGCCGTCGCTGCTCGGACCGCCTCCCCTGGCTCCCCCCTGGCCCCCGCAGCCGGTGAGGGCCAGCGAGCCCGCCATGGTCAGCGCGGTGGCGCACACGCCCACACGCCGGATTGCTGTCACAGTTCCTCCAGGGTTATACGACTTCGACCTTCTCGGCGAAGTGACAGGAGACGCCGTGGTCCTCGCCGAACGGCCGGACCTGGGGCTCCTCGTTCACGCATCGGCTCTGGCCGGTCTCGTCGAGGGTCCTGAACAAGGGGCAGCGGGTACGGAAGCGGCACCCGGAGGGAGGTGCCGCCGGGCTCGGCAGGTCGCCCTCCAGCAGGACTCGCCTCCTGGAACGTTCCCTGCGCGGGTCGGGCAGCGGGACCGCCGAGAGCAGCGCCTGGGTGTAGGGGTGCATCGGGGCGTCGTAGACCGCGCCGACCCGGCCTATCTCGGCGATCCTGCCGAGATACATGACCGCGATCCGGTCGGCGATGTGCCGGACCACGGCCAGGTCGTGCGCGACGAACAGATAGGACAGCCCCAGGCGCCGCTTCAGGCTCTCCAGCAGGTTGACCACGCCCGCCTGGATGGAGACGTCGAGGGCGGAGACCGGCTCGTCCAACACCACCAGCCTGGGCTCCAGGGCGAGCGCCCTGGCGA
Organism: Streptosporangium sp. NPDC049376; assembly: GCF_044466505.1. Lineage (NCBI taxonomy): Bacteria > Bacillati > Actinomycetota > Actinomycetes > Streptosporangiales > Streptosporangiaceae > Streptosporangium > Streptosporangium sp. NPDC049376. Next base: position 67,271 of record NZ_JBITMT010000018.1, on the reverse strand, counting down.
TGCCGATCCGCTGGCGCTGGCCGCCGGAGAAGTCCTGCGGGTAGCGCCCGGCGTGACCGGGGTCCAGCCCTACCAGGCCGAGAAGTTCCTGGATCCTCGGGCCGGGGTCTTTGACGCCGTGCGCCCGCAACGGCTCGGCGATGATGTCGTAGACGGTCATCCTGGGGTCAAGCGAGGCCAGCGGGTCCTGGAAGACGACCTGCATGTCGCGTCTGACGGCCATCCGCTCGCGGGCGCCGAGGGCCGAGGTGTCGTGTCCCAGCACCACGATCGCGCCGCGCTGCGGCCTGGCCAGCTCCAGGATCTCCATCAGGGTGGTCGTCTTGCCGCAACCCGACTCACCGACCAGGCCCAGCGTCTCGCCCTGCCTGATGTCGAAGCTGATGCCGTCGACGGCGTGCACCGTGCCGACCCTGCGCCGGAAGATCGCCCCTCTCAGCAGGGGGTAGTGCCTGGTCAGCCCGTCGACCGCCAGCACCACCTCGCGTTCGCCGCGGGGCCGTACCGCGACGGCCGTTTCCTCGGGCCGGGCCTTGGGCTCCGCGACCCGGTAGACCTCGGCGGGCGACCAGCCCTCGGCCTCGATCTCTCCCGCGCGGACGCAGGCCGCCAGGTGGTCCGGCGCGCCGGCCTCGCCGAGCGCGGGCTCCGCCTCGGCGCACACGGGCACCGCGATCGGGCAGCGTGGCTCGAACGGGCAGCCCGGCGGCAGCGCGGCGGGCGAGGGCGGACTGCCCGCGATGGGCACCAGGGGCTGGTCCCCGCCCTCGTCGAGCCGGGGAACCGACCCCAGCAGCCCCATGGTGTACGGCATGCGCGAGCTGTAGTAGACGTCGTCGACGGAGCCGACCTCGACGGGCCTCCCGGCGTACATGACCATGACCCTGTCGGCGAACCCGGCGACGACTCCGAGGTCGTGAGTGATCATGACGATCGCCGCCCCGGTCTCCCGCTGCGCCCGTTTGAGCACTTCGAGCACCTGGGCCTGGATGGTGACGTCGAGGGCGGTCGTCGGCTCGTCGCAGATGATCACGTCCGGGTCGTTCGCGATCGCCATCGCGATCACCGCGCGCTGGCGCATGCCCCCGGAGAACTCGTGCGGGAAGGCCCTGGCGCGCTGCGCGGCGTTGGGGATGCCGACCAGGTCGAGCAGTTCGACGGCCCGCCTGGCCGCCTGCTGCCTGGAGACCCGCTGGTGGATCCGTACGGCCTCGGCCACCTGGTCGCCCACACGGTAGACGGGCGTCAGGGCCGACAGCGGGTCCTGGAAGACCATGGAGATGGCCTTGCCGCGGAAGGCGGTGAGCGTCTTCTCCGTGGCGCCGAGTATCTCCCTGCCGAGCAGCCGTACCGAGCCGGTGACACGGGCCTGTGGCGGCAGCAGGCCCATCACGGCCAGCGAGGCGACAGACTTCCCCGACCCCGACTCGCCGACGATGCCGAGCACCTCCCCCGGGTTGACCGAGTAGCCGACCCCCCGTACGGCGTGCACCGCGCCCGCCCCCGTGCCGAAGGTGACGTCGAGGTCGGTCACCTCAAGGACCGGGCCGGTGGGCGCCGCGGGCACAGGAAGGGCGCGACGCCGGTGACGCCCCCCTCTCTCCTGCCTGGCCATGAGGCCGTGAAACTGCGAGAGGGGGAACCTTCCCACGGGGAAGACCCCCACCCGGCGCTCTTCGCGTTCGCTCACCGTGCTCCTTTTCCGGTCGCGGGTTTTCTGGTCGCGGGGTCGAAGGCGTCGCGCAGGGAGTCGCCGACCAGGTTCACCGCGAGCACGGTGACGATCAACAGCCCGGCGCAGAACCAGAACGTCCACGGGGCGTAGACGGCCGTCTGCGCGCCGTCGGCGATGAGGCCTCCCAGCGAGACGTCGGGGGGCTGGATGCCGAAGCCGAAGTAGGACAGGGAGGTCTCGGTGAGGATCGCGGTGCTGACGTTCAGCGTCGCGTCCACCACCAGCAGCGAGGACATGTTCGGGATGATGTGCCGGAAGATGATCCTCGCCGGCGGGACGCCCATGTACCTGGCGGCCTGGATGAACTCCCGCTCCTTGAGCGAGACGGTCATGCTCCGGACGATCTTCGAGGTGACCATCCAGAGGAACATCGCCAGCAGCAGCACGAACAGCGGCCACTGGCCTCCCGCGAACAGCGGCGACATGATCGCCAGGATCAGGAAGGCCGGAAGCACGAGCAGCAGGTCGGTCAGCCAGGTCAGCGCACGGTCGGCCCAGCCGGGGAAGTATCCGGCGAAGGCGCCGACCACGGCGGCCAGGGTCGTGCCGACCACGGCGGCCAGCAGCCCGACGATGAGCGACTTCTGCATGCCGCGCAGCGTGACCGCGTACACGTCGGCGCCGGTCTGCAGCGTGCCCCACCAGTGCTCGCCCGAGGGCGGCTGCAGGAAGGCCATGAAGTCCTTGTCGGTGTAACCCCACCGGCCGGCGTACGGCCCGGCGAAGGCCAGCAGGAACAGCAGCACCAGAAGGGTGAACCCGACACGGCCCTGGAAGGAGCCGAAGAAACGTCCCGCGACCACCCGCAGCCTGGAGGGCGCCGTGATGCCCGCGACGCTCGCCTCCTGCTCGGCGAACCGCTCGTCCGTGATGGTCATCGCTTCCCCTCACCCCACCCGCACGCGCGGGTCGAGAACCGCGTGCAGAACGTCGGACGCCAGGGAGGCCACCAGCACCGCGAAGGCCGCGAAACAGCTGATCGCCGCGACGGTGTTGACGTCGTTGGTCGAGATGGAGTCGACCAGCCACTCGCCCATGCCGTGCCAGCCGAAGATCTTCTCGGTGAAGGTCGTGCCGACCAGCAGCGCGCCGAAGGTGAAGGCGAAGTAGGTGACCGCCGGGATCAGCGCGGTGCGCAACGCGTGCCGCACCAGCGCGGTACGGCGCCGCAGCCCCTTGGCCATGGCGGTGCGGACGAAGTCGGCGCCGAGCACGTCGAGCATCATGTTGCGCTGGTAACGGCTGTAGACGGCGATCAGCCCCAGGGACAGGGAGAGCGTGGGCAGGATCAGGTGCCGCAGGCGGTCGGTGAGGTGGGTCAGGAGATCGCCCTCAAGGCCGGGCGTCGTCTCACCGCTGACCAGGAAGACCTGGGCGCCGGTCAGGTCGTTGAACGAGACCGCGCCGATGATCAGGATGTTGGCGAGCACGACCGTCGGAACGGCCAGGACGGCGAAGGAGGCCCCGGTCGCGAGGCGGTCGAACACGCCGTACTGCCTGACCGCCGCGTACGCGCCGACGAGCACACCCGTGAGGCTGCCGAGGACCACCCCCACGGTGATCAGGCGCAGTGTGACGCCGACGCGCCGCCCGAGGTCGTCGTTGACCGGCCCGCCGGTGACCGTCTTGCCGAAGTCGCCGTGCGCGAGGCCGCCGACCCAGGTCAGGTAGCGCTCGACCAGCGGCGTCTGGTCGTTGAGGTTCAGCTCGGTGAGCCGCGCGTCGATGACCGCCTCCGGGATCGGCGGGTTGCGGCCCTCGTAGTTGGAGCGGGGGTCGAGCGCGAAGGCTGCGAGCATGTAGGCCAGGCTCGTGGCGACGACGATGAGCACCAGATAGTTGAGCAGCCTGCGGAGAAGAAACCCCGCCATAGCGCCCCCCTTAAGCGTCGTCCCTGTTGTCGATGGCCATCCTGCTACATCTTGCGGCCACTCAACTACAGGGAGTGCTCAATCGGGGGTTCGATCTCGGTCAAGGGCGGTGTTTACCACGCCATCTCTCTGGTTGTGGAACCATCCCTCTGGTTGTGGAACCGAAAAGCACATGTCGGCCATCGCACGCCGTACGGGGCCGAGTGGGGAGAGGTCAGCGCCCGGCGAGCTCGTCCACCGCGGCGCGCAGGTCGGCGCTGGTGATGGTGGTCAGGTCCGCCGCGCTGGCCGTGCCGCCCATCTGGGCCGCCAGGCGCACGTCCCTGCGCATCGCGGCGCGCTCGAACAGCGAGCGCGCGAACCTGCCGTTGCCGAGGCTGTCGATGAGGCCGTCCGCGCAGACCCAGGTGAAGACCTCGTCCAGGTCGCGTGCCGCGGCCTCGTCGAAGCGGTCGCCCGCCTCGCGGGCGAGCAACGCGGCGATCTCGGCGAGTTCCCGGGGCGAGTAGGAGGGGAAGTGCACCCGCTGGCCGAACCTGCTGGCCAGGCCCGGGTTGGTCGCCAGGAAGGCGTCCATCTCCCGTTCGTATCCGGCCAGGATGATCACCAGCCGGTCGCGGTCGTCCTCGGCCCGTTTGAGCAGCGTCTGCACCGCCTCCGTGCCGAAGGCGTCACCCCCCGCGTAGCCAGGGTTGACCAGGCTGTAGGCCTCGTCGACGAACAGCATCCCGCCGAGCGCCCTGTCGACCAGCTCGTTGGTCTTGATCGCGGTCGCGCCGAGGTGCTGACCGACCAGGTCGGCCCGCTGTGCCTCGACCACGTCGGGCTGGGCGAGCAGGCCGAGGGCGGCGAAGATGCGGCCCAGGATGCGCGCCACGGTGGTCTTGCCCGTGCCCGGCGGCCCGGCGAAGACGAAGTGCCTGGTCTGCGGGGGTGTCGGCAGCCCCCGCTCCTGGCGCATCCTGGCCACCTTGAGCTGGGCGGTGATGGCGTGCACCTGCTGTTTGACCGGTTCGAGCCCGGCCATTCTGTCCAGGTCGGCCAGCGCCTCCTCCAGGGAGGGGATGGCCTGGTAACCCCGGTAGCGGGCGGTGAGCTCGTCGAAGGCCTTGGCGACGTCCCGCGCGGTCGTGGTCACCAGGTCCTGCGCCGTCGGTGAGCCGCCCGCGCCGACCACCCGCACGTCACGGGCCTGGGCCGCGGCCTCGACGAGGCTCCTGGCGAACCTGGCGTTCCCCAGCTCGTCGACGAGGGCGCGCCGGTGCACGTCCTCGAAGCGGTCGAGCAGCGCGGGCCCGGCGTCGTCGGCGAGCCGGTCGCCGCGCCGCCGCTGCAGCAGCTCGGTGATCTCCAGCAGCTCTCCCGGGGAGTAGCTGGGGAAGCGGACCCGGCTGGAGAAGCGGCTGGACAGGCCGGGGTTCGACGACAGGAAGGAGGCCATCTCCTTCTCGTATCCGGCCAGGATGATGATCAGCCGGTCGCGGTCGTCCTCGGCCCGTTTGAGCAGCGTCTGCACCGCCTCCGCGCCGAACCGGTCCGGCTGGCCGTCCCCCGAGTTGATCAGGCCGTAGGCCTCGTCGACGAACAGCACCCCGCCGAGCGCCCTGTCGATCACCTCGTTGGTCTTGATCGCGGTAGCACCGAGGAACTCCCCGACGAGGTCGGCGCGCTGGACCTCGACCACGTAGGGGGTTTCGAGCAGGCCGAAGGCGTAGAAGATCTTCGCGACGGTCCTGGCGACGCTGGTCTTGCCGGTGCCGGGAGGACCGACGAAGACGAAGTGGCGCATCGGCGGCTCGGTGGAGTATCCCGCCTCCTTGCGCAGCCTGGCCGCCTCTATCGAGGCTGCGATGGAACGCACCTGCTCCTTCACCGGGGCCAGGCCGATCATGCCGTCCAGCTCGCCGAGCGCCTCCTCGACGGAGATCGGCGGCGGGGCCGCGGGTGTGCCCTGCGCGTGGGCGGGCTGCCCGCTCTCACGCGCCCTGATCCGCACCCGCTGGTCCCCTGCCCGCAGATCGGCCCTGGCCTGACGGGCCTGGACGAACCGGTAGGCCAGCACGGCCGCGGCGACGCCGTAGGCGATCCACGGGGCGACGCCGGGGGCGAAGACGGAGATGGCGGCGGCCACGACGGCGGCGGGCACGAGCGCGGCGAGCGTGGTCAGCCACGGCGGCACCCAGCGGATGAGGTGGGCCGCTCCCGCGACGGGCAGCGCCAGGAGCGTCAACGGCATCGAGGCGGGCACCCCGACGCCGTACAGGCTCTGGAAGGGGGGCATGAGCAACACCCACCCGACCACCACGACCAGGGTCGCGGCGGCCCGGGGGAAGCGCAGGGTCAATCCGGCGAAACCGAGCAGGACCAGGATCGCCAGGAAGGTGTCGCGCGACCACCCCATGCCCAAGGTCAGCCCGACGGCCAGGACCAGTGCGAGGAGGTAGATCAGTCGGCGTGTGCCGGGAGCGAGCTGGAAGTAGCGCAGCCGTACCCTTTCGAACGCATCCCGCACCGCCGCCCGCCCCGCGGGCCGGATCCTGTCGGGTTCCCGCATCACGCCTCCCCGGATTCGCCCCCGGTTATACCGCACCGGGCAGACGTTTGCGCGTGCGTGAGCGCCACGCCACGCCGCCACACTGACACGATCAGATAAACGGACGAGACCGGATGAACCCCATGATCCGGGTGCGGGGTTTCTGCCCCGCCTTCGAATGCCGAAACGATCCCTCCCGCCGCCTTCCCGCGTGCCCTCCCCGGGCCTTCCTGCGGGCGGCCCCCGGCACGGTGAACCCTCAGCGTGTCCGTGTGGTCCCGTGTCGCTCCCGGGCACGGCGGCGCCGGTGGCGGTCCCGGTGGCGGGCACCGCCGAGACCTGGGACTTCGGAGACGAGGACCCGCTTCGGGGTGATCCTGAGCGCGCCCGTCTCCACGTCGCCGACCGCGACGCCCCGCACCTCGGCCCAGAACCGGCTCTGCGCCGGGTCGGTGACGAACACCGTGACCCTCGGGTCCCGTCCGGCCGCCTCCCAGGCGTCGGCGGGGGCGGTCAGGAGCAGTTCGCCGTCCGCCTGGCCGGTGACCTCGGCGGCCAGGGTTCTGGGACCCTCCCGGTCCGTGAAGGCCAGGACGACTCCCCTGACCCGGGCCAGCGCCCGCCGCACGTCGCCACCGAGGAGGATCGGCGCCCGCGCGTCCGCCGGCGGGCGCACGTCATGCCCCTCCCGCATGGCCAGGCCCGAACGCCACGGTCCCGGCAGGTCGTGCCCGCGCGCCCGTGCCGCCCTGAGGGCCAGCGCCCCGGCGAGTACGGCCGGCGGCACACCGCAGGCCCACCAGACCCACCAGGTCCACCGCTCCAGGCCTGCCCCGGTCAGCAGGCCGGACGACGTCACGACCGCGACGCCCGTGAGCAGGACCGAGGTCAGGGTCAGCAGGTACCGGGTGGCCGTGAGCAGGCGGTCGGCGGCGAGCACCCGGTCGACGAGGTGCCCCGCCGTACCCCTCGGGCGGGCCAGGGCGAGCGCGACGGGGACGGCGGGGGCGGCCAGGGCCGGCCGGATCTCGCCGAGTGCCCCCGCGGCCAGCAGGAGCCCCATGAGCGCCGACCAGGCGCGGGCCGTGAGCATCCACAGCGTCGTCTCGGCGTTGCGCCGCGCCGTACGGTCTCCCGGGATGGCGGCGAACTCGGCCAGCGCCCTGACCGGGCGCCCGCGCCACGCCCGCGCGGGCACCCGCAGGGCGGGCAGGGCGATGCCGTTGAACAGGACGAACCCCGCGAGCAGGGGCCACACCACGCCCTGCGGGACGGGCGGGAGGGTGGCGACCGCCACCGTGTAGGCCACGACGGCGAGCACGGTGGCCGAGACCGAGACGCCGAGCCAGGGGTCGCGTGCGAGCAGACGCGGCACGTAGCGCCAGAGCCTGATCTCACGACCCCGCCTGAGGGTGATCGCCACCCCCGCCAGCACGGTCACGCCACCGGCCACGGCCGCCGCGGCGGGCCCGGTCCGCAGGACGAGCAGGGCGGCCACGGCGAGCGCGACGGCCAGCAGTGCGCGGATCTGCCGGGACCAGGCCTCCACGGCGTCCCTCGTGCGGGCGGTCTCCCGGGGGTCGACCGGCCAGGCGGGGTCGTGGTGGCCGTGCGGAGGCCGCCAGCGCAGCAGGGCGAGCCCGAGGTTGACCCGTGCGCGCGGGTGGTCGTCCGCCAGGCGCAGCGCGGCCCGGTAGGCGGCCTCGGCCCGGTGGTGTTCGCCGCGCAGCAGCGCGAGGTCGCCGGCGAGGACGTGGGGGTCCGGCTCCTCGGGGGCGTAGCGGACGGCCCTGTCCGCCTGAACGGCCGCCTCCCACCGGCGTCCCGGCACCCGGCGCAGGGCGGCGCCCAGTCGCAGCCGTGCCGTCCACGAACCTGGAGCGGTCCGTACGGCCTCCTCGGCGGCGGCCACGGCCTCGGCGTCTCGGCCGAGGCGTTCGAAGGAGAGGCTCAGCAGCCGGTATGCCCAGTCCGCGACACCGGTGACCTGACCGTGCCCCATGGCGTCGAGCGCCTCCTGTGGCCGGTCGCGCTCCAGCAGGGCCGCGGCCGTGGCGCACCGTTCGCGGGGGTCACCGGTGTCACCGTACGGTTCGCTGTCCGGTTCACTGTCCGGTTCCGGCGGTTCATGGACCTCGTGCTGGCTCCCCACGACCGTCATCGTGCGCGCGAGATCACTGTTTGCCTAGATAAGAGCTATATCCCTGTATCTCTCTAGAGAGGCGGGATATATGGGGACAATATCCACAATTAGCGGTAAGCCAATCTCCGATTCCTGGCTTTCCCACTACCCGGCTTCGCCTAAGCTGCCTGGCATGTCCGTCGAGGCCGACGTTCCCTTCAACGGCCCCTCCAGCGGCTCATGATCGCCATGGGGGTCGTGGACAGTGCGGTCCGCACCGGGATCGACCCGCGAAGGCGAGGGACCGGCCGTTGGTCGGTCCTGATCCTGCTGTGCTTCAGCCTGCTGCTCATCGCGGTGGACGCGACGGTCCTGCACATCGCCGTCCCCGCGCTGACCGCCGCCCTCGAACCCACCTCGGTCCAACTGCTGTGGATCATCGACGTCTACTCCCTGGTGGTCGCGCCGCTGTTGCTGACCTTCGGCACGCTCGGCGACCATTACGGCAGGAAACGCCTGGTGCTGATGGGGTACGTCGTGTTCGGCGTCGCCTCGGCCGCCGCCGCGTTCGCGCCGAGCGCCGCCGCGCTGATCGGCGCGCGGGCCCTGCTGGGCGTCGGCGGCGCGATGATCATGCCCGCCACGCTCTCCATCATCAGGCAGGTCTTCACCGACCGGCGTGAGCGCGCCGTCGCCCTGGGGGTGTGGAGCGGGGTCGCCGCCGCCGGGGCCGCGGTCGGCCCGCTCATCGGCGGGTTGCTCGTGGAGCACCTGTGGTGGGGCGCCGTCTTCCTGATCAACGTCCCGATCCTGCTGGTGCTGTTGCCCGCGGCCGTCAGGCTTCTGCCCGACTCCTGCGCGCGGGCGCTGCACCCGTGGGACGCCTTCAGCGCGCTGCTGTCGGTCGTGGGCATCCTCGCCCTGGCCTTCGGCCTCAAGGAGACGGGGACCGGCGGCACCGGTGGACCGGTGGTCTTCCTGGCCGGGATCGGACTGCTGGCCTGGTTCGTGCGCAGGCAGCGGCGCTCGCCCTCCCCGATGCTCGACCTCGGCCTGTTCCGGCAGCGGGCGTTCTCCATCGGGGTCGCCGCAGTGTTGCTCACGGTCTTCGCCCTGGTCGGGCTCGAACTGATGCTCGCCCAGTATCTCCAGCTCGTGCTCGGCGACAGCCCCTTCCAGGCGGCGGTCCGCCTGCTGCCGCTGATGGCCGCCGCGGTCGCCGGCGGCCTCGCCGGGGCGCGGCTGCTGCACCGCTTCGGGCTGCGCGCGACGATGGGCGGCGGCCTGGCGCTGACCGCGCTCAGCCTGCTGCCCACGCTGGCCTGGGGTACGGAGCCGCACTCCCTGACGCTCGCGCTCTGTTTCGTCGGCGTCGGTTTCGGCATCCAGGTCACCCTGCTCGCCGCCTCCGACACGATCATGTCCTCGGCGTCCGAGGCACGGGCCGGTGGTGCCGCCGCGATCGAGGAGACCGCCTACGAGCTGGGGGCCGGCCTGGGGGTCGCGGTCCTCGGCACGGTCACCACGGCCGTCTACGCGCCCTCGCTGGCACCGGTCGCCGGGGTTCCCTCCGGCCTGATGACCCTCGCGCGTCAGTCGCTCGCCGCCGCCGCGCACGCGGCGCAGGAGATCGGCGGCGAAACCGGGGCCGCGCTGCTGACCGCCGCCAGAGTCGCGTTCGTCGGCGGTCTGCACTCCACGATCGTGGTGAGCGCGCTGCTGCTGGGCGCGACCGCGGCGCTCGTCACCCTGCTACTCCCCCGTGGCACCGTCCCCCCTGAGCACGGTCACCACTGACGGGTTCCAAGACCGCGGGCCGGTGATCACCCGTCCGTCCGGCGGACCGGTGACCGCCCCCCTTCCGGCCGGGCCCCTCCGGGAGGGGAACAGTCCGGCCTGACGGCCCGCGGTCTCGGCCGTCACCCGCGGCAGCGCGGCCCGGGGCCGGCTACGGCGTCCGGCTACGACATCCGGTCCGAGGTGTGGCGGCGCTCACCCTCCAGATCGCACCGCCACACCCGGCATACGGGGTGTCGTGTGACGGCCTGACCGTCCAGATCACCCCTGCTCTGTCGGCGGGATCCGCCGGTTTCCGTCCGCCGCGGCGCCGTACGGGCGTCTCGTGGCGCGGGCCGCCCCCACCCCCGGGGCGGCCATGTGACCATGTGACGGCGCTCCCGAGCCGTCCAGCGATGTGTATGGCAGACGGTCGGGTGGTCGGATTGGAAGCATTCATTGCTGTTTTCTCCTTTCGGCGCGGGAGGGGTGCGCGGTCGTTTCTCCTCAAGGGTGCCTGAGAAGGACTCTTTCGGCAGCCACATGATTGCGACGATCTGTTCGCACATTGAGTTTCGGTTTCTGTAGGACGCACACAGGTTTATGTAGGACCGTGAAGGATTCCTCGCCGACGGCGCGAATATATTTCACAAATCCCACATAACAGGCAGCCCACACAAGCCCTGACCTGCACGGGACCCGATACCACGGCGCGACCCCGGTCGAGCTTCGTTGATCACGTGCCGGTTTGCGGATAGGTTCCCCCTGACCGCGAAGCGCGAGAGAAAAACAAAGATATCCGACAATTAGAACATTGCCCACAAATCATAATTTGTCATTTATGCCCTTTTTCTTGCGCCGTCTGCCGCCGCGAACCCACCAGCGGAAGGACTCGCCTTGCTGGATCGCCTCCTGCCCTCCCTCGTCACGCCGGCCGCATTTCTCACCGTCTCGGCGATCGCCTGCGCGGCCGTCTGGGCGGGGAGCGCCGCGGCCGGGGACACGGGTTCCGTCGGCGACTGCGGTCCCTCCCTGACCTTCTCCGGCTCCGCGTTCGGCTACCTCGACAACGGCACGCTCAGCGCCGGGTTCTGCGTCAAGGGGAGGTCCCTGCGCCGGATCAACGTCGCCTACGACAAGGCGCGGGGAGGGGCGACGAACGTCCGGCTCGGCTACCAGCAGACGAACAGCTCGGGCGTCGGGATCAAGAGGCCCGTCTACGGCCCGGCCGTGACGGCGCGGGCGGGCGGCACCACCTTCAGGAGCTTCTCCCTCTCCCTTCCCTCCGGGTGTTACCACGGGATCATGCTGAACACCGCGACCCGTTTCCAGTACGTCACGAAGGTCTGGGGCGACTGCTGATCCCCCTGCCCGTCGAGGTCTTCCTCGCCAACCGTGACCTCTGGCTGCCGGTCGTCTGCCTGCTGACGGTCCTCACCGGACTGTGCGTCCCGCTGAGCCGAAGAGCCTCGGCGGTGTTCCGCGTGCGGCGGCCGACGGCGTTCCTCTGGCTGTTCTCCCTGGCCGTGATCCCGGCCCTCACGATGCCGACGCGTCTGACCACGCACGGCCTGGCCTTCTGCGCGACCGGCGGCCCGGCCTCCCTCACGGAGGCCCAGAACCTCCTCAACCTCCTGCTCTACGCCGCGCCCGCCCTGCTGGGGGTCCTCGTGACCCGCCGCCCGCTGGCGGTCGTGACGGGGCTGGCGGCGGCCTCCCTCGCCCTGGAGATCGCCCAGGCGTTCTCGGAGGGGCGTAGCTGCGACGCGGCGGACGTGCTCTTCAACGTCCTGGGCGCCCTCGCGGGAGCCGGGACGGCGCTGCCCGTCCTGCGAACGGCTCCCCGCTCCCCACGCGGAACGCCCGCGATCCCGGCCGAACGGCCGTCCCGGACGCCCGGGGGCACCGGGTAGCCGGGGACTTCAGCCGCGCGCGGCGGCCACGAACTCCCTGATGAGCCCGGCGTCCTTCACCCCGGGAGCGGTCTCGACACCGCTTGAGACGTCGACCCCCCACGGCTGGGCGGCGGCCACGGCCTCGGCGACGTTCGCCGGGCCGAGTCCTCCGGCCAGCATCCAGCGGCCCTGCGGGAGGCCGCGCACCGCCGCCCAGTCCCACGGCTCCCCCGAGCCCGGGCGGGGGGCGTCGACGATGAGCATGTCCTCGTCGAGGGCTCCGCAGCGCAGGTCGGCGCCCGCCGCCGCCCCGGCACGGACCAGTGTCAGGCCGAGGTCCTTGAGCGCGGTGAAGTCCTCGTGCGGATGGGCGCCGTGCAGCTGCACGGCCCGCACCCCCGACTCGGTCGCGGCCCGCCGTACCTCCTGCGGGGTCTCACCGGCGAAGACCGCGACGGTCAGCACATGGGCGGGCACCTCGGCGGCCAGCTCACGGGCGAGCTCCTGGGTGATCCGCCGGGGGCTACGGGTCAGGACGAAGCCGATCGCGTCGGCTCCCGCCTCGACGGCGGCCGTGACGTGGCCGGGCTCTCGCAGCCCGCAGATCTTCACATACACCCCTGCACCCTAGCGGTGCCCGAACGGTTCAGGCTCCCTGCTGCATCGGGATGCCGACCCGGTCGACGATCGCATCCTCCCCCTCCTGACGGGCGCAGTGCGCGCAGCAGAACCAGCTCCTGCCCACCTGGACCCCGTGGCCGACGACCTTCACCCCGCAGTGCTCGCACACCGGGGCCATCCGGTGGACTGCGCACTCGAAGCTGTCGAAGACGTGCACGGCCCCCTGCGCGTGCACCTCGAAGCTCATGTCGTAGTCGTTGCCGCAGACCTCACATCGCGCCATGTCTTCCCCCCGAAAAACTCACGGCGTACTCCCGGCTATGCCTACCCGCCGGTGGAGGGCTCAGACAGGTCAGCCGCCGGTTCCGAGGGCGGCCACCAGGGCCGCGACCAGGGCGAGGGTCAGCAGTACCGTCAGCCCCAGCCAGTACAGGCGGTCACGGGCCGTGCGGGCCCGCGCGTCACGGTCCGCCTCGATCCACCCGGCCAGCCTCGGCCAGGCGTACGGCAGCGCCGGATCGGCCAGGCGGGCCAGGTCCCCCGCACGGACGACCAGCGGCCCGAACGCCTCGGCGATCCGTTCCTCGGCCTCCCCCGCACCACGCGGCCCGCCGCGCCCGTCCGCCAGCCTGAGGAACATCGCCGAGGCGAACGGCCGGTCGGCCGGGTCGAGCGTGACGTAGGCGTCCTCCGCGACCGCGCCCAGTCCCGGGTCGTCGTACGGGGTCCGCAGCCTGGCCGCCATGGCGTCGCCCGCCGCCAGCAGGAAGTCCAGGGTGAGCGGCACGCGGGCGGCCAGCAGGGCGTCGGCGAGACAGACCCTCCCTCCGAGGACCGTCTCCGTGGTGAGCGGTGCCTCCGCGGTGAACGTCTCCGCCGCCCATCCGGGGATGTCGCCGCCCGAAGGCACGAGACAGGCCGCCGGCAGGCAGGCCGCGGTGGGGGAGGCGTGTGTGAGGCAGTCGGGGGCGAGGCAGGGGGCCTTGAGCCGGACGGTCGCGTCCGCGGAGACCAGGGCCCGCAGCAGGTCCCGGGCCCCGGGCCTGCGCTCGGGGTCCTTGGCCAGGGAGTCGGCGACCAGGGCGCGCAACGGCTGCGGGATCGGGTCCAGGTCGGGATCGACCGACAGCACACGGTGCATGACCGTCCCCAGACTGGTGCCCTCGAACGCGTCCCTCCCCGTCGCGGCGTAGAACACGACCGCACCCCAGGCGAACACGTCCGCGGCGGCGCCGGGCTCCCGTCCGGTGAACGCCTCCGGCGCGGTGTAGGCCGGGGCGTTCATGGCCAGCCTGGGCCAGGTCAGCGTCGTCTCCGTCGGGGAGAGCGGCCCGAACCCGACGACCCTGGGACCGTCGGGGCCCAGCAGCACGTTGTCCGGGGTGAGGTCACGGTGGACGACCCCGGCCTCGTGGAGGGCGGTCAGCGCGGTGGCCAGGGCCGCGGCCAGGTGGAGCAGGTCGGGCCCGGCCAGGATCCGCCCCGCCCCACGCAGGCTCGGCCCGGCCACGTACTCACTGACGACGTACGGCCGCGCCCCCACGCAGTCGGCGTCGATCACCTTGGCCGTGCAGGACGGCGCGGCGGCGCGGACCGCGGCCACCTCCCCGGCCAGTGGCCGCCACAGTTCGGGGTCTCCGTGCGGCACCTTCACCGCCACCCGCCGCCCTCCGGAGTCGTAGGCCTCGTAGACCACGCCCCGGCGGCCCGCCCCAAGACGGCCCGCCAGCCGGTAGTCCCCCAGACGGTGCGGGTCCCCCTCGATCAGCCTCGCCGCGACTCTCATACGGTGTTGGATGCGATCTCAGACCGGAAAGTTCTGGGTCATCGGGGGCATACATCACGGTACGGCGTCTCCCCCAGGTAGGTCCGCCACTCCTGCGCCGAGAGCGTACGGCCCGCCCTCGCGCAGACCGCGTTCGCCACGGCCTCCGGCTCCACCGGGTGCTCGGCCAGGACTCCCGAGGAGTCGGCGACGACCAGGCGCGTCCCGTCTCCGGTGAAGGCCAGCGCCTTCGGCTCTCCTGGCCCCGTCGCGATCGGCGCGCCGAGGCGGCGCCCGGTCTCGACGTCCCACAGCGCCACGGAGCCGCCGTCCACCCGGCCCGCGATCACGTCGCCGCGCGGCGAGTAGGTCAGCAGGGGGGTCTCGCCCGCCCCCGTCCTGACCGTCTCACCGACCTGCTTCCTCGACGAGGTCTCCCAGACCGACAGCCGTCCCGCCTGGTCGGCGATGGCGAAGCGGGAGCCGTCCCCGCCGAAGGCGAGCGAGAGGACGGGGACGCCGACGGTCGGCGAGCCGTACGAGGGGCCGAAGGGTTTGCCCGTGCGGGTGTCGAGCAGGCGCTGTTCACCGCCCGCGACCGCCAGGGCCCTGCCGTCCGGGGCGAAGCGGAGGCCGTCGGGGTAGCCCTGCTTCCTCGCCCAGCGGTGCCGGCCGCCCGGCACGTCCCACAGGTGGATCTCCCCGCCGTCCCCGGTCGGGGAGTCGGGGTAGGCGACGTATCCGGCGAAGGCGGTGCCGTCGGCGTTCACCGCGATGGCGGTCACGTTGCCCTGTTTCGGGGCGGTGACGGTCATGACCTTCTCGAACGTCCTGGTGTCCCAGATCTGCACCTCGCCCGCCATGTCGCCCGTGACGACCGCCAGCCGTCTCCCGTCGCCGCTGAAGGCCATCTCGAAGTAGCCACCGGGGTCCTGTGAGCCGACGTCCAGGGCCGCCGGGGACCTGCGGCCCTGGACGTCCCACAGGATGACCTTCCCCGACCCCTCCCCCTTCGAGGCGAGCAGGCGGCCGTCGGGGCTGAGCGCCGCCCTGGCGAAGCCCGCCTTCCCCAGTGGCGCCGGGGTGGTCGCGAAGGCGATGTCGAGGCTGGTCACCGAGTCCTCCGACAGGTAGCGCAGGGTGCGCCCGTCGGGGTCGAAGGCGGCGACCGGCCTGAACGCGGCGACGGCGTGGGTGAACAACAGGGCACCGTCCGCGACGCGCCAGAGCCTGATGTTGCGCTCGCTCACCGACGCCAGGAACCGCCCGTCGGGGCTGAAGACCAGCGTGTCCGCGTCGCCCTCGTCGAACGAACGCTGCACGTCGGCGTCGGTGAAGGAACGTTGCAGATCGGCGCCGGTCGAGGCGTCGTGGAGCCGGATGAGCGCTCCGGTGCGGACCGCGACGACCTTGCCGTCCGGGCTGTAGGCGACGCGCCGCACGCAGGTGCACCGCTGTCCGAGCGACACCTTGCGGCCGTCCGCGAGGGTCGTGACCGTCGCGTTCCCTCCGAGGTCGGCGACGGCGAGCCCGGTGCCGTCCGGCGAGGTGTCGAAGCCCATGCCCGCGGTGAACGGGGCCGCCTCACCGCCCGTCCGCCGGTTCCAGACCATCAGCCCCTCGCCCCTGCTGACCAGGACCAGGTCCTCCGAGCGGCCGAAGGTCACCTGGGATATGCCGTCGACGCCCCGGCCCCGGACGGTGAGGGTCGCACCGGTCGGCTTGCCGGTCGTCATGTCCCAGATCGTGAGTTTCGTCCCGCTGACCACGGCGAGCAGCCTGCCGCTCGGGCTCAGCGCGATCCCGGTCAGCTCGTCGCCTATCCCGTCGAACCCGCCGGCGCGTCCGCCGGTCCGCACGTCCCAGACGCGCGCCTGTCCGTCGCCGGCGCTGACGAGGACGCGCCCGTCACGGCTCAGCGCCCGCAGCGTGTGCACCCCGGCCGCCGGGTCGTGGAAGGCGGCCGTCTCACGCTGGGCCAGCGAGCCGGTCAGGGCGGCTCTCGCCTCGACCACCGGGTTCAGCCGCCAGGCGGCCACGCTGAGCAGCATGGCCCTGACCGGCTCGGAGACGCGCAGCGATTCGGCGGTCGCGGCGAGCTGGCGGGCCTGCGCCTGGTCGCGCTGGTGCGCGATGGTGACGCTGCGCGCCTCGGCGACCCTGCCCTGCTGTACGGCCAGCACCCCGGCGGCCAGCGCGACCGCCAGCAGCCCGGCCAGCGTCACGGACAGCAGCCTGCCCCTGCGTGCGCGGCGCCTGGCCAGGGCGGCTCCCGCTTCCAGGAAGTCGCGTTCGACCGGGCTCAGTGTGATGTTGCGCCGTCCCGTCGCCGCCCAGTTCATGGCGTTCTCCAGGTTGCTGCCCTGGAACAGGTCGCCGTCCCTGCGGCCCTGGCTCTGCCAGCGCCAGGCCGCGGTGAGGATGTGCCGGTGCACGACCAGGCCGTCGCGGTTGGCCCCGACCCACTGACGCAGCCGGGGCCAGGCCTGGGTCAGGGCGGGCCGCGAGAGCCACAGCGCCTGCTCGTCGCGGCCGACCAGATAGGTGAAGGCCGCGAGCACCCGGTGGACGGCGGCGATCTCCTCCTCGCCCCTTCCCTGGAGGAGTTCGGCCAGCTGGGCGCGCCGTACGGTGAGCTCTCCGTCGTCGGTCACGGTGACGAGCCGGAGGAACACCTCGGGGGCGATTTCCCGTTCGGCCTGCCCGAGCGCGCCGAAGGCCTCCTCGGCGAGGTCGCCGAGCGCGGGGTCGTTCGAGCCGGTGTGCATCCGGCCGCCCGTCTCGCTGCCCGCCGCGAGCAGCCGCCGGGTGTCGAGCGAGCCGCCCCCGCTGATCAGGGCGAGCAGCAGTTCCCTGGCGGCGGGCCTGGCCGTGGGGTCCTTGGCCAGGGAGGCGGCCACCAGCGGACGGAGCTGCTCGGGCAGTACATCCAGCTGCGGCTGCACGGAGAGCACCCGGTGCATGACACCGCCCAGGCTCTCCGCCCTGAACGGGTCGAGTCCTGTGGCGGCGAAGACCATGACCCCGCCCCAGGCGAAGACGTCGACGGCCTCGGTCGCGCGCTCCCCCATGAAGATCTCGGGGGCCATGTAGGTGGGGGTCCCCGCGACCATCCCGGTCGCGGTCAGCGACATGTCGGCCATCCGGGCGACACCGAAGTCGATCACCCGGGGGCCGTCGGGGCCGAGCAGCACGTTGTCGGGCTTGAGGTCTCGGTGGATGACCCCGGCCTCGTGGATCGCGGTCAGCGCGGTGGCGACGGCGGTGGCCAGTCGGTGCAGGTCACCGCCGGTGAAGCGGCGCCCGTCGACGACGGCCCTGCGCAGGCTCGGTCCCTCGACGTACTCGGAGACGATGTACGGCCTGGGCCCTTCGAGGTCGGCGTCCACCACGGCGGCCGTGCAGAAGGAGGCGATCCGCCTGGCGGAGGCCGCCTCGCGGCCGAACCGCTCGCGCAACTCGGGGTCGGCCGCCGCGTCGCCGTGCAACACCTTGACCGCGACCCGTTCGCCCCGTGCGTCGTAGGCCTCGTAGACCACTCCCTGTCCGCCCGCGCCCAACCGGCCCGCCAGCCAGTAGCCGCCGAGCCGTTGCGGATCTCCGTCGACCAGTCCGGTGCTCATTCCCGCCTCCGTTCACCGGCTTGTTGGACGCGCCGCTGGACACCATAGTTCGGCCGATGTCACACACTCAGGCGTTCCCCAGGTCAGCGGCGTCGTCCGGCCGCGATCAAACCGGTTGATAGGGCTCACCGGGGAGAACTAGGTTGGCAAGCGTGGGCGGGCTCCCGCCGACCCCCGGCCGGCGAGCCCGAGCAAGAGGAGGGACGAGCCATGCGTCACGCGAAAGTCGCCCGTTCGCAGCACCGGCGTCGCCGTACCCGCGCCTTCGACCTGGACCTTCGCACCCCGTCAGGCCGCAGGCTTCCCTACTGACGATCAGTTCTTTACGACGGTTTTACGGGACGATCTGTAGACATTTCGTGTAACGAAAGCGTCACGCGGGGGGCTCAATGAAGAGACTTGTGCTTGTGCCGCCGTCCGTCGCGCGGCTCAAGATCAGAGACATCCGGTCGGTACGGCGCCGCGGCGGCGCGTCCGACACCAAGGTCGTCGATCTGCGCGCCTACACAGGACGCAACATCCTGCGGTTTCCGGCCACGAGCGGCCCCACTCCCGCGGCCTGACCGCCCGCCCGGCCGGCCGGGAGGACCCGCGACCCGCGGGTCCTCCCGTATTATCCGGACACAGCGTCCACCTATACCCTGAGGGCATGGAGAGAGCAGACGCCGCGCGCAACCGGGCGCGCATCCTGGAGGCCGCGGAGCGGCTGTTCGCCGCCAAGGGGGCGCCCAACGTCACCATGGAGGACATCGCCAGGGCGGCGGGAGTCGGCCGGGGCACCCTGTACCGCCGCTATCCCGACCGGGCCGCGATCGCGACCGCGATGCTCGACGAGCACGAGAAGGCCCTGCAGCGCGAACTGATCGGAGGCCGGCCGCCCCTCGGCCCCGGTGCCACGCCCGCGCGGCGGCTGGCCGCCTTCTACGCCGCGATGGTCGGCCTGCTCGAATCCCACTCCCACCTGGTGCTCGGCGCGGAGACGGGCCGCTCGCGCTTCGCCACCGGCGCCTACGGTTTCTGGCGGGCGCACGTGCGCTCGCTGCTGGTCGCCGCCGACGTGCCCGACCCGGACGCGCTCGTCGAGATCGCGCTCGCCCCGCTCGCCCCCGAGGTCTACACCTTCCAGCGTGAGGGTCGCGGGCTCGGACCCGAGCGGATCACAGCCGCGCTGGAAGAACTCGCCCTGCGGCTTCTCGCAGGACACGCGCCACCCGCCGGGGATGGGTGAGCTGGGGGTAGTGCCCCGCTCCCTCGATCACGACGTCGGCCTCGCCCACCACGAGCGGGTCGGCCGCCCCCGTGACGATCGTCACCGGGACCTCGACCCGGCCGAGCGCCCGCCGCAGTTCCTCCCTGGCCGCGTAGCCCGCGCGCATCGCCCCGATCACCCGCCGGGCGGCACCGGGGCGACGCAGGTCGGCGAGCGCGCCCTCGGGCACGCCGAGTCTGCCCGCCAGCCGCGCCGGGGACGTCCCGCGCAGTACGGCGGCGCCGAAGGCCGAACGGGCCGGCCACCCCGCCGGAGCCTGCAGGAAGGCCGGGGCCAGGAGCACGACCGCGGAGATCCGCTCAGGACGTGCGAGCGCGTAGCGCAGGACGGGCCCGCAGGCGAAGGAGTGCCCGACCAGCACCGGGCGCGTCCCCGCCGGTTCGAGCAACGCCTCGGTCCACTCCCCCAGTGAGCGGGCGGGCGAGGAGCGGCCGAGTCCCGGCAGGTCGGCGGCCAGGACGGGACCGTCGAGCGACTCGCTCACCTCCGCCCAGGAGCGGGCGTCGAGCGGCAGCCCGTGCAGCAGCACGTACCGGGGACTCTCCCGCTCCCCCGCCACCCAGGTACGGCTGCCCGCCACGTCCCGGAACCCGTACGGCCCGCGTGGCGCCTCCCCCTCCCCGAACCCGGCCCCGACCAGCCCGTCCGCCCAGGTCCTGAGCATCTCCTCCACCGGGGGCATGCGCAGGCCGGCCCGCTCGGCGAAGGCCAGGGCGGGGGCCGTGTCGTAGCGGTCGCCGGACATGAACGACAGCGTCTCCGGGTCGGCGCCGGTCAGGGCGCGGGGCAGCCGCCGTACGAGAGGGACCGGGATCGTCGCGCGCGGAGGGCGGACTCCCAGGTGGGCGGCCAGGAGCCCGGCCAGTTCCGGCAGGTTCGGCGTTCGGTCGTCGAGCACCCAGTAGGCCTCGCCCGCCGTCTCCTCGTGGCCGGGCACCTCCGCCATGAAGCGGGCCAGGTAGCCGATGTCCACGGCCGGCAGGAAGGTCCTGCCGTCCCCGGGCAGCAGGGGCAGCCGGCCACGCCACAGGTCGCGCACCACCGAGGCGAGGCCGATGAACTGCCCCTCACCGGTGACCGAACTGGGGTTGACGACGGTCAGCGGGACGCCGAGTTCCGCGGCGCGGGCGCGCACCGCCGCGTCGCCCTCCCGTTTCGAGGCCTCGTAGGCCCCGTCACGGCGGTAGTCGGGAGGACCGCCGCTGACACGGTAGCCGCTGACGTGCACCAGGCGCCGCAGCCCCTGGCGGGTGGCCGCCCAGTCGGCCACGTTGACCGCCCCGGTCACGTTGGCCGCCCTCGCCTCGGCGATGCCCAGTCCGAAGGCGAAGCGTGCCGCGGTGTTGTAGACGTCGCGCACCCGCCCGAGGTCCGGCGCGGCGCCGAGCCCGAGCCCGGGGACGGCGATGTCGGCGGTCACGACGGTCAGCCGCGCGGTGTCCACGCCCTGCCCGGCGAGCCAGGAGGTCAGCCGGTCCGCCGGTCCGCGCAGGGCGGCGGCCACCACGCGCTCCCTGCGCAGGAGTTCGGCGACCAGGGAGCGGCCGATGAATCCCGCCGCGCCGAAGACGATGGAGTCGGGGGTCACGCGATCACCTCATAATAGATCGGTCTACATATTTCATGGACATACGAAGGGAGCCGGGGAGAGGTCCTGGCGTTACGGCCTCAGCAGCGTGGCGATCCCGCGCGCCACCCGGTCGAGCGGCTCCCGGCTGCGATGCGCCCTGGCCAGCAGCAGCGCGCCCTCGATCAGGGCCAGGACCGTGGCGGCCGTGTCGGCGGGCTCCGGGTGCCCGTCCACGGCCAGCCGGTGACGCAGCGCCTCCTCCCACGAGCCGTAGACCTCGGCGCAGATCTCCTGGAGGGGGTCGCTGACGGCCGCCATCTCCAGCGCCACCGTGGCCACCGGGCAGCCCTTGCGCCACCCGGAGGCCTCAAGCCGGTCGCCCAGCAGTGCGAGCACCCCGGTGACCAGGCTCACGGCGTCGGGCGCGGACTCGGCAAGCTCCCGCACCATCCGGCCGACCTCGTGACCCGCCCGCCGTACGGACTCACCGACGAGCTGGTCCTTGCCGCCGGGGAAGTGGAAGTAGAGCGAGCCGCGCGGCGCTCCGCTGGCCGCGACCACCTGGTTCAGCCCGGCCCCGAAGTAGCCGCCGCCCTCGATCAGCTCCCGCGTCGCGTCGAGCAGCCGCGTCCTGGTCTCCTCACCCTTGCGTCCCATGGCCCAAAAAATAGACCGGTCTGCTTATTCTTGGCAACCCGGGGCGGTGAAGCGCGAGAGCTTGTCCGGATTCAGCACGGCCCGCACCGCCGTGATCCGCCCCTCCGTCACCTCGATCGCGAAGACCGCGACGACCACGTCCCCGGCCCACACCACGATCCCCTCCTCGCCGTTGACCTCGGTGTGGGCGAACCCGCCCCCGGGGCCGAACTTGGCGGCGATCCCGGCCAGGAAGCGGACGACCTTGTCCCGGCCCTCCACGGGGCGCAGCGCGGCGCCGACCCGGCCACCGCCGTCGGACCAGACGACCACGTCGACGGCGAGCAGCCGCTCAAGCTCGGCGAGGTCGCCGCCCCGCGCGGCGTCGAGGAACCGCTCGACGATCCTGCGCCGCTGCTCCCCGGGCACGTCGAACCTCCGGGGCTCGCCCATCCGCTTCCTCGCCCTGATCAGGAGCTGGCGGCAGTGGGTCTCCGAGAGGTCGAGCACCTCGGCGATCTCGCGGTAGCCGTACGAGAAGGCCTCGCGGAGCACGAAGACGGCGCGCTCCGGAGGGGTGAGGCGCTCAAGCAGCGTCAGGAACGCCATGGAGACCGCGTCACGTCGCTCGGCGGTCTCCAACGGGCCGAGTGCCGCCGACTCGACGGGCTCGGGAAGCCAGGGGCCGACGTAGCTCTCACGGGTGGCACGGGCGGCGGTCAGCCGGTTGAGACAGAGGTTGGTGACCACCTTGGCCAGCCACGCCCCCGGCGTCTCCACGTTCCGCCTGTCGGCGGTGTGCCAGCGCAGGTAGGCGTCCTGGACGACGTCCTCCGCCTCCGCGGCCGAACCGAGCATCCGGTAGGCCAGGCCGAACATCCGCCGCCGCAGTTCCTCGAACTCATCGACCATCCGTCCAGGGTCCCAGAGCTCAGCGGGCGCCCGGCTCACGGGGACTCCCTGAAGGCCCTGCGGTAGGCCGAGGGCGAGGTGCGCATCGTCCTGGCGAAGTGGTGCCTGAAGGTCACGGCGCTGTCGAAGCCCACCGCCGCCGCGACCTCCTCGATCGAGGCGGAGCCCGACTCCAGCGGCTCCAGGCTGGCCGCGATCCGCTGGGAGATCACCCAGCGCAGCGGGCTCGTCCCGGTCTGGCGGGCGAAGTGCCGCAGAAAGGTGCGTTGCGACATGCGGGCGGCCCCGGCCATCCCGGCGACCGTGATCGGCTCGGCCAGGTGCCCGAGCGCCCAGGCCATCGCGACGGCCACCGCGTCGTCCCCCTCCGCGGGCGCCACCGGGGCCTGGACAAACTGGGCCTGCCCGCCCTCCCGGTGCGGCGGGACGACCAGCCTGCGCGCGACCGAGTTGGCCACGCCGGGGCCGTGGTCGGTGCGGACCAGGTGCAGCAGCAGGTCGAGGCCCGCGGCGCTGCCCGCGCTGGTCAGCACGTCCCCGCCGTCCACGTACAGGACGTCGGGGTTGACCCTGACCAGCGGGAACCTCTCCCTCAGCAGGTCGGCGTACCTCCAGTGGGTGGTCGCCTCACGCCCGTCGAGCAGCCCCGCGGCGGCCAGCGCGAAGGCCCCCGAACAGATCGACACGATCCTGGCCCCACGCCCGTGCGCCGTCCGCAGCGCCCTGACCAGCTCCGCGGAGACCTCCCCCCGCACGTCCGCGACCGCGGGCACGATCACCGTGTCCGCCGCCGCGGCCACGTCGAGCCCGTGCCCGGCCCGCATGGTGAACCCTCCGACGACCCGCAGGTCGGCCGGGGTCTCGGCGCAGACCGTCAGCTCGTACCAGGGGACGTCGAGTTCGGGCCTGGGAATGCCGAAGATCTCCACCACGCAGCCGAGTTCGAAGGGGGCCATGCCGTCGAAGGCGACGGCGGACACGGTGTGCGCCCGCCGCGCCGGGAAGAGAAGCGACATGGCGGGATATTAGCGATAAGCGGCGTTCACGCCACTGGCCGGAGGGGCGCCGTGCGCGAAACCATGTCTCACGCACGGCACCGTTCTCCGAGAAAGGCATGTGATGTCCGCCCCCTCATCCGCCGTCACCGCGGTCCCCGCCGCCGAGAGCACCACGGCGATCGCCCACTTCGCCGCCCGGCTCGCCTTCGAGACCGACGTCTCCGACGTGGCCGCCGACCTGGCGGCCGGAGTCCCGGACGTCGTCGTGGTCGACACACGTGGCGTCCAGGCCTGGCTTCAGGGCCACGTCGCGGGAGCCGTACACCTGCCGACCGGCGAGATCGCCGCCCGCGCGGCCGAGGTGGTCCCCACGGGGGCGACCGTGGTGACCTACTGCTGGGGACCGGGCTGCAACGGCGCCACCAGGGCGGCCCTGGAGTTCGCCAGGCTCGGTCACCCCGTCAAGGAGATGATCGGCGGCTTCGAGTACTGGGCCCGGGAGGGCCTGCCCGTCGAGACCTCGGAGGGGGTCTCCCGGCGTGCGCCCGACCCGCTGACTGCCCCTGTCCTCGGCGTCTCCTGCGCCTGCTGACGCCCTCAGCCGTTCGCGGCGAGCAGGTCGACGCCGTTGCCGTCGGGGTCGTGGACGATGGCGTACCGCTGCCCCCAGAACGCGTCCCAGGGCTCCTTGTGGCCCTCGTAGCCCAGGGAGACGAGTTCGTCGTAGGCGGCGTCCACCTCGGCGGGGGTGTCGAACTCGAAGGCGAACGCCGTCCGGGAGCCTCCGGTGGGCGGCCGCCAGCCCGGGTCGAAACTGTGGAGCGTCTCGACCGTGTCCCAGACGAGCTTCAGCCCCCCGGGCAGTTCCGCCTCGACGTGCGGCTCCCCGTCCGCCTCCGGCGGCAGGTCCAGGCCCAGCCGGCGGTAGAACGCCAGCGACCTGGCCATGTCCTTGACGACGATTCCCACGAAACTCAGACGTGCCCGCATATCAGTGTCTTTCCGGTTGGGGTGCCGTGCTCGGTGCGCGCGTCCCGGGGCCGCGCACGGCCCAACCTAACCGGAGGTCACATCCACGGTCTTGCAGGAATCAGACGACTCACGCCTCGGCGGACGCCCTGAGCGCGGCGGCCAGCCAGAGGAAGGCCGCCACGGCCGGAGGGAACGGCGGGCGCCCGTTGATGGCCCCCACCAGCTGCCAGTACCGCTCGACCCGCAGGTCGCTGAACAGCTCCACCTGCTCGGCCAGCCGTACCCGCTCCTGTGCCCGGGTCTCCGGCGCGACGATCAGGTCGAGTACGGCCCGCCCCTCGGCCGAGTCCGGCGCGACCCCCGCCGCCTGGGCCGGGACGGCGTGCTCCATGACGGCCTGGTGGTCCAGCGGGTCTGCGGGGCTGTCCGCGTTCTGGCCCGCCACCACCATCTCCCTGACCCGGCGCTGGAAGTCCTCGTCCTCGACGAGTTCCGCCAGCTCCATCCAGGCGTCCACCTGCTCCGGGCTCGGCTCGTCCGGCAGTTCGGTGTTCACCTGCCGCATGCCGTTCGCGATGCCCAGCGCCGGGCCCTCGCCGGGGTCGACCCCGGCGAGGACGCGGTCCACGAAGTCATCGATGATCTGCTGCCGCTCCCGCGCGGACAGCCTGGCCAGTCTGTGCATCAGTGACACCTCCTCGATCGTGCTGCCGCGCTTGGCGACCGTGCTCAGCACGGCGCGGCGCAGCCGCAGGGTACGGATCTCCGCCTCAAGCGCCGCGACATGCGTCTCGGCGACCTGGGCGACTGTCGTGGCCCGGCACAGGACCTCCTCGACCGCCTCAAGACCGAACCCGAGTTCGCGCAGGGTCCTGACGAGGTCGAGCCGGGCGACCGCCCGCGCGTCGTAGAGACGGTAGCCGCCCGCGGACCGCCCGGTCGGCGGCACCAGACCGCTGTCCGACCAGAAACGGATCGTCCGCACCGGCAGTCCCGTACGGCGGGCGAGCTGCCCGATCGTGAAAAGCTCCGTGCCTTCGCTCACGGCACCACTGTGCCGTCTCCACTCACTGGAGACTCAACTCCCTTTTCCCGCGATGCTCCCTTTCCCCGCGATCGGGAGAGACGACGGGGAGCCGGTGAGCCATGTGGCTCACCGGCTCCCCGGTTCAGGCCGTGTCAGCTGCAGCCGCTGGTCGAGCCGCAGCCCTCGCAGACGTAGCAGCTGCCCGCGGGACGCATCTTGGTGCCGCAGGTCATGCACAACGGCGCGTCGGCGGTGCGGCCCTGGTGCGACTCCAGGGAGCCCGCGGCGCGCTCGGGGGCGGCCACCTCGACGGTCTGGGCGCGGGTCTCGGAGCGGGGCTGGGGCCGCTCGATGGGCGCGGAGGTGGCCAGCTCGGCGATGACCTCGTCCGCGGCGATCGGGGCCGGGTCCTCGCCCCGCTGCTGGGCGGCGCGCTCGGAGGCCGAGAAGATCCCCAGGGCGGCCCGCTCGTCGTAGGGCAGGTGGTCGAGCGCCAGGCGGCGGAAGATGTAGTCCATCACCGAGGCGGCCATCCGGATGTCCGGATCGTCGGTCATGCCCGCCGGGTCGAAGCGCATGTTGACGAACTTGCCCACGTAGGTCTCCAGCGGCACGCCGTACTGCAGGCCGATGGAGATGGCCACGGAGAAGGCGTCCATGACGCCCGCCAGGGTGGAACCCTGCTTGGACATCTTCAGGAAGACCTCGCCGAGACCGTCGTCGGGGTAGGACGAGGCGGTCATGTAACCCTTGGCGCCGCCCACCGTGAAGCGGGTGGTGGTGCTGGGCCGCTGGTTCGGCATCCGGCGCCTGGTCGGACGGCTGACCTCGACGACCTGGACCTCGGGCTCGGCCGGCTCGGCCTTCTCCTCGGTCTTCTTGCCCGCCGCCGACAGCGGCTGGCCGACCTTGCAGTTGTCGCGGTAGACGGCCAGGGCCTTCAGGCCGAGCTTCCAGCCCTCCATGTAGACCTGCTCGATGTCCTCGACCGTCGCGGACTCGGGCAGGTTGACGGTCTTGGAGATGGCACCGGACAGGAACGGCTGGGCCGCCGCCATCATCCGCACGTGGCCCATCGGCGCGATGGCCCGCTCTCCCATGGCGCAGTCGAACACCTCGTAGTGCTCGGGCCGAAGACCGGGGGCGTCCACGACGTGGCCGTGCGCGGCGATGTACTCGACGATCGCCTCGACCTGCTCCTCCTGGTAGCCGAGCTGGCGCAGCGCCCGCGGGATCGTCTGGTTGACGATCTGCATGGAGCCGCCGCCCACGAGCTTCTTGAACTTGACCAGGGCGAGGTCGGGCTCGATGCCGGTGGTGTCGCAGTCCATCATCAGGCCGATGGTGCCGGTCGGCGCGAGCAGCGAGGCCTGGGCGTTGCGGTAGCCGTTCTTCTCGCCGAGCTTGAGGCAGTCGGCCCACTGGCGGGAGGCCTCGGTGTGGATGACCCGGTCCATCCCGCCCAGGGTGCGCAGGTCGTCGTTGGCCGCGGCGTGCTTGCGCATGACGCGCTTGTGCGCCTCGGCGTTGCGGGCGTAGCCCTCGTACGGCCCGACGACCGCGGCCAGCTCGGCGCTGCGGCGGTAGGAGGCGCCGGTCATCAGCGAGGTGATGGCCCCGGCGATGGCCCGGCCGCCCTCGGAGTCGTAGGCGTGGCCGGTTGCCATGAGCAGCGCGCCCAGGTTGGCGTAGCCGATGCCGAGCTGACGGTAGGCCCGGGTGGTCCGGTCGATCTTCTCGGTCGGGAAGTCGGCGAAGGTGATGGAGACGTCCATCGCGGTGATGATCAGCTCGGTGAGCTTCACGAAGGCCGCGACGTCGAAGGTGTCGTCGTCCCTGAGGAACTTCAGCAGGTTGATGCTGGCCAGGTTGCAGGAGGAGTTGTCCAGGTGGAGGTACTCGGAGCAGGGGTTGCTCGCCGTGATGCGGCCGGTCTCCGGGCTGGTGTGCCAGTCGTTGATCGTGTCGTCGTACTGGACGCCGGGGTCGGCGCACTCCCAGGCGGCCTGGGCCATCTTCCTGAACAGGGACTTGGCGTCGACCTTCTCGATCACCTCGCCGGTGAGGCGTGCGCGCAGCCCGAAGTCACCGCCGTTCTCGACGGCCCGCATGAACTCGTCGGAGACGCGCACGGAGTTGTTGGCGTTCTGGTACTGGACGGAGACGATGTCCTTGCCGCCCAGGTCCATGTCGAACCCGGCGTCGCGCAGCGCGCGGACCTTGTCCTCCTCGCGCGCCTTGGTCTCGATGAACTCCTCGATGTCGGGGTGGTCGACGTCCAGGACGACCATCTTGGCCGCGCGGCGGGTGGCGCCGCCGGACTTGATGGTGCCCGCCGAGGCGTCGGCGCCGCGCATGAAGGAGACGGGGCCGCTGGCCGTACCGCCGCTGGAGAGTAGTTCCTTGGAGGAACGGATCCGGGAGAGGTTCACCCCCGAGCCCGAACCGCCCTTGAAGATCACACCCTCTTCCTTGTACCAGTCGAGGATGGACTCCATCTGGTCGTCGACGGCCAGGATGAAACAGGCGCTGACCTGCTGCGGGGAGGCGGTGCCGACGTTGAACCAGACCGGCGAGTTGAAGCTGAAGACCTGGTTGACCAGGGCGTGCTTGAGCTCGTGGTCGAAGATCTCGGCGTCCTCCTCGGTCGCGAAGTAGCCCTCCTCGACCGCGGTCCTGGTGTAGACGCCGACCACCCGGTCGACGAGCTGCTTCAGGCTCCACTCGCGCTGCGGGGTGCCGACGGCGCCCCGGAAGTACTTGGTGGTCACGATGTTGGCGGCGTTGACCGACCAGGAGTCGGGGAACTCGACGCCCCGCTGCTCGAAGTTGACCGAGCCGTCCCGCCAGTTGGTCATGACGACGTCACGGCGTTCCCAGGTCACCTGGTCGTACGGGTGCACCCCGGGCGTGGTGAAGATGCGCTTCATCTTCAGTCCCTTGCGTGGCCGCTTGCCCCCGCGCGCGACCGCGCCGTTGACCGTCTCCGTCATGACTTCCCCCTTCCGAGGCTCCATGGAGCCCCCAGTCGGACCAGTTCAACACGCCGCGTACTCCCCCGGCGCCCGGGGACTGACTCAGTCGCGCCGCGCGGAACGCTCGGCGCGCAGCTGTTCGATCTCGGCCTCGAAGTCGGCCAGGGTCTCGAAGCCCCGGTAGACGGAGGCGAAACGCAGGTACGCCACCTCGTCGAGCTCGCGGAGCGGGCCCAGGATCGCCAGCCCGACCTCGTGGGCCGCGATCTCCGCGGCCCCGGTCGCCCGGATGCTCTCCTCGACCCGCTGGCCGAGCTGGGCCAGCGAGTCCTCGCTCACCGGGCGCCCCTGACACGCACGCCGGACACCGGCGATCACCTTGTCCCGGAAGAACGGCTCGGTCACCCCGCTGCGTTTGCTCACCATGAGCAACACCGTCTCCTGCGTGGTGAACCTGCGCCCGCACTCCGGGCAGGTGCGCCTGCGCCGGATGGCGCTGCCGTCCTCGGTCGACCGGCTGTCGATGACCCGCGTGTCAGGATGACGACAGAACGGACAGTGCACGCGTGTCGCCTCCCTGACTTGCCCAGCGGCTCATCTTCCTCGCGTTGCTCCGCCGGCTCTGCGATCTCCGTGTGGAGACGCTCACGCACGCCCTCGAATGGTCGAGATGCGGTAATAGAAACACAATCTATGGTGGAGCGGAATGATGAAGCCACTAGATGTTGTGGTCCAACCGTAGGAGTGTCGGACCATGAACGCAAGTTAGGAAGGGCCTGCCGAGCGAAGTCGCCGATCAGCGCAGCTCAAGGGCGTCAGCCGGGCGTGTCGCCCTTCCGGTGCGGCCCCGCGGGCGCCGTCCGGACATGCGGCACCCCTCCCCGGGGCATGCGAACGGGCCGATCGCCGAGATCCATTATCGGGTGAGCCCGGGGCGCGTCGTCACGCTCCGTCGTCGGCGCCCCCGCCCGCCCCTCCTCGGAACGCCAGGACCCCCACTGGCCACAGGGCCCGCAGAGGCCCGTCGAGGCGCCCCGGAAAGCCTCCTAGGAGGCGAGGGCCGCGTCCAGGAGGGCACCCGCCCAGAAGGCCGCCAGAACGAGGAGCACGAGCGCCAGGACCGCCACGACCCTCCCCCTGCGGGTCAGCCTGACCGGGGCACGCCTCCGCCGGACGGTCGCGTGCACCACCCTCCCCCCGGCGACGGCCCGCCTCCGCGCAACCGCCGGAACCGTACGGCCCGCACGCCCCGCGGCGGTCCCACGGGGACGCGCGACGGGCCGCCCTCCCCCCGCCGCCCCACGGCCCGCGTCCTTGGCGGCCGCCTCCCCGGTGCCCCTGACCAGCGTCAACGTGGGCCTGGTTGTCCTCGTGGCCGCCTTCACGGTGCCCCCCATCTCTTCGACCTGGCCGAACACATGTCGAAGAAAGATCGGCGAATCGAACACGATGTCGATCGAACTCCCGTACGATGTTGTACACCACGCCGCCACCGATTTCGAGGACCATTCGAACAAATGTTTGAGTATGATCTTCGGCGGAGGTACGGTCGCTGTGTGCGACGCAACCAATACAGACCGGGAGCGAGGAGATCATATGAGTGAGCGCGACGAGAGCGGCGCGGCCGTCAGTGACCTGACGGTGCGCAGGCGTGACTCCCTCGGCCTCACCCCCAGGCAGCGCAAGATCCTTGAGGTGATCCGCGACTCGGTGCAGCAGCGCGGCTACCCGCCGTCGATGCGCGAGATCGGCGAGGCGGTGCAGCTGACCAGCACCTCCAGCGTGTCGCACCAGCTGACGGCCCTGCAGCGCAAGGGCTATCTGCGCCGCGACCCGCACCGCCCGCGTGCCCTGGAGGTGCGCCTGCCCGGCGAGCCGGTGCTGTGGGTCGACCCCGACACCAACGCCGAGGAGACCTCGGTCAACCGCCCGACCGCGGCCTACGTGCCGCTCGTCGGCCGGATCGCCGCCGGCGGCCCGATCCTCGCCGAAGAGAGCGTGGAGGACGTCTTCGCCCTGCCCAAGCAGCTCGTCGGCGAGGGCACCCTCTTCCTGCTCCAGGTCACGGGCGACTCCATGATCGACGCCGCGATCGCCAACGGCGACTGGGTGGTCGTCCGCCAGCAGCCCGTCGCCGACAACGGCGACGTGGTCGCCGCGATGATCGACGGCGAGGCCACGGTCAAGACCTTCAAGCGCAAGGACGGCCACGTCTGGCTGGTTCCGCACAACACGAACTACGACCCGATCCCCGGTGACGAGGCCACCGTCCTGGGCAAGGTCGTGGCGGTGCTGCGCAAGCTCTGAGGCGCCCCGGCGGCATCTCTCCCGGAACGCGAGGAGTGACCCTCAAACCGAGGGTCACTCCTTTCTGCGTTCACGATCAGGGAACGATGTTGACCAGCTTGGGGGCCCTGACGATGACCTTGCGGGGCGCGCCGGACAGGAAGGCCTGCACCTTCTCCGACGCCAGCGCCAGTGCCTCCAGGTCGGCATCGGAGATCTCCGGGGAGACCTCCAGACGGTCACGGACCTTGCCCGCGACCTGTACGACGCAGGTGACGGTCTCCTGCACCAGCAGCGCCGCCTCCGCGACCGGCCACCCGGCGGTCGCGACGGAGGCGGGGTGCCCCAGCCGCTCCCAGCCCTCCTCCGCCGCGTACGGCGCGACCAGGGACAGCATGACCGCCAGGGTCTCCGCGGCCTCGCGCACCGCCGGGTCGGCGGCACCGGGGCCCGAGTCGATGGCCCTCCTGGCGGCGGTCGTCAGCTCCATCATCCTGGCGATCGCGACGTTGAAGCGGTGCGAGTCGAGCAGCTTGGTGACCTCGTCCACGGTCCGGTGGACGACCTTGCGCAGCTCCAGATCACCGGTGGAGAAGGCGACGCCGGGTGCGGATCCCGCACCGGCCTCGGCCATGACGCGGAAGGCCCTGGCCAGGAACTTCTGCGACGCGGCCGGGGAGACGTCGGCCCAGTCGATGTCGTCCTCGGGCGGGCCGGCGAACAGCACGGTCAGCCTGACCGCGTCGACGCCGTAGGTGTCGATCTGCTGGCCCAGGTCGACCCCGTTGCCCAGCGACTTCGACATCGCCTTGCCCTGGTTGATGACCTGCCCCTGGTTCAGCAGGCGCAGGAAGGGCTCGGTGAAGTCGAGCATGCCCATGTCGTGCAGGACCTTGGTGAAGAAACGCGAGTACAGCAGGTGCAGCACCGCGTGCTCGACACCGCCGACGTACTGGTCGATCGGCCCCCACCTGCGGACCTTCTCCACGTCGAAGGGACCGTCCAGGTAGGTCGGATCCACGTAACGCAGGTAGTACCACGAGGAGTCGACGAAGGTGTCCATCGTGTCGGTGTCACGCTTGGCGGCTCCGCCGCACTTGGGGCAGGAGACGTTGACCCAGTCCTCGGCCGAGGCCAGCGGGGAGACACCCTTGGGCGCCAGCGCCTCACCACGCATGTCGGGCAGGGTGACGGGCAGCTGGTCGTCGGGGACCGGGACCTCGCCGCAGTCCGCGCAGTGGATGATCGGGATCGGGCAGCCCCAGAAACGCTGGCGGGACAGCAGCCAGTCACGCAGGCGGAAGTTGACCGCAGCCCTGCCGGTCCCGCGCCCGGCCAGCACCTCGATGATCCTGTGGATGGCCTCGGCCTTGGACAGGCCGTCCAGCGGCCCCGAGTTGACCAGGGTGCCCTCACCCGCGGTGGCGATCCCGGTCTCCCCCGGGTCGGCCATGCCGGTGTGGACGACGACCCGCACCGGCAGGTCGAAGGCGCGGGCGAAGTCGAGGTCGCGCTGGTCGTGGGCGGGAACCGCCATGATGGCGCCGTGGCCGTAGTCGGACAGCACGTAGTCGGCCGCCCAGACCGGCATGCGCTCGCCGTTGACCGGATTGATCGCGTAGCGGCCCAGGAAGACGCCGGTCTTCTCCTTCTCGGTGGACAGCCGGTCGATGTCGGACAGCTTGGCGACCTCGGCCCGGTAGATCTCGAAGGCCTTCCGCTGCTCGTCGGAGACGATCTCCTCGGCCAGCGGGGCGTCCGGGGCGACGACGAAGAAGGTCGCGCCGTACAGCGTGTCGGGGCGGGTGGTGTAGACCGTGACCGGCTCGTCGCGACCCTCGATCACGAAGTTGACGTCCGCGCCCTCGGACCTGCCGATCCAGTTGCGCTGCATGGTCAGCACGCGCTCGGGCCAGCCGCCCTCCAGCTGGGCCATGTCGTCCAGCAGCCGGTCGGCGTAGTCAGTGATCTTGAAGTACCACTGGGTCAGCTCCCTGCGGACGACCTCGGCGCCACAGCGCTCGCACCTGCCTCCGACGACCTGCTCGTTGGCCAGCACGGTCTGGTCGTTGGGGCACCAGTTGACCAGGCCGCCCTTGCGGTAGGCCAGGCCGCGTTCGAAGAAGCGCAGGAACAGCCACTGCGTCCACCGGTAGTAGGTGGCGTCGCTGGTGTGCAGGCGGCGGGACCAGTCGAAGGAGACCGCGTAACGCTTGTAGGAGGCCGCCTGGGTCTCGATGTTGGCGTAGGTCCACTCGGCCGGGTGCGCGTCACGCTTGATGGCGGCGTTCTCCGCGGGCAGGCCGAAGGAGTCCCAGCCGATCGGGTGCAGCACGTTGTAGCCGCGCTGGAACCAGTAGCGCGACACGATGTCACCGATGGCGAAGGCCTCGGCGTGACCCATGTGCAGGTCGCCCGAGGGGTAGGAGAACATGTCGAGCATGTAGCGACGCTCACGCGGGTCCGCGGGGTCGTCGGAGGCGTGGAACGGGTCCAGTTCCTCCCACCGCCGCTGCCACTTGACCTGCAGTGCCTGCGGATCGTAGTGCTGCTCGTCGCTGTTCACGTCGGCTCGCTCGCTCACGTCAATCTTCCCTCGGTATACGTCTGCTGCGATGATCTGACCCGTCCGGCCCAATAGAAAAACCCTCCGCTCATGCGAAGGGCAGCCGCACCGGCGGGCGTCTAACGCCGAGAAGGCCGATGCGGCCCGGTAAGCAGCAGGGTCGCGGCACGCATACGGCAAGACTATCGCAGTCCGCAAGCCGTATTCGTGGCCTGGGGAAACGAATTGGATCACGGTAAACGGAGGACGCCCGTCCGGCGATCCAGCACAATAAGAGCAATCACGTGCCTGGAGCGGGCCGAGACCTGATGGGGACACATCCGTTGTGACCTCGCATGTCCCGTCAGTTTACTCTTCTCACCGTGGCACACTCAGTCGAGCCGGGGCAGGGCCCGGATCCCTTGGAGGCCGGCCTGCCGATGCAGGATCCACCGACCGACCCCACAGGACTCCAGTTCAGGGGGGCGTTCTCCGGTTTCCCTGCGAACATCCCTGCCTCCCGTGAGACCATGCCGAATACCCATAATTCGGGCACCCGTGCGGAAGGTAAGGAAGCCATGGCCCCGGAGCAGCCCAGCCAGCCCCACCTGCCTCCGGCGTGGCCGGAGGCGGCGGAGACGACGTCCGGCTGGGCGAACGACTCCTTCGGCGCCTCGTCGCCACGACTTCCCCTCCCCCATGAGGAGCCGGCCTCGCCCGCCGACGGCCAGGGACAGCCGGGCGCCGGTTGGGAGCAGGCGGGGGCGAGCACGCCCGAATACGGCTGGAGCCAGCCGACGCCGTCCCAGACCCCCAACGGGGCTCCCAGCGGATCCTCCAACGGTTCCGCGACTCTCGGCGGCGGCTGGGACCAGGCGCTGGCCTCCCCTTCTGGGGGCGCGCCCGACGACATGGAGACCCCCCGGCAGGGCGTCCCCACCCAGCCTCCCGTCACCGATCCGGCGTCCGGCTGGAACTCCCCGGCGGGGACCGGGTGGGACCGGGCAGCCCGTACGGCGCCCGCCGATCCGCGGGACCGCCCCGCCTCCAGCGCCACGACCAGCTGGAGCGACGCGTTCACCCCGCAGCCGAAGGACGCCCTCAGGCCGGACCCCGACCTGGCCGGCGGATACGGAGGCCAGCTTCCCGAGGCCGCTCCCGTGAGTGCCGAGCCCCGGTGGGACCCGCAGCCCCCGGCGGAGGCGGCACCCGCCGACAACCCGGTGTGGCCGCCCGCCACCGCCGAGAACACCGGATGGCCGTCCGCCACCACCCCACAGGACGACGCCGCGCAGCCGCCCGCCACCGCAAACGCCTCCTGGCCGTCCGCCGCGCCGCAGGACAACGCCGTGTGGCCGCCGACGGCCCAGGCGAACGGCTCCGCCTGGCCGTCCGCCTCCGCCGAGAACACCGGGTGGCCACCCGCCGCTCCGGCCTCCGGTCCGGCCGCGGGACCCACCGCGCCCGCGGGAGACCCGGCGCCCGGGGCAACCGCGTGGCCGTCGGCCGTGCCGGGGGACAACCCCGTGTGGCCGCCCTCCGCGGCCGAGGGAACCGTGCGGGACCCGCTGTCGCACACGTGGTCGACCCCTCCTCAGGAGGAGCCGAGCCGTGACGGCGCGCCCTTCGGCGAGGACGCCGCCCGGGGCAGCTTCGGGGTGCCGAACAACCCCGCCGTCTGGGCCCTCGCCGCGACGACCGCGCCCGAGCCCACCCCGCGCGCCGATCCGCTGAACGACCCGCTCAACGCCCCCCGCAACGCCCCGCCGGTCGACCCGTTGAGCGGCCCGCCGAACAACCCCCTGAACAACCCCCTGAACGACCCGCTGACGGCGCCCGCCTACGACGCGTCCGCGACACGGCATCCGGCCGACCTTCCGCTCCCGCCGCAGGCTCAGCCCTTCGGGCAACCGGGACAACCGGCTTACCCGGGGCAGCCGGGACAACCGGGGCAGCATGAGTTCGGCCACCCCGGGCAGCCCGGGCAGCCCGGTCACCACCTGAGCCAGGACCCGTCCGACCCCAACAGGCGTTTCGTCACCGCGGGCCAGATCAGCGGCCCGAAGACCCCGCCGCCCGAACGTCAGCAGGAGCTGTGGGACACGGTCTTCGGCGACAACTACCAGGCCATGGGGAACGAGGACGACTTCGACGAGCAGGGCAGGCCGGTCTGGGTCTTCGCGCTGGTCGGGTCGGTGGTGATCGCGCTGGTCGGCGCGCTGCTGTGGGCGTTCATGGCCGGTCCGCTCGCCGCGACGAACGAGGCGGACCCCGCTCCCAGCGCCAAGCCCTCCGCCACGTCCAAGAAGCCGCCGAAGTCCCAGACGCTCGGCCGCCTTCCGCGTTTCCCCGGCAAGGCGTCCCCGGTCTCGGGCACCCTGGCCGACCAGGCGGCGGCGATCAGTGTGACACGGCTGGGCGGAGAGTGGCGGGAGGACCAGCGCAGGACCGTGCCCACGGTCTACGGTTTCACCACCCGCCAGTACGTCGCCGCGGGCACCGACTCCGCCGGTAGGACACAGTTCGCCCAGCTGATGTCGGGGGTGCTCCCGTCCCGGCTGAAGGACAAGTACACCTCACCGGAGAATCTCTCCCCCGTGACCAACGCGGTCGCCGCCTCGGCGCGCAAGAAGTTCTTCCCCGAGGACAACACCGCCCGCAAGACCGCCCAGCAGTCCCTGACCGTCAACGGCCTGCCCGGACAGCTGTCCGCCTACGAGATCACCACGGGCGACACCAAGACCACCATGGTCGTGGCGGCCGTGAGCACCGGCGCCGACCTTCCCTCGATCGTCTACATGTCGGTGCCCGACAGCAAGAAGGAGCTGCTGCCGGACATCAACACCGTCTTCACCTCGATCAAGGCGCTCTCCTCTTAGGACCCGCGTCCGGTCTCAGAAGTCGCACTCAAGGTGCTTGATGCCGTTGATGAAGCTGGAGCGCAGCCGGACCGGTTCGCCGACGGAGCGAATGTGCGGAAGCCGGGTGAACAGCTCACGGAACATCACGGAGATCTCCCTGCGGGCCAGGTGCGCGCCCAGGCAGAAGTGCGGTCCCGGGCCGCCGAAGGCCACGTGGGGGCCGCCCGCGCGCCGGATGTCGAAGCGCAGCGGGTCGGTGAAGACGGCCTCGTCACGGTTGGCCGCCCAGTAGTAGAGCAGCACCTTGTCTCCCTCGCGATAGAGGTGGCCGTTCATCTCGTGGTCGCGGGTGAGGGTGCGGCGCATCCAGGCCACCGGTGAGGCCAGCCGGAGGATCTCCTCGACCGCGCCGGGCAGGCGGCCTTCGAGGTCGTCGAGGAGCAGCGCGCGCTGCTCGGGGTTGTCGGTGAACAGCTTCAGGCCGTGGGAGATGGCGTTGCGGGTGGTCTCGTTGCCCGCCACGACCAGCAGGATGAAGAACGAGCCGAGTTCACGCACGGTGAGCTTCTCGCCGTCGATGTCGGCGCTGGTCAGCGAGGTGATCAGCGGGCCACCGCCCTCGGCCGCCAGGGAGACGACGAGGTCCTGCAGGCACTGTCCCGCGCTGAGGAGCAGTTCAGCGGCACGGCTGACGTCCTCGATGAACTCGGGGTCACCACCGGACAGGATGACGTTCGAGGCGTCGAACACCGTCTGGTAGTGCTCGGCGCCGATGCCCATCATGTCGCAGATGATCTTCAGGGGCAGCCTCGTCGCGACCTCGGTGACGAAATCACAGCCCGGCCCCTTGGCGATCAGGTCGTCCACGATCCTGGTGGCCTCGGCGCGCACGTCGGCCTCGAAGCCACCGATCACCCTGGGGGTGAAGGCCCGTGAGACGATCCTGCGGAGCCTGGCGTGCCGGGGATCGTCCATGTTGATCATCGATCCGAAGTACTCGCCGAACTCGGGACTCAGGTCATGGATGGCCGTCGCCCCGCGTGCCGAGGAGAAGATCTCGGGGTTGCGGCTGGCCTCGACGATGTCGGCGTGCCTCACCAGCGCGTAGTAGCCCGTCCCCGGCAGGGCGAAGCTGATGTCGGGTTCGGTGAACCTCATCGGGGCGGGCTGGGCGCGCAGCAACGCGAAGGCCTCCTCCCGCTCGGCCATCGGACGCTCCCAGAAGGAGATTTTCGAGAGGTCGATGTCCGACAGTGAGACGGTCACCCCAGCTCCCCATTTGCCGATCCTGTCATGTGACTTTCCGTTCGAAGAGTGCTGAACGGGACCGCACGGATCGTGAAGGCCGGATGCTTCGATCACGGAGAACACACGCGCGCACACCGGGAGTCACGACTCGATCCCATGGCGGAACCTAACACCTGCCCCATGGTGCGGGCCGGGATTCCCCGCAGAATCCCCCGTGAATCGAAAAGGACCTCCGGGGGTCACGAACCTCCGGCGATCAGTTCGGCGGCCTTTTCCGCGATCATGACGGTGGGGGCGTGGGTGTGGCCCCGGTTGATCACCGGCATGACCGACGCGTCGGCCACGCGCAGCCCCTCGATCCCGCGAACCCGCAGGCTCGGGTCGACCACCGCGTCCGCGTCCTCGCCCATGCGGCAGGTCCCAACCGGGTGGTAGAGGGTCTCGCTGCGTTCACGGATCCAGCCGATGAGCTCCTCCTCGCTGTCGGCCCCCCGGTACGGGTCCATGGGGGCCCCCGCGAACGGCAGGAGCGCCGAGGTCGCGAACAGTTCCTTGGCCTTTCTCAGTCCGGCGACCTGTCTCCTGAGGTCGGCCTCCGCGGTGAGATAGGCGGGGTCGATGGCCACGTCACGCCCCTGGAGGAAGATCCGCCCCCTGCTCTCCGGCCGCAGGAGGATGGAGGCGATGGTCAGGCCGTGCGCGGGTGGCCGGGTGAGCCCGTGGTCGATGAAGGGCACGGGGGCGAAGATCAGCTCGATGTCGGGGGCCGGTTCGTCCGGCGAGGTCTTGATGAAGGCCACCGCCTCGCCGACGTTCGAGGTGAGCATGCCGTTCCTGCCGACCAGGAAGCGCAGCAGGTTGCCGACCGACTCGGCCTTGGCGAGCGTGACCGGTTCCGGGCAGTGCAGGATGACCCCGGAGGCGAGGTGGTCCTGGAGGTTGGCGCCGACCTGGGGAAGGTCGGCGAGCGGCTCGATGCCCTGGGCGAGCAGGTCGTCGGCGGCTCCGACGCCCGACAGCATCAGCAGGTGCGGCGAGCCGATCGCCCCCGCCGACAGGACGACCTCCCTGCGTGCCCGCACGACCGTGCCGCCGTCCCTGCCGCCTCCGTCGTTCGCGGGGGCACACTCGACGCCTGTCGCACGCCCCTCCTCGATCAGCACCCTGCGTACCTGGCGGGAGGTCAGAACGGTGAGGTTGGGTCTCCTTACGGCCGGCCTCAGGTAGGCGTCGGCGGAGCTGCAACGGCGGCCCCTGTCCTGGGTGACGGGGGTCGGGGAGCAGCCCTCGTTCGAGGGGCCGTTCAGCTCGTCGAGGCGGGTGAGCCCGGCCTCCTCGCAGGCCTTCAGGAACACCGGGGTCAGCGGATTGGGGCTGCGCAGCTCAGAGATGCGGACCGGGCCCGCGGTGCCGTACACGTCGCCGCGGTTGGAGCCCACCCGGCCCTCGGCCCGGCGGAAGTACGGCAGGACCTCCTCGTAGGACCAGCCGGGCACGTCCCATCCGTCGTAGTCCGCCCGGTGCCCGCGCACCCACATCTGGGCGTTCATCGAGGAGGAGCCGCCGAGCATCCGGCCGCGCGGCCAGTAGAGCCGCCTGCCCGACAGGCCTGGCTGCTCGACGGTGGTGAAGTTCCAGTCGCAACCGGTCTTGAAGAGCCGGGCGAACCCGGCGGGCATCCTGACCTCCAGCTTGTCGGCCGGTCCGCCCGCCTCGATCAGCGCCACCGTCGTCGCCGGGTCGGCGGACAGCCGGTTCGCCAGCACACACCCCGCCGACCCCGCCCCCACGATCACATAGTCGTACTCCACTGCGCACTGCCCCTTCGTCGCACGAACGGACGGCCCGCCTACCCTCGGTAAGCGGGCTCACATCTGCTTACCCTGAGGTGCTTTACGCGTCAATTCGTAACCATTGTTACCTACCGGTAGGTATCTCCGCCCTGAAAAGATGGCACGGGACAGATCCCGCCCTGGAGGAGGACGCCCATGCTCAATCTGTCGATCGTCCTGGAGGACAGTGCCCGCCAGCAGCCCGACCGCACCGCGATCGTCTTCGGCGACCTGCGGCTGCCGTACTCGCTGGTCGACACCATCGCCAACCAGGTCGCCAACCTGCTGGTCTCCAGAGGCGTCGGCAGAGGGGACCGGGTCGCGCTGGCCTGTCCGAATCTGCCCTACTTCCCCTTCGTGTACTACGGCATCCTCAAGACGGGCGCCACGGTCGTGCCGCTCAACGTGCTCCTGCAGCCCAGGGAGATCGCCTATCACCTGCGGGACGCCGAGGCCAAGGCCTTCTTCTGCTTCGAGGGCACGCCCGAACTGCCGCTGGGCGAGCGGGGCAGGGCGGGCTTCGAGGAGTCCGAGCCGACCGAGCACTTCATCGTCCTGCCCGCCACCGCCTTCGCCACCGAGTCCGAGCACGGCGAGACCCTGTGGGCGGCGCTTGACGGCGTTCCCGGGCAGTTCCAGACCGTGCAGACCGCACCGGACGACACCGCGGTGATCCTCTACACC
Organism: Streptosporangium sp. NPDC049376; assembly: GCF_044466505.1. Lineage (NCBI taxonomy): Bacteria > Bacillati > Actinomycetota > Actinomycetes > Streptosporangiales > Streptosporangiaceae > Streptosporangium > Streptosporangium sp. NPDC049376. Next base: position 27,514 of record NZ_JBITMT010000018.1, on the reverse strand, counting down.
AGCGGCACCACGGGACAGCCGAAGGGCGCGGAGCTGAGCCACCAGAACATGCTGCTCAACGCCATGGTCTCGGACGAGATGTTCCCGCGCTCCGAGGGCGGTGACGCCTTCCTGGCCGCGCTGCCGCTGTTCCACTCCTTCGGCCAGACCACGGTGCTGAACCTGGGGTTCCGGCGCCGGGCGACCATCGTGCTCATGCCGCGTTTCGAGCCGGGCCCGGCGCTCGAACTGATGCGCGCGGAGAACGTCACGCTGTTCGCGGGCGTGCCGACGATGTACTGGGCCATGCTGACCAGGGTTCACGACGGTGACGCGGTCCCCTCCTCGCTGAGGGTCGCGGTCTCCGGCGGCGCCTCCCTGCCCGGTGAGGTGCTCAGGGACTTCGAGGCCACCTTCGGGATCGGCATCCTGGAGGGCTACGGCCTGTCGGAGACCTCCCCGGTGGCCAGCTTCAACCAGCTCGGCAGGCCGACCAAGCCCGGCACGATCGGCACGCCGGTCTGGGGCGTGGAGATGAGGCTGATCGACGGAGGCTGGAAGACGGTCGAGGGCGAGGGTCCCGGGGAGATCGCCGTCCGCGGCCACAACGTGATGAAGGGCTACTACAACCGCCCCGAGGCCACCGCGGAGGTCATGAACGACGGCTGGTTCCGCACCGGCGACATCGCCGTGCGTGACGCCGACGGCTACTACACGATCATCGACCGGGCCAAGGACATGATCATCCGGGGTGGCTTCAACGTCTACCCGCGTGAGGTCGAGGAGGTGCTGATGACCCACCCCGGCGTCTCCCTCGCCGCGGTGGTCGGAGTCCCCCACGACTCGCACGGCGAGGAGGTCAAGGCCTATGTCATCCGCACCCAGGGGGCGACGCTCACCGAGGACGAGCTGGCCGCCTGGGCCAGGGAGAACATGGCGGCCTACAAGTATCCCCGTTTCGTCGAGTTCCGTGAGACCCTCCCGATGACCGCGACCGGCAAGATCCTCAAGCGTGAGCTGAGGTAGGGGGCCCGGCCCTCCATCGCCTCCAGGGCCGTTCCGAACCCGGAAGGCCGCGGCCCGCACCCCGGTGGATGCGGGCCGTGGCCCCTGGTGATGAGTCCGGTACGAGGCCCCCGCGAAGAGACCGGTTGAGGTCAGGGCCAGTCGAGAGCCGGACGCAGCGGCACACCGGCCACGCCCTTGTCGTCGAGTTTCACGCCCAGGACCTGGTGGAGCTGGACCTTGTTGCGCTCGAAGCCGACCACGCACCCGGCCATGTAGAGCCGCCACACCCTGGCCGTCCCCTGTCCGACCTCCTCGACCGCCTCGTCCCAGTGGTCGTCGAGGTTGGCGCACCAGTGGCGCAGGGTCTGCGCGTAGTGCTCACGCAGGTTCTCCTCGTGGCGGATCTCGAAGCCGAGGTCCTCCATCTGGCGAATGAGGTGGCCGACCGACTCAAGCTCACCGTCGGGGAAGACGTAGCGGTTGATGAAGCCGCCCGCGTTGATGGTCTTCTCCACGCCGGTGGGCCTGGTGATGCAGTGGTTGAGGATGCGCCCGCCGGGCACCAGCTTGCCGTACAGGAACTTGAAGTAGAACGACAGCTGGTCCTTGCCGATGTGCTCGGTCAGGCCGATCGAGCTCACGGCGTCGAAGCCGCTCTCCTGGACGTCCCGGTAGTCCATGTGACGGACCTCGGCCAGCTCGCTGAGCCCCGCCTCGGCGATGGCCTTCTGCGCCCATTCGGCCTGCTGACGCGAGAGGGTGACCCCCAGCGCCTTCACGCCGTACTCACGGGCGGCGTGCATGACCATGCCGCCCCAGCCGCAGCCCACGTCCAGCAGCCGCATGCCCGGCTTCAGGCCGAGCTTCTTGGCCACCAGGTCGAACTTGGCGTACTGCGCCTCCTCAAGTGAGGACTCCTCGGTCGGGTAGACCGCGCAGGTGTAGGCCATGGAGGGGCCGAGCACCCAGGAGTAGAACTTGTTGGAGACGTCGTAGTGGTGGTGGATCGCCTCGGCGTCACGCTGCTTGGCGTGCCTGCTGCCCATCTTCGCGAGCATGCTGCGCCGCACCTCCTGGGGGGGAGGCGGCACCCGCATCATCAGGGGTTTGACGCCGAGCGCGCGGATCGCGGCGAGCTTCTGCGCCGTGGTGATGTCGTTGATGGTGAGTGACCACATGCGCGCCAGCAGGGAGTACATGTCCCCGTCGACGTCGAGGTGCCCCGAGACATACGCCCTGGCCAGACCCAGCTCACCCGGAGCCTGGGCTAGATAGGCCACAGCGATCGGAGACTTGACCTCGACACCGATGTCGGCGCTGTCCGGACCCGCCTTACTGCCGTCGTACGCTCTGAAACGAATCCCCGCCTCCGAGCCGACGACCATCTCGAAGATCTCTGCGAGTTTCACAGATTCAACCTCCTAACGCCCCCGCACACACTTGTCGTAGAGGTCGAGCAACCGGCCACCCGCGTCGTATGCCCGCTTTACTGGCCAGTAGGCCGTTCCGTTATAGAACTGCCAGAACTCGTCCTCCCCGTAGAACGACGTCGAGTACAGCGACTTGTGCCCCTCCAGCTCGTGCACCCTGCGTTCGATGAGACGGTTGTAGTAGCCGTCGAACTGCCCTCTGGGCAACGGCACCGTACCCCAGAAGCCGAAGTTGACATACAGTCGCCCCGGCTCAAGGGGGTAGAGCGGCCACTGCCCGGTCGCCTTCAGGGGGCACATCCACACCGGCTCCATGCCGACCTTGTCGTGGAAGAACTCAAGGAACTCGGCTCCGCGCTCGACGGGCACCTCGATGTCCTGGATGACCGACTCCTGCAGCGGACGGCCACGCCAGCGGTCGATCCTGGCGATCACGCCGTACTTGCGGTCGAGGCCCACGAGCCTGCGGTAGACGTCCGAGCGCATCCACTTGCGCGGCATCAGCGAGCGCACCAGCGGCTCCTGCACGCCGAAGGCCCGCGAGCACCAGAACCAGTCGGTGTCCCAGCGCCAGATGTAGTCGCGGACGGTCAGCCAGTCACGGGTCCTGGTCTGGATCGACCGGTAGTAGATGCGCATGCCCGTGTAGTCGGACAGATAAGGTGCCTTCTCCGCGAAGCGCCCGACGGTGATGTAGAGCTCGCCGGGGCCGAAGAACGTGCCGTCCACGAAGTCGACCGGCTCACCGTCGTGCTCGCCGCGCTCGCAGATCTCCTTCATGGCGATCATGCACTTGTCGGCGTCGGTGAAGGGGATGTGGGTCAGCCGGACGTACGGCTGCACACGCTTGAGCTTGATCCGGATCCGCAGCGCGTAGCCCAGCGTGCCGTAGGAGTTGGGGAAGGCGTGGAACAGGTCGCTGTGCTCGTTGTCGGCACGCGCGACGACGACACGGCCGTCACCGGTGAGGATCTCCAGCTCCTCGACCGACTCGTGCGGGAGCCCGTCGCGGAAGCTGGTCGACTCGATGCCCAGCCCCGTCACCGCCCCGCCCAGCGTGATCGTCTTGAGCTGCGGCACGACGTACGGCATGAGCCCGTGCGGGAGGGTGGCGTCCACCAGGTTCTCGTAGGTGGTCATGCCCTGCACCTCGGCGGTCATCGCCACCGGATCGACCTCGATGACCCGGTCGAGGTCACGTGCGGACAGGCGCGCCCCCTGCGAGCCCTCCCTGAAGCGGAACAGGTTCGTGGTCGCCTTCGCCAGCCGTGGCGCGGAGCCGCCGGGAATCGCGGCGTAGGAGTCCCTGATCTGCTCAACGGCACGCCGATGTGCCGACATCTGTGTCATCTGTTCCACAGGTCCTCACCCCCAGGGCTCCCACAGTAAAGATCGCCTCTAGCACGTTATATCTCTGATGTCCCGGGAGCCATGCGGGACACGTTAAACGCGTGGAAACTCTACGGGGGTCCCGTCCCCGGCGTCTCTCCGGCCACCGGCCCGCTCCGCCGTCACTCGCCTCCGCGCGGGTGGAAGCTGTCCATGACCTGGTTCATCAGACCGGTTCCCGCCTTCCACTCGGAGGCCACGGTGGTCCAGCTCACCACCATGACCGTGTCACCGACGCCGATGAACCGGCTGATCTCGTGGTAGGTGGTCCCGGGGGTCGCCCACGGCACACCGCCGACGTCCCTGGCCGTCCAGGTGAACTCCCACTGCAGGCCCGCGCCGTACTTCAGGGGGATGCGCGCCGTACGGTCGGTGCCGATGTCGCTCCACTGCGCCGTGTTCTCCTTGACGGTCCGCTGGAGCGTCTCCAGGCTTCCCAGTTGCCCGGGAAGCACCTCGACCGCCATGTGGGCCCGGCCGTCCGAGCGCAGCCACTGGGTGTAGCCGGTCTCCGGGGCGTAGTCCCCCTTCCAGCCCGCCGGGTAGCCGATGGACCAGTTCTCCGGGGACCTGGCCCGCCAGGTGCGCAACCGGGAGGCCGGGGCGGCGGTCCTGGTCTTGACGGGGGTCGGGGCGGGAGTCGCGGACGGCGAGGTCGTCTCGGCGCTCACCTCGGCGACCGGCGAGGGGTCGCCGGAGCCCGCCGGCTCAGGGAACTGCGCCTTCACCGGTGAGACCGTGACGGTGTTCGCGTTCGCCATCGCCACCGCCACGGCGCTGCCTCCGGCGACGAGAACCACCGCGGCGGTGATCAGCGCGGTCTTGCCGCCGCCCACGCCGGCCTGCCGCCTGCGCCGCCGCCTCGCGGGGGGCTCGGGTGCTTCAGGGATCTCGGTGGTCGCCGAGGTCGTGTGCTCGGCTCGCACGGCGCGGCGCGGCATGGTCCCCGAGGGGTCGTTGATCGCCTCGGTCAGCAGCAGGTCGGCCTGCTCGGCGCTCAGCCTGCGCGCCGGATCGCGCTGGAGCAGCCCGGTCAGCACCTCGCGCATCGCCCGGGGCACCCGGTCGAAGTCGGGTTCCTCGGTGAGGAGCGCGCCGAGGGTGGCGATGGCGTCACGGCGTTCGAAGGGGCCGTGGCCGATCAGCGCGGCGTACAGGGTGGCGCCCAGCGCCCACAGGTCCGACCAGGGCCCGACGTCGCCGTTCGCGGCGCGTTCCGGGGGCAGGAAGCTCGGCGAGCCGGTCACCATGCCGGTCTGGGTGAGGGAGGTGTCACCCTCGACGGTGGCGATCCCGAAGTCGGTGAGCACGGCCCGGCCCTCGGCGTCCAACAGGATGTTGCTCGGTTTGACGTCACGGTGCAGGATGCCCGCCTCGTGGGCCGCCCTGAGGGCGGACAGCACCTGACGACCGACCTCGGCGACCTGCCGGACCGGCAGGATGCCCGCCTCGTCGAGCCCCCGCGCCCTGACGAGTTCCATGACGATCCAGGGACGCCCGTCCTGCTCGGCGACGTCGTAGACCGCCACGATGTTGCGGTGGTTGAGCCTGGCGGCGGTCCTGGCCTCGCGAGAGGTGCGGGCGAGCTGGCGTTGGTGCTCCGCGGGGGCGAGATTGGGCGGCAGGAGAACCTCCTTGACCGCGACCGGGCGGTCCAGGAGGGTGTCGTGCCCCTCCCACACCACCCCCATGCCCCCGCGGCCGAGCTCTCTCAACAGCCGATAACGCCCAGCGACCACCCGTTCACTGTGCGGATATGTCATCGCACGACCCCTGTCCCATCCAGATAGGGCGCAAGTTTCCCATATCACTCGGACACCGCGCGGGCCACCGAGAGATGTCTTGCCAGCGAAAGCCGAACGTTGTTCTACTTGCCGGAAGGAGACTCTGGGACCTTACCAAGGGACCACCGGTTGCGACGGACCGAACATGAGGAGGACGCCCCGGTGGAGCACGTCACCAGGACCGGGCCGCTGACCGGAGTGCGTGTACTGGAGCTGGCCGGGCTGGCTCCCGGGCCGTTCGCGGGGATGATGCTGGCCGACCACGGCGCGCGGGTGCTGCGGATCGAACGCGTCGCCGTGGTCACCGCCGAGTCGGACGCCCCCCGGCGCCAGGTCATGGACCGGGGCAAGCGGACGATCGGTCTCGACCTGAAGTCCCCCGAGGGCGTGGCGGCCTTCAGGCGCCTGGCCCGGGAGGCGGACGTGGTCATCGAGGTCTACCGGCCGGGGGTCGCCGAGCGGCTCGGCATCGGCCCCGCCGACCTGCACGCGGTCAACCCGCGCCTCGTCTACGGGCGGATGACCGGCTGGGGCCAGGAGGGACCGCTGGCGCGGACCGCCGGGCACGACATCGACTATCTCGCGGCCTCCGGCGTGCTCTCGGCGCTCGGCCGCGAGGGGGAACGCCCCCTGCCGCCGGTCAACCTGCTCGGCGACTTCGCGGGCGGAGGCCTCATGCTCGCCTACGGCGTACTGCTCGCGCTGCTCGAACGCGAGTGCACAGGACGGGGACGGGTGGTCGACGCCGCCATGGTCGACGGGGCCGCGGCGCTGTTCGCGATGTTCTACGACCGGGTCCAGGACGGCTCGTGGGGTCCGCGCGGCACCAATCTGCTCGACACCGGAGCCCCCATGTACGACACCTACGAGACCGCCGACGGCGGGTTCGTCGCGGTCGGCGCGCTCGAACCGCGGTTCTGGGCGGAGCTTGTCTCCCTGATGGGCCTGACCGGCCTGCCCGACCGGAACGACCGGGCGAACTGGCCCGAGCTGCGGCGCAGGCTGACCGAGGCCTTCCTGTCCAGGACGCGCGCGCAGTGGCAGGAGGTGTTCGAGGGCTCCGACGCGTGTGTGTTCCCGGTGCTCGACACGGCCGAGGCGGCCCGGCATCCGCACAACAGGGCCCGCGGCACCTTCGTCGAGGCCGGGGGCGTCCTCCAGCCCGCTCCCGCGCCACGCCTGCTCGGTGTCCCCGAGCAGGATCTCTCGCCCGCGACCCGGCTCACCGACCTGTCGTCCTGGGGCCTGCCCCCGGCCGAGCAGGCCAGGCTTCGCGAGGCCGGGGTGCTCGCCTAACCCGCGGGGCGCATCGAGGGGAAGACCGCGACGTAGAGGTCTGCGCCCTCGGCGTGGTGGATCTCCAGGTCGGTGGTGAAGGCGCGGGCGGGCGAGCCGCCGGACTCGGTGTGCTTCCACACCTGCTGCCAGGCCTCAAGGAGCGCCCCCGGCATGGGGCCGCGCGCCTCGACCTTCAGCGCCTGGACGCCGGGCACCCGTACCGCGACCATGCCCTCGGGCAGCGCGGCGGCGCTGCGCACGGCCACCCCGACGACCTGCGTGTAGGCGCCGTGATGGTCGCTCTCGTAGTCGGTCAGCACGGCGTAGAGGTTCTCGTCGATCCGTCCCGGCACGTGCGCGAAGGCCCCGGGAACACTCGCCCGCGCCCACAACGCGCCAAGCCGTCCCCGCCCCTGCTCCAGTTCCTCCGCGTTGGAGGTCCGTACGGCATGGCCGACGACAAGCATTTCGGACCGATCGACAACGATCACAGCGCCTCCTTACGGCCATCCAGTGAACTCCGCTCAAACCGGATCTTAGTGCCCTCCCAGAGTGCCGGCTCCTCTTTGAGATCTTCAAAAGCGGGAAGGCCTATTCGTAACCATTCATCGGAGTATTTACCGGATCATTCACCGGAACAGGATGGAAGAACGTGAAATTTCTCAACGAGATGGTGCCTGCTCATGAGCTGACCTACAGCGATGTGTTCATGGTGCCGTCACGCTCCTCCGTCGGCTCCCGGCTGGCCGTCGACCTCTCGACCCACGACGGCACGGGAACGACGATTCCGGTCGTGGTGGCCAACATGACGGCCGTCGCGGGACGCAGGATGGCCGAGACCGTCGCCCGGCGCGGCGGGATCGCGGTGATCCCCCAGGACATCCCCAGCGAGGTCGTCGCCGACGTGGTCGACTGGGTCAAGAAGCGCGATCTGGTGCACGACACCCCGCTCACCCTCACCCCGCACGACACCGTCGGCAAGGCCCTGAGCCTGCTGCCCAAGAGGGCGCACGGCGCGATCATCATCGTCAACTGGGACAACCGCCCCGTCGGCGTGGTCACCGAGGGAGACTGCGCGGGCGTGGACATGTACACCCAGTTGTCCCAGGTGATGTCGGATCACCTGCTCACCCTGCCCGCCGGTCTCGACCCGCGCGAGGCCTTCGACCGTCTCCACGACGGACGGCACAGACTCGCCCCGATCGTGGACGAGGAGGGCCGCCTGGTCGGCATCCTGACCAGGACCGGCTCGCTGCGGGCCACGCTGTACCGGCCGGCGACCGACGCCGCGGGCAGGCTGCGCGTCGCCGCGGCGGTCGGCGTCAACGGGGACGTCGCGGCCAAGGCCAAGGAGCTGCTCGAAGCCGGGATCGACTGCCTGGTCGTGGACACCGCCCACGGGCACCAGGAGAAGATGATCGGCGCCCTGCGGGCGGTCCGCTCGCTCGGTCCCGGCGTGCCGGTCGCGGCGGGCAACGTCGTCACCGCGGAGGGGGTGCGCGACCTGGTCGAGGCCGGGGCGGACATCCTCAAGGTCGGGGTCGGGCCGGGGGCCATGTGCACGACCCGGATGATGACCGGGGTCGGGCGCCCGCAGTTCTCCGCCGTGCTCGAATGCGCCGCCGAGGCCCGCCGTCTCGGCCGGCACGTCTGGGCCGACGGCGGTGTCCGGCATCCCAGGGACGTCGCCCTGGCCCTGGCCGCGGGGGCGGCGAACGTGATGATCGGCTCCTGGTTCGCCGGCACCTACGAGTCTCCCGGCGACGCGAGGACCGACGCCGAGGGACGCAGGTACAAGGAGAACTTCGGCATGGCCTCCGCCCGCGCCGTGAAACTGCGAACCGCGGAGGACTCCCCGTTCGAGCGGGCCCGCAAGGCGCTCTTCGAGGAGGGGATCTCCACTTCGCGGATGTATCTCGATCCGGCCAGACCCAGCGTCGAGGACCAGATCGACGCCATCGTGGCGGGGTTGCGGTCTTCGTGCACCTACGCGGGCGCCTCGACCTTGGAGGAGTTCCACGAGCGCGCGGTGATCGGGGTCCAGAGTTCGTCGGGCTACACCGAGGGCATGCCCCTGCACCAGAGCTGGTGACCCGGCCGCCGCGCGCCGCTTTCGCGCCGGGGCGCCCTCGCCCCGGCGCGAAAGAACGTCACCTGCGGTAACGCGGCTGCAACACGTGCTCCGCCCGGTCCTCCAGCTGCATCCGCCTGGCCGGATAACGAGTGAGCCTGCACAGCGCCATCAGCCCCGCCAGGGCCAGCACTGCTTCGATCATCATGATGAATGCGATCATTTCGGGTTCCTTCGCGGACCTGGCGCCGACGATCCCTGCCCACCCGCCGTCTGCGCCACTCGTAAGAACCTTAACAGTGGATCAGGGGATTTGTCCCTCAATGTCCACTTTCGTGGGAAAAGTTTTCACTTGGAAGCTTTCTCACAGACTACCAGGGGCTGACAAGCCATGACCAGGTCGAACGCATGTCCCCCTCCTCACGGGGTAGCCGACGGCCCGAATCCCCGACCACACAAGGGAAGGCGAACGGACATGGCACGGTTATCGACCACCCCGGACACCCCCGTCGTCGTCGACCGCAGGGTTCTCGTCGGCTACGACAACTATCCAGCGGCCCAGCGAGCCGTGGACGGGCTCTCCGACGCCGGGTTCCCCGTCGAGTACGTGACGATCTTCGGCAGCGACCTCCGTCTTGAGGAGACCGTCACCGGCAGGATGACGAACGGCAAGGCCGCCCTCACCGGGGCCGGCGGCGGCGCGGTCTTCGGCGCCGTCGTGGGGATGTTCCTCGGTGTCTTCACCTCGACGACGATGTCGTTCGTGGTCCTGGTGCTCTGGGCGGCGCTCTGGGGCACGGTGACGGGGGCGGCCTTCGGCTTCGTCAACCACTTCTTCACCGGCGGCAGGAGGGACTTCGCCTCACGCAGCGCGATCGTGGCGGGCCGCTACGACGTGCTGGTCGCCGCCTCCCACCTCGACCACGCCCGCGCCGTCCTCGACGGTGGCCCGCGGCCCGCGGACACGGTGGTCGTCGAGCCCGCTCCGTCGGCCGGGCCGTACGAGCCCGGCCTGCCCCGCCAGGAGGGCCCCTCCTCCCGGCAGCGGACCTGAGCCCGTTACGAGGACGACCTCACGACGAGCCTCGTCGGCATGACCAGCGGCTCGGCCGGGTCCCCCTGGATCAGGCCGAGCAGCAGCCGGACCATGGCGGCCGCCTGCTCGGCGTGCGGGCTGTGGACACTCGTCAGCGGTGGGTCGGTGTAACGCGCCGCCTCCACGTCGTCGTAGCCGACCACCGCGACGTCGTCGGGAACACCTCTGCCCGCCTCGCGCAGGGCCCGCATCGCGCCGATGGCCATCAGGTCGTTGGCGGCGAACACCGCGTCCAGGAGCGGGTCGTCGGCCAGCAGCTGGCGCATGGCGACCGCGCCCGACTCCCTGGTGAAGTCGCCGACCGCGATGATCGAACGACGGTCGGAGTCACGCAGCGTCTCGCGGTAGCCGGTGAGCCGGTCCTGCCCCGCGGTCATGTCCAGCGGCCCGGCGATGGTCGCGATCCGCCGTCTGCCCCGTTCCAGCAGGTGCCCGACCGCCTGTTTCGCGCCGCCCACGTTGTCACCGTCCACGTACGGCACGGCGACCGGCGCGGCGGGCCTGCCGTACGAGACGACCGGGACGCGCAGCCGGGTGAGCGCGCCGGGCAGCGGGTCCGCTCCCCGGCCGGACACGAGCATGACCCCGTCGACGTGGCCGCCCGCCACGTACTTCTCCACCCTCGCGTGGCTCTCCGGCGATCCGGCGGGCAGTAGCACGACCTGCTTGCCCGCGGTCTCCAGTTCCAGGCTCGCCGCCCGGATGACGGTGGAGAACATCGGGTCGTCGGAGAAGGCCCGGTCCGGGTGCTCGGAGACGACCAGCGCGACGGAGTTGGTCCGCTGGGTCACGAGGTTCCTGGCCGCGCCGTTGGGGACGTAACCCAGTTCGTCGACCGCCCGCATCACCACGTCGCGGATGTCGGGGGTGACGGTCGGCTGGCCGTTGACCACGCGGGAGACGGTCGAACGGGACACCCCGGCACGGGCGGCGACCGCCTCCAGGGTGGGTCTTCTCATCTGTTTTCCCCCGCTTGTCGACACCACGGCGTAATGCCCTCGGGTGGCGAGTCGGGCGCGCGAGGTCGCGCGGGTCCGCGCCGGTCTCCCGGCCTGCTCGGCATTATCCGGCATTATGCGTCAGCCGCCTGAACGGACGGCCCGGAGCGCCCACCCCCACGCCGATCGCGGCGCGCACGGCACACCGTTGGCCGTCGCGGCACCTCCCGCCGAGGTCACGGCGATGATCGCGAGGTGTCCGTCCCCCCGCATCTCATATGTCGGCCGGACCCCGTAGAGTCGTTCGGCCGACCGGAAAGCGGCCGGCGTGCATCAACCGACGCGCACCCAACCAAGGAGACCAACGTGGCACTGGAGAAGCCTGAGATCGACTTCCCGGAGGGCGCGCCGCCCGCGGAACTGCAGATCGTCGATCTCATCGAAGGAGACGGTCCTGAGGCCAAGTCGGGCCACCAGGTCAGCGTGCACTATGTCGGCGTCGCCTTCTCCACCGGCGAGGAGTTCGACGCCTCCTGGAACCGTGGCGAAGCCTTCCAGTTCCCGCTCGGTGGCGGCCGGGTCATCGCCGGCTGGGACCAGGGCGTCGCGGGCATGAAGGTCGGCGGCCGCCGCCGTCTCACCATCCCGCCGCACCTCGGCTACGGCAACCGCGGCGCGGGCGCCCGCATCAAGCCGGGCGAGACGCTCATCTTCGTCGTGGACCTGCTCGGCGTCAGCTGACCCCACACGAACCCGTGAACGGGCCGTCCCCTTCCGGGGCGGCCCGTTCCCATGCCGGCCCGGGCTCCGGTCGCGTGCGGGGAGGCCTCGGCGCGCCGAAAAGGCCGGACCCGCGTCGGTGAAATGTCACCGGTGGCTCATAGGCTGAACCCGTGCTGCTGATCGACCTTGTCCGCACCTCCGCGGCGGTGTCCGCCGACCCCGCCAGGCTCGCGAAGATCCGTCATCTGGCGGAGTTTCTCGGCAGGACCGGTCCCGGCGAGGCGGAGATCGCCATCGCCTACCTCTCGGGAGAGCTGCCCCAGCGCAACGTCGGCGTCGGCTGGGCGAGCCTGCAGGATCCGCCCGACCCTCGCCTGGCGGCGACCGCGACCCTGCGGCAGGTGGACGGCCTCCTCGACCGCATCAAGGCCCAGGCGGGCCCCGGCTCCCAGTCCGCGCGCAGGGCCCTGGTCACCGAGCTGTTCGGCGCCGCCACCCGCCAGGAGCAGGCGTTCCTGTCCCGGTTGCTCCGCGGTGAGCTGCGGCAGGGCGCGCTCGACGGGGTGATGGTCGAGGCGATCGCCAAGGCGGCCGAGGTCCCGGCCACGGAGGTCAGGCGGGCGCTGACGCTGCGCGGCTGGCTGCCCGCCGTCGGGGCCGCCGCCCTCGGCGGTGGGGTCGAGGCGCTGCGCGCCTTCCGCCTGGAGGTCGGCCGCCCGGTCGCACCGATGCTGGCGCAGAGCGCCACCTCCGTGGCCGCCGCCCTCGGCAGGGTCGGCGCCCCCGCCGCCGTCGAGTGGAAGCTGGACGGCGTACGGATCCAGGCCCACCGTTCCGGCGACACGGTGTCCGTCTTCACCCGGACGCTCGACGACATCACCGCCCAGGTTCCCGAGGTGGCCGAGGCGGTCGGCGCTCTGCCCTCCCAGGACCTGGTGCTGGACGGCGAGGTCATCGCGCTGCGCCCCGACGGCCGTCCCGAGCCCTTCCAGATCACCTCGGGCCGCGTCTCCAGCCGCACCGACGTCGCCGCGGTGCGCGGCAGGACCCCGCTGAGCGTGTTCTTCTTCGACGCGCTGCGGGTCGACGGCGCCGACCTGCTCGACCAGCCCGGCCAGGTCAGGCACGCGGCCCTGGCCGGGGCCCTCCCCCCGGAGCTGGTGACCCCCCGCCTGGTCACCGAGGACGTCGAAAGCGCTGAGGAGTTCTACCGGGACGTGGTCAGGGGAGGCCACGAGGGGGTGGTGGTCAAGTCTCTGCTGGCGCCGTACGCGGCGGGCAGACGTGGGGCGGGCTGGGTCAAGGTGAAGCCCCGGCACACCCTCGACCTGGTCGTCCTGGCCGCCGAGTGGGGGCATGGCCGACGTGAGGGGCGGCTGTCCAACCTGCACCTGGGGGCCCGTGACCCCGTGACGGGCGGGTTCGTCATGCTCGGCAAGACCTTCAAGGGGCTGACCGACGAGCTGCTCGCCTGGCAGACCGAGCGCCTCCTCTCACTCGCCGACGGCCCGGCGGACGGCTGGGTGGTCCCGGTCCGTCCCGAACTGGTCGTCGAGATCGCCTTCGACGGCGTCCAGCGGTCCAGCCGCTATCCCGGGGGGATGGCGCTGCGCTTCGCCCGGGTCCTGCGTTACCGCCCGGACAAGGGCGCCGCCCAGGCCGACACGGTGGAGACCGTGCGCACCCTCATGTTCTGAGACGACGTCCCGGGGCGTTCCGGTCTTCGGCGGCTTTCCGTCGTTGTGTTCGCGGTCGTCGCCGTGTGCCGTTTCCGGCCCGTGAGTCATCGGATCCGGGCCCCGTTGGGACGTGACGGGATTTCCGGGGCATCGGATCCGGGCCGCTCGTTTGGCGTGGCGGGATTTCCGGGGCACCGGAAAACCTTTGTTGCGCAAGAGGCCGATGGAACGACCGCGTTTCCTGTGATTTCCCGGCCCGCACTTCTCGTACCGCCCGACATGGGCTCCCACCAGGGACGACGCGGTGATCATTTCTCTTTTCCCGGCCTGGGAAGGTCGTTCGAGAGATCACCGGGCCCGGAGACCGTCGTGGATCACGATTCCACCCTGACCCACCCCCGCGCGCCCAGAAACGGCGATCATCAGCACTTTCATTATCATTTAACATAGAAAGTGACATAAATCACTTTATGTCCCATTAACGTGGCTTTACTTCCTCTTTGTCGCATATGGTCGGCCCACGTCACGGCGGGAAGCACCCCCTGCACCCCGCCGACGGGACCGGCCGGTGCGCTCCCCGCCCCCTCCGCCCCCGTACGGTCCCCTGCCCTGCTCCCTACCTTGGACCGTGGTTTCCCTTGGGCCTGCACTCACACACCCCCTCCCCCACTCCCCCGAAGAGCCCCCCTCACAACAGACGGCGGATCGCCGCCCTGGCGGCGGGCGTCACCGTGGTCGCCGTGATCTCCGCGACCGCATGGGCGGTCTCCAGCGGAGACGACGCCCGCCTGGCGACGACCGTCGCCCTCACCGGTGCCCGGCAGAGCGCCCCTCAGCCCCAGGACACCCCCCGACCCCCTGGAACCGCCCCCGCCGGCACCGCCCCCTCCCCCGGCGCCCCCGGTGCCTCCCCTGCCGCCCCTGACGCGTCCCCCTCGGGCCCCGCCGTACCCCCCTCCGGCACAGCGACCGCCCCTCAGGGCTCGCCCTCCCCCGGCTCCCCCGCCGAGGGGACGAGCACGTCACCTTCCCCCTCCCCCACCGCCGCCCGGGTGACCGACAGCGCCCCGAGAAGAACCAAGAAGGCCGCGAAACCCAGGACTCGGGTGATCTCAAGCGGGTCCTGTGGCGCGTCCTACTACGCGGAGGGACAGATGACCGCCAGCGGTGAGCGGTTCAACCCGAACGCGATGACCGCCGCGCACAAAACCCTCCCCATGGGCAGCAGGGTCCGGGTCACCAACCCCGCCAACGGCGAGTCGGTCACGGTCAGGATCAACGACCGGGGTCCCTACATCGGCGGGCGCTGCCTCGACCTGTCAAGGGCCGCCTTCTCCGCGATCGGCAGCGTCAACGCCGGAGTCATGCGCGTCAGATACGAGGTGCTGGCCAGGTGAGCCCGGCCGTCTACCTCACCGGCCGCATCGTGAACGGATAGTGGAAACCGCCCTCACCCAGCGCCGCCATGCCTCCGATCACCGAGAGCGCCATGCCCCCGAGCCAGACCACCGGCAGCAGGACCGTGCCCACGACCGTGATGGCCAGCAGCACGGTCACGCCGAGCAGGGTGAGCTGGAAGTTGAGCGCCTCGACCGCGTGCCTGCGGACATAGGGCGAGGTCTTGCCCGCGGTCAGCATCATGATCAACGGGCCGATCGCGAGCAGGCCGGTCAACGGGAGCAGGTGCGCGGCCGCCGCCCCCAGCCGGTCTCCTCCCGTGAGCTCCCCTGCCCGGTGGTGGACCGGCGCCGCCTGCGTGAACGGATACGGCGCGGGCATGGGCGGGCGTGAGCCGTACAGCTCGTGCATGATCGGCATGAGGTCGGCGTGGACGCGGGCCGTCATCGCCCGCCCCAGCCTGTCGTCGAACTCGATCTTGTCAAGACGTCCCTCGGCGTAGGCGGCCTTGAGGTGCTCGACCACCTGTTCCCGGTCCTGGTTGCTCACCCGGAGCCCGGCGTGCTCGAATCCGGGGCTGGAAAGGGGTGCGCCGCCGTGCCATGGGCCCGCCGCCGGTGTCGCTGTGCCTGTCATAGAACCGACATACCTTTCGTTTCAGCCGTCGATCCAATATTCAGTGACAACTTTTGGCTGGTCCATCCGGGTGAACCCTTGGATGTCCCTTAGAGTCCACCCTGGGCTTTCACCATGAAAGGACCAGGGGATGTATACAAGGAGGCATGAGATGGCGTGATCGCTATGGTTTAAGGCGTCTGCGTGGGCCGAAGATCGCCAAGTTCGACCGAGAGGCAACCGACTCCGACGTCGAGGCGCTCATCGCCTTCGCGAAGTCACGCCAGGGTGTCGAGTTCTATGTCGAGCCCGAGACGTTCGCGACCGACACCACCGCGATGGCGATCGCGGACGACGGCGAGTGGACACGCCGCCGGGTCGGCTCGCCCGCGGTGATCAAGAAGGTGGCCCGCGACCTCGCCCTCCCGGTCTACGACGTGCAACTGACCGGCTATCCCGCCCGGATGCGGGCCTACAACGAGCGGCGCAAGCGCGCCGAGGGTTGAGCGGGTCACTCCGCGGAGACCTCAGGCTCCTCCAGTAACGCGATCATCGGCAGCAGCCAGGCCATGCGGGGAGCCCCCATCTCTCTGTCGAGTTCCTGCGGGCCGGGCATCCTCTCTCTGAGCACCCGTGGTGGAAGCATGTGCCGTAACGCGCACATGAGCAGATTGGCCATCGAGTAACCCGGGTCGATCTCACACGCGCGGGAGAGTGCGATGCCCGCCAGAGCGGAGTCGCCCCGGCACCAGGCCGCGGCGCCCAGCAGGGACGCGACCGGAGGCACGAACCTCGGCTCCAGCCTGCGGGTGAGGTCACGCCACAGCCCGGCACAGGCGTCGGGGACGCTCATCGGGGCGCCCGGCGGGACGGCCGCGGCGTGGTCGGTGATCAGCGCCCACGCCTCGTCGCGGATCCGGACCACCGCGAGGGCGAAGCCCAGCCTGACCGCCTCCTCGTCGGACAGCCGCCCGCCGGAGGCGTGCAGGGCGATCGCCGAACGCACCCGCGCCACCCCGTCGGCGACGAACTCCGCGGCGAGCCCTCCGGGGTCGTCGCTCCCGGTGAGCGCGGCCCTCAGCTCCCGCGTGACGCGCGCGGTCGCGCGGCGTACGGCCAGGCGCGCCGCACCGTCCACGGGGTCGAGGGAACGCTCCAGGGTCTGCCTGTCGGGCAGCGTGACCAGGCCGTGCACGATCGCCTTGGTCGCCACGACACCCGTCTCGCGGTCGTACGGTGTGCCGTCGGCGGGACAGCACCCGGCGCGGGAGCACGTGTAGGACCAGTAGCGGCCGTCCTCGGCCCGCAGCGCGTCGACCACCGTGACGCCCGACCGGCGGAACAGCCCGACGGCCAGGTCCACGGCCGGGGTCACCAGCGTGCCGGGGCCGTACCCGACGACGATGACCTGGGTGATGCCCTCCTCCGCCAGCAGCGGCAGGAGCCTGCCGGGACCGGGAGGGGCGAGGGGCAGGTCCCAGCGGACGGTGAGATGCAGCCTGCAGCGGGGAGGCCTGCCCTTCAGCCCGATGACGACCAGGCTGTCCGAGGGGTGGAAGCCCACGAGGTAAGGCACCGCGCCGAGGACGTCCTGCGTGGAGGCGAGCAGGAGGCCGGGCGTCGGGGAGGAGGGGGTGGGCGGAGCGGGAACGTCGGTTGTCATGGCGGAAAGCATCGTTCGCTTCCCGCCCCGCCAGGCGACCGAACGCGGTTCTGTGGACAACGAGAGGGTGGCCGCCGGTTGTCCACAGGCCCCGTTATCCCGTTTGAGAAGAAAGCCAGCGTTTCGCCGCCGCGGCCTCCGGCCGAGCGGGCTCAGACCCCGGGCTCAGGCCCTCTCGTGGATCTCCGGAGCGCCCGTGGCGGGCCCTGACACGCCCAGCCGTGACCTGACCATGACCGCCGCGCCCGCCACCGCCGCGGGCATCGCCACGACGGAGGCCAGCGGGATGAGGAAGATCAGGAAGATCAGCACGCCGAACCCGAGGGCACACATCTTGTTCCGGCGCAGGACCGCGAAGCGCTCCTTACGCGCCATGCCCCTGCGCTCCATGGCCAGCGCGGTCAGTTCCACGGTCAGGAAGAAGCCCGAGACCAGGGCGCCGAGCACCGGCACGACCGTCTGCCCGACCACCGGGACGAAACCGAGGAAGAACAGCGGAACGGTGAACAGCAGCACGTACCACAGGGTGATGAGGCTGTCCCTGATCGACCTGGGGATCGTCTTCCACAGCGGAAGGTCGGGCCCGGCGGGCAGGTCGCCGTAGGACAGCTCGACCCGCTCGGAGAGCTTCTCGTAGAAGGGTTCACCGACGATCAGCGTCACCGCGGTGAAGGTCACCACGAACAGGACCAGCCCGGCGCCGAAGATCGCCAGGCCGACCAGGGTCCGCAGGGCCGTCTGCGCCGCGTGCGCCCATCCCGAGGCGAACGGCGTCGCCCATTCGGCGATGTCGGTGGCGTGGGTGCCGAGCCAGTAGAGCCCCACCGCGTAGAGGATGAAGACGATCAGGGCGGGGATCAGCCCGAACAGCCACCAGCGGGGGTTCCTCGCGACCCAGCGCAGTCCCTGGAAGAAGAACCCGGCACCGTCCACGAAGGAGCGGAAATGACCCATGCCGGAAGATTAGCGGCATCGGCGGATCACCGCGCGACGCTTCCGGCTCGGAGATGGATCAGGACTGCCAGAGGGTGGGAACGGAGACGCCGAGTTCGCCGAGAAGGCGGCGCAGGAGGGGCAGGGAGATGCCCAGGACGTTGCCGTGGTCGCCGTCGATGCCCTCGACGAACCAGCCTCCCGGACCGTCCAGCGTGAAGGCGCCCGCCACCCGCAGAGGTTCGCCGGTGGCCACGTAGGCGGCGATCTCCTCGTCGCCGGGGTTCCCGAAGCGCACGACGGTCGCCCCCACCTCCGCGACCTGCCGGCCGTCGGAGGCGTCGATCACGCAGTGGCCGGTGAGCAGCCGCCCCTGACGGCCGCGCATGGACTTCCAGCGGGCGACGGCCTCCTGCGGCGAGGCCGGCTTGCCGTACGCCTGACCGTCCAGTTCGAGCACCGAGTCGCAGCCGACGACGAGGCCGGAGGTGAGGTCACGCGCGACGACCGACGCCTTGGCCACGGCCAGGGCCAGACAGAGTTCGGCCGGGCTGTCCGCGGTCACGGCCTCCTCGTCCACCCCGCTGACGATCACCTTGGGGTCAAGCCCGGCGCTGCGGAGCAGGGCGAGGCGGGCGGGAGAGGCGGAGGCGAGAACGATCCGGGTCACGCCGACCGAGCCTAGCGTCCCGCGGGACGTCCGTTACTTCGGCCTGATGGAGGAGACCGCGGTGTTGATGTCGCGCCAGTAGGCGCGCTGGGTGTCGGGGACGGTCACGAAGACCATGGCGGGCCGTGGGCCGGAACCCCGCGTCACGACGACGGCGGCCACCGAGAAGCGGGCCTTGCCCTTGACCTTGTACTTCACCTTGTAGGCGAGCAGCCACCCCTTCTTGATCGGCTGCGAGGCGAACCAGGAGATCCTGGAGCCCTTGGGGTGGTGGTTGAGCGTCCATCGGGCGGCCAGCAGCGCGGTGTCCTTGGCGTGGCGCTGCGCCTGGATGGGCACCGGGCAGCTGACGAGCATCGCCCTGACGGGCGCCCCCTTGACCTTCGGCAGGACCTGCTTGGTCGAGAACGGCGCGGCCCCGAAGATCTTCCACGGCTTGCCCAGCCTGGCGAGCCAGACGCCCGCCCTGCGGTCCTTCAGCAGACGCTTGCCCTTGTGGGCCTTGCCGGGCAGCCGGGCGAGCTTCTTGTTGCGCGGCAGGTCGGGGACGCGGTGATCGGCGAGGGCCGCCACGACCGCGCTCCGGTCACGCGCGACCTCCTCCAACGCGGTCGGCGAGGACATCGGCGAGGACGAGGGCGAGGGAGAGGGTGACGCCGTCGAGGTCTCCGCGGCCGAAGAGGCGGAAGGAGAGGCCGAGGGAGAGGCGGAGGCGACGGTCCCCTCACCGGCCAGGACCGCCGGGGAGGCGACCGGCGAGGCCTGCGGGGAGCTGGAACCGGGCGAGGGCGTCGCGGCAGGTGGCGCGGCGACCTGCCCCGACCGCCCCTCGCCCGGTCGTTCGGAGGTGCCGGAGAGGACCAGGGCGGCCACGACGGCCACGACGGTGACGACCACCACCACGGCCACGGCCAGCATCCGGTAGACGACGCGCATCGACAGGTCGCCGATGCGGGAGCGCTTCGGCGGCCTCGGCGGGCCGGGGACGGACGTCCTCCGCGGCTCTGACGGGTCCGTCCCGTCGGTCGCACGCGTCGGTACGGCACCCGTTTCCCGGGTCACCTCAGTCCCACCCACCCCATCGAGCACGATCGGGAGCGTACGACAAATCCGGTTTTCTCGTGCACGATCCCCATCACACTTAGGGAACGAGTACCCTCCCGCTCTTCAGTCCGATATGCCCCTTCTTGCACCTTCCTGCCATGATGCCACCGTGCTTGCAGAACGCCGGGTAGAACTCCGTTTCCATGTCACCTCCCGTGACGCGAGGACCCACACGAACCTGTCCGCCGTCCGCTCCGACGGCACGGGCCTCTGGCTCGCGGGTGACGAGACCGCGACCCTGGAGTACCTGACCCTCCGTGAGGGCCGCTACGACGACCAGCGCACCTACGCCCTGGCCGACTTCGTCGACCTGCCCGCGGGTCCCGACGACGAGGCCGACATCGAGGGACTGGCCAGGGCCGACGGCTGGTTGTGGGCGATCGGCTCGCACAGCCTCAAGCGGAAGCGCGTCAAGCGGGACCACCCCGTCGGCAAGTCCCTGCGCAGGCTCGGCAGCCTCGTACGCGAGGAGAACCGCTACGTCCTCATGCGGTTGCCGCTCGTCGGTTCGCGGCCGGTCCGCGCGGACGGCGCCCGCACCGCGGCGATCCTGTCGGGACGCGGCAGGAACCTGGCCGACCTGATGGCCGACGACCCCTACCTCGCTCCCTTCCTGAAGATCCCCGGCAAGGACAACGGCCTGGACATCGAGGGCATCGCGGTGCTCGGCGAGCGCGTCTTCGTCGGCCTGCGCGGGCCCGTGCTGCGCGGCTGGGCCGTACTGCTCGAGATCCGTCCCGAGAGCGACCCGCGCCGCCCCGAACGGCTGCTGCCGGCCCCGATCGACGGCGAGCCGTACCGGATGCACTTCCTGAACCTCGGCGGTCTCGGCATCCGGGACCTGTGCCCGCACCAGGGGGACCTGATGATCCTGGCGGGGCCGACCATGGATCTCGACGGCCCGGTACGGCTGCTGCGCTGGACCCCGGGGGAGACGCCGTCCGTCGAGCACGATCCCCGGCTGGTGATGGACCTGCCCTACGGCGACGGCGACGACCACGCGGAGGGGATGACCATGCTCGACGACGAGCACCTGCTGGTGGTCTACGACAGCCCGGCGGCTTGGCGGCTGACCCCCGAGGGGGGTGTGCTCGCCGACGTCGTCAGGCTGACCTGAGAGGGCCGGAGGCGGCCGGGCGGAAGCCTTCCCCGCGTAGCCACGGCGCGTCCGCGACGACCGTGCACGAGCCGGGCGCGATCTCGGTGAACCCGGCGTCCCTGACCGTGGGCAGGCCGGAACCGGTCAGCCCGGCCCACCGCCCGGCCTCGGCGGTTCGCACCGCGCAGGTCAGGCCCCGCTCACGCCAGGACCGTCTGGCCGCCTCGTCGCTCCCCCACCAGGCGAGCTGGGCGGCGTGTCCCACCTGGGCCATGGTCTTGCCCGCCGACATCTCCAGGGTGGGATTGACCCAGAGCAGCGCGTCCCCGTCCGGCGCGGGGCCCGGCTCCTCGGGGTCGGTCAGGTCGGTGCCGGAGACCTGGAGCCTGGACAGGTCTCTGGGCCAGTCGTCGAGCGGGACCGGAGGGTGGACCCGGACCTCCGCGGTGCCCGAGGTGACGGTGATGCCGGGCAGGTCGAGCACCCGTCGCCACTCGGCGCCGCGGGCGCGCCGTACGACCTTCCTGATCCCGAGGGTCTCCCACGCCTTGACCTGTTCGGCCCACTCGCCGCCGTCCGCCGCGCGGGGGTCGTCGAGCAGCGTGAGCACGGCGAGCGCCGCCGCCTCAAGGGCGTCGGTGCGCCGTGGCGGGTCAGCCCGCTCGATCCGCACCACCAGCGGGAGCACCCTCTGACCGCTCACTTCCGTCTCACTCACCCTCCAAGCATGCCCTCTCCGCTCCCTAGACGGAGACGGTGTTCCTCTCGGAGGCCCTGGCGGCCACGACGGAGACCGACATGAGGGCGGCGACCAGGCACAGGGCACCCGCGACGTACCAGGCGAGGTCGTAGGCGCCGAACAGGTCGCGGGTGAGTCCCGCGCCCACCGCGGCGATGGCCGCGCCCACCTGGTGGGAGGCGAAGACCCAGCCGAAGACCACCGGGGCGTCGGCCCCGTAGACCTGGCGGCACAGCGCGACCGTGGGCGGCACGGTCGCGACCCAGTCGAGGCCGTAGAAGATGATGAAGACGAGCATGCTGGGCTCGGCCGTCGCCGAGAACAGGCTGGGCAGCACCATCAGTGACAGTCCGCGCAGCGCGTAGTAGACGCCGAGCAGGACTCTGGAGTCCACCCGGTCACTCAGCCAGCCCGAGGCGATCGTCCCGACGACGTCGAAGATCCCGATGACCGCGAGCAGTCCGGCCGCGACCGGTTCCGACATGCCGTGGTCGTGGGCCGCGGGGATGAAGTGCGTGCCGACCAGGCCGTTCGTGCTCATCCCGCAGATCGCGAACCCTCCGGCGAGCAGCCAGAAGGACCGGGTGCGGGCCGCTCGTCCCAGTACGGCCAGGGCCCGTGCCGCGGCCCCGCCCCTGGTCGTGGGACCGGGCACCGGAGCAGGGTCACGGGGGTCGGCGCCCAGGGCGGTCGTGCCCGCCTCCGCCGGGTGGTCGCGCAACAGGAACCACACGAGGGGGACGACGACCAGGGCCGCCCCGGCCACCGTGGCCGAGGCCGTACGCCATCCCGAGGTCTGGGCCAGGGAGGCCAGGACGGGCAGGAAGACGAGCTGCCCGGTCGCGCCGCCCGCGGTGAGGACGCCGGTGACGAGACCCCGGTGACGGACGAACCAGCGGTCGGTGAGCGTGGCGGCGAAGACCAGGGCCATCGAGCCGGTGCCCAGCCCGACCAGCACGCCCCAGCACAGGACGAGCTGCCAGGGGGCGTTCATCAGGATGGTCAGGCCGCTGCCCGCCGCGACGAGCAGCAGCGCGCACG
The DNA here is from genome assembly GCF_044466505.1 of Streptosporangium sp. NPDC049376. NCBI lineage: Bacteria > Bacillati > Actinomycetota > Actinomycetes > Streptosporangiales > Streptosporangiaceae > Streptosporangium > Streptosporangium sp. NPDC049376. The sequence goes on along the minus strand of NZ_JBITMT010000018.1, from coordinate 4,877 downwards.
ACACGACCCTGCGCATGCCGAAGCGGTCCATGAGGGCGGCGGCGAAGGGAGCGGTGAGGCCGTACAGCATGAGGTTGACCGAGACGGCCAGCGAGATCGTGCCGCGTGACCAGCCGAACTCCTCCTGCAGGGGGGTGATCAGCACGCCGGGGGTCGCTCGGAACCCGGCGGCGCCGAGGATCGCTACGAACGCGACTCCCGCCACGATCCAGGCGCGATGCACCCCACGCGTGCGCGTGCGAAGAGGGGTGGTTGTCATGTGGCCCATCATGGAGGGTGGTTTGTCGGGCCCACGAGTGGCCCAAGAGCCAATATCCGTAAGAATCAGGCCATAAGAGAGATGACCTGTCTCAGATGTACAACACCCGGCTCGTCCCACTTGTCGGAAATATGGGATGGTGTTCAGCTTTGCTCGACCGGGGTCGGCGAGCGAGCGCGCCGGGCTACTAAGGAGTTCTAGCGTGTTCCATGCGCGGAGGTCTGGCAGGTTCCTGTCAGCGCTGGTCGGGGGGGTTCTCGTGCTGGGCGCCTGCGGAGTCGGCGACTCCGGACCGGCCACCTCGGAGCCGGTCTCTTCGGGGGCCAGGAGCATCACCTACGCCTATGAGCAGGAGTTCCACTCCTACAACAACAACACCGCCGCCGAGAACGCCACACGCAACGCTGGACCGCTGCAACGCGTCCTGACCGGCTTCTGGTTCTACGGGGAGAACGGCGAGATCACCCCCGACAGGGACTTCGGCCGCTACGTCAAGACCTCGGACGACCCGCTGACGGTCGAGTACACGATCAGCGACAAGGCCGTCTGGTCCGACGGCACCCCGATCGACTGCGACGACGTGCTGCTGTGGTGGGGGTTCAAGTCCGGGAAGATCAAGGGCTTCTCCACCTCCGGCACGACCGGCGTCGAGGACACCAGGCTGCCCGCGTGCGAGAAGGGCGGCAGGAGTTTCTCCCTCGTCTACGACAAGCCCTTCGCCGACTGGATCGCGGGCGGGCCCGGCGCGACCGAACTGCTGCCCGCCCACGTCGTGGAGAGGCAGGGCGGCCTGTCCGAGGACGAGTTCATCGCGGCCGTCAAGGCGCGTGACGCGAAGAAGCTCGAAAAGGCCATCAAGTTCTTCAACGACGGCTGGGTCTCCGAGGTCTCGCTTCCCCCCGCCGAGCTGATCCCGTCCTCCGGCCCCTACAAGCTCTCCAAGATGGACACGGGACAGTCCCTGACCCTCGTCGCCAACGACAGGTGGTGGGGCACCCCGGCGGCGACCCCGACCATCATCGAGCGCTTCATCACCCTCGACGAGCAGGCCGAGGCCCTGCACGACCGGGAGGTCCAGATCATCGAGCCGCAGCCGGGACCCGGCGTGCTCAAGGAACTGAGGCAGATCAAGGGCGTCAAGGTCAACGTCGCCGACCAGTACACCTACGAACACCTGGACTTCAACGTCGACTCAAGCCCCTTCAAGGACAAGAGACTGCGCCAGGCCTTCGCCAAGTGCGTGCCCAGGCAACTCATCGTCGACAGCCTGATCAAGCCGGTGATCCCGAACGCCAAACCCCTGGAGATCCGCAACGTGGCGCCGTTCCAGGCCAACGCCGCGGCGGTCATCGCCGCCTCGGGCGGTGCGGGGGTCTACGGGAAGCAGGACATCGCAGGCGCCAGGGCCCTGGTGGCCGAGGCGGGCAAGACCGGGGTGGAGGTCAAGATCGGCTACCAGACCCCGAACCCGCGGCGCACGGTCGAGGTGCAACTGATCATCAACGCCTGTGACAAGGCGGGCTTCAAGGTCGTCGACAAGGGATCCGACGACTTCTTCGGCACCGTGATGCCCGCCAACGGCTACGACGTCGCGCTGTTCGCCTGGTCGGCTTCGGCCCTGGTCAGCGGCTGGGCCTCCACCTACACCACGCCCGTGAGGTGCGACGGGGAGAGCAAGGGCAACAACAACGGCTGTTATTCGAGCAGAAGGGTCGACCGGCTCATCAGGAAGCTGAACGCGACCGTCGACCTGAACGCGCAGATCCCCATCATCGGAGAGATCGAGAAGCAGTTGTGGGAGGACGTGGCCACCATTCCGCTCTTCCAGCATGCGAGCCTGAGCGCGTGGGACGAGAAGATCGGCAACGTCGTGCCGAACCCGGCCCAGTCGACCATCACCTGGAACATGGACCGGTGGAGCCTGTCCTGACCCACGGCGTCATAGCTGACAGAAGATGACAGGTACGGGCGGCACGATGGGGACCGTACCTCGGACGAGCAAGGAGATCCCCATGCCCCGCGCGGACGGCACATTCACTCTGGACAGCTGGGAGCCGGAGACCTACGACGAGGCCGAGGGCGCGACGCTCTCCCTCGTCCACGTGACCAAGACCTTCTCCGGAGACCTTGTGGGCACCAGCACCACCGACATCATCACGGCGGTGGCCCGGGTCGAGGACTCGGCGGCCTACGCGGGCTTCGAACGCTTCAGCGGAACCCTGCACGGCCGCAAGGGCACCTTCGTCCTGCACCACAACGCCACGGCGCACGCGGGAGAGTCCGCCCTGACCTGGGACGTCCTGCCCGATTCGGGCACCGGCGAACTGACGGGCGTCCGCGGCACAGGAGGCATCGTCAACAGGGACGGCGTCCACTCCTACCACCTCGACTACGAGCTCGGCTGAGGTCTCCGGTGAGACGAACTCACATGCGTGTGAGCCGTACGACCATGTGATCGTCTCACCGAAGACGGTGTGATGGTGTCATGAGCCAAGCACCGATTCTCGTCCTGGGCGGCCGCGGCAAGACCGGCCGCCGTGTGGTCGCCCGCCTGCGCGACCTGGAGATTCCCGTACGCGTCGCCTCCCGCACGACCGGCACCCTGTTCGACTACGGCGCTCCGGAGACCTGGGGTCCCGCGCTGGACGGCGTGCGGGCCGTCTACCTCGTCCCGATGGCCGAGTTCGTCGACCCGGCCGCCGTCACCGCCTTCGCCCACCGCGCGGCCGAGGCGGGCGTCCGGCGGATCGTCCTGCTGTCGGCGCGCGGGGAGGACGGCCGGGCGCACCCGGAGCAGGAGGCGTTCGAGAAATCGGTGCGCGACGCGGTCCCGGAGTGGACGATCCTGCGGGCGGCCTGGTTCGCGCAGAACTTCAGCGAGGACTTCCTGCTCGAACCGATCATGTCCGGTGAGCTCGCGCTGCCCGCCGGTGAGGGCCGTGAGGCGTTCGTCGACGTGGCCGACATCGCCGACGTCGCCGTCGCCGCGCTCACCGGTGACGGGCACGCCGGTCAGACCTATGAGCTGACCGGCCCCGAGGCGCTCTCCTTCGGCGACGTCGCCGCCACCGTCTCCCGCGTGTCGGGCCACCGGGTCCGCTATGTCCCGGTCAGCCGGGAGACCTACGCCGCCGCGCTGGCCGGGCAGGGATACCCCGAGGGGACCGTCGAGGCCGTCGCCGACCTGATGGAGGAGCTGGCCCGCGGGGCCGGCGAACGCGTCGCCGACGGCGTGTACCGCGCCCTGGGACGGGCACCGCGTTCCTTCGGCGACTTCGCCGAGGAGGCGGCCGCCGCCGGAGCGTGGAAGTCCTGAACGGGGTCAGGAACGGCGCGCCTCGGCCAGGAGGGCGCCGGGTGAACGGCCACGGACGCGCTTGAAGGCGTTGCTGAACGCGAACCCGTCGGAGTAGCCGACGCGGCGGGCGACCGACGCCACGCTCGCGCCGTTCTCGCGAAGCATGTCGGCGGCCAGGGTCATCCGCCACTCGGTCACGTACGCCATGGGCGGCGTCCCGACCAGTTCGGTGAACACCCGGGCGAACGCGGCCCGTGACAGCCCGGCCTCCCCCGCCATGCTCGCGACCGTCCAGGGACGGCCGGGATCGTCGCGCAAGGCGCGCAGCACACGCCCGACGCGCGGATCGGCCAGCGCACGGTATCCGGCGGGGGGTTCGGCGTCGGGGCGGGCGAACCAGCAGCGCAACGCCTTGACCAGCAGCGTGTCGAGCAGCCGGTCGAGGACGATCTGCTGCCCCGGTTCCTCACTGACGATCTCGACGGCCAGCAGGCCGAGCAGCGGCGCCAGGTCCTGGCCGCCCTGGACGATCGCCAGGTCCGGCAGGGAGCGCAGCAGCCGGTCACCGACGTCGCCCCGGATCGGATACCCGGCGACGACGAACGTGCCGGTCGCCTCGGCGCTGAGCCCGCAGGTCCGGGGACCGAGGACGAGATCGTCGGCGTCCAGCACCGGCCCGTCGCCGACCGTGTGACAGGTGGTCTCGTCCTCGATGACGATCTGGGGTGGGGTGGCCGGGTCGTCGGCGACGGAGAACGGCCTGCCGCCCCGGACCAGCGCGACGTCTCCCCTGCGCAGCGGCTCCGGCGCTGAGCCGTCCATGAGGATCCAGGCGTCCCCGGTGAGCACGGTGACCAGGCCGAGCGGGACCGGCCCGGTGAACCGGACGTTCCACGGCGGTTCGACCACCGAGCGGCAGAACACCGCTCCTCGCGCCCGCACACCCCCGAGATAGTCGTCAAGGAAGTCCATGACGAGACGATCTCACATGCGCATCGGTTCTACGGCCACGAACCGTCCAGAGCGCCATGGACATCGCACCGGCGAATTGACGAGGCCGATTCCGCCGTGAAAGACTGACCCCGGCAGAGAGGTTGACGCTCATAGTAAATGTGGTGTCCCGTTTGTCATTTGCGCTATTCTGCTGCCCTCGCGCTGTCCGCTCACGCCCCCGGATCCTTCCGGGGCGTTTGGCATGCGCGCAGTCGATTCCATCCGTGCCTCCCGGAAGGACATCTGTTGGCAGCCTCGCGCAACGCCTCCGCCGTACCCGCTGGTCCCCGTCGCGTGTCGTTCGCACGTATTCAGGAGCCGCTCGAA
>NZ_JBITMT010000017.1:0-138871 GCF_044466505.1 Streptosporangium sp. NPDC049376 | reverse complement strand
GAAAGCTACGAGGCCGGGCTCTACCTCCGAGGCTCGATCATGTGGCTGAAGCTCCTTACCTCAACCACATGATCCGAACTCTAAACAGCTCCTAGTGGGGCGTGTGGTTGGAGGGGCATGTGCCATGCGCCGTCCGTCTCGCTCGACGACTTCGACAGCCCCGGGCGCCTGGCCAGGTGGCTGGGCGACGTGCCCGTCGTGTTGGTGCCGCATGACTTCTAGTGCCAATATCCGTCGTAATAATCAACCAGGTGCTGGGCGTCCGGGCCGGCCGAAGCGGCGGCGACTGTGAGGTCGGCCTCCCGGAGGATCTCCGACCGCACCCGTGGCGGCACCGACGCCGCGGGCACCTTCTGGCCGTCGCGGTGGAAGGTCATCGGGCTGGTCGCGCACAGCGCGTCCAGGCCCCAGCCCTCGTCGGACATGCCCTCGACGACGCGCAGGAGCCAGCGGGCCTGCCAGCCCGCGAGGTCGCGCACCACCTCGCCCTGCCCCTCGTGACAGTCGTGCTCCCAGTAGCCGATCGACACGCCGGTCCATCCGTGCCGGATCAGTTCCGTCCGGGCCAGGTCGTAACGCACGACATGACCGGCGACACGGCCCGGCTCTTTCACGTACACCTCGCGGAGGACTTGTTCGAACGGCTGCGCCAGACCCCTCTCGCGCCACGCACTCACCTCCTCGGCGCTTGCGTCGGCCGGGTGCCACAACGTGACAGGGCCCTCGGGGCGGTGCCCGGCCAGTTCCCAGCCGTCGACGGTTCTGACGGGCAGGCCAGAGGGGCCGCCGGGGGTCCGCCACACCAGGGTGCGTGCGTCGGGGCCGGTGACGGGGTGGTCGAGGAGATGTTCACCGACCTCACGCCAGGTCCATTCACGCTGGTGGATGAGCGCCTGCTCCAGGCGGTGGCGCGCGGCCGTGTGCGCCTGCTCGACCTCTCTGGGCGTGGCGGCGGTGGCGGGCAGAGCGCGGTCGAGGAACTGGTCGCGGGTCAGCGCCGCCGCGTCGGCGAGCGCATCGAGTGCGCGAGTGGCGTTCTCTTGTACGGACGCCGCCCGCACCCGCGCCTGAATGAGCGCCAGTGGTGTGACTGTCTCGGGCCCGCCCCGGCGGGCCAGCACGCCGACAGCCCCGTTGGCGACGGTCTCGCTGCGGCAGGTGGAGCCGGGGCCGTCGTGGCCGGTGCCGCAGGTGACGGCGGCGTCGGCGAGCAGCGACGGGACCCAGGGTTCGTCAATGACCTCGCAGGTCCAGATCAGGCCGCGCGCCATCGAAACGGTCTGGCCCTTCAGGAAGCGGTCCTCGCTCCAGCTGATGTCGGCGTGATGGCAGACGAACGGGCCGCCCCGGTAGGCGGCCAGGCGAGTGACCAGCTCGTGGACCAGGGTGACGGCCTCAGGAGTGAGCAGGTCGCAGACGACCGGCAACCAGCCGTCGCCTGGGGCCGGTGTGTCAGCGGTGGCCCAGTGACGTAGCAGCGGCAGCATTCCGGCCAGGCGGAGGCCGTACTCCTCGGCCAGTATCGTGGCGAAGGGGTCGGCCTCCCCGATCACGTTCCTGACCGCACCGTCTGGGCCGTCTTCGGTGAGCAGGCTCTCCAGGAGCGGCTGGAGCTCTCCGAGGTCTGTCAGGTGGCCGAACAGGTCGCGGCGCTGTTGCGGATGGAGCAGGTGGGCGGCTGACAGCGGAATCCGATAGAGCTCCTCGTGGCGGGTGTGGCCTTGGCGGGCCCAGTATCCGGCGCGTTCGGCCAGGTTCCAGGCGTCGCCGGGAGTCCAGTCGACGGCGCGCGCGGCCACGGTGCGGACCAGGCGCAGGACGCGCTCGTCGTAGTCGTGGCCGCCCTGCGGGCTGAGCCAGAGCTTGGTGTGGGCGTAGGTGCCGTAGAGGCGCCAGTCGGTGTCAGGGCCGGGGTCGAGGCCCTGCTCGGTGAGGGCGTCGAAGCGCTGGTAGGCCTCCTTGGTAGCCGGTTCCAGATGGTCCCAATTTCCCGCGCACGTCACCTGGTGATCGTAGTCGCACGATGAAGGACCGCCGGGACGGTGGCCAGGTCGTCGCGGCCGTCCAGGAGCATCACCATCGCACTGAGCCTGTCCCAACAGCCGGGCCGGCCCCGCCGACGCCCCCGCGATCGTCCTGCTGCACGGCTACCCCGCCAACTCGTTCGTGTTCCGCGAACTCATCCCGCTGCTGGCCGACCGCTACCATGTCATCGCGCCGGACCACCTCGGCTTCGGCCACTCGGCCTCCCCTTTCGCGGGGGAGTTCGCCTACACCTTCGACGCCCTCGCCGAACTCACCTCCGGACTGCTCGAACATCTGGGCCTTGACCGCTACGCCCTCTATGTCCAGGACGACGGCGCCCTCATCGGATGGCGTCTCGCGCTCCGGCACCCCGATATGCTGCCCGGCCCCCGTGGCCGTGGTCTTGGGCGGCGGCTTCGTGCGTTCTTGCACCTGTCGTGGAGCGGCGGGGTGAGGGGGTTACCGGGTGGGGATTCGCACGGTGAACGGTTCGTTGTCGAGTTCGCCGTGGACTTCGGTCTGGTTTTCTGCGTGGAAGGGCCGCCAGCTCAGCGACAGGCGGTTCCCGGACGCGGTGGTGAGGGTCGCGGTTGCGGTTTTCGGGTTGAGGCGGATGGTTCCGGAGACCTGGACGTCCTTGACGTACCGGACCTGGTGGAGGGTGGTCGGCCCGCCTTCGGTTCGCAGGATACGGCCGCCGCGCAGGCCGGGTTCGGTTTGGGGCGCAGGGGTGAGGGAGGTCGGGTTGAGGGGCGCGATCGCGTCGGCGGCTGTCGCGAAGGCCGCTGCCACGGTCCGGCGTTGCCTGTCGCTCAGTTCGTGGCCGTACGGCGTGGCCAGCTCGCGTGCCTGTGTGGGGAAGTCGCCGAGCAGCCGGTAGTTCTCCGCGGTGCAGTCAGGGTGCGCCGGCGTGGTGGGGTCGGCGATGAAGGAGCGTAGGACGCCCTGCAGGCATGCGCCGAGCGGGTTGGATCCGAACAGCTGGCCGTGGCCTCCGAAGGGCACGGTGTAGGCGTGTCCCCTGGGGTGGCGGGCGGCCACGGAGGTGGCGTCGAGCGGGGAGGTGTCGGAGTCGAACTGGCCGCTGATCGCCAGGACGGGGACGTTCGGCCGGTGGCCGGTGACCGGCGGGCTCTGGCGTGGGGTGGGCCAGTGGGCGCACTGTCGCGTCCAGTCGGCGACCGGTCCGGTGACTTCGGAGGGCCGGTAGGGCGCGTAGAGGTGGTGGCGTCGCGCGTAGGCGTTGAGTTGCCGGAGGCGTTCGGCGGTGAGGGCGTCGCGGTCGAAGGGAAATCTGGTGTCGCCGCAGTAGTAGGTGAACAGGGCCGGTGCGGGGGATCTGTCGGGCGGGGGTGGCGTGGCGCGGTTCATCAGGCGGCGCAGTGGGGCCGGGTCGTCTTTGAGGTAGGCGTTCGCCGCGGCGAAGGTGGATCTGGCGTCGGGGTTGGCGGCGGCGGTGAGCAGGTGGCCGGTCTGGCCGATGGGTAGCTTCGGGTCGGGCTGGGCGCGGAGTCGTTTCAGTAGTTCGTCCCACAGGGCGGCCGGGTCGGGGTTGTGCCTGGCGCAGGCGGGTGAGCGGCGGCACGCGTTTCGCAGGGCTTTGAGGCCCAGTTTCTGCTGGTTGCGGAAGCCCTGTTCGGCGTAGCCGTCCTCGCCGGTGCCGATGACGCTTTCGAGGAACATGGCGCGCAGGTGCTTGGGGAAGCGGGTGGCGTAGGCCTGCCCGAGCAGTGTGCCGTAGGAGGATCCGACGAAGGTGACGTCACGGACGCCGAGTGCGGCTCTGACGGTGTCGAGGTCGGCGGCGGCCTGGCCGGAGGTGAAGAATCCGCCCCTGTCGCCGATCTGGTGGGCGCACGCTTCGATTGTGTTCGGCCGGGTGATGTCGAGCCCGCGGCATGACAGCGGCGAGGATTCGCCGAATCCGCGTGGTTCGACCATGAGGATGTCGACCCGGTCGGACAGCGGTCCGAGCAGTGTCTTGGCGAGCCCGGCGTAGGAGGGGTCGAGTGGTCCGGGGCCGCCGCCGTTGGCGATCGCGGTGGTCAGGGGTGGGCGGCTGCGGTCGCCGCGGGGGATCCACAGGTAGGCGACGGAGATCTTCTCCGCGCCGGGGTTCGACCAGTCGAGGGGGACGCGGAGTTCGCCGTGGCAGGGGGTTGTCGCTTCCGCGCATGAGCGGGTGTGCGCCGCGGGGGTGGGCAGCAGGGCGGTCAGGGTCGCTCCGGCCGCAAGGAGGGCCTTCCAGGCAAGGTTCATGAGTACACAATGACTGTGCACAATGGATTGTGCAAACGGGTTGTGCACTGCTGGGGGCGTCCGGCCAGGTCAGGGCGGCGAAAGTTGCACAACGGATTGTGCACAGCTAGTTTGTCGACCATGGTTGGAGAGCCCGCGCGTCATGAGGTCACCGACCTGGAGGCTCTGACGTCGCTCACGCACCCCCGGCGGCGGCGCATCCTCGACCACCTCTACAAGCACGGGCCCGCGACGTCGGCCACGCTCGCCCGCGAGCTCGACCTCAACACCGGTGCCACCAGTTACCACCTGCGTGAGCTGGCCAAACACGGCTTCGTCGAGGAGGCGCCGGCAAGGGGGCACGGGCGGGAGCGGTGGTGGCGCTTCGTCATGGCCGACTTCCGGTTCCCCCGGCGCAGCCGGCAGGACGCCAAGACGCGTGCCGTGCTGGACGAGATGAACACGCGGGCGTTCGCCGCCGACATCCAGCAGTTCCAGCAGGCTCTGGCCGACACCTCAGGCCAGGACGGCTGGGACGACGCGTTCCCTTACTCGCGGGGGAGCATCCGCGTGTCGCTGGGCCGGCTGGAGGCGTTCTTCGAGGAGTACGTGGCGCTGCTGATGAAGTACTCGGGTGAGGAGCCGGACGAGGGCGCCCGCACCGTCAACACCGTGTTCATGGCCTATCCCGACGTGTGAGCGGGCGCCGGGCGCCGTGAGCCCCAGGCGAGCGGCCTTGGCAGGGATCCCGGCGCGGTGTGCGAGCACCCCCGATCGGCGTTCGGTGACGGGCCGGGAGAGCCCGTACGGCGGTGCGGACCGGCTCGCCTGGGGACTCGGCAGCCGGTGGCGAGAGCGCGCCCGGCGCGCTCATCTCCAAAGGCACGGCCTCGTCCTGGCCGACGCCGATTGCGGCGGCACGGCATCGGCGGACGATGAGATCGCTCCGGCCGTGCGGGGCGCCGGTCGGCGTGCGCCGCAGGCGAGGGGTTTCCAGTGCTCCCAGGTGCGGCTCGAACGGGGCCGGCGGATCGCGCCGGTCGGCATCGTCACCAGGACGGCGACCAGCGCTTCCTCCAAGCCGGCCGGTGAGCCGGTCACCGCGTCAGAGGAGGCGGACGCCGGCGACGATCTTTTTGAGGTCGGGGACGAGCGGTGTGCCGGCCATCACGGTGATGACGGTTCCTTCTCGTTCGATCCAGCCGACGTACCGCCCGTCGCCGAGCGCGCCGTCGCCTTGCTTCGTCAGTGCTCGACGGCCGCCGATCGTCGTGGTCTTCGCGTCTTCGGCGAAGGTTCCGTAGGTCACGGGGAGGCGCTTCAGGTCGGTGAGTCTCCTGGCGTCCGGCCAGCAGAGCACGCGTACCCACAGGCTGCGCTGCTTGGGGTCGGCGTTGGCCCGGTTGTCTCCCCACTGGTAGCCGTATTCGGTGACGCCGTTGTGCCTGCCGGCCACCACTCCGCCGTAGGTGAAGCCTTTGGGGATGTAGCCGATGCGCACGCCCTTGATGGCTCCCGCGCCTCTGGCGGGCTTGTCGATCCTGGAGTCGTGGGAGCGTTTGATCTCCGCCTTGCTCGGGGTGGGGCAGGCGGTGGTGTTCCCCGCGGCGGCGTGGGCGGAGGGGCCGGTGAGCAGCGTCGCGGCGGAGGTCGCGGACAGGGCGGCGATCGTGAGTGCCTTCGTGATTGTGTTCACGTACGGATTGGATGCGGCGGGCGGGCCGGAGGTTCGCGGCCTTCTGAAGTGTTTCGAGTGCCGCCTCCGGCCGGTGCCCTCCGGGGTCGGGCCGGAAATGTGTGGTCTCGTCTGTGGGGATGGGACAGATTGGTGCCATGGAACGTCAGCTCATCAGTCATCTCGCTCATCGTGACCACCCCATCGCCGCGCCGGTCTCCGGCGCGCAGGTGACCCGGCTGTTGCGCCGGGCCCGGTTGCCCGAGGGGGCGAGGATCCTGGACCTCGGCTGCGGCGAGGCGGCGTGGACGTTGCGTGCGCTCGCGCTCTACGAGGACGCGACCGCCGACGGCGTCGACATCTCCGCCGACGCGCTCAAGGCGGCCGAGGGGCACGCCGAGGTCCAGGGCGTCTGGGAGCGTGTCCGGCTGCACGAGAGGCCGGCTGCGGATTTCCCGGTGGCCGAGCGCTACGACCTGGTGATCTGCGTCGGGGCGACGCACGCGTTCGGGGGTCTTGGCCCGGCCGTCGAACGTGTTCGGCGCTATCTGCGGCCGAACGGGCTGGCGCTCGTCGGTGAGGGGTTCTGGGAGTGCGCGCCGACGCCGGAGGCACTCGCCCGGCTGGGTGCGGAGCCGTCGGAGTATTTCGACCTGCCGGGTACGGTCGCCGCCGCCGAGTCCGCTGGTTTCGACACGGTTTACGCGTACACCAGCGACCTGTCGGAATGGGATGACTACGAGTGGTCCTGGACGGGGACGTTGCTGCGCTGGGCCAATGAGAACCCCGGCCCGGACGCCGAAGCGGTCCGGGCGGCCGCCCTGGAGCATCGCGCCATGTGGCTGCACGGTTACCGGGGGGTTCTGGGCTTCGTCACTCTCCTGCTTCAGCGAACAGGCTGACCGCCGGGCCTGACCGGTTTCTTCCGGCGCCACCGTCGTCGTCTCTGCGCGCTTCGGGTGCGCGGCCCTTGGCCGTCCGGCCAAGGGTCGCGCCAGGGCCACGTCGTGGGTCGCTCGTGGCCGCTCCGCAGCCCGTCAGGCGTCCGGAGCCGTGTGGGGGTCCGCGGATCGCGTGCCCGGCCTGGGCAGCGTGCAGCCGGGGCGTTCCAGGTCGAGTTCGTTGCCCGCTGCCACGCAGGCGGCGAGCTGGTAGGTCTGGGTTCCGTAGGAGGCGCCCTTGCGCACGCTGACGGCGCCGTCGCGGTTCATCTCGCAGGGGTTGTCCAGCGTGCACCGGCGGCCGTCGCGGTTGCTGGTGTTGTTGATGCCGACGACCTTGCCGCTTCCGGCGTCGACGATCGGGGATCCGGAGGTGCCGGGGCCGGTGTCGCACCGCGGGGTGTAACGGATGACGTCCTTGGTCATGTAGCCCACCTCCAGCACCCGGTAGACCAGCGTGTCGATTCCGCACGAGAAGATCTTCTTCGTGCCTGCGGAGATCACCCGGATGTCCGTGCCCGGTGCGGGACGGTCCGTCGACATCGTGAGCGGCCGGAGGCGGTGGTCGCGTTCCAGTTGCCGGTAGGTGGTCTCCAGCCGGTACAGCGCGATGTCGGTGCCGGTCATGGTCACGTAGACGGCTCTGGCCGCGTGCAGGGTGACCGCCGGTTCGCCTTCGCGGCCGAGCAGGTCGATCAGGAGATGGGACGGCTGGTCCACCAGGGCCTCGTCCGGCACCGGCCACGCGCCCTCGTAGCAGTGCCCGTTGGTCAGGACGAGGGCTTTGTCGTCGGCCGTGGTGGCCGGGGCCCGCACCAGTGATCCCGAGCAGCCGCCTGCGACGGCGGTGCCGGTGAAGTCCGTGGCCGCCGCCTGGGCGGAGGGCGTCGTCGGCAGGGTGAGGCTGAGGAGGAGGGCGCTCAGTGTCGCGCCGATTCGCCGGAACGTGCGCATCGTGGATCCGTTCGTGGGAGGGGTCGCGGTCGTCACGCGCCGGGACAGGTGCCCGTGGCGGTGCGGCCGGTGCGGAAGAAGTCGATCACCTTCGAGGCGCAGGGCAGCCGGCGCAGTGAGGCGTGCGCGCCGTCCTGGACGGTCAGCAGTGTCCCGCCGACGGCTTTCCACGCCTCAACCGCCCACGCGTACGGTGTGACGTCCTCGTCGAGGTGGCCGGACAGTTGCAGCGGGCTGGTTCCCCTGACGAGTTTCCACGGGCGTGCGGGCCATGGCCACTGCCCGCACCAGCCGCTGCGTTCGAAGTAGCCGCCGGTCGCGGGGAAGGTGGTCTTCCTGGCCTGCGCGGCCGCCCACATCTGTTCGAAGTCGCGGCCGCCGACGCCTTCGTTGCAGAAGATCGCCTGATACTGGATGAGGTTCAGGCCCAGGGAGGTGTCGTCGAAGCCGAACGTCTTCGCGGGTCCCGGGCCGGGGGACGCGGACAGCGGGACGCCGCCTTCACGGACGGTGGCCAGGTCTCTGGCGGAGGCGACCCAGCTTCCCGGTCCTCCCCCGAGGAGTTGGCTGACCCATTCACCGTTGATCACGGTGTTTTCATCTATTTTGCGGGGTTTGCGGTGGAGTTTGTCACGCAGCGTGAACATGGTCTTGCGGACCATGGCGTCGGTCGTCCCGAAGTGGTACTCGGTGTCGTGCCGGGCCAGCCACGGGACGAACGCGGTGAAGCGTCTCTCGTTGAGCGCGTCCGCCGAGGCGTCCATGGCGGCCAGGTCGATGACGGGCGGCATCACCGAGTCCACCCACATCGCGTTCACCCTGTCGTCGAACAGCGACCGGTAGTTCAGGCCCACCGCGGTGCCGAAGGACACCCCGTAGAAGTTGATCTTCGATTCGCCGAGGGCCGCGCGGATCGCGTCGACGTCGCGCGCTATGTTCGTGGTGGTCAGCTGCCGGACGAAGCCGGGGTCCTTGGCGGCGCACCGCTTGTTGTACGCGGCGTCCTGGTCGAACGCGGCCCTCGCCTGCGCCTTGGGGGAGGTGGCGGACGTGGCGGACGGCGGATCCCCCCAGTCGCATTTGATCTTGTCACTGTAGCCGACGCCTCTGGGGTCGAACCCGATCAGGTCGTGGTCGGCGGCCAGCGTGCCGAGCCCGCCGACGGCGTACGTCGCCGGCGCGTCGATGTTGGTGACGCCGGGGCCGCCGGGACTGATGACCAGCACACCGCGGCGCCTGCCCGGGTCGGTGGCCTTGATCCTGCTCACGGCGATCTTTATCTTCCGGCCCTGCGGGTTGGCGTAGTCCATGGGAACCGTCAGCGTGGAGCATTCGGTCCTGGTGTCGCCGGCGACGGGCCAGTTCTTGGCCGCCTGGGCGCATTTCCGCCAGGTCAGAGGTTCTTCGGCGGCGTGGGCGCCGGCCACGCCGGCGGTTGCGAGGCTCGCCAGGCCGGTCAGGCACGCGATCGCCACGGGTGTCAGGCGTTTGCCCGGTAGTGCACGGATGCTGAACACGGTCGAACCTTTCGACGGTCCTGCCCGCGCCTCCGAACGCGCGGGGCACGCCTTCGGGCGCACGCCGCCCACCCTGGGGGGCGAAGATCTCCACGCCGCAGCGGCCTCGTATCGGTGACCGCGCGGCCGTGTATCGGCCGTGTATCCGCGCAGGGCGTCGTCCCCCGCGGTGAGCCGGTGAGGCTCGATTCCTAGGGGAGAGTCACCTGGTGGAGGACGTGGTCGCCGACGGCGGCCAGGCCGTCCCCGCCGATGAGGAGGTTTCCCGGGTGCGGGTCGCCGCGGAGCCAGAGGGCGGGCCCCTGCCAGGGCGGCAGGGCGGCCAGTCTCTCCCACAGGGGAAGGAGCCCGGCCGATCGGGGGATGGACGACAGGCGTTGCCGTACCACCTGGTCGCGGGCGGCGAGCGGGACGCCTCGGACAGGGTTGCGCGGCGCGTCGGGCGGCGCGGGCCGGTCCTCCCCGAGGCGGTAGACGACGTTGTCCCAGCCGTTGGCGACGAGGGTGAGCGGGCCCTCCAGGTCCGGGTGCTGCAGGCGGATCAGGCGGCGGACCAGGTCGTCGTCGACGTCGGTCTCGGCCGCGGGGGTGTTCACCCCGCAACGATAGTCACGCCCGCGGCCTGTGCGCGGGTCAGACGATTTCGAGGTTGGCCATCATCGCCATGTCCTCGTGTTCGGCGTTGTGGCAGTGGAAGAGGTAGCGGCCCCGGTAGCCGTCGAAGCGGGTGATGATCTCCACCGCCTCGCCGGGGCGCAGGGAGACGGTGTCCTTGAGGCCCGCGTCGTGGGGCAGCGGCGGGCGGCCGTTGCGTGAGAGCACCCGGAAGCCGACCAGGTGGAGGTGGACGGGGTGGTGGACGTCGGCGATCAGCCGCCAGATCTCGACGTCGCCGAGGCGGACGGTGACGTCGGAGCGGGCGGGGTCGAAGGGGAGGCCGCCGATGAGCCACCCGTGCCCGCCGTGCGTCCGCCCGGCGCGGAAGGAGAACTCGCGGGTCACGGCGGCGTCCGAGGGGCGCCAGGACGGCAGGTCGGTGGACAGGACCGGGGGGAGGCGGCTGTCGTCGGTCGTGGCGCGGGTGATGCGGAAGGCCATGACGTCGCGGGTGCGGCCGGTGCCGAGGCGGTTGAGAAGTTTGACGCGGCTGCCGACCGGCAGGCCGGTGAAGTCGACGACGACGTCGTAGCGTTCGGCCGGGGCGACGGGAAGGGCGTGGTGGGTGACGGGGGCGGCGAGCAGTCCCTGGTCGGCGCCGATCTGGACGAGGGGGAGGCGGCGCCCGGTGTCGGTGACGGCTTCGAGTTCGTAGTGGCGGGCGTTGGAGGCGTTCAGGACGCGCAGGCGGTGGCGGGCGGTGTCGGTTTCGTGGACGGGCCAGGGGGCGCCGTTGACAAGGATGACGTCGCCGAGGACTCCGGCGAGATAGGGGTCCCGCACGCCGGGCCGCAGGCGGAGGGTGGGATCGAGGGAGGGGTAGGTGAGGGTGCCGTCGGCGGAGAAGGCGCGGTCGGTGATCATGAGGGGGAGTTCGCGGGCTCCGGAGGGCAGGCCGAGGTCGTCCTCGGCTTCGTCGCGGATGATGTGCAGCCCGGCGAGGCCGCGCCAGATGGCCGGGGCGGTGAAGTCCATGCGGTGGTCGTGGTACCACAGGAGGGTGGGGCGCTGGTCGAGGGGGAAGGTGTAGTCCCGGCTCAGCCTGGTGACGGCCGCCCGCGGGTCGTGCATGGTGTGGGCGCCCGCGTCGTGCGCGGCGTGCGTGGTCTGCGGCCAGTGCGCCGGCAGGACGAGGTCGGTGGGGTATCCGTCGGACTCCGGGGCGGTCCGCCCGCCGTGGAGGTGGACGACGGTCGGTACGGGCAGGGTGTTGTGGTGGGTCACGGTGACGGGGCGGCCGCGGCGTGACTCGATGGTGGGGCCGGGGAAGGTGCCCTCGTAGGTCCACAGCGGGGTCCTGACGCCGGGGAGGATCTCCGCGGTCGTCTCGCGCTGGGTGATCTCGTAGTGGTCGGTGCCGCCGGAGGCGCCTGCCGGGGCCAGCGTGGCGGGGACGGGCAGGGGCACCTGGAAGGGCGGCGGCAGCGGCAGGGCGCTGCGCAGTTCGGTGCCGGTGACGGCGGGACGGCGGGCGAGGGCGGCCGAGGTCGTCAGTCCGGCGGCGGCGGCGAGGCCGAGGGTCCCGCCGATGCCCAGGAGCCGCCGCCGGGTGATGTCGTCAGGCATGGCGGACGGTCCGTGGCCGGGGGCCGGTGAGGGGGCGCAGCCACAGGGCGACGAACAGGACGGTGAGCGCGGTGACGGTGATGACCCCCAGGGGGATGTGGAGCCACAGCGCGCCGTCGAGCCCGGCGAGGTACTGGACGGTTTCGGCGGCGACCACCGCCGTGGTGGCGAGGAAGGGCCAGGCCCGGCGCAGCCGGATCCAGGCCGTGAGCGCGGCGATCATCTGCAGGTAGCCGATGGAGGTGACGACGTCGGCGCCGACGGCGTGCAGGTGGAGGCTGTCGTAGTCGCCGGTGAGGTAGGTTCCGGCGAACACCGGCTGGCCGATGATCGCCACGGTGTGCGCGCCGGCGAGGACGCGCAGTGCCCACCCCGTGGGGGTCGTCCGAGGCACGGTTTCGGTCATGAGGTTTTTCTCGTTCTGTTCGCAGGTGTCGTGGCGCCCCCGAAACTATGGGATGCGGGTTATCCTGTCCAAGATCAATATTGCTATGGTGTTATGCCTTGGGGGGCATGATGGAGCTGAACGCGCTCAGGCAGTTCCTGGTGGTGGCGCGGCTTGAGCACCTGAGCCGGGCGGCGGAGGAGCTCCGCGTCGCCCAGCCGTCGCTGAGCCGGACGATCGCCCGGCTGGAGGGAGAGCTGGGCGCGCCGTTGTTCGATCGCAGCGGCAGGCTCCGGCTGAACGACGCGGGCAGGCTTTTCCGCGGGTACGCCGAGCGGTGCCTGGGCGAGCTGGAGGCGGGCAGGCGGGCGGTGGCCGAGGCGGCCGGTGAGGGTCTGGGCGCCGTACGGCTGGCGTCGGAGACGTTCCTGACCCTCACCGGTCCGCTGGCGGCCTACAAGCGGGCCCATCCTCGCGTCGAGACCGAGCTTCGCTGGATGCCGGCCGAGGACATGGGGCGCCATCTGCGGGCCCGGGAGGTCGACCTGTGTGTGGCCTCGCAGCCGATCCACGCCGACGGGCTGGAGTCGGCCCGTCTGCTGGAGGAGGAGGTCGGGCTGGCGGTGCCGTCCGGCCATCGGCTGGCGGGACGCGCCTCGGTCGGGATCGAGGAGCTCGCCGGGGAGTCCTTCGTGGCCGCCCGCGGGGGGCACTGGCAGCGGCGGCTGCTGGAGCGGCTCTTCGCGGCCAGGGGGCTCACGCCGAGGGTGGTCTGTGAGGCGGACGAGTCCGGCGCGATCGCGGATCTGATCGGCGCGGGGCTCGGCGTGGGGCTCGTCCCGGCTTTCGCGCGGAGGGCCGTGTGGAGTGTGCCGCTGGTGTGGATCGCGGTCGACAGCCCCGACTGCCGCCGCACGCTCACGTTGTTCTGGGCGGCCGACGGTCATCTGTCGGGCGCGGCGCGCCTGATGCGTTCGGCGATCACCGGATGGGACTGGGCGGGGTGACCCGGTGCCTCTCCGCGGTGGTCTTCAGGTCGCGCAGCCAGGCTTGCAGGCCCGCGCCGAGGATCGCGGTCGAGGTGGGGACGTCGGCTTCGACCTGGGGGCCGGTCCAGGTCTCCTCGGTGTGGACGCGGACGCCTCCCTTGACCCTGGTGAAGGTCCACAGGTGGGTGCCGCGGTCGATGCGCACGCCGTCGCCGACGGCGGGCCCGCTCCACAGGATGCAGGTGTCGCGCTGGATCCGCCGGACGGTGGAGGTGATGCGCAGGACGGTGGCCGGGGTCGTGGCGGTGGCGGGGGCCGGGGTGGTCCACCGGAAACGCGAGCCCGCGCGCAGGGGGCCGGGGTCGAGGCGTTCGGCGGTGAGGACGGGGGCCTGCCAGCCGGGCCAGCGCTCCACGTCGGCCTGGAGGGCGAAGACCCTGCTCAGGGGTGCCTTGATGAGGATGTCCGCCTGGTGGCGGATGCGGGCGGCGGGGTCGAGGCCCTCTCCCCGGCAGTGGGGGACGGGGCCTGGCTGGGCGGCCACGGCGGGGGCGCCGCCCGCCAGCAGGGCGGTGACGGTGAGCGGGACGGCGAGGACGGCGAGAGCGCGGGACACGGGTTCCTCCGAACCGGATAGAAGTACGTGCTTTCGTTAGAAGTTATAACCAAGCCGCGAGGAGGGTGTCAACGGGATTCGTGATAAGTTCTAACTATCCCTTGATGGTGTAGCCCTGTCGGTGGGGTGGAAAGGCGGAGGCCTTGGCGGAGACGGACGCGAGGAGCCCCAGGGAGCGCTACCGCGCCCAGGTGCGCGCGGAGATCAAGGAGTGCGCGTGGGAGCAGATCGCCACGGCGGGGGCCTCCGCGCTCTCGCTCAACGCCATCGCCAAACGGATGGGCATGAGCGGGCCCGCCCTCTACCGCTACTACGCCGGTCGCGACGAGCTGATCACCGAGCTCGTCGGCGACGCCTACCGGAGCCTGGCCGACACCCTGCGCCCGCTCTCCGAGGCGGGGGCCGGGCTGGAGGCGCTGGCGCACGCCGTCCGCGGCTGGGCCCTCGCCGACCCCCAGCGTTACCTGCTCATCTACGGCACCCCCGTGCCCGGCTACCACGCGCCCGGCGACATCACGGTCATCTCATCGCAGATCATGGGAATGCTGCTCGACGCCTGCGCGGAGTCCGTGCCGGACGGCCCGGCGGCGCCGTTCGAGGAGCACCTGGCCGGCCACCGCGAATGGGCCGGTGCTCACCCCGCCCCGCCCGCCGTCCTGCACCGGGCCCTGGTCCTGTGGACCCGGCTGCACGGCGTCCTGTCCCTGGAACTGGCCGGGCACTTCGCGGGGATGGGGTTCGATCCCGGCCTGCTCTTCACGGCCGAAGTGGACCACCTGCTGGGGCGCTGAGCGCGCGTGTGCCCGCCCTGAGCCAGCCCACCACGGGCGCCGCGCCCGCCGCGACGCACAATGCCACGATCACCAGGCCCGCCCGCAGGCCCGAGGTGGCCAGCGCGGTGCCCATGACCGCCACGCCCACGGCGCTGCCGAGTTCACGCGCCGCGCTGTTGAGCCCGGAGCCGAGCCCGGCCCGCCCCGCGGGCAGCCCGGCCATGATCTGGGTGGACAGCGCGGGCAGGGCCAGCCCCATGCCCGCGCCCACCAGGACCAGCCCGGCGGCGTAGAGGGGGTAGGGCAGGGTCGTCGCCCAGGCCAGCCACCCCAGCCCGGCCACCACGGACGCCAGGCCGCCGGCCACGGCGGGCAGCGTCGGCGCCCGCCGCCCGGACAGCGCGACCATGGGGATCACGAGGGGCAGGATGGCCAGGCCCGTCACCATCGGCGACAGGCCGCGCTCCTCCTGCAGGAAGCGGGCGTTGACGAAGAACAGGGCGAAGAGCCCGAAGAACAGCACACTCACGCCGAGGGCCCCGGCCCGCAGCTCGCGCCGGGCGAAGAGCCGGGGGTCCAGCAGCGGGCGGGGGATCCGCAGCTGGTGCAGGACGAATCCCGTGAGCACGACGGCGGCGGTCGCGAAGGCGCCCAGGACGACGGCGGACGTCCAGCCCGCCTCCGGGCCCTCGATGATGGCGAAGACCAGGGCCAGGCAGCCCAGGACGAGCAGGCCGGTGCCCACCGGGTCGACGGCGGCCGCACGGCGGGGCTGACGCGGGACGAGCAGGCCGGTGACCCCGGCCAGCAGCAGCGCGAGCAGGGCGGGGACGGCGAAGAGAGCCTGCCAGGGCAGGTATTGGATGATCAGCCCGCCACCGACGTTGCCGACGACCCCGGCGGCGCCGCTCGCGGCGCTCCAGAGGCCGACGGCGTGGGCCCGCCGCTGCGGCGGGTGGGAGGCCACGGTGATGGACAACGAGGCGGGCATGATCATGGCGGCGCCCGCTCCGCTGAGCGCGCGGGCGGCGATCAGGGCACCGGTGTGCGGGGCGAGGGCGGCGGCGAGGCTCCCGGCGGCGAAGACGGCCAGGCCCGTCAGCAGCACGCCCTTGCCGCCGAGACGGTCCCCGGCCGCCCCCATCGGGATCAGTAAGCAGGCGAAGACCAGGACGTAGGCGTCGACGATCCAGACGAGCTGACTCTCGGCGGGGTGCAGGGCACCGGTCAGGGCGGGCAGGGCGAGATTCACCGCGGCGACGAGGGAGACCACGAGGACCGACGCGGCGCACATCACGATGGAGGTTCGGTTCACGAGGCCACGGTAAAAAGACCCATACCTAACCTCAAATGCATATTTATCATGAGGTATATGCGCCAAACGCAACCAAGTCTGGACCTTCTCATCGCCCTGGACGCCCTGCTTGAGGAGTGCAGCGTCTCCGGGGCCGCCCTGCGGCTGGGACTGTCCGAACCGGCCATGAGCCGCACCCTGGGCCGGATCCGCCAGGCGATGGGCGACCCCGTCCTGGTCAGGTCCGGTCAGCGGATGGTTCCCACACCGCGCGCGCTGGCCGTGCGGGCCGAGGTGCGCAGCCTCGTCGAGGGGGCGCGGCGGGTGTTCACACCCGCCGTCTTCGAACCGGCCACCCTCAGGCGCGACTTCGTCGTACTGCTGTCGGACGCGGTGGCCACCACCGTCTGCGCCCCCCTGCTGGCCTGCGTCGGCGCCGCCGCGCCGGGGATCCGGCTGCGGTTCGTCCCGGAGGGGCACGGCGACCAGCGGGCGCTGCGCGAGGGGACGGCCGACCTGGAGATCGCGGTGATCTCCGACCCCTCACCGGAGACGCGTGTCGAGCCGCTGGTCGACGACCACGGGGTGGGCGTCGTACGGCCGGGCCACCGGCTGCTCGGCTCCCCGGTGACCCCGGAGCGCTTCGCCGCCGCCGAGCACGTCGTCTCCTCCCGCCGGGGCCGTACGGCGGGGCCCGTCGACGCGGCGCTGGCCGAGCGGGGGCTGCGGCGGCGGATCGTCGGGTCGGTGCCGACGTTCACCGCCGTCCTGCTGGCCGTACGCGGGTCCGACCTGGTCGGCATGGCGCCCGCCCGCATGTCGGCGCCCATGATCGACGCCCTGGGGCTGGTCACCTTCCCGATCCCGCTCGACCTGCCGGAGATGGCCGTCTCACAGGCCTGGCACCGGCGTCACGACGCCGATCCGGCGCACGCCTGGCTGCGCGGGCAGGTACGGGCGCTGTTCCCCCAGGGGGAGGTCCTCACCAGTGGGCGGGACGGGTGAGGGAGGCGGGGACGCCGGTGGCCGCGTCGCCCCTGGCGGCGTCGAGCTGGGCCTGGGTGAGGAAGATGCTCCCGGCGAGGTCGGCGCCGCGCAGGTCGGCGCCGCGGGTGTCGGCCCCGGTGAGGTCGGCCATGGTCAGGTTCGCGCCGCGCAGGTCGGCGCCGATGAGGTAGGCGCCGCGCAGGTTGGCGCCCCTGAGGTCGGCCCCTTTGAGTTTCGCGCCGATGAGGTCGGCGCCCCTGTGGTCCCTGCGGGGGCCGGGGACGTTCGCGCGGGCGAGCTCACTGGCCCGCTGCAGGAGGGGGTTGACCTGCGTGCGCCGCGCCATGACGTCGGTCCGCGCGAGGACCTCCGGAGACTCCCGGGTGAGCGCTTCGAGGGCGGCCCGCGCCTCGGTGAGCGCGTCGCGGACGGGGGCGGTGCCGGGGAGCGCGAGGGCCTGCGTCAGGTACCACAGCAGTTCGTGCAGGTCGCGCATGACGGGGAAGACCTCGAACATCCGCCTGGCCGTACCGGGGGAGGAACGCCAGTCACGCCCGCCGAAGGTCACCTGGGAGACCCGCTGCCCGGCGCCGAAGCAGTCGTAGACCGTGCAGCCCGCGAAACCCCGCCGGCGCAGGGAGGAGTGGATGCCGCAGCGGAAGTCGGCGCCGAGGTTGGGGCAGGGCTGGTGCGCGGGCTTGTCGATGGCGAAGTCGGAGGAGGCGGAGAAGGCCGGGACGGTGCAGCACAGGGCGAAACAGCTCGCGCAGTCGGCGCGCAGATCACGCGGGTCGGTCGCGGTCGTAGGGCTGGGATGAGCGTGGTCGCCGGACAACGTGCTGTGTTCTCCCCTGTGAGATGTCGCCTCAGGGCACCCTAGCCGACCCGGCGAAGGGCCCGGGCCGGGCCGCTCAACGACCGGCGGGATCGGCGGGGGAGTTCGCGGCGGCGTGCAGGGCGTCGAGCAGCCGCAGAGGACGCCGGTCGGGGCTGGGCGCCGACCGGAGCTGGTTGGTGGCGTAGGAGAACCCGACGCGTTCGGCCGGCCAGGCGGCGTGGCGCGAGCCCCCCATGCCGGCGTGCCCGAAGGCGTCCGGTGCCGGGCCGAAGATCGCCGCCGCGGTCTGCAGCTCGAAGCCGGTCCCGTAGGCCATGGGGCTGTTCCAGAGGGGCTCGATGCCGTGCCTGAGCAGCCTGCGGCCGTTTTTGAGGGTGGTCTCCTTCAGGACACGGACGCCGTCCAGTTCGCCGCCGCGCGCCATGCAGGCGTAGAAGCGGGCGAGGGAACGGGCGGTGCCGTGGGCGCCCGCCCCGGGCAGCTCGGCGGCCCGGAAGCCGGCGCTGTTCCACAGGGCGGGGGCGTCGGGAACGGAGATGGGGTTGCGGGCCAGGTCGCGCAGCGGGTCTCCGGTCGGGGGCGCGTCGGGGTCGGCGAAGACGAAGCCGGGGGCGACGTGCGTGGTGGCCACCCGGTGGTGGTGCTCGCGGGGCACGCCGATCCAGACGTCGAGGTCCAGGGGGCGGGCGAACTCCTCGGCGAAGAAGGTGCCCGCGCTGCGGCCGTCGACGCGGCGGATGAGCTCGGCGGCGAGCCAGCCGTAGGTCAGGGGGTGGTAGACGAAGGCGGCACGGGGGTCGGTGAGCGGCTCCTGGGCGGCCAGCAGGGAGGCCATGAAGACCGGGTCCAGGAACTGGCCGGTGGTGAAGCTCTCCCGGACGCCGGGGAGCCTGGCCTGGTGCGACATGATCTGGGTGACCGTGATGGCGGACTTGCCCGCGGCGGCGAACTCGGGCCAGTAGCGGGCGGCGGGGGCGTCGAGGTCGAGCCGCCCGCGCTCGGCCAGCAGGAGCACGCAGGCGGCGATGAGCCCCTTGGCTCCGGAGAACACCAGCTGCAGGGTGTCGCGCCGCCAGGGGGCGCCGCTGTCCGGGTCGGCGCTGCCGCCCCACAGGTCGGCGACGAGCCGCCCGTCGTGGTAGGCGGCGAACGCGGCGCCCACCTCGGCGGAACCGGTGAAGTTACGGGTGAAGGCCTCGGCGACGCCTTCGTAGCCGGGGGCCGTGAAGCCGTTGACGTTCATGGGTGCGCTCGCTTTCCCGGGCATGTGCCGGTGGAGTCTCCCGCCCAGGCGGCACGCATAGATTGCGGTGATCAGTGCATTTCGCCCGTTATGTTATTAGATCGGTTGATCTCGCCCCGCTCGGTGGAGGCGCTGACCGCCGACCGGCCAGGTTGCGCCTCCGAGGCTCGGCCATGTGATCCGAGCCCGGACGGCTTGTGGCTCAGCAGAGGACGTTGACGCCCGTGACGAGGTTGCCGGGGTCCAGTGGCCGGCTGGACCAGGGTTGCACGCGGTCCCATCTCTGGTCCGCGTAGATGACGTCGAAACCGTTTCCGTGGGCGCTGCCCCGCCTGTAGTGGTCATTGATCGTGTGATAGCCGCAGCCGTCCACGTTCCACCACGACCCGCCCGCGCCCTGGCGTCCGCCCGAGAGCTCGATGCACGCTCGTCCCGCGTCGCATCCGCGTGCCCAGTACCCGCCGCCGACGGCGGCCTGAGTGTGGGGGGCGGGGGCGGCCAGGGCCGGGGTGGTCAGGGCGGCCAGGGTCAGGCCGCCGGTGCTGACGACGGTGACGGTGAAGGTGACGATCCTGCTGCCGATGCGCATGTGAACCGCTTTCCTTGAGATGTTCCCGGTGGGGCTGGTGTTGCCGCTTGGGATCCTGCAGTAAACGGCTGTTCGCCGTATGTATCCGACCGGCTACTTTCGGCTATCGACCCGTCCGGTGTGGTCTCGGGGCACCGGGCCGTCTACCAGATCCTCACCTCGGGAAAATCTCCCGACGGCCTGTCCAGCAAGGGCTGGCGCCTGCCCTTGAGGTGCAGGTCGAGGCAGGCGCTGACGAACCTGCGGGAGGTGCTCGGCGTGCTGCGCTCATCCGATCCGGTACGCGGCCAGCAGCCCACGCTGGCCGACCTGGACCGGCTGCTCGACCAGTCGCGGGCCCTGGGCAGCGTGGTCAGCCGCCACGACGAGGGCGAGGCACGCCCGCTTGCGCCGACCGCCGAGCGCACCGCCTACCGGGTGGTCCAGGAGGCGCTGACCAACGTGCACAAGCACGCGGGCGGCGCCGAGACCGAGGTTCACCTCCGCTACCGGGCCACCGAGCTGGAGGTCCTCGTCCGCAACCGGCCCTCCACGGCGGACGGCGGCCTGCCCGGCTCCGGATGGGGCCTGGTCGGGCTGCGTGAGCGCGTCGAACTGGTCGGCGGCAGGCTGGAGGCGGGGCCGCGGGCGCAGGGCGGCTTCCAGGTGCTGGCCGGGATCCCCACGGCATGATCCGCGTGCTGATCGCCGACGACGAGGCACTGGTCAGGGCCGGGCTGCGGATGATACTTGAGGCGGCGGGCGACATGACGGTCGTCGGCGAGGCCTGTGACGGTGACGAGGCCGTGGGCGCCGCGGCCCGGCTCAGGCCGCACGTCGTCCTGATGGACGTGCGTATGCCGGGCACCGACGGGCTGAGCGCCGCCGCCCGTGTGCTCGCCGCCCCCGAGGCGCCCAAGGTGATCATGCTCACCACGTTCGACCTGGACGACCACGTCCACGAGGCGCTTCGGCTGGGCGCCGTCGGCTTCCTGCTCAAGGACACCCCGCCGCGTGATCTGGCGGCCGCCGTCCGCACGATCGCGGCGGGGCAGGCCATGCTGTCCCCCACGGTCATCAAGCGGCTGATCGGTTCGTTCGTCGACAGGGCTCCCTCGCGGGCCGAGTCCGCGCGCGGGCGGCTCGCGGCGCTGACCGCCAGGGAGGAGGACGTGATCAGGGCGGTGGCACGCGGCCTGTCGAACGCCGAGATCGGGCGGGAGCTACGGCTGACGGAGGCGACGGTGAAGGCGCATGTCAGCCGGGTGCTGGCCAAGCTGGGCCTGGCCAACCGGGTGCAGGCGGCCATCCTCGTCCACGACGCCGGCCTCGGCTGACCGGCGCGGCACCCGAAGACGAACCCCCGGTCGCCGGCTCCGCGAGACGATCCTCGGCACCGTCCTTCCCCCCGTCCTGACGCGGCGTTCACCCGACGACGACGGCGGCGGGGTCGTGGCCGTGGAGCCAGGCGGTGCTCCTGTCGTAGAACAGCGGCAGGAACATGCGCATCGCGGCGGCCTGCGCCCGGCGGGCCACGGGGCCGGCCTTCTTGGCCTCGCGGTTGTCCTTGGCCGCGCCCAGGAGCCTGGTGACGCGGGGCCTGCGGGCGGCGTCGTAGCGGGCCAGGGCCCCGGGAACGTCCGACGGGGCCCGGCCGCGCAGCGCGGCGGCCAGGACCAGGGCGTCCTCGACGGCCATGGAGGCCCCCTGGCCCGCGCCCACCGGGTGGGCGGCGTCGCCGATGAGGACGCTGCGGCCGCCGTGCCAGATGGGGACCGGGCCGAGGGCGTGCATGAGCACGGTGGGGTGGGTGCCGGCGGCGGCGGCCAGGACCGCCGAGGGGACCGGCTCGCGCCGGTACAGCGCGGCGGTCTCACGTAGCCATCCGGCGCCGGCTCCGGCGGCGTCGTCGAGGCGGGGCTGTCGCGGGTCGGCGATCTGGGCCGACCACCACACCGTGCCGTCGCCCGCGGCCAGGTGGATGAAGGCCCCGTTGCGGGCGAAGGTCATGTTGAAGACGCCGGGCTCGACACCCAGGCCCCGCGCGTCGGCGGAGACACCGGACACGCAGTACAGGCCGGCGTAGCGCGGGCGCGGCGCGGCCGGGTCCAGGACGCCGCGCACGAGCGACCAGATGCCGTCGGCGGCCACGAGCAGGTCGGCGCTGTCGCGGCGGCCGTCGAGGAAACCGGCGGTGACGACCCCGGGGGCCTCGGTGACGCCGGTCAGGCGCTCCCCGGTGACGATCTCCGCGCCCGCCTCGGCGGCCGCGGCGCGCAGGGCCTCCACCAGGGCACCGCGCATCAGGGTGACGCTGTGCAGCGGGTCGTCGCCGCGACGGCCCCGGGGGACGTCGCCGAGGAGCCTGCCCGAGGCCGACCACATGCGCTGGCGGGGCAGGGCGACACCCAGGCGCTGGACCCGGGGCAGGCAGCCGAGGGCCTCCAGGCCGCGCAGCCCGTTGGCGGCCAGGCTGATGAAGGAGCCGACGTCGCCCGCGGGGTCGGCGTAGGCCTCGTACACGGTCACCTCGGCGCCGATGTGACGCAGGGCCAGGGCGGCGGCGGAGCCCGCGACGCCCGCTCCGATCACGATGACACGCATCGTCAACCTCCGAATGCTCATTCACTGAACTTTGATTCACTGAATCTGAATTTGGTGAAAGTGTGTTCGGTAGGATGACCGCTGTCAACCCCGCCCGGAGGGGGCGGGCGGGAAGACGGCGGAGCGTGACGGTGGCGGGTGTGCGCAAGGCGAAGGCGGCCGAGACGAGGGCGGCGCTGCTTGAGGCCGCCAGGAGACTGTTCGCCGAGCGCGGCTTCCTCAACACCAAGATCACCGACATCGCGGCGGCGGCGGGACGCTCGGCCGGCTCCTTCTACGAGCACTTCGCCGACCGGGAGGAGTTGCTCGGGGCACTGCTGGCCGAGATGGAGGACAGCGCCGACCGGGAGGTGGCGCGCGCCGGCCATCCGCGCGAGCACGACCTGACCGACCGCGACCAGCTGCGCGAGCACCTGCGGATCGCCTGGAGCGTCTTCCGCGAGCATCGGGCCGTCATGGTGGCCCTGTTCCAGTCTCGCGTCGGCGCGGGTCCCGGCGACGGCCGGGCATGGGACGACCTGACCTCCGAGACGGCTGTCTTCCGCCACCACCTGGAGTATCTGCGCGAACGCGGCCACCGGCTGCCCGGCGACCCCGAGCTGGTCGCGGCGGCGATGGGCGCCATGCTCGGCATGCTCGGATACTCGATGCTCACCCGTGCCGAGCCCGTCGGCGACGACACGGTCGTCGACACCCTCACCGACCTGCTGCTGTACGGCCTGGCCGGCCCCGCCGGGACACCCTGAGGCCGTACCCCGGGAAAAGCGGTCGCGCCGCGACGCCCCGATCCGTTAGACAGGTCCGGTGTCCGACACCTACCCGATCCGTCCCGTCACCGGCGAGGAGTTCGAGACCTGGGCCCGGGTCGTCTCCGACACCTACGGTGAGGACCGGACCGAGGAGGACCTCGCCGTCGAACGGTCCGCGACCGAGCTGGAACGCACCCTCGCCGCCTTCGACGAGGGCCGGATCATCGGCGGCACCGCGGCCTGCACCCGTGTGCTGACCGTTCCCGGAGCCGTGCTGCCGACGGCCGGGATCACCTGGGTCGGCGTGACCCCCACCCACCGCAGGCGCGGCGTCCTGACCTGCCTGATGCGCAGGCAGCTCACCGACCTGTACGAGGGCGGCGGCGAGCCGATCGCCGCGCTGCGCCCCTCGGAGGCCCCGATCTACGGCCGGTACGGCTACGGCCCGGCCTCACGCGGAGCCCTGCTGCGCTGCGAGAAACGCTCCATGGCCTTCCTGCCGGGCACCGACTTCGGGGACGGGCGGATCCGGCTGCTGGAACGGGACGAGGCGCGGCCCCTGGTCGAGGAGGTCTACGAGCGCGTCCGCCCCGGCGCCGTCGGCTGGCCCGACCGCCCCGGCAACTGCTGGGACATACGGCTGGCGGACGGCCCGCAGGACCGGGAGGGCGCCACCGCCCTGCGTCACGCCGTGCATCGCGAAAGCGGCGGCCGGGCCGACGGATACGCCCTCTACCGGATCAAGGACGGGCACGGCGACGGCGGGCGTGCCGTACAGGTCGTGGAACTCGTCGCGGTCACCCGCCGGGCCTACGCCGCGCTGTGGCGTTTCCTGGCCGGGATCGACCTGGTGCCGTGGATCGAGTACGAGGGGGCGGCCGACGAGGCCCTGCCGTACCTGCTGGCCGACCCCCGCGCCGTGCGCGCGCACGAGGTGGACCGGCTCTGGGTGCGGCTCGTCGACGTCGCCCGGGCGCTGGCCGGACGGCGTTACGCCCTGCCGCTTGAGGTGGTGCTGGACGTGCGCGACGACTTCTGCCCGTGGAACACCGGCCGTCTGCGGCTGTGGGCCGAGACCGGGACGGCGGGCTGCGAGCGTACGGCCGCCGCCCCCGACCTGCGCCTCACTCCCGCCGAGCTGGGCGCGGCCTTCCTCGGCGGGACGACCCTGGAGACACTGGCCCGCGCCGGGCGCGTCGAGGAACTGCGGCCCGGCGCGCTGGCCCGCGCGTCGGCGGCCTTCCGGGGCGCCGGGGAGCCGTTCTATCCCGGGGGCCCGGCCTTTCCCGCTTTCTGAGCACCACCGTCGCGACGGCCGCGCCGCGCCGCCGTGACGGTGGTGCGGGCCGTCATGGCGGCACGGTCGATAGCTTTGCGTCACCGAACGGACACACAGAGTGCCGGCGAGGATCGCGGCACGGGCGTCCGGACGGCCCACCGCAGGCGACCAGAAAGCGACACTCATGAACAAGCCGACCCCCTTGGGCGGCACCGCCGTCCACGAGCCGGTCCCGCTGGGCCACGACCGCCACTGCGCCGAGATCGTCGCGCAGACCGACCAGCTCAGGGCGGTCGTGGCGGGGGCGGACCTGGCGGCCGCCGTGCCCTCCTGTCCCGACTGGAACCTCGCCCAGCTGCTGCGGCACGTCGGGTACGGCCACCGCTGGGCCGAGACGATCGTGCGCACCAGGGCCACCACGCCACCTCCGGACACGGAGCTGCGTGACCTGCCCGCCGACACCGGACAGGACCCCGCGGAGATCGACGCCTGGCTCGCCGAGGGCGCGCGGCTGCTGGCCGACACCCTGCGCGAGGCCGGGCCCGACGCGCGGACATGGGTGCCCGTCGAGATGGAGACCTCGGGATTCTGGGCCCGCCGCTTCGCTCACGAGACCCTCGTGCACCGGGCCGACGCCGCCCTGGCCGCCGGGCGGGACTTCACCGCCGGGCGGGAGGTCGTCGTCGACGCCCTCGACGAGTGGATGGAACTGGCGTCCCTGCCGCAGATGCTCGACGTCAACCCCAGGCAGCGCGAACTGCTCGGCCCCGGCCGCACCATCGGCCTGCACGCCACCGACACCGGGCCGTCGGCCGGGACGGAGTGGCTGGTCGACCTCACCGGCGACACCGTCACCTGCCGCAGGGGTCGCGGGGCGGCGGCCGTCACCCTGCACGGCCCGCTGACCGCCCTGCTGCTGGTCGTCTACCGCCGCCGCCCCGCCCGGGGCGGTGGCATCGAGATCCTCGGCGACGAACGGCTGCTCGACTTCTGGCTGGACCGCGTCGGCTTCGGGTGAGCCGCGGGGCACTGCGGCGCCGGCGGGCCGGAAGTCCCTCACGGTCGGGTCTTTCGGCCGCTGCGCCCACCGGGGCCGAAGCGGTCGGATGGAGGAGGGAACCGAGGAGGAGACATGACAGCACATGTAGTGGTGGGCGTGGACGGCTCGCCCGCCTCACAGGCCGCGGTCGAGTGGGCCGCCGACGACGCCGTGCGCCGCGGACGCCCGCTGCGGATCGTTCACGTGTGCGCGCCCTGGATCTACGACATCCCGCTGCAGACCCCGCCCGGATTCCGCGACTCGATGACCGAGTACTGCCAGGAGATCCTCGACACGGCGCTCGCCCAGGCCCGCTCGCACGCCCCCGGCCTGCAGATCGAGACCGTGCGCGAGCGGGGCAAGGCCGGCGAGGTCCTGCGGCGCGAGGCCGAGGACGCCGAGGAGGTCGTGGTGGGCAGCCGGGGACTCGGCGGGTTCACCGGGCTGCTGCTCGGGTCGGTCTCGCTCGCCCTGGCCGGTCACGTCGCCGCCCCGGTCGTCGTGGTCAGGAAACCCCGCAGGCACGTCCACGACGAGATCGTCGTCGGCCTCGACGGCCCCCCGGCGCCGGAGGCGGTCTTCCGGTACGCCTTCGAGGAGGCCGTGATGCGCAAGGCCGTCCTGCACGTCGTCCACACGGTCCAGACCCCCGTCCTGGGGCCGTACGCCGAGGCCTACACCTCGCTGATCGACGACGCCTTCGTCACCGAGAAACGCGTGGCCGCCGAGACGCTGGAACCGTGGCGGGAACGCTACCCGCAGGTCGAGGTCAGGCGGACGGTGGTCATCGGGCACCCGGTCGCCGTCCTGTGCGAGGCGTCGCAGACGGCCGACCTGCTCGTCGTCGGCTCACGCGGGCTGGGCAGGGTCGGCGCGGCCGTGCTGGGCTCGGTCAGCCACGGCGTGCTGCACCACGCCCGCTGCCCCGTCGCCGTCGTACGTCCCAGGGGTGAGGCATGAACGACATCACCGTCCTGACCGTCGCGCAGATCATGAGCCGCACGCTCGTCGCCGTCCCGCCGGACGAGTCGCCCCTGCTGGCCTGGGAGATCATGCGCCGCGCCGACGTCCACCACCTGCCGGTCGTCGACGACACCGGCCGCCTGTACGGCGTGCTGACCCGCGAGGACCTGGCCGCCCACTGGTCCGGCGGCCCGATGGAGCAGTCGCACGTCCACGTCCGCGCCCTGGTGGCCGGGCGCCGCTGCCCGCGCACCACACTCGGCGCGAGCCTGGCCGACGCCGCCGCGGCCATGGTCGGCGCCGGGGTGAACGCGATCCCGGTCCTGAACGACTCGGCCAGGCTCGCGGGGATGGTGACCGTCACCGACGTGCTGCGGGCCGTGGCGGGACTCCTCCCCGAGCACCAGGAGCCGCCGGAGCTCATGACGGGCATGTTCCGCCTGGTACCGGTGCTTCCCCGGGTCCCGGCCCGCTGACGTCTACCCGCCGGAGGTCACGGTCGCTCCGGGCAGCGACTCCTTCCTGACCTCCGGCGGGCCGACGACGGCGTTGAGGCCGCCGCCGTAGATCTGCGCGGACGCGTTGCCCTCGACGGAGGGTTTCGACGTCTGCCCCTTGACGGTGATCAGCATCCTGGTGGGGGTGCAGACCAGGATGAAGGTGCTCTCGGTGGAGACGGTCGTCGCAGGCTCAAGCGGCCCGGAGAATCCCTCCTCCCGCATCAGATCCCTGGAGGACCTGGTCATGTCGCTGCTCATGCTCCAGTCGGCTTCCATGTTCTTGCTGGAGCCGGCCAGCCCGCACTGGCCTGAGGGATGGATCCACGCGGTCAGCTTGTGGGAGCCGACCTTGATCCGCGCCAGTACCCGGTCCGCCCCCTCGGGCGGTTCCCCGTCGTCGGGCAGGCGCTTCAGCTTGGCCAGCGGCCACTGGGCCGGGTCCTTCAGCACCGGGTCCGCAACCGGTGCCGAGCACGCCCCGAGGGCCGATAACACCAAAAACCCCGCTAAAGCACGCGAAAGACGATCGATCACTGCGATTCCCCGTTCGTAATGACTCAGTCGATTTTGAGTCTAGGGATCTCGCCTGACACGCGAGCGTCACGCGCCCCGTGAGAGGTCTCCGGCGGTCACCGTGGCAATCGGATCAGCCCAGCGGGGCCGGGGCGGACCTCCCCGGCGGCCACCCGCGTGTCCGCTGGAGGGCCATGGTCAACGCGGGGCCGGCAGGGGAGCCCGGCGGGCGTGGGTGGCCTGCTCGAAGGCGTGGGCGTAGCCGAGCAGCCGGGCGTCGGTGAAGCGGGTGCCCAGGAAGGACAATCCCAGTGGCAGGCCGCTCCTGGTGTACCCGGCGGGCACGGTGACGTGCGGGTATCCCGCCGCGGAGGAGTTGCGGGTCGAGCTGGCGAACGCCCGGCCGCTCTCGCCCTTGTGGTCGAGCGCGAGGGCGGGCAGGTCGGTCGGGGTCACGATGGCGTCGAGACGGTGCCCGGTCAGGACGTCGTCGATGGCCTTACGGGCCTGCACGGTCATGACGCCACGGTGCTCACGGTAGGCGGGGTCGGTCAGGTCGCCGTCGGTCCTGTCGGCCATCTCGAACAGTTCCTGGCCGAACTTCGCCAGTTCCGTCCCGGCGTGCCGCCGGTTGAAGGCGATCAGGCCGGTGAGGGTCTTCGGGTGGGTGCCGGGGGTCGCGGCGAGGTAGGCGTTGATGTCGTGCTTGAACTCGGTCAGGACGGCGGGCAGCAGGTGCTCGCCCATGACCTTGTCGGTGCCGGGCACGTCGGCGCCCTCGACGACGACGGCGCCGAGTTCGCGCAGCTTCCCGACGGCGGCCTCGAAGACCCGGTCGACGTCCGGGTCGACGCCGACGTGCCCCTTGCGCCACACCCCGATGCGTTTGCCGCGCAGCGCGCCGGGCGCGAGCATCGCCCGGTGGTCGGCGGGCAGTTTCCCGGCGCTCGCGGCGCTGTCGGGGTCGGCCGGGTCGGGGCCGTACATCGCCCACAGGGTCAGCGCGGCGTCGGTGGTGTTACGGGCGATCGGGCCCGGGCTGTCCTGGCGGGCGGTGATCGGCACGACACCGCTGCGGCTGACCAGCCCCAGCGTGGGCCTGATCCCCACGGTCGAGGTCACGTTCGCCGGGCAGGTGATGGAGCCGTCGGTGTCGGTGCCGATCGCCACCGCCGCCAGGCCCGCCGCCGCGGCCACCGCCGAGCCGCTTGAGGAGCCGCAGGGGCTGCGGTCAAGCGCGTAGGGGTTGCGGGTCTGGCCGCCGACCGAGCTCCAGCCCGCCGTGGCGTACGGCGAGCGGAAGTTGGACCACTGCGACAGGTTGGCCTTACCGATGATCACCGCACCGGCCTCGCGCAGTCTCCGGACCAGGAACGCGTCCCTGGACGGCCTGGCCCCCTTCAGGGCGGTGGAACCGGCCGTGGTCGGCTGCCGGTCGGCGGTGTCCATGTTGCCCTTGAGCAGGACCGGGATGCCTTCGAGTGGTCCGCGCGCGGCGCGGGAGGCGCGGTGGGTGTCGCTGCGGCGGGCCAGCGCCATCGCGTCCGGGTTGACGCCGATCACCGCGCTCAGCCGGGGGTTCAGTCTCTCGATACGCCGCAGGTAGGCCCGGGTGAGGTCGGCCGAGGTGACGCGCCCGCCGTCCATGGCCCGCTGCATGTCGAGGATCGTGGAACGATCCAGGTCCAGGCCGGGAAGGTCGGGGCCGCCGGAGGCGTGCGCGGCCTGCGGAACGGCCAGGCAGGTTCCGGCGAGCGCGAGGACCGCGGCCGTACGGCGCAACGGGGTCAACGGGGTCATGGAGGACAAGAGAGGCACGATTCTTCCTCGTCGTAACGGTACGGAGGTGGCCTGGCGGCCACGGTCAGAACCGTACGAGCGCACCGGCCGCCGGGACGACGACGCGGACCCCCCAACCGTTGGTAGGGCCCGCGCCACCGTCGACGGTCGCGTTCGGGGAGCGGCAGGGAATTCGAAAAGCGGCAATGTGTTCTGCGCTTTTCCTGGAAGCACAAAAACCGTAAGCGGCGTTAATTGCGTGGTATAATGTTAACCGGCCTTTCCTGGGTGGCTTTGAATTGCGTTTTCCCTGCTTTTGGTGCGGGAGGCGGAACACTCCGCCACGGACGTCGCCGCCCAGGCCACAGCCGCCTCCCTCCCAGGGCGATCGACGGAGTTCCCCGCGGCTCGCATTTATGGCTGAAGCGTGCGAACCTGTGGGGCGCACCCCGAGGATTCCCCGGTGCCGAACCCCGTCCCCTGGCCTTGGAGCAGTCTTGTCCTCTTCCGTGCCGGTGCAGTCAGAGCAGTCAGAGATCGAACGCGAGCAGGCCTACCTGGCCATGCTGCACTCCCAGGTCGACATCCACCGTGAGAAACTCGCGCGGGAACTGGCCGAGGTGCTGCGCGAACCGGCGGAGACGGCCCAGGCCCAGGCCGAACGCGGCGCGGCGGTCGGCCGTCTGAACCGGAGGCTGGCCGCCTTCGACGCGGCCGAGCACGGACTGTGCTTCGGCAGGCTCGACTCGGTCGACGGCGGCCGCCGCTACCTGGGCCGCATCGGGGTGCGCGGCGCCGAGGAAGACGAGGAGCCGCTCCTGATCGACTGGCGGGCGCCCGCCGCGCGCGCCTTCTACACCGCGACCGCCGCCGCCCCCCAGGGTGTACGGCTGCGCCGCCACCTGCACACCCGGGAGCGCAGGGTGGTCCGGGTCGACGACGAGCTGCTGGACGGCACCGCCCCCGCCCCGGCGGACATGGAGCTGTGCGGGGAGGCCGCGCTGCTGGCGGCGCTGCGGGCCGAGCGGACCGGCCGCATGCGCGACGTCGTGGCCACCCTCCAGACCGAGCAGGACCGGATCATCCGCTCCCCGCACGCCGGGGTGATGGTCGTGCAGGGAGGCCCCGGCACCGGCAAGACCGTCGTCGCCCTGCACCGCGCCGCCTACCTGCTCTACAGCCACCCCCGGCTGGACGAGCGCGGAGTGCTGGTGGTCGGCCCGAACCCGGTGTTCCTCAGCTACATCAGCCAGGTCCTGCCCGGCCTGGGGGAGACCAGTGTGCTGCTGTCCACGGTGGGGGAGCTGTTCCCCGGCGTCACGGCCCTCGAACGGGAGGACGCCGCGGTCGCCGAGGTCAAGGGACGGCTGGTGATGGCCGAGGTGCTGGCCGCCGCCGTACGGGCACGCCAGGCGGAGGTGGGCGGGCCCGTCGAGGTGATCGTCGAGGGCGAGCCGCTGAGCCTGGAGCCGGAGCTGCTGATCGACGCGGCCGAACGGGCCCGTGCCGACGGGCTGCCGCACAACCTCGCCAGGCCCGTCTTCTGCCGGATCGTCATCGAGGAGCTGGCCCGCCGGATGGCGGGCGTGGTCGCCGGGATGGAGGAGCAGATCGAGGCCGACCTGGCGGGCCGGATCGACTCCGCCGCGCTGGAACAGGCCGTGGCCAAGGACCTGGCCGGGCTCTTCGGGCAGGACGCGCCGCCGGTCGACCGGCACGAGCGGGAGCGCGCCGAGTTCGAGGAGGCGGAACGGGCCTGGCTGAAGGCGCTGCCGTACGATCCGCAGGTGCGCGCGCTGCTGGAGTGGCTGTGGCCCGCGCTGACCCCGCAGCGGCTGCTTGAGGAGCTGTTCGCCGATCCCAGGGGGCTGGCCGAGGCCGCGCCGCAGCTGACGCCCGCCGAACGGGAACTGCTGCTGCGCGAACCCGGCGGCGGCTGGACCCCGGCCGACGTGCCGCTGCTCGACGAGGCGGCCGAACTGCTCGGTGAGGACCGCCGCGCCGAACGGGCCAGGCAGGCCAGGGAGCGCGCCAGGCAGATCGAGTACGCCCAGGGCGTCCTGGACATCGCGCGCGGCTCGCGCTCCGGCGAGGACGAGAACGACGACGAGGCCGAACTCCTCAGTGCCGCCGACCTGCTGGACGCCGAGTTGTTCGCCGGCCGCCATGAAGGACAGGATCTGCGCACGGTCGCCGAACGGGCCGCCGCCGACCGGACGTGGGCCTTCGGCCACGTGATCGTCGACGAGGCCCAGGAGGTCCCGCCCATGGCCTGGCGCCTGCTGGTACGGCGCTGCCCGACCCGTTCGTTCACGGTGGTCGGCGACATGGCCCAGAGCGGTCAGACGGCGGGCGCGCGCTCCTGGACGCAGGCGCTGGAGCCGTTCTTCGGGACGCGCTGGCGGCTTGAGCGGCTCACCGTCAACTACCGGACCTCGGCCGAGGTCATGTCCGCCTCGGACCGGGTGCTCACGGCGATCCATCCCGATCTCGAACCGGCGCGCGCCGTACGCGCGGGCGGCGTCCGGCCGTGGCGCGCCCGGGCCGAGGCGGCCGACCTGCCCGCCAGGCTGGCCGGCCTGGCGGCGCGGGAGGCGGCGGCAGGGACGGGGAGCGTCGCGGTGATCACGCCACGCGAGGACCTGGCACGGCTGGCCGAGGCCGTCCGCGCCGCCGTCCCCGACGCCTCCTGGGGACGGGAGCCCGACCTGGAACGACGCGTCGTGGTGCTGACGGCCCGCCAGTCCAAGGGGCTTGAGTTCGACTCGGTGGTGCTGGCCGACCCGCAGGCCGTGCTCGACGGCTCCTCGCACGGCCTCAACGACCTGTACGTGGCGCTGACCCGCGCCACCGAACGCCTGGCCGTGCTGCACCCCGGGCCGGTTCCCCCGGTGCTTGAGCACCTGGAGGAATGCGAGCCCTGAGGCGGTGCTCACACCGCCGGTGGGGCCGTCTCGGTCAGCCGCCCCTCGGACAGGCGCAGCCAGCGGCCGACCCCGACCTCGGCCAGGAACCGTTCGTCGTGGCTGACCACCACGAACGCCCCCCGGTAGGCGTTGAGCGCCGCCTCAAGCTGACCGACGCTGACCAGGTCGAGGTTGTTGGTCGGCTCGTCCAGCAGCAGCAACTGGGGGGCCGGTTCGGCGTACAGGACGCAGGCCAGGGTGGCGCGCAGCAGCTCACCGCCGGACAGCACCCCGGCGGGCAGGTGGGCGCGGGCGCCGCGGAACAGGAAGCGGGCCAGCAGGTTCATCCGCTCGGCCTGCGGCATGCCGGGCGCGGAGGCGGCCAGGTTCTCGGCCACGGTCAGGTCCGGGTCCAGCAGGTCGAGCCGCTGGGACAGGTAGGCGATGCGGCCCTCGGCCCGCCTGACCGTGCCGCCCTCCGGCTCCAGGTCGCCGTTGACCACACGTAGCAGGGTGGACTTTCCGGTGCCGTTGGGGCCGGTCAGGGCGATCCGCTCCGGGCCGCGGACGGTCAGGTCCAGGCCGTGGCCGGCGAACACGGGGCGCTCGCCGTAACGGACCTGCATCCGCTCGCCGAGGAAGACGGTGCGGCCCGCCGGGACGTCGGTCCCGGGCAGCTCCAGTGTGATCCTCTGCTCGTCGCGCAGGGCACGGCCCGCCTCGTCCAGGCGGGCCTTGGCGTCGCCGACCCGCGCGGCGTGCGTCTCCTGGGAGCGTGCCGCCGACTCCTGGGCGTTACGCTTCATCGTCCCGGCGAAGATCTTCGGCAGCCCGGCGCTCTTGAGGTTGCGGGCGGCGTTGCCCGCCCGGCGTTCGGCCCGCTCCCTGGCCTGCTGCATCTCCCGCTTCTCCCGCTTGACCTCCTGCTCGGCGGTGCGGATGTTCTTCTCCGCGACCTGCTGGGCGGCCCGTACGGCCTCCTCGTAGGCGGTGAAGTCGCCGCCGTAGAAGCGGATCTCGCCCCGGTCGAGTTCGGCGATGCGGTCCATGCGGTCCAGCAGCGCCCGGTCGTGGCTGACCAGCAGCAGGCAGCCGTTCCAGTTCTCGATCACGCCGTAGAGCCGGTGGCGCGTGTCGAGGTCGAGGTTGTTGGTCGGCTCGTCCAGCAGCAGGACGTCCGGCTGCCTGAGCAGCTGCGCCGCCAGGCCCAGGGAGACGATCTGGCCACCGCTGAGGGTGCCCAGGCGCCGGGTGAAGGGGATGTCGCCGAGACCGAGCCGGTCGAGCTGGGCGCGGGTGCGTTCCTCGATGTCCCAGTCGTTGCCGACGGTGGTGAAGTGCTCCTCGCTCGTGTCGCCGGACTCGATGGCGTCCAGCGCCCTGATCACCGGGGCTATGCCCAGGACCTCGGCCACGGTAAGGCCGCCGGTCAGGGGCAGGTTCTGCGGGAGGTAGCCGAGCACGCCCTCGACGGACACGCTGCCGCGGGCCGGCCGGTGCTCACCCGCGACGAGCTTGAGCAGCGTGCTCTTGCCCGCGCCGTTGGGCGCGACGAGTCCCGTACGGCCGCCGCCCACGGTGAAGGACAGGTCCTCGAAGAGCGGGGTGTCGTCGGGCCAGGAGAAGGAGACG
The DNA here is from genome assembly GCF_044466505.1 of Streptosporangium sp. NPDC049376. Lineage (NCBI taxonomy): Bacteria > Bacillati > Actinomycetota > Actinomycetes > Streptosporangiales > Streptosporangiaceae > Streptosporangium > Streptosporangium sp. NPDC049376. Next base: position 105,641 of record NZ_JBITMT010000017.1, on the reverse strand, counting down.
TTGGAAAAGACGATGAACGACGCGTCGGACATGACGAAGACCTCAGATGTGCGCAGGGCGTACCGTGCCGCCCTGTGGCGGGAGAAAAGGGGAACGAAGGAAACGACGGCACGACCACGGCGACGCATCACGCGCTCCTGCTCGCGGCCTGCCATCCCGGGTATCACCCGGAGATGTCGTCGTCCCCTGCCATGTCCACTCTTTCGGTCTTTGTCACGGAATTCGCGAAACCTCGCGTCCGGCCATGGTAGCCGGGCTTCCCCGGGGACGCGAACGGTTAACGCGTCCCCGGGCGTACGGGAGGCGCCTCAGCGGTGTGGATGCCCGGCGTCGTCTCCCGGGCCGTGCGCCAGGTCGCGCGCCGGGCTGTGCGGCAGGCCGGACTCCTCGGCGGGCTCCGGCCGTACCCGCGCGAGGGCCCGGCCGGCCAGTTCGGCCAGATGGCCGACCCGGTAGTACAGCCGGGGCGGGACGCACGGGAGCAGCGCGGACTGCCGCTGGCACAGCAGCGTGAACGCCTGCTCCGGGGGCAGGCCGATGTAGCGCGGCAGGTTCTCGTACCACCGGGCACTGCGGCGGGCCGTGCGCTGGGCGGGGAGGATCACGGCCTTGCGCTCACGTTCGTAGCGGACCAGGGCGGACTGCAGCGGCAACCCGCTGTGCAACGCCCTGACCAGGAAGGCGGCGTCCCCCAGCGCCAGGGCGGTGCCCGCGCCGATGGAGTAGTGCGTGGTGTGCGCGGCGTCCCCGACCAGGACGAGGTTGCCGCGCTGCCACCTCCTGTTGGTCAGGGTGCGGAAGTTCAGCCAGTGCGCGGTGCCGCCTGGCTGGGAACGGCCGACCAGCGGGTGCCCGTCCAGGGTGTCGGCGAACAGCTTCTCCAGTACGGCGAGGCTGTCGGCCTCGTTCGTCTGGTCGAGGCCGAGCCCCCGCCAGGTCTCGGGGGAGCACTCCACGACGCAGGTGCTGTGGCCGCGGTCGAACCGGTAGCCGTAGCACCAGATCCAGCCGTGCGCGGTCTCCACGAAGGCGAAGACGAAGGTCTCGAAGACCTTGGTCGTGCCGAGCCACATGTAGACGTTGCGTCCCGTCTCGACCTTGGTGCCGAAGTGGTCGGCGTGGCGTTCACGCATCACGCTGTTGACACCGTCGCCCGCCACGACCAGGTCGGCGTCGGCGACCTCCTCCTCGGCGGCGATCTCCCGTTCGAACTCGACGTGGACGCCGAGGGAGCAGGCGCGTTCGGTGAGGATGTCGAGCATCCGCTGCCTGCCGATGCCGTAGCCGTTGGTCCCGGGCTGCGACGCCACCGTCGTGTGGCCGTCGAAGTACGCGACCTCGGTGTCCCAGCGGACGGAGTTCTCGCCGATGACGCGCGCCGACTCGGGGTCCACGTTGTGCAGGTCACCGAAGAGCTCGTCCAGGTAGGTCACGCCCCAGCCGTGCGTCGAACCGGCGGGGTTGCGCTCGTAGATGGTGATGTCGTGAGACGGGTCAACCAGCTTCATCAGGATCGAGAAGTACAGGCTGGCGGGTCCACCGCCGACGCAGGCGACCTTCACATGGACTCCCGTTGCACCGCAAGGTAATCAGATCGTGACAGAGAGTAACATGTGCGGTGTGTGGGGCGGCCATCCCATCCGGCCGAGTCCCGGTCATGAGATGGCCAATTATCGGGAAGATCCCAAACCGGTCATGCCGGCGGCGCCGTACCAGGCGGCCGGTGGCCTGGCGGACGGGGGACGACGGCCACGGGCCCGCGGGCGTGGCCGAGCAGGGAGTGGACGGTCGAGCCGAGGAGCGCGACCCGCCCCGGGGCACCCACGACGACCAGCTCCGCGGTGGCCGAGGCCTCGGCGAGCACTCCGGCCGGGTGCCCGTGCACCACCTGTTCGACGAGGGGGACGTCGGGGAACCTCTCCCGCCAGCCCGCCAGCGACTCGGCCAGCAGCCGTTCCTCCTCGCGGCCGACGCCCTCGACGTCGTAGACCAGCGGCTGCATGTCACCGGGGAACGCGGCCACCGGGTGGGTCCAGGCGTGTACGGCCCGCAGCGGCAGGCGGCGCAGCAGCGCCTCCTCGAAGGCGAAGCGCAGGATGTGCTCCTGCCCGGGTTCCCCGGTCGCGCCGACGACGACCTCCCCGCCGCCCTCCTCGCGCGGGCGCACGACCACCAGCGGGCAGGGGCAGCGGACGGCGAGGTCACGGCTGACCGAGCCGAGCAGCAGCCCGGTGAACCCGCCGCGTCCCCGGCCGCCGACCACGACGAGCTGCGCGGTCCCGGCGGCGGCGGCGATCGCCTCCGCGGCGGCGCCGTCGAGGACCTCGGTGGTGATCTCGGTGGAGGGAGCCTCGGCGCGCGCCCGTTCGGCGGCCCGGGCGAGCAGTTCACGGCAGGCGGCCTGCGACGCGGGCCCCCAGTGCGCGGGCTGCGGGACGAGCGGGACGTCGTAGGCCCAGCGCAGGGTGACGTGCACCAGGCGCAACGGCGCCCGCCGCAACGCGGCCGCCGTGGCCGCCCAGGCCGTCGCGTCGAGAGAGGCCTCGGAACCGTCGACGCCGGCGACGACGGGCTCTGTCATGGTCATTACCTTGCTCCGTCCGTGCCACGCTCGCGTGTTCCCCTTCCTAGATGCTCCCCGGTCCTCCGACCTGCGGGGTAGGGGCGAACGTCCCACGGGAACCGGCGGCGGGGGCCGGGAGCCGGGCAAGCAGGCGGAAGGTCCCGGCGGGGTGGGACTTTCCGCCCTGCCGCTTCCCACGGTCCTGCGCCGACCATGAAGAGGGAGGTGACCACGATGGCCGGAGACCACGATGTCGTCGTCGGCACCGGCCTCTCCGGGACGGACGGGGCGCTCCCGCGGCACGGCGCCGAGCCCTGTCGCGGTCGTCCCGGCCCTGGTGAGGCCGGGAAGACCGGGGAAGGAACACACGTGCCCGGCCGTTCCCTGGGTACGGGGGAGCATGGCAGGAAGGGGAGACAGGTCATGACGGTGCGGGTGATGGACGTCATGGGGCTGGTGGCCATCGCGGTCCGCCCCGAGGCGACGTTCGCCGAGCTGGTCGCGACGATGCGCCGCTTCAAGGTGGGGGCCGTCGCGGTGATCGACGCCGAGGGGCGCCCCGTCGGGGTGGTGTCCGAGGCCGATCTGCTGCTGAAGGAGATCGCCGCCCAGAGCGGGCCGCCGAGCGGGGAGGACGTTCGCGAGAAGCCGGGCAGGACCGCAGGGGAGCTCATGAGCAGGCCCGCGCTGACCGTCACCCGCCAGACCCCGGTGCGGGAGGCGGCCCGGCTGATGCACGCCAACCGGATCAAGCAGCTGCCGGTGGTCGACGCCGCCAGCGGGAAGATCGCCGGGACCGTGCACCAGGCCGACCTGCTGAAGGTCTTCATCAGGCCCGCCGCCGACATCCTGACGGAGATGGCCGACGCCGTCGCCGATCTGGGGCTGAACACGGGCGGCCTGACGATCACGATCGAGGGGTCCGTGATCCGCGTCGAGGGACGTGTGGCCAGACGCTCGCAGATCGCCGCGCTCGTGGAGGCGGGCCGCAGGATCGAGGGGGTCGTCGACGTCGAGGCCGACATCGCCTACGACCGCGACGACGTGCTGAGCGCCTCCTCGGCCCGCCTCTGAGCGGCACCCGGGGCGGACCGGCCCGCACGAAGGGGGAAGAGCATGCCCGAACCCACCGCACCCGTCGTCGTCGCGACCGACGGCTCACCGTCGGCCACGGCCGCCGTGCGATGGGCCGCCGCCGACGCGGCCCGCAGGGCGCTGCCCGTGCTGATCGTGCACGTCGTCGAACGCTGGCCGTACGGGATCTCGGCGTTTCCCCCGCAGGGGTGGCAGGACGCGATGGCCGAGGCCGGTGACCGGGTGCTCACCGAGGCGGCGCAGGCCGCGACGGAACGCACGCCGGGCATCGACGTGACCACCGAGCTGGCCGGGGGAACGCCCGCCGACGTCCTGCGTGAGCGGGCCGCCACCGCGACCGAGCTCGTCATCGGCGGCCGGGGGACGGGCGGTTTCGCCGGCGCGCTGCTCGGTTCGACGGTCCTGCGGCTGGCCGGGCACGTCAGGGGCGCCGTCGTGGTCGTCAGGGCCGGGCAGGACGGCCCCGGCGAGGAGGTCGTCGTCGGCGTCGACGGCTCAACCGACGGCGCGGCGGCCCTCGGCTTCGCCTTCGAGCAGGCCCGGCTGCGCGGCGCCGTCCTGCGGGCGCTGTGCGCCTGGCACGTGCCGCTGCGCACCGTCATGCCGGACAGCGCCCACGACGTCACCGGGATCCAGCGGGAACAGCAGCGGGTGGTCTCGGAACGGATGGCCCCGTGGCGGGAGATGTATCCCGGGATCGAGGTCGTCGAGGAGGTGACCTACGGCCATCCGGTCTCGGCCCTGACGGACGTCTCCGGCCAGGCGGCCCTGCTGGTCGTCGGCTCCCGGGGACTGGGCGCGGTCGGCTCGGTGGTGCTGGGGTCCGTCAGCCGGGACGTGCTCCAGCACGCCCGCTGCCCGGTCGCCGTGGTCCGCCCCTGAGGCCGTCGCCTCCCCACGTGCCCACCCGCCGAAGGCCCGGCCGGGTCCAAAGTCCCGGGACGGACGGGTCCGCCGCCTCTGGGGAGTCCCGTTCCCCCGGCAGAGACTTGACCTGAGGCAGGAATCCGCACGCCCATGAGGAGGACGAGATGACAGACTTCCCGGCCAGGGGTACCCGTGACGTCGTCGTCGCGGCCGACGGCTCGGCGGGGGCGAAGGACGCGGTCGCATGGGCCGCCGACGACGCCTTCCGCAGGCACGTGCCGCTGCGGATCGTGCACGTCGTGGAACGCGGCCCCTATGACATCCCCCGTTTCTCCACCCTCGAATGGCCGGGACCCCTGGTCCTGAGCGGCAGGAAGATCCTGGAGGAGGCAGAACGGGAGGCGCGCGAACGCCAGCCGTCGGTGGAGGTGGGCACCGAGCTGATCGAGGGTGACCTCGTCCGGTCCCTGACGGAACAGGCCGCGGGCGCGGTGGAGATCGTGCTCGGCAGCAGGGGGCTCGGCGGTTTCACCGGGGCCCTGCTCGGTTCGGTGAGCACCCGGGTTGCCGTGCACGCCCACGGCCCGGTGGTCGTCGTCCACCCCGGCGGTGGGGCGCGCCGCGAGGTCGTCGTCGGCGTCGACGACGATCCGCACTGCGAGCCCGCGCTGGCCTTCGCCTTCGAGCAGGCCGCGCTGCGCGGCGGCCCGCTGCGCGCCGTACACGCCTGGCAGCTTCCGGTGCACGCCTTTGCGCCGGAGATCGTCTACGACATGGACGAGATCCGCCGCGCGCAGTTCCGGGTCGTCAAGGACCGGGTCGGCGCCTGGCAGGAGAAGTTCCCCGAGGTGACCGTGCTGGAGGACGTCCAGAGCGCCCACCCCGTCGACGCCCTCGTCGACGCCTCGGCCACGGCGGACCTGGTCGTGGTCGGCTCGCACGGCAGGAGGGCCGTCGCCGCCGCGCTGCTGGGATCGGTCAGCAGGGGAGTGCTGCACCACGCGCGCTGCCCGGTCGCGGTCGTCCGTTCCTGAACCCCGAAGACCCATCCGCACGTGTGAGGAGAGACCATTGATCCTGGTGGGAGTCGACGGGTCACGATCCGCGCTCGAAGCCGTGAGCTGGGCCGTACGGGAGGCCGGGCTGCGCCGTACCGGCCTGCGGGTCGTGCACGTCATGCCCTCCTGGCCCCTGGAGGCGGGTGAGGGCACCCCGCACACCGAGGTCGGCCGGTGGATGCGCGAGGGCGCCGAGTCCACGCTGGAAGACGCGCTCGGCCGGATCCGCGAGGCGGGCGGCGACGTGGAGGTGACGTCGGAGCTGCTGCCCGGTGGCGACCCCAGACGGGCCCTGATCGAGGCGGCGGCGGACGCCGGGCTGCTGGTCGTCGGCAGCCACGGGCTCGGCGGATTCGAGGGCATGCTGCTGGGCTCGGTCGCGCTGGGGGTCGCCGGGCACGCGCCCTGCCCCGTGGCCGTCGTACGGCGTGCGCCCGTCCAGCCGCGCGGACGGGTGGTCGTCGGCGTCGACGGCTCCCCGGCGGGGGCGGACGCCGTGGCCTTCGCCTTCGCCGAGGCCGAGACCAGGGGCGCGGAGCTGCACGCGGTGCACGCCTGGAGCCGGCCCATCGTGGGCTGCGGGCCGTTCGCGCTCGCCGACGCAGAGGAGGCGGCCCAGCGGGAACGGCGCGTGCTGGCCGAGGCCCTGGCGGGCCAGGGCGAACGTCACCCGGACGTCAAGGTCGTCGAGTGGCTGGAGTACGGCCATCCGGTCGAGGCGCTGCGGGAGGCGTCACTGGAGGCCGACCTGCTGGTGGTCGGATCACGCGGACGCGGCGACCTGAAGGGGTTGCTGCTCGGCTCGGTGAGCCACTCGCTGCTGCACCACGCCGCCTGCCCGGTGGTCGTGACCCCCTTCCCGGGAAGGGCTCCCGGAAGGGACGGAGATCGCGAGTCCGCCCCACGTGCGGCTTCGCACAGGACGTGAGAACCCTCGCAGGGGGATATGCCATGGGTACACGAAGAACTCCCGACCGCCGGGTGGCCCTCGTGGCCGCGGCCCTGGGCGCCGGGACCGTCCTGACGGCCTGCGCCCCCGGTGTCGTCCTCACCGCGGGGCCGCCTGCGGGCGCGCCCGCCCTCGTGTTCACCGATGTCCTTGAGGAGCACAACGCCCAGGACGTGTTCTTCGCCCAGCGGATGATCCAGCACCACCGGCAGACGCTGATCATGACCGAGATGGCCGCGGCACGCGCGGCGGACCCCGAGGTCAGGGCGACGGCCGAACGGGTCGGACGGGCCCAGAAGGCCGAGATCGACCAGCTGACCGCCTGGCTGAAGGGCTGGGGGGACCAGGTCCCGCCCCCCGATCCGTGCATGAGCCCGGGCAACGGCGACGTGAGGTGTCGTGGAGACGAGGACGTCGGACCCGGCGCGGACCGGGGACCGTACGTGATGGACCCCTCCGACCTGGAGGCGCTGAGCAGGACGTCCGGGGCGGACTTCGACCGGATGTTCCTGAACCTGATGATCCGCCACCACAGCGATGAGATCGCCCTGGCCGGGATCGAGCAGCGGGACGGGTTGTCGCCGAAGGCCAAGGCCCTGGCCTCCTCGATCACCACGGCCAGAACCGCCGAGATCGTCCACATGCGGTCGATGCTCGTGCGGTTCTGAACGGGTTCTCCGGCTCCGCCACGCCGTTGTGGAGGAGCCGCCCGGGCGGTCTGGGGATGAGTCCGCCCGGGCTCGAAGGGCGCGCCCCCGCCGAGGGTGCGCCCCCGATGCTCCGTGCCGGCCGGGGCCGGCACGGTCTCACGGTCCCGGAGGGCCGTCAGACAGGCAGCACCCGCAGGGCGGGGTAGTTGACCGAGTTCAGGTACAGCTTGTCGGTGCCGTGTTCCTTCTCCAGCTCCAGGACGAACCGGTAGCGGTAGAGCCCCGGCTTGGCGTCGCTCATCACCGCCCCGGCCCAGTAGTAGTAGACGGCGGTGTACTCGTCGCGCATCCGGTCGGGACCGCCGTAGACCTTCAGCTCGGTCATGATCCGGCGTTCGGCGACGTCGTCCTCGTCACCCTTCTCGACGTCGAGGAAGACCAGGTTGTTGATCTTCGGCATCGGGGGCCAGGTGCCGTCGGGACGGCGGTGCATGTCGATCGGGCGGATGATCCAGTTGATCACCTGGCCCTGCTTGCAGATGGTCTCCAGGTGGTCACCACCCTGGCCGACGCCGCCGACGCTGTTGTCCATCATGTAGAGGCAGCCGTCCAGGGACTTCGTCGCGGCGGCCCTCTCCATGTCGACGAGGGTCACCACGTTCAGCTGGACGGAGTTGAGCTGGCCGCGGTCGGCGAAGTCCGTGGCCGCGTACGCCTGGGTCATCGGCCTTACCTTCCCTCTGGGGCGGGACCGGCCAGGACGGGCCTGGCGGTCGGAGTGAACGGCGTGCTGACGGTGCCGAGCAGGAAGGAGAGCCGGTAGGGGACCGGTTCGGTGATGTCCTGCTTGACCTCGGCGGTCCAGAACACGATGTCGGTTCCGGGGTACACCTTCCGCACGGGCTCGGCGATCCGCGGGTCGATCTCGATGTCGGTGAGGGACACGTAGGTCTCGCACTCAAGCGGGAGCACGTTCCACAACAGGGTGTCACCCTTGTGCACCAGGCTGCGCAGCCCGGGGGTGCCGAACCCGGTCGACCCGGCGGCCCTGTTGGTGTCGTAGAGGTAGAGGTTGTCGTCCAGGTTCTCCGACGCGAGCGCGGCCACGGGGTCGACCACCGCGGTGATCGTCACGGGCCGGGCGGGCCGGCGCTGGGACTGTCTGGTTCTCGGGGGCATGCGGCTCCTCCGTTTCGAAGACGTTCCGGCTCGGTCCGGGTCAGCCGGCGGCCGGGACGGGCGGCAGCGGAAGCACGCCCAGTCCGGCGCCGGTGAACCCGTTGCGCTTCGGATCGCTGATGATCTTCAGGCTTGACGTGCAGGTCAGGTCGACGGACTCCCAGACCAGCTCGTCGTTGCGCTCGACCAGCTCGTGCAGCTGGACGTGCACGGTGTACGAGTAGACGCCGGGCCTGCTCGTGTCCACGGTCGCGGCCCAGTACCAGCCGTCGTAGACCATGTCGGGCGAGCCGTACTGGGCCGGGTAGATGATCTTCTCGGTGACGGCCGGGCCGGTGATGTCGGTGATCACCGGGGCCGGGTAGTTGTAGGCGTCGGCGCCGCTGGTGGTCTTGCCGGTGACGTCCAGCAGCTTGGCCGCGGTGAGCCCGCGCCCGCTTTGCCGGCCTGCGCGCTTGCCGACCCGCTGCTGCAGCCGCTTGAGGTCGGCCTCGCTCACGCCGCCCTCGCCGCTGAGCGCGGCGAGCTCCTCCAGCGTGCGCCGGTCGTCGGCGCGCTCCTGCTCGGCCAGGTAGTTGCGCGGCACCGTCGGGGGGATCGCCCCCAGCGCCGCGGGCAGCCAGTTCAGCACCTGCTCGGTCGCCTGCGACCCGTCGAGGAAGTAGGTGCCGGGCACGATCGTTTCAAGCTGTTCGGTTCCCACTCCGGTGGAACCGATGAACTTCATGTTGTCGAACCAGTACGTGTTCCCGTCGAGCGAGCGCGTCTTCAGCGCGTTCTCGACATCGAAGAGCACGATGATCCCGTGTTGCTGGGCCATGAGACCGCCTTTCGCGGAACAGGGTTCACACGCGCAGCAGCGCGGGTGAGTCGACGTACAGCACGCTGTTGGGTCCTTCGTGGAGCTTGAGGGAGAGCCGGTACCGGTAGGGCACACCGGGCACCATGTCGTAGGGCACGACGCCCTCCCACACCAGCAGGTCGTGGTTGTCGTGCCCGTTGGAGGCCGTGGTGTCGACGCCCAGGGCGGGCACGACGGCGGACTCCACCGGGTACGGCTGCGCGGCCTGACCGGTCGTTTCGTCCGGGAGCGGGGCGACCGCGCCGGACAGGAACTCGATGGACTGGATCTCGACCGGGGTCTGCACGTCCACGTGGATGGGCGTCCAGTGGACGACCTGTCCCGGGACCACCGCCGTGACGAGGTCGGGAGTCCCCTGGTGCTGGCTCCCGGCCGTACTGTCGTCGACCAGCGAGAGATTGCCGTTGTGCAGCGTCCGGTCGGACAACGCCCCGACGGCGTCGACCATCACGACGATGTTGACCTTTTCCTTCATCTGTCCTCCCGTGTCGGGTGTCATTCGGGCACCTGGACGGCCAGGCGCTCAGCCCCGGTCTCTGACCAGGGGCGTCTTGCCGACGGTGGTCCGTTCGATCTGCGGCGACGCGGGCGGTACGAACACCAGGCGGAAGTCGTAGCCGGTCTGCTCGATGGCCGCCGCGTTGGCCTCCCGGTCGTTGAAGAGCGACAGGGAGGCGGGCAGCGCCTGGAGGAACAGCCGCCGCGTCCCGCTCGCGCCCAGCGCCCGCTCGACGGCCGCGGTCGTACCGTCGGGGTCGTCCACCGCCGCGAGCAGGGTGAGGGTCCGGTCCTCACGGTGGTTGTGGAACTGGAGCTCGTGCGCGATCAGGTCCAGGTCGACGCCGGTCGCCGAGCGCAGCCGCGTGCGCAGGGCCGCGTAGGCCAGCGTCGCCGAGTACTGGCTGTCGTTGAGGTGCAGCACGTCGGCGGTGCGTCCGGCGAACTCGAACCTCTCGGTGCGCAGCCCGGGGCCGTCCAGGGCGGGTCGGCGGATCATCCGGTCCCCGAGCTTGAGGCGCAGCAGCGGCGCCTCGTCGGCGTGCAGCCGGGTGACGACCAGCTCGCCCTCCTCGCCTTCGGCGACGGCGCGGCCGTGCTCGTCCACGATCTCCACCAGGTGCAGCCCGGGTACGGCGGACAGCGCGGGCGAGGTGTGGTCGAGCTGGAGCCCGATGCACTCGGCCTGGGTCGCGGCGAAGTAGCTGAGGATCGACACGTTGGGGAAGAACGCCTGCAGCTCGTCACGCTTGCGCTGCGGCAGGGAGCCGCTGCCGTACATGGCGACCCGGAAGTCGGCCCTGGCCTGCGGGGACAGGCCCGCGCCCAGTTCGGGCAGGAGCGCGATGCCGGCGGTGATGCCCATCAGGGCCTTGTGGCCGGGGTAGGAGAACATGTGCTCCAGCACCGGCGCGCTGACCGGTCCCGCGCCGATGTAGTTGACCCCGGGGACGCTCGCCAGGACGCCGCCGACCATGGTCCCGCTGCTCCACATCTGGTAGTCGGCCAGGGTGGTGAACAGCCAGCGCGGCGCGGGACCGCGCAGGTAGCGGTTGAGCTGGTAGGCGCCCATGAACGCCCCGGAGATGCGGTAGGTGTCGCGCAGCTCCCGCAGGGAGTACACGATCTCCAGGGGCGTGCCGTCGCCGGTGCCGCCGCTGGCCACGACCTCGAACCCGCCCCGGTCGAGCGGCACGACCATCCCGGCCCGCGGGCCCATGAACATGTCCCGCTGCACGATCTTGTCCGACAGGGGGATCCGCTCCCACTCGGTCATGTCGGCGGGGACGTCGCGGATGCCGAAGTAGTGCAGCCGCTCGCGCCACAACGGGTTGAGCAGGCTGATGCCGACGAGCTGCTGCAGGCGGCGGAACACCAGCGCGTTCTGCAGGTCGAGCGGGGACTCGCAGTACGGGACGCCGGTGAGCCGCCCGCACTCGTCCAGCCTCTCCGCGAACGACGTCAGCCGGGTGACGTCGTCGACCGAGCGGGGCCGTAGCTCCTCCTCGGGGATCAGCTGTGCCGCCAGCCGCGCCGAGGCGGCGATGTCAAAATCCGTAATTGTCATGATTGACTCCCGTTCCGCTGGTCGTGCCGGGCCGTGGCGCTCGCGCGCAGCACCCGTTGCCCGATGTCCCTGATCTCGGCGATGAGCATGGCCAGGTGATCGGCGTCGATCAGGTGGTTCATCACCACCACCCGCAGCGCCGCCACCCCCTGGATGTCGACCTTGGAGATGAAGAAGCGCCCGCCGCCCCGTATCCGGTTGCGGATCTCCAGCTGCAACCGGTGCGCGGCCGCCGGTTCCATCCCGTCCGGCAGATACCGGAAGCACAGGATGTTGGACTCCGGCTCGTGCGCCACGGCGAAGTCCGGCTCGGCGGCGATCATCCGGTGCGCCTGCCGGGTCACCTCGCACAGCCGGTCGATCTTCTGCTCGAACAGCGCCGGGCCGTAGACCGACCAGACCGTCCAGAGCGGCATGATCATCGGGCGCTTGGTGCACTCGAAGTTCTTGTCCGCGCTGTCGTAGGCGCTGTATATGTCCGGTTCCTCGTCGAAGACATAGCTGGCGCGCTGCTGGAACGCTCCGCGCGCCGCCGTACGGTCCCGGTAGAACAGCAGCGTGCACGGCGCCGGCATGAACAGCATCTTGTGGGCGTCCCAGGTCAGGGAGTCGGCCAGTTCGATGCCGCGCAGCTTGTCCCGGTGCTGCTCCGACAGCAACAGGCTCGCCCCGTGCGCTCCGTCCACGTGGAGCCAGAGCCCGTGGCGGCGCGCCAGGGCGGCGAGGTCCTCCAGCGGGTCGAAGGCGCCGAGCGACGTGGTTCCGGCCGAGGCCACCAGGCAGAACGGCCGCAGGCCGCGTCGTTTCGCCTCGTCCAGCACCGACCCCGCCAGGTCGGGGCGGATTCGTCCCGCCTGGTCGACCGGCAGCCGGATGATCTGTCCTTCACCGATGCCCAGCACCCCGGCCGCCCGGGTCACGCTGTAGTGGGCCTCCTCGCTGATCGCGATGGCCGGCAGGCCCGGCGCGCCACCGGCGCCGCGCGTCCAGATCTGCGGGAAGGCGTGGTTGCGGGCGGCCAGCAGCGCGGTCAGGTTGGCCAGGGAGCCCCCCGACGTCGTCACCATGGCGAACCGGTCGCGGTCCCAGCCGATGAACCGGTTGAGCTCCTCGGCCATGAGCCGCTCGGCGACGTTGGGGAGCTGCCCGGCCTCGTAGAAGGAGGAGGGCTGGTTGACCACCGAGCCGACCAGGTCGATGAGACCGGCCAGCGGCACCACGCCGGAGAACTGCCGCCCCATGTAGCCGGGGGAGTGGACCGGGATCCCGGTCTCGGTGTACAGGTCGACGATCTGCTTCACCCGGTCGGCGTCGAAGTCGGCGACGCGCTGCCGTTCGGGGGTCATCAGTCCCCGTGCGGCCTTGAGCAGCACCTGCGGGTCGATGAGGTCGAGTCCCCGGACCGACCGGTCGCCCAGATAGGCCGTCAGGCGGTCGACGATGTCCAGAGCGCCTTCGTGGAAACGTCCCGGGTCGAAGGCCGCGGTGAGGCCCGATGCGGAGTGCCAGAGGTCCTCACCGGTCGTCGGCTCGGGAAAGGAACTCTGGACATCGGAAAGTGAACTCGTCACGAATGATGCTCCAAATGATCCGGCGTCGAGAACTCTTACATCTCGATAGGAATTCGAAAATGGCGGCTCGAACTCTTCTTCGGACGCGTGGGATTCTCGCGGAAAATGCGTTTTCTACGGTGGTGCATCGAGCAGCAAAGGAACTCCGGTGCCCGAGGGCGCGCGGAGTCAGTCATGTCTTCGCAGGTCCGTCCCGGGGGGTAGAACGGTCCAACGCGGAGGGAGAACCCCGATCGACGGCATGGGAGAACCCGAAGAACTTTCGCTTTCCCCTGTTTTAGCCGTTCGACCGGCGCTGGTCGGTCCGGCGGTTCCGCCGGTTCTCAGGACCTGGTGAGGTCCTGTAGCCGGCGCAAAAGCAATCCGTCCCGAATTCCGTCCGCCGCACACGTTGGCACGCCCTTCATGCAGCAGACCTAATCATTAATGGCAGGAGTGATGCAAGTCGAGCGATAGGCGCGGATGGCGCGGTTACACATTGTGACCGAGGTGGGATGATGTTCTGTAAGTTATTACCGTTCGGTAAATGTGAGTTTTTCTCGCGAACCTTGATCAAGCTCGGGTTTTGAAATCCACGCCCTTGGTGGCCCGCTCTTTCAACGGGACGTTTCTCCTGTATGCGGCAGCTTTCCCGAAACACGCTAGAAGCCCTAGGTGGGCTACATGTCAGCCTTCTTCGGCGTGTCGGTCATAAAAGTGGACACTTCTTATGTTTCTGGGTGGTGTCATGTCAACGGCATCCTGCGCGTGCCACCTTGGGCTGGACGGTGCCGTTTCACCGGACGCGGCGAGCCGTGATCGCCGATCTCGCGCGCTCTGCCGCCGGGCACGGGGAGCCTCTGGAACGCGAGCCGGCTCGGGTGCCCGGCGTGCCCTACGGGGACGTCACGCCGGCGGCGTCCGTCGCGCAGGCCTTCACCGCTGCCGGGGATTTCAGGCCCGCTCTCCCCGTTCCGCGCGGGGAGGTCCCGCGCCGGGACCGGCGATGGGCCCGCGTCAGGCCTCCGGCCGGTCCACGGCTCCGGACATGGGACGGCCCAGCAGGCCCGTGGCGACGGCCGCGACGTGCGGGGCCAGGTCGGCGGTCCGCGCCCTGGCCAGGGCGGGGGTGGCCACGACCGAGCGCAGGATGCCGATGCCGACCAGCCAGGCGCTGAGCAGTTCGGCCCGCAACTCGGCGTCGTCACCCTCGGCCAGGTCCCGCAGGGCGTTGACGTAGGTGTGGCAGACCTCCTCGCGGAGGTGCCGCCGGGTGTCCTCGTGGGCGGAGGAACGCAGCAGGGCGACGAGGGGGTGCTCGCCGCCGTACTCCGTCCAGTCCTGGTCGACGACCGTGCGCACCATGCGGGCGACCAGTTCCTCGTTCGGCCCGTCGAGCAGGTCGGGGGCCAGGTCGGCGGCGGTGGCCTCCTCGAAGAGCCGCTTCTTCGAGCCGAAGTAGCGGAAGATCAGGGTGGCGTCGACGTCGGAGTCTCCGGCGATATCACGGACGCTGGTGGCGTCGTAGCCGTCGCGGGCGAAACGCAGTCTGGCGGCCTCCAGCAGACGTGCCCGGGTGGCCTCCCTGTCTCTCTTCCGCAACGCGGGCCCCTCCCTGTGTCATCGACCGTTGACATTCTACGTGGGGCCCGTGCTACGTTCCCTCAAGTCAGCGTTCGATGACTTAAAGGGGGAAATATGCGGACATATGTGGTTGCGGGGGGAACGAGCGGGATGGGGAGAGGACTGGCCTTACACTTCCTGCGCCGGGGCGACCGGGTGACGGCCGTGGGCAGCGATCCGGCCAGGGGGCGGCGTTTCCTCGAAGAGGCCGCCGGGCTGGGCGCGGGAGAACGGGCGACCTTCCTGCGGGCCGACCTGACCTCGGTCGCGGAGAACGCCCGGGTGATCAAGGAGGTCGGGGAGCGGTACGACGCACTGGACGGTCTGGTGTCCACCGCGATCCGTCACTTCCCCCGGAGGACCGAGACCGCCGACGGCTACGAGTCCACCTTCGCCCTCTACTACGTCAGCCGCTTCCTGCTCGCCTACGGCCTGACCGGCCTGCTCGAACGCGGCGAGAACCCGATGATCGTGAACGTCTGCGGGGTCGGTATCACCAAGGGACGGGTCCACTGGGACGACCTGTCGCTCCGGCGTGGCTACGGCGGAATCAGGGCCCTGCTGCAGGGCGGGCGGGCCACGGACCTCCTGGGTGCCGCCTACGCCGCCAACCACCCGGACGGCCGTGTCCGCTATCTGCTGCACCATCCGGGCTTCACCGACAGCGGCACCGACAGCCTCGGGCAGCCGGCCAAGGCGGCCGTCAAACTGCTGGCCAGGATCGCCGCCCAGCCGGTCGAGAAGGCCATCGCGCCGATCATCGAGCTGATGGACGACCCGCCGGGCGGAGGTGGGCTGCTGGCCTACGACCGCCGCCGCCCGCTCGATCCCGCGCTGTCCTCCCTCGACCCGGACGCCGCCCGCCGCCTGTACGACCTGACCGCTCACCTGCTGAACCTCTAGCCGTACGGCCAGAGCACCGGGAAACAGGAGCGGCCTCATGACCGGCGGCGACGCCGTGGCGACCTGCCTGCTGAAGCGGTCGCGGCACCGTCGGGACGGGCCGGTGCCCGGAGGGGCGGCGGCTGATGAACCGCTGGCCCGGATGTACAAGGCGTGGTTCCGCGCCAGACGTTGAACCATATGGTTCACTGATGGTATGGTGAACCACATGGTTCAGCGAGAGGTTCTCGACCAGGTGTTCGCGGCGCTCTCCGACGGGACGCGCCGCGACATCCTCGTCCGGCTCGGCGAGGGACCCGCCACGGTCTCCGAACTGGCCGAACGCGCGGGGATCACGGTCACCGGGCTGGCCAAACACGTCAAGGTCCTCGAAGAGGCGGGCCTGGTCGCCACCGAGAAGGTCGGCAGAGTACGGCAGTGCCGCCTCGGGCCGGAGCGCCTCACCGACGTGACGGCCTGGATCGGCCGCTACCAGCGGCTCTGGGAACGCCGCATGGACGGCCTGGACATCTATTTCACCCTGAGGAAAGGCACCGAGCGATGAACGACGCCTCCCAGCTCCGGATCACCCGGGTGCTCCCCGCCACCCCCGAGGAGGTCTTCGACGCCTACACCGACGCGGACAAGCAGAAGATCTGGTTCTCCATCCTCGACGAGCGCCCCGGCGTCGTCGAGATCGAGGTGGACCTGCGCGTCGGCGGCGTGCAGACCGCCGCGTGGGGGCCGGATGAGGACAACCTGTTCCGCGAACGGCAGACCTTCCTGGTGGTCGAGCGTCCGAACCGGCTGGTGTCGGAGGTGACCGGCAGCTCGCCCGACGGCGCGACCCTGACGACGCACGTCGAGGTCACCTTCGCCGAGCAGGCGGACGGCCAGACCTTGATGACCGTCGTCCAGTCCGGCTTCCCGACCGAGGAGACCCGTGACTTCTTCGCCAGGGAGGCGTGGGCGGGCGCGCTCGACCGGATCGAGACGTTCCTGCGGCGCGCGCCCCAGGACGCCCGGTGAGTCACGGGGAACGAGGAGCGAGCGTTCTGCGCAGGCCGTACACGACGGCCCCCGCGGCCAGCACCGCGCAACCGGCGACGACCGAGGAGAGCGGCAGGGAGAAGGCGAGGACGAGGCATCCGGCCAGGCCGACAAGAGGAATCGGCCGTGGCGGACGTCCCTGTGCCGGGCCGAGGGTCCAGGCGCTGACGTTGGCGATGGCGTAGTAGACCGGCACTCCGAAGGAGGAGAAGCCGATCGCGCCGCGCAGGTCCGCCGTACCGGCCAGGACCACCACGGCCGCGACCGCCACCGCGTGCGCCTGCTCCGGCCGCCCGCGCCGCCGGGGCGAGGCGGCGAAGACACCGGCGCCGATCATTGACCCCAGGCCGACGACCACCGCGTCGGCCGGTCCCAGGCGCCGCGCCAGCCGTTGCTGTCCGGTGCGAGCCATGGGCGACCTCCGGCGGGATCGGACGTACGGGGGCCTCGCGCTCCGACCGTAGTGGCCGCAGTCCGCCGATCCCAGCCGGGACGTTCTCTCAGCGGGGTGTCACCCGGGCGTGTTCGTGCACCGCAGGTTGAAGGACGCCCAGTTGGAATAGGAGTGGGTGGGGGAGAGGATCTCGATCGCCTCCGAGTGGGTCCCCGGCGCGCCGATCAGCCAGGTCGTGCTGACCGACCTGGTCGTCTGGCCGAGGCCGAAGTACACCTCCTGTATCGGAGCGGAGGCGTTGTCGCTGCGGATCCAGCGGTAACGGACCGTTTCCGGGGTGAGCAGCACCGAGATCTGGCCGGTGAAGGTGAAGGTGTGCCCGCGTGAGCAGTCACCGCTCCAGCTTGTGGGGCTGACCCACACGTTGGCGGTGGGGTAGGCCAGGGCGCCGGAGGCCCCGGCCGGGGGCGGGCCGATGACGGCTCCCGCCGGTGTCGCCGGAATCGCTGCCGCCACGCTCAACGCGGCGATCGCCGCCATTCGCGTCCAGTGCATCGTTGTTCCTCTCGTGAGGCCGGTGCGCTCAGTGAACAACGGCTCACAGAACCGGTCCATGACCGTCGGCGCCGAGGACGTTCACACCGCGACCGACGCCCCGCCCCGTCGGCCCCGTCAAGGACGGAAGTCGTCGGCGTGCTCCCGGGCCCACTCGGCGAACGTCTGGGCGGGCCTCCCGGTGAGTCTCTCGACGATGATCGAGGTCTCCGGGACGGCCCTGGTGCCCGCCTCCCAGGCACGCATGATCGCCTCGACCCCCATCCGGGGGATCTTCTCGCTCAGATCGGCCCGCGCCTCCTCGGGCGTCACCACCTCGACCGGGATCTCCCTGCCGATGGCCGCGCCGATGTGCCCGACCTGTTCGCGCAGGGTGAGCGCCTGCGGGCCGTACAGCGTGTAGGCCTGCCGCCCGTGCCCCTGCTCGGTCAGCGCCCGTACCGCGACCGCCGCCATGTCCCGTTCACCGACCGGGGCGATCATCGAGTCCGGGTACGGCAGCCGCACGGCCTCGCCCTTCTTGATCGGCTCCGTCCACCACCAGCGGGTGTTGGTCGCGAACATCCCCGGGCGGACGAAGGTCCACGAGATCCCGGACTCCTCAAGGGCCGACTCCACGGCCCGGTGCTCGCGCGCTATCGGGTTGTGGGCGGAACCGGGTTGCACGACCGCGGCGGAGGAGAGCAGCACCACGTGCCGCACCCCGGCCGAACGCGCGGCCGTCACGAACCCGTCGACGCCCTCTGACCTGGCGTAGAGGAAGACCTGCGAGGCGCCCTCCAGCGCGGCGGGCAGGGTGTGCGGCGCGTCCAGATCCGCCGCCACGTGGGAGCCGTCCGGGGTTCTGCTCGTCAGCCGGACCGGCACGTCCAACGCGGCCAGACCCGCGGCGACGTGGCGGCCGACACTTCCCCTGGCGCCGAAGACAACGGTGACCATCGTGTGGGTTCTCCTATTCGTCTTCCTCGGTCTGCTCATCGGTGAGCAGACTGACGAGCTGGGTGCGAAGGATCCGCCGGGTCTGCGGTGACAGCGGGTCGCCACCGAGGACGTCCTCGACGAGCTGCGGCATCGTGACGGGCGCGAGCGTGATCGCGTAGGCGGCCAGGAGCGCGAACGCCGGGTCGATCCCGGTGCGGACCTCACCGTTCTCCTGCCGTCTTCTGGCCTCGGCCACCGTCGCGACCGTCTTCTCCCGCTGCTGTTCCGCCCGCAGCCGTTCCTCCTCGGCGTCGGCGAACGGGCAGTCGCCCAGCGCCTGCCAGGCCACGAACCTGGCCCAGTCGGGCCGGTCGAACGTCGCGTCGAGGTAGGCGCGGATCCGTCCGGCGAACGAGGCCCCCGGCGGGACGATCGTCGCCTGGATCTCCTCCCTCCGGCACCGGAGCTCGTCGAGCAGCCCCTGCTTGCCGCCGAAGTGGTAGGAGATGAGTTGCTGGTTGACCCCGGCCCGCGCGGCGATGCACGCCGTACGGGCTCCGGCGTAGCCCTTGGCGCCGAACTCGGCGACGGCCGCGGCGAGGAGGCGTTCTCGTGTCTCCTCCGCCGTCCGCGCGCGCCCGTCCGGAGAGGGCTTCCTCGACGAGGCCATGTGGATCACGATAGTCAACCATTTGATTGAACGAGGACTTCTCCGGGGCCGCCGTGCGGCGGCGGGGCGGCGGATGCGATGCTCCTCGAAGAGGGTGCCCGGCGCCGGTCCTCACGTGGCGAAACCACCCCCCGGGGCGTGTCAGGGGCCGTGCTCCGTCCGGGCCGTCGTCACCCGCTCCTCACAGGAGGTCTCTTGACCACCATTCCCGCCGGGGACTTCGACTACGAGCGTCACGGCCACGGCTACGCCGGGCAGCGCCGTACTGACCCCCGTATCGCCGCCCACGTCCACGCCGCGCTCGGGCAGGCCAGGACCGTCGTCAACGTCGGCGCGGGCGCCGGCTCCTACGAGCCGCCGGACCGGCACGTCGTGGCGGTCGAGCCGTCGGCCATGATGCGCGCCCAGCGGCCCCGCCACCTGGCCCCCGCGGTGAACGCCGCGGCCGAGCGGCTGCCCTTCGACGACGGCGCCTTCGACGCGGCCATGGCCACCGTCACCGTCCACCAGTGGAGCGACCTCGGGCAGGGCCTGCGCGAGCTGCGCCGGGTCAGCCGGGGCCCGGTCGTCGTCCTGACCTTCGACCGCGACCTTCTCGGCCTGTACTGGCTCGCCGAGTACGCCCCCGAGATCATCGCCGTGGAGCACCGGCGTTACCCGCCGATCGACCTGATCGCCTCCCACATCGGGAGCCGTGCCGAGGTGCTGCCGGTCGCGATCCCGTTCGACTGCGTCGACGGTTTCGCCGAGGCCTACTACGCCCGCCCCGAACGCTTCCTCGACGCCGAGGTCCGGGCTTCGCAGTCGGCGTGGGGCTTCGTCGACGACGCCGTTCAGGCCCGTACCGTCGATCGGCTGCGGCGCGACCTCGAAAGCGGCGCCTGGGACGAGCGCTTCGGCCACCTGCGTGAGCAGCCCGAGTTCCTCGGCTCCCTCAAGCTCGTCGTCGGGCGTCCATGACCTCGTGGAACGGGATTCGTTCCACGGAACCTCCGCCTTCGCCGGCGACGGCCTCTGAGCGACGGCGGGCCGTTCAGGCCTGGGACTCGGCCTTCCACGCGGGCCAGCGCTGCTCGACCGGGCGGGGAAGATCCGCGGCGTACCACGTGCGCAGCGGCACCCGCACCGGTTTCGACGGCTCAGCCGGCACCGGCGCGTCGGTCAGCCGTGCCAGGGCCTCGTGGTCGGAGGCCTCGGTCGCCAGCCGCTCGTTGCCGACCATCGGAGCTGACCACCAGTTGATCGGCACGCTGGTGCGGACCCGCTGCGCGTGGTCGCGGCTGGGCAGCACCGCGTGGACGGCGTCGCCCCGGGCGACCACGAACCGGTTGCGGCGTGGCGCGATGGTCCACGCGCGTTCGAGGCGGCGCGGGACGAGGGCCGTGCCCTCCTGGTCGCAGACCTGGGAGGAGAAGATGGTCGCACCGCCCGCGTCGCCGAGGTAGAAGACGCTGGCTGCCGTCGGCGGCCGGACGACGCCGTCGCGCATGAACAGCGCCTCGTCCTTGTCCACGTGCCAGGGCTGGAAGTGGTAGGCGGGGGCTCGGCGGACCCACCACTCGACCCCGGCGCCGGGCCGGTCGAGCTGCGGGAGCCCGACCAGTGCCTTCAGGTGGCGCAGGACGGCCGCGATGAGCGGCGGCCCGGGCGCGTCGAGGCCGGTCCAGAAGGACAGCGTGCGGTTGGGCAACGCGGCGGCCGCGGTGCTGAGCGCTTCGAGCAGTGCCGGGGGCAGCACGTCGTCGAAGACCCGCGGCGCGAACGGATCGACATCCATCAGGCACCTCCCCGGGAGCAGCGTTCGGCCAGCGCGGTGCGTACGACGCCGAACCGTTCCAGTGTCATGAGCGCGTCGGCCAACTGGGGGAAGGGGATGGACAGTCTCCGTGCCAGGTCGCCCGCGGTGAGCGGCGGCCGCGCGGCGAGGTGCTCGGCGAACGCGGCCGACCACGACACGCCCCGGATCCGGCCGGCGACGGCCCCGGCGCGGACGATCTCGACGCCGTCGGTTTCGGCCCTCAGCACGACGTTCTCGGACAGGACCGGCTCATCCTGCGGCACCCAGTCGTGATAGGGCGACGCGACCTCTTCGATCCGGTCCAATGCCCAGAGATCCGGCACGCCGGCGTGAGTGACCATGCAACGACCCCTCAGGAGACATGTCAACGTCCGGGCGCTTGATTTGCCGCCGCCGAAATCCGACCATAACAGCGGCCGTCCATTCCCGCCACCCGCACCATTGATTATGTTGTCTGCGCCTGTTAATTTTTGTCAGAATCGTCGTCGACCCTCGAAAGAGGTACGCATGGCTGAGAACCTGGCTTCCGAGTCTGAGCTCCCCGCCGCAGGCGAGGAGCATGTCCAGTTCACTGTCGAAATGATGGAACTCGACAGCAACCCGATCATTCTGCAGCCGAAGTCCTACTGACGTCGCGCATGGCGAATTCGTATCCGGCTGCCTCTGGATCACATTCTGTGGCGTCCGAAAGCAGCGATTTCGCCTATGGTCTCGCCCCCTGGGTGGTCACCGCCGCCCAGGGGGCGAGTGCATTCCTCCTGGGGCCGAAGCTTTCATTGGTCCGCCTTGCGACCGATATGATCGACGCGTCCACAATTGCGCAGTCCATGGGTGCGGACAATGCGGTGGAAGCGGGTTTCATCGAACCTCTCGCGCTTTCCGGCGATTTGGAAACGGGAGATTTCGGCCCGGACGTTTCCGGGCCCGGCGCACCGGTGACGGGAGTGCTCGTGCGCGGCGCCGGCGTGCCGGCCCGCGCGTGCGCCGCGCTGGCCCGCCGTCTGACCGCCGCCGGTCAGGCCCGGTGGGTGGTCGGGCGTCCGTCGCTCCCCGAGACGCTCGTCCTGATCGTCACGCATCGCCAGGCCGACCACGACGCACTGGCCCGCACGCTGCGCGCGGGCCGGCTCCTGCGCGTGGGCGAGTCCTTCGAGGGCCTGTACGTGACCGGCCCCGAGCCGCTGTCCGGGCCGCTGTCCGGGCCGGGGCCGGACCGGCGCTGGGCCTTCGAGCACCGGCTCGCCGAACTCGGCCTGCACGACCGGCCCTCCACGACGCTGTGGCGGTTGCGCGCCGACCCGGACGGCCTGGTCCGCGCCGTGCTGGCCGCGACCCGCCACACCGCGGACGACGCCGTCCTCGCCGACTCCGGGAGGCGGGTCTCCTTCGCCACCCCCGCCGCCCTGCGCCGTACCGCGTTCCGCGACGTGCCGGACACACAGGCGTGGACGTTCGGGATGGTGCGCGGGCTGAAGACCGGGCCAGGAGCGGTCGCGGGCAGCCGCATCGCCACCTGCCGGACCCCCGCCTCCGGTCAGGACCACCTGGAGGGAAACAGCGGCAAGGGAACCGATCCACAGGCCGCGGTGACCGGCGCGGTAGGGGAGGCCGTCGAACGCTACACGGCCTACGAGGCCAACTGGAGCCTGCCACCGGCGGCCAAGACGTCACGCAGGGTCGACCTGGCGCAGTTCCATCCGTACGGCGACGTCTGGGACCGCGGCCCGGCGCCCACGGCCGACTACGTCGACGGCACGGATCTGACCGACCACACCACCGTCGCGGTGCCCAAGGCCCTGGTCACGTTCCCCTACGTCGGTGCCGACCGGCCCACCTACGGCGGCACGACCGGTCTCGCGGCGGCACCGGACGTCGCGGACGCGACCCTGCGCGGTCTGCGCGAGGTGCTTGAGCGCGACAGCCTCTACCACCACTTCACCGGGCTGCGGCCCGCGTACCGGCTGGACACCGCGGCCTCCCTGCGCCGCCTCCGCCTGACCGGCGCCTTCCGCGGCGACCTCTGGGTCCTGCACTGGCCGAACCGGGAATACCTCATGCCCGACGTGCACGCCTTCCACCACGATCCGCACGCCGGGCTGCTCGTGCGCTCCAGCGGATCCGGCCTGACGTTCGACGAGGCCGTCGACTCGGCGATGCTGGAGCTCTGCCAGGTGTACCACGAGGGCGTGCGCGCGCATCGCGCGGGCGCCGCGACGAGCACCGTGCACGCGCGGTGGCGGCGGCCGTCCGTCATCGACGAGTGCCGCCGGTACCTGGACTCCCAGCGCCCGCACGCCGTACCCGAGATGCCGTACCACGACGCGCCCGGACAGCTGGAGCACCTGGTGCGTGGGCTCGCCGCCGCGGACCGCGGACCGATCGTCGTCCGGCTGCCGCTGCGCGGCCCCGACTGGACCGTGGTGCGGGTGCTGGTACCGGGGGCGGCGACCGTGCCGTACGCCTCGGCCAGCCGCGGCGGGGCCCGGTTACCCACCGACGCGCCGTGGCGGCACGGCATACCGACCTGACCGGCCGACGACGACAAGGAGCCGAAGTGAGCACCATCGACGCGTTCCGTGAACTTCAGGACGCTCTGACCGCCGTCGAGGAACAGACGGAAACGGCCGACGACGACCGTTCTGCGCACGCGCTGGCCGCCGCCCTCGCGGGCTCGACGGCACTCGCCCGGGTGGACCCGGGCCTGCTCCTCGCGGAACTGCTGGCGGACCCGCGAGGCTGGCCGGACCAGTCATGGGAGAACTACTTCGGCAACGCCTGCATCACCGTGGTCAGGACCGAGACGATCCGGGTCGACGTCCTGTACTGGCTGCAGAACTCCTCCACCCTGCACAAGCACGTGTCGTCCGGCGCGTTCCTGGCGCTCAGCGGCCGCCGTGTCCACCTTGAGTACGACTTCTCCGCACTCGACGCGCTCGGTGACGGTGTCACGTCCGCGACACTGTCGGCGACCAGCCGCACCATGATGCGCGCCGCGTCGGTCTCGCCGATCCTGCCGACCCTCGTCCACGAGCTCTACTGGATCGAGAAGCCGTCGGTGACGGTGGCGGTGCGACGCGCGCCCGCCCAACCCGAGGCGGGCGGTCCCGCGCATCGGCCGCACGAGTTCGTCGGTCCCGGCATCGGATACCTGCCCGCCGCCTTCCACCGCACGTCCAACGTCCAGCGATGGATCGACGGGCTCGGCATGCTGCGCCGCGCGAACCGGCGGCTGTACCTGCGAACGCTGGAACAGGCGATGACCGTGGTGGACCCGATCCATCTCATCCACGTGCTCGACGAGCTGAGCGACAACCCGCCCGACGAGGTGTCGGCGTTGCTGGAACGGGCCGCCGCGGCCCGCGCCGACGACGACCTCGCCAGGCTCGCCCCGACGGTGCCCGAGTTCCGCCGCCGGAAGATCTTCTCCCGTTTGTTCGCCCCCGGTGTCGACGCGCAGCTGCTGGCCGGCCTGCTGTGGGCGGGCGCAGAGGGCGGAGAACTGGCCGCCTTCCTCAAGGACGAGGGCGTCACCGATCCCGACCGGTTCGTCCGCGACCACGGCGAGTCGCTCAGCGCCCGGGACCCCCGCGTCGCCCCCTACGTCGAGCACGCCCGGCGGTCGCTGCGATGAGCGGGCGACCGGACATCACCACGTTGTGGGAGAGCGGGCCCGGCGTGATCGACCCGCCCTGGGACACCGGCGCCTTCACCGAGGAGCGGCTGTTCACGCTCGCGTGCACCGCCGCCGCCACCCGTACGACGCTGCCCGACCCGCAGGACGTACGGCTCTTCACCGACGACAACATCGTCAACCCCACCCAGCTCGACCCGTACCTGCCCGGCCGCGGGCTGGACAGCGGCTTCGCCGGATACGCCGACCGTCTCCGCGGTCAGGTGCGGTCCTTCGCGTTGACCGTCAACTCGCTCCAGCAGTTCGACTGGGACTTCTGGCGCGTCCTGCGCCGCCAGGCCGACGCCGTCATCGCCGCGACCGGTTCGGAGGCGGCCGGTGGGGTCGACTGCCACCTCATCGCCTCCGCGTACGGCACCGCGCCGACACTGATCCACAAGGACACCGCAGGCGTCTTCACCCACGTCATCAGCGGCACCAAGCGCTACTACACATGGCCCTTCGAGGTGTTCGGCCACGTCGCGGGTGCCGAGGCGACCCAGCGTCAGGTGAACCTGCCCGCGTCGGTGCGCGTCGAGGACCATCGCGACACGGCCACCGTGGTCGAGGGCGGCGCGGGCACCGTCATGTACTGGCCGTCGGACCGCTGGCACTGCGCGACCTCCGACGGGGAGGCGACGGTGTCCCTGCACATGGCGTACTACCAGTGGGACGACCGGCTCGCCACGGTGCTGCGGCGGCTGCGCAAGCAGGCCGAGGCCGACCTGGGCGTCGCCCGGTTCCTGGGCGGCACACCGGGGGAGGAGGGCACCGACCGGGCCGACGCCGTCGAGGCGGCCGTGCGCAAGGCCCTGACCCGCGTCCTCGAAGGCACCGGCCTGGACCTGCAGACGCGCCTCAGCCGGTTGCGGCGCAGGACCGCGTCGAACTTCGAGGTGGTGCCGCCGCCGCGGCCGTGCCCCGGCCTCGCGGCCACCGACCTGCTCACGGTCCCGGACGTGTCGGCCGTGGCGACACTGGTCGTCGACGACACGACCTATCTGGCGGCCAACGGGCACGTCATGCGTGTGCGCGGCGGCGGATGGCTCGACGGATTCCTGGCCACGCTGGAGCCGGGTACGACGCGGACCCTCGCCGGATGGAGCGAGACGATGCGCGCCTCCGGTGGCCCGCCGGGCCTCGCCGAAGCCGCGACGCTCATGCGGGAACTGGTCCGGCGCGGCGCACTGGACCAGGAAAGGACGACGTCATGAAGCTGACAGACGGGGCGTTCGTGGCCGTCAAGGACGGCCGGCTCGTCCTCGGCCACGTCGACCGGCCGTTCACCCTCTGGCAGGTCGATCCGGGTGTCCTCGTCGTGCTGGCGGAGATCGCGCGCGGCACGGCGGCGCAGGACCTGCCCGAGGCGCTCGCCCCTCTGACCGGGCTCGACCGGCACTCGGCCGCCGCCCTGCTCGGGCATCTGCGCGGGGCCCGTGTCGTGGCCGACGAACCGGGCGTCGCCCTGCGTGACGTACACGCCGAAATCGCGAAGGTCGTGTCCGCCGCTCCCGACCTCGACCACGACCACGACTTCCTCCAGGCCGCCCGGCAGTGTGAGGACCTCACCCTCACCTCGGCCGCCGCGCAGTACGCCCTGTGGTCGGCGGTGGGACACATCGCCGGCAACGCCATCCCGGGCGCCGTGGTGGAGTGCGGCGTCTGGCGGGGCGGCAGCATGCTGCTGGCCGCGCTGGCCCTGCTCAACCACCACGTCGAGGACCGCGACCTGTACCTGTTCGACACCTTCGACTGGGCCTGGGAACCGGCCGGTGGGCACGACGGCATGGTCGGGGCGGGGGATCAGACGACCGGCGCCGAGGCCGCGACGCCGGAGCACATGTCATCTGGCACCTCCGCCGCCGAGATCCACAAACGGATCACCACGGCGGGGTACCCGGGCGAGCGTGTGCACTGTGTGACCGGGTTCGTCCAGGACACCGTCCCCGGGCACGCGCCGGACCGCATCGCGCTGCTGCGCCTGGACACGGACCAGTACGAGTCGACCCTGCACGAGCTGCGTGAGCTGTACCCGAGAGTGGTACCCCACGGGGTGGTCATCGTCGACGACTACGGCAAGTTGAGCGGCGCCACGCGAGCCACCGATGAGTACCTCGCCGGGCTGGACCATCGGGTGCTGCTGCACCGCATCGACACCCAGGGCCGTGTCTTCGTGAAACCCGCTGAAAGGTAGGAACGATGCCAGACGTCATTGATTTCGCGGTACGCCCGCGGTTCAGCGACCGCGCGTCCCTGACCGTCGACGACGGCGTGGTGCGCATCGAGGACGGCACGTACCGCGCCGAGTTCCCGGCGCGCACCGCCGAAACCCCGGACCTCACGCGGCTGGCGCACGGCGTGCCGCCGCAGCAGCTGCTGTCCGAGGTGGGCGGCTGGCTCGGATGCGGCGAACGTGAGGCGCGCGCGGCCGTTCAGCGGCTGTTCAGCACCGGCCTGCTGGTCGACCCCGACGCCGCCCGGCAGGAGCACGTGCCCGGGACGTACGTGGCGTGCAGGCTGCTCGACGTGTTCCGCCGCCGGTTCCCGGCCGCGGTCCGCGACGCGCCCCTGCTGCGCGCCCTGGCCGAGGGCCCGAACCCGGGGCTCGCGCTCGGATTCCTCGTGGAGACCTACTTCGTCGTGCGGAGCGCCCGCTGGTCCAGCGAGCCGGTGTTCCGGCACGACATGACCGGCGCCCAGCGCGCGGCGCTGGAGGATTTCCGCGACTCGGAGTCCGGCCACGGCGAGCTGCTGCTGAGCGGCTTCGCCTTCGCCGGTCTCGACGTCGACGTCCTGCGCCGGGCTCCGGAGGCCGTCGAGACGATGGCCTACAGCCACGCCTACGGCGCCTTCGCCTGGCAGGGCGTGGCGCAGTTCGCGGCCGCGCTCGTCCTGCCCGAGGTTCCGGCGCCGCGGTCCGGCGGGACGCGGTCGGGCGACGACGTGCTGGACCTGCTCGCCCGTGACCACGGCGTGCCGGACCGCCTGATCAAGGTGTTCCGCGCGCACGAGGACGACGACGTCGAGGGCGACCACGCCGGGCTGCCCGCGTTGCTGCTGTCGGAGGAGCGTCACCTCACACCGGCCGTCGTTGAGCATCTGTTCGTCATCCTGCGGCAGATGATCGACCTGTACCGGGGGCATCTCGACGCGGTGCACCGGCGGTACGCGCGGTGGACACCCGACGCGGCGGCGGCACGGCTGCCCGACAACGCGTTCCGGATCTGAGCCATGACGACGACGAGCTTCTACGATGGCCTCCTCGGGACCGTGTACGCCAACGCCATCGCCGACCAACGCTTTGTCGAGGACGACGTGTTCACCCAACTGGTCGCCGGCGCCGACGGCCCGGCCCTGGAGCTGGGCAGCGGCACCGGACGCCTGATGCTGCGCCTGCTCGCCGCCGGGCACGACGTCGAGGGGCTGGAGATCTCCGACGAGATGACCGACGTGTGCGTCACCGAGGCGGGCCGCCTCGGGCTGCGTCCGGTGGTGCATCGCGGCAGCTTCGCGCCGCTCGACGCGTCGCTGCGCGGGTACGCGGTGATCTTCTGCCCGCTCAACGCGTTCAGCTTCATCGTGGACGACGCCCTCGCCATGACCGCGGTGCGCAGCTACGCCGCCGCGCTCAAGCCCGGCGGCGTCCTCGCGCTCGCCGGTTCGGCCGGTGAGGACGCGCTGCGCGACGGCACCGGCTGGATCCGGCGCCCCGACGTGCCGGTCGCCGAGGCCGCACTCGCGCAGGTCGAGGAGCGACGGACGCCCGACGCCGACGGCCGGTGCCTGCGGATCGAACGGGTCATCCGGATCGTCGGCCCCGACGGAACCGTACGGCGGACACAACACGGGACACAGCTGCGGCGGTTGCGCCCGATCGCCGCGCTCGCCGAGATGTTCGCGGACGCGGGGCTCGACACGCTGCACGCCCACGGCACCGACGCCGACTACATTCTCACCGGCCGCAAGGGATGAACCACACCACCATGTCCACCGATGTCACTCAGGTCCGCCGAGGGGCCGCCGCTGTCTTCCTCGTCGCGGTGTTCGTCTCGGCCGTCGGCGACGAGATCGCCGCCATCGCGGTCATGTTCCACCTCGCCGAGACCGGGCGGTCCTTCCTCGTCGCCGCGCTGCTGGTGCTGCAACTGGTGCCCGCCGTACTGCTCGCGCCGCTGGCCGGCCAGCTGCTCGACCGGCGTGACGCCGGGCGGATGCTCGCCCTGGTGTCCGGGATTCAGGCCGTCGTCGTGCTGGCCATGAGCGCCTGGCCGAACACGGCCGTCCTGCTCGGCGGCTCGACGCTGGTCGGCCTGTGCGCGGCCGTTTCCACCCCGGCGGCGATCGTGCTGATCCCGCTGCTGGCCGGCGAGGCCTTCCCGACCCGGGCGAACGGGCTGCTGGAGGTCAGCCGCTCGGCGTCCACGCTCGCCGGTCCGGTCGTCGGTGGTGTGCTGGTGGCGAGCATCGGACTCCGTCCGGCGCTGCTGGTCGACGCCGTGTCCTTCGCCCTCGCCGCGGCCGCGATCGTGCTCATCAAGGTGCGCCGCCCGGTCGACGACGACGGCCGGGTGTGGTGGACGGGCGCGACCGACGGCATCAGGTTCCTGGCCCGCCAGAGCGACCTGCGCACCATCCTGCCCATCGTGGTCATCACCGTTTCGGCCAGCTCGATGGTCAACGTGGCGCTGGTGTTCCTCGTCAAGGGCCCCCTGCACTCGGGCGCCACGGCCCTGGGTGTGCTGACCGCGGCGTGGGGCGTCGGCGCCCTGGTCGGCGCGGCCCTCGGGTCCCGTCGCGAGTTCCGGACTCCCGAACGTGTCGTGCTGGTCGGCGCCGCCGCCATGGGCGTGGCGATCCTCGCGTACGGACTCGTCAACGCCGTCGTGCTCGCGGTCGTCGCGGCGCTCGCGGCGGGCGCGGCCAACGCCTACCAGAACATGGGCATGCGTACGGCGGTGCAGATCCGCACCCCGAACGAGCTGCTGGGCCGCGCGCACGCCGCAGCGGGTTCGATCGTCAACTCGTTCTTCCTGGTCGGTTTCGTGCTCGGCGGCGTCTTCGCCGCGGGCAACCCTCGCGCTACGTTCATCGTCTCCGGCGCGGTCACGGTCGCGGCGGCCGCCGTCGGCCTTGTGCTCATGGCCGCCCGGCGCGCGACCGTGCCGCAGGACGGCGCCGCCGCGCTCCCGGGAGATCTCAATTGATCTCCTCCTCGCGCCGCGGCGACGTCGGCGCCGCGGTGCGCGTGGTCCCCGACAGCCCGTACAGCGCGATCTGCGTGGTGGTGGCCCGCGGTTACCTCGACGACCCGGTGTCCGGCGCGGGCCTCGCCCACCTCTTCGAACACGTGTGGTTCGCGCACGAGCTCGACGCGCCGACCGTCGAGTGGGGGGAGACCCGCGAGCACGCCGTCGTGCTGCACCACGTGTGCCCGCCGGAGGAGGTTCCGGCGGTCGTCTCCGCCCTGGCGCAACGGCTGTTGCGCTGCCGCGCCGCCCTGCCCGACGCGATGGCGCCGCGCGTCGCGGCCTCGCTGAGGCTCATCGCGCTGGAGCGGCGCACCGGACGGGAACGGCGGGTCTTCGGGTTTCCGCGCCGCGACATCGCCCGGGCCTTGCGCGGCGACCCCGGCTTCGATCCTGTCGCCGTCGACACCGACGGCCTGCGGTTCGACGACATCACCTCCTTCCTGACCGGGCGCCGCCTCGCCGTGTGCGTCGCGGGACCGCAGGCGTCGCCCCTGCCGTCGCCCGAGGACCTGCTGGCCGCCTTCGCCGTACCGCCTGACCAGGACGGAACGGCGCCGGCGCCGGCGCCGGCACTGGCCGGCGGCTGGACCGTCGCCACCGACGACGTCGAGGCGAGCGCCACCGCCTGGCTTCTTCCGCCCACCGTGGACGTCGCGGCGGCGGCCTGGCTCGCCATCGGCCTGATCGAGCGATGCCCGCCACCGGCCGGGCTGCGGTGGGTGTCGGGACGGGTCGTCTCCCCGTTCGGCGCGGCGGCGGTGCGCGGCGGCCACCTGTTCGCGGTCGCCGCCGGTCTGGCGGACGGACCCGCTCCGGATCTCGTCCACGATCACCTGCTCCCGTTGCTGCGCGGCGACCTGGCACAGTTCGACGCGGTGCGCGCCACCACCGACGCGATCCGGATCGAGGCCGCCGACCAGGCCGCCATCGACGCGATCGACCTGATCGGCCCGGCGACCGGTCACGACGCGGTACGGCACGCGGTCCGCGAGGCGTCCACGGACACGATGCGGGACTTCGCCGAGTTGCTCGCCGAAAGCCCGCACGCGGACTTCCGCGCGTGCGCCGGGTCGCGGCGGTGACGGCCTGGGAGCGCCGCGACGGCGACCGCAGCGTGCGGTACGTGCACACCGGCGACCCGCAGCCACGCCTGCACCTGCGCGCAGACGGCCCCCCACCGGACGAGCCCGTGGTCCAGCTCGTCCACGACGCGCTGACCCTCCCACGGGTCTGGGCCTTCGGCGCCCGCCTCGGTGAGGCCGCCCCGCTCGTCGACCACGGCCGTGTCATCGGCGTGGACGTGACGATGCCGGAGCTCGACCCGGCATGTGTTTGGGAACAGGCGGCGCGCCTGCACGACGTCGTGCGGGCGGCCCCGGTGTTCGACGAGCGGGCAGGGCGTGCGCTGGAGAGGGCCGCCGCAGCGTCCGTCGAAACGTCGCACCGCCTCGCCACCCTGGCCACGCTCTTCGCCCGGCCGGGAAACCCCGACCGGATCCACGCCGGGCGGCTCGTCGCCGACGTCGTGCGCGCCGCCCGGCGGCTGCTTGAGGAGCCCGCGGAGGCTGTGCCGGTCGGCGTGGCCGTCACCGCGGCGCTCGGGCCGGGCACCCTGGCGTCGGGCGAGGACCCGGCGCTAGGCCTGCACCGGCCCCGCAGGCCACCGGCGTGGCTTGAGATCGGTTCACCACGCGCGGATCTGGCCTATCTGCAGGTCCGGCGTGCGATTCCGCCGGTCCGCACGGTACGGGAGCTCGCCGCGACCCTCATCGCCAACCAGGCGGCGTTCGGGCCGTACCGCTCGGAGCTCGACGACGTCATACGGTCCCGTGCAGCGGTGAGCTACCTGTGGGACTGCGTGACGGACCTCGCCCGCGGCGAGTTCGTCATGCTCGCCGCACCGGACGCGGCGACGGCCGACCGCGTGGTGTCACTGATTCACGCGGCGCACGCGGACGCGGCGCGTCCCTCGGCACGCCCGGTCGAGGACGCCAGGCGCATCGTACGGACCCAGGTGCTGCGCCGTCTCGCGTCGACGAACTCCCTGCTGCTCGCGCACGGAGAGGCGCAACGTTCCGGCCTGCCGGTGGATCTGTGGACGGCCCTGTCGGCGGCGCTGCGGGATGTGACCTTCACCGAGGTGGACGCGGCGGTGCCCGGCGTGTACGCCGAGCCGCTCGCCACCACCCTGGTCGTGCCGGTGCGGCCGGACGTTCAGCAGGCGTCCACCGCCCCGGCGGCGTAGGCGACGTCGAGCACCGCGACCACGTCGGCCGGCAGCCCGTCCTTCCCCCGCCACGCGTCGAGGCTCAGGACCGCGCCCACAGCCAGGTCGCCCAGCGCGGTGAGCAGGGAAACCAACGGCTGTCGCGGCGGGATGCGGAACGAGCGGCCGTTGACCGCCACGATCACCGTTCTCTGGTCCGCGGCGTCGGTCGCCCAGGAGACGGGTGTACGCTGCGCCGCGCGCACGCCCGTCGCGCGCCGCCAGTCGGGCGGTGTGCGCTGAGGGAGTTCGGGGAGGATCTCGAAGTTGGCCGTGCTGTGCCGCGTCAGGCCCCACTGGTGCACGGCGGAGGTGGCGGCCGCGGCGGCGGTGTGCCCGAACGTCAGTGCTTCCGCGGCCAGTTCGTGTTCCGCGGTGCTCCATCGCGGTGTCGGCGCGCCGAGCCCGGCGCGGGCGAAGGCGCCGGCCCACACCGGCCCCATGTCGCGGAAGTTGTGCGTCGCGAGATGCAGGCTCAGCGACGGCCGTCCGTCGGACTCGCCGCAGTGCCAGTAGGACGCCGGCCAGTAGAGCACGTCGCCCGGTACGCCGGTCAGCCGCAGCGGCGGCGTGCCGACGGCTTCGGGCCCGATGCCGAGCGCGACGTACTCGTGCTCCGGGTCGCAACCGTCCGGCGCGTGGCCGACGAGCGTCTCGAACGGCCACAGCAACATCGTCTTGACGCCTTCGGCCACGTACAGGAAGACGTCGGCGGTGTCCTTGTGGATGCGGGTCGGCCCCGACGCGTACGAGCCGGCGACGATGAAACAGTCCGAGACGCCCGCGGGAAGTCCGCGCTCGGTGCCGCGCAGCCGGACGAACACGTCACGAGCGAACCGGTACAGGCCGGCGGAGTGCGACTGTGCCGAGTTGGCCACCACGCTCCAGCCGACGTTCAACGACTGTGACACCCGTCGCGCGTAGGGGCCGAACTCGGACTCGCCGGGACCGGGGAGGCAGTCGCCGAGCTCCGCCGCCACCCGCGGCACGGTGAAGACCTTGACGTCGTCGGGCCGGCGGTGGGTCCCGGCGCGCACGGCGGTGCCGATGCCGCGCAGGATGCCGTAGGTGTCGACCGCGTCGATGCCGTCGAGGCCACGCAGGACGCACGGGTCGTGCCCCCAGCCCGGTGGTAGCCGATCGAAGTCGAAGACCGGGACGGAGGCGGTGCGCCCGGTCACAACGCCCTGGCCGGCGCCGCGGTGGGGCGCCGGTACTCCGCCGATCCGGACCGCTCGACGAGGCCGAGATCCGCCAGCAGCCGCCGCAGCCGTGCGACGTCGTCGCCCGCGTGGGAGAGGATCGCGTTGACCTCGCCCTCGGTCAGGGTCTGGTCCTCGGGCAGGAGGCCGGCGAGGACCCTGGCGATCACATCGAGGTCTTCGGAGCGCTTCGGCAGGTCGACGATGCGGCCGTGGGCGAGGTAGCGGCGCAGCGGCGACTCCGGTGGGATCGCCTGGCACAGCGCGGTCATCTCCACCACCGAGTCGCCGACCCGCCCCAGCGAGGCGATGTCGGCGATCAGCGCGTCACCCTCGCGACGCAGCACGCCGGCCTCGACCAGCCGCATCACGTCGCGGGACAGGCTCCTGACGTCCAGCTCCAGAGCGCGGGCCAGCTCCGCCAGCCGCACCGCACCGGACTCCTTGTTCATCGTCACGACCGTGTTGACGATGGCCAACCGCCGGTCGTTGGACAACGCCAGCAGAATTTCAGAGGCGTCACTGAGGATGGCGGAAGTGGCGCGGGACCCCGATTTCGCTGCGGCAGACATGGGTCGACAGTTTACCAGTTGCCGAATATCTTTCAACGAAAGATGATTCATAAATGGTTAACCTCAGCGGGCGGTCGTCGGCGTGAAATTCCGGCGGCTTGGGCGCAGCGGCCTCGTGGTCAGTGAAATCGCCTACGGCAACTTCCTCACCCATGGCTCACAGGTCGATGAGGAAACGGCGATCGCCTGCGTGCGCGCCGCGCTGGACGTCGGCGTCACCACCTTCGACACCGCCGACGCGTATGCCGGCGGACGTGCGGAAACGGTGCTGGGACGGGCCTTGGCCGGTGAACGTCGTGAAGGACTCGAAATATTCACCAAGGTCTACTTCCCGACCGGGCGCGGCGCCAACGACAGAGGCCTGAGCCGTAAACACATCATCACGTCGGTCGAACGGTCGCTGCGCCGTCTGCGAACGGATCACATCGACCTCTACCAGGCGCACCGTTTCGACCACCACACTCCATTGCGGGAGACCATGAAGGCGTTCGCCGATGTGGTTCGGTCCGGCAAAGCACTATATATAGGCGTATCCGAATGGACGGCCGATCAGATCCGGGCCGCGCATGTCCACGCCCGCGAACTCGGTGTGCCGCTGGTGGCCAACCAGCCCGAGTACTCGGCGCTGTGGCGGGTCGTCGAGGCCGAGGTCCTGCCGGTCTGCCGCGAGCTCGGTATGGGGCAGGTGGTCTGGTCGCCGATCGCCCAGGGCGTGCTGACCGGCAAGTACGCACCCGGTGGCGTGGCTCCCCACGGAAGCCGGGCGTCCGACCACACCGGTGGCGGCGCCCTGAACATCCAGGGCTACCTGCGCGACGACGTCCTGGAGCGGGTGCGGTTGCTTCGCCCGCTCGCGCGCGAGGCCGGGCTCACCATGGCGCAGCTGGCGGTGGCGTGGGTGCTGCGCAACCGCGACGTCGCCGCCGCGATCGTCGGCGCATCCCGTCCCGACCAGCTCATCGAGAACGCGGCGGCGTCCGGCGTCACCCTGGACTCCGGCCTCGTCGCCCGGATGGACGCCGTGCTCGCCCCGGTCGCCACCGTCCACCTCGACCGTCGCCCCTGAGGACACGGGGATCCGGTAAGAGGCCGCCAGACGGTTGGTCGTGGTTCCGGGGCCGCGGAGATCCGCGCCCAGCGCGGGCAGGCCCACGGGGCCGAGTCCTCGCTCGACGGATAGTTTTGGATCGGGTTCATCTATGGACGCGGTCCATGTGCCCTGTCCGCTGTGATCGCAGAGGAGAAACGAGCCCGGCGCAGGGCCCACATCGCGGACGCGGCGATGCGGCTGTTCGCCGAGCGGGGGTTCGACGAGGTAACCGTCAACGAGGCCGCCGAGGCGGCCGGGGTCGTCAAGGCGACGCTGTTCGACTACTTCCCGACCAAGGAGTCCCTGGTCCTGCGCGCACTCGACGACGACCTCGCCCGGGTCGTCACCGACGAGCTGCGCCGCACCGTCGTGCGCGTCACCGGCGGCACGCCGGAACGGCTCTCACTCGCCGCCGAACTCGCCGTTCCACACCATGGCCGCCCGCTACGCGAACCCCTGACGGTGCCCGCACACCCCGCCCGTGCAGGGGCTTTTGACATCTTCTATAGGTAACCGCTATCTATTTGCCAACCGTCAGGGGGTGGAGTGCAGGACGCGGTGCTGGCGATGCTCGCCAAGGAACCATCACACGGGTACCACCTGCGTGCCCGGCTGCGGCAGTGTCTCGGCCCGCTGGGCGAGTCGATGAACTCCGGTCAGATCTACGTGACCCTGACCAGGCTGGAGAAGGCGGGACTCGTCGTCTGCGAGCGGGCGGCTGGGCTTCCCGAACGGCCCGAGCGCAAGGTCTACGCGCTGACACCGGCCGGGCAGCGGCGGGTGGCCGCCTGGCTGACCGAGGTGGGCTGGCCGAAACCCGACCTGGCGGAGTTCCACCTCAAGCTCGCCGCCGCCGCGGCGGCCCGGCTGGCCGACCCGGTCGAGCTGGTGGCGGCGCAGCGCCGCGAGTTGCTGCGCCGTCTGCGTGAGGTGCAACAGGCGGCGCTGGCCGAACCGGCGGGATCGGGTGCCGGCCTGCTGCTGGAGGGGGTCGTGCTGCGGTTGCGGGCCGACCTGCGCTGGCTGGACGCCTGCGAACGGGCCTGGTCCGGGGCCGGTGACGAAGTCGAGGGTGGATGAACGTGTCAGACGTCGTGGTCCGGGCCCGTGGCCTGGTGAAGACCCACGGTCAGGGGCAGAGCCGGGTCCGCGCGGTGGACGAGGTCGACCTGGAGGTGCCCCAGGGGCAGACGCTCACGGTGATGGGGCCAAGCGGCTGTGGCAAGTCCACTCTTCTGCACCTGCTGGGAGGCCTGGAACGGCCCACCGGCGGGGAGGTGTGGGTGGCCGGGCGACGCGTCGACACGCTGAGCGAGCGAGCGCTGGCACGCATGCGGCGCCGTTCTGTGGGGTTCGTCTTCCAGGCCTTCCACCTGGTGGAGGAGTTGTCCGCGGCCGAGAACGTGGAACTGCCCGCGCTATTGGCCGGACGCTCACGCCGCCAGGCCAGGCGGTGCGCGAACCTGCTGCTGGAACGGGTCGGGCTCGCCGACCGCGCCCGGCACCTGCCGTCCCAGCTGTCGGGCGGGCAGCGTCAGCGGGTCGCCATCGCCCGCGCGCTGGCCAACGAGCCGTTGGTCGTCCTGGCCGACGAGCCGACCGGCAACCTCGACACCGCGGCGACCCTCGACGTGCTGAGAATCTTCGAGGAGCTGCGTTCCGCGGGACAGACCCTCGTGATCGTCACCCATGACGAACGGGTCGCGGCCATGGCGGACCGGCTGGTCTCGATGCGCGACGGGATGTTCGTCGACGACACCCGGCTGGCCGCCTCCCACCCGCGCGGACTCGGCGGGCTGATCGGACTGGGGGACTGAACGTCGTGGGCTCCGCCGTACTCGTCGTGCGTCTGGTGTTGGCCGACCTGCGCAGGCACAGGGTTCAGGCCGCGATGCTCCTGCTCGCGGTCACGGTGGCCACCGCCACGATGGCGCTTGGCCTGTCCCTGCGCGAGGTGAGCGACGCGCTGTACGAGCAGACCCGGGAGGCCAGCGCGGGACCGGACGTGGTGGCGCTCTCCGGTGAGACGGGCCCCGAGGTGACCTCGGCCCTGACCTCGTTGGCGGAGGCTCTGGAAGTCGTCGCCCACCACGGCCCCTACCGCATCGTCTACGCCGACCTCACCGTGCGCGGCTCCACGTCGTCCCCGGTGGTGGTGCACGGCTTCGCCGAGACCCCCGGGGCACTCGACCGGCCGCTGGTGACCTCGGGGCGGTGGGTACGCCCGGGCGGCACGGTCCTGGAACGCGGCTTCGCCACCGCGCTCGGCGTCGGCGTCGGCGACCGCGTCACCATCGCGGGCCGGCCGTACCCCGTCGTCGGGATCGCCGTGACCTCGGCCACCTCCATCTACCCCTGGGCCGCGCAGATCGGCCCGTACGGCGGCCCCAGCGACTACAGCGGCCTGGCCTGGATGACCCGCTCCGACGCCCGGGCCCTGGCGTCGTCCCACGACCTCCCGGTGACCCTGGCCCTGGACCTCAAGCTTCGCGACCCCGCAGCGACCGAGGCCTTCCGCGACGCCCACGCCTCCAGCGCCATGATCACCTTCCATTCCTGGCAGTTCAAAGCCGAACAGGACACGGTGATCCTCAGGAACAGCCAGCCGATCCTGGTTTTCGGCGGCTGGCTGCTCAGCTTCCTGGCCGTCACCGGGGTGGCGGCGCTGGCCGCGGGACGCGCCGTCGAGCAGACACGCCGGGCGGGGCTGCTCAAGGCCGTCGGCGCCACCCCGGGACTGATCGCGACCGTCCTGCTCACCGAGTATCTGGTGCTGGCGCTGGCCGGTGACGCGCTGGGGCTGGCGATCGCCCGCCTGACAGTGCCCGCCGTCGCCAGTCCCACCGCCAGCAGGATCGGCACCGCCGGGCTGACCGGCGGCACCGTCGCCACGGCGACGGTCCTCGCCGTGGTGGTGGCGGTGCTGTCCACGCTGGGCCCCACACTGCGGGCCATGCGCACGGCGACGGTCACGGCGCTGTCCGCCACCGCGCACCAGCCCCGCCGCCGCCCCTGGATCACCGCGTTGTCGGCGCTGCTGCCCACCCCGCTGCTGCTCGGGGTACGGCTGACCGCCCGCAGGCCTGGCCGTGCTGTGCTGCAGGCGTGCTCGACCGCCACCACGGTGATCGCGATCGTCGCCGTGCTGACCCTCAACGCCCAGCCGGAGAGGGGCTACGGCCTGGACGGTTCCTCCGTCCTGCCCAACCTGCGGGGCGAGCACGACCGCGGGCTGATGCTCCTCGTCACCACCCTGCTGATCACCCTCGCCGTCGTGAACACCATCACGTTCACCTGGACCACCGCCCTGGAGGCCCGGGCGAACATGGCCGTCGCACGCACACTCGGCGCCACCCCGGGGCAGATCTCCATGGGGTTGTCCGCCGCCCAGCTCCTGCCCGGCCTGCCCGGTGCCGTCGTCGGCGTTCCCCTTAGCATCGGCATGCTCTCCCTCTTCACCGCCAGGAACGCGGTGGAGACCCCCTTCCTCTGGATGGCGGGCGCCGCGCTCGCGACCCTCCTGGCGACGGCGGCGCTCACCGCGCTGCCCGCGCGCCTGGCGGCCCGCAGGCCCGTGGCGCCGACCCTCAGCGCCGAGACGGCGTGACCGGACCCCGGGTTCAGCCGGAGACGAAGGCGGCCCGGTGGTCGGCCGCCCAGGTGGCGAACGTGCGGGGCGCGCGGCCCAGCACCCGCTCGACGTCACCGGTGAGCCGGGCGTTGCCGCCCCGCGCCACCGTCCGGGAGCCGTCGACCGCGATGTCCGCGAACCCGGGATCCACTCCGGCGGCGATCAGGCTCTCGCGGTAGACCTCCAGCGGCACCTCGACCGTCTCGACGGTCCGCCCGAGCGTCTCGCCCAGTACCTTCGCCATGTCCGGGACGCTGAGCAGTTCCGGCCCGGTCAGTGTGAGAACGGCCCGTACGTGCTCCTCGGACGTCAGCGCCGTCACCGCCACCTCGGCCACGTCCCGCGGGTCGACGACCCCCTGCCTGCCGTCGCCCATCGTGTTCGGCACCGGCTGCCCCCGCAGGACCTGGGGAGCCCAGCCCAGGGCGTTGGAGGCGAAGCTCGACGGCCGCAGGATCGTCCAGTCGAGCTCACCCGAGCGCAGCGCCCGCTCCCCGGCCAGATGCCAGTCTCCTACCGTGACACCTTCGCGTTCCTCTCCCGTGCCGATGGCCGAGACCTTCACCACCTTCCGCACCCCCTCGGCCCGCGCCGCCGCGACCATCGCCTCGTCGTGCCGGGCGACCCACGGGCCGGGGGCGCTGAGCAGGAACAACGCGTCGGCACCGCGCGTCGCCCCGGCCAGTGACGCCGGATCGTCGAAATCCCCCCGGACGACCTCCACCCCCGGCGACTCCTCGACCTTCGCCGGTTCCCGCGTCATCGCCAGGACGCGTTCTCCCCGGCCCGCCAGCAATCGGACCACCTCACCGCCGACCGTGCCCGTGGCACCCGTGACAAGAATCATGCGCCAACCCTGGCGCCCCGCCCACCAGCCCCTATAGGAGTTTTCGGCACGCCTGCCCGCCCTGCGGCCCGGCTAGCGTGAGGTGGTGAGCATCGAGGTCCCGATGGCCGTGCCGTACGGCCTGCGGTCGCTGGTCAGGGCGGTGAGCGCGCTGCGGGCGGGCGATTCCGTACGGGGAGGGCGGCTTCCGCTCGTGCACGTCCCCGAAACCGACACCTCC
This sequence comes from Streptosporangium sp. NPDC049376, assembly GCF_044466505.1. NCBI lineage: Bacteria > Bacillati > Actinomycetota > Actinomycetes > Streptosporangiales > Streptosporangiaceae > Streptosporangium > Streptosporangium sp. NPDC049376. Next base: position 66,163 of record NZ_JBITMT010000017.1, on the reverse strand, counting down.
CTGGTCTTCCGGACGACCCCGGCGGGGCGCGGCGACCTGCTCGTGGTCGGCCCGCGTACCCGCGCCTCGTACCACGCGGGCAAGGACATCCCGTACGGCCTGCGGTTGCGGCTGCGTCCCGGTGCCGCCCGGCCGTTGCTCGGCGTCCCGGTGAGCGAGGTCGTGGACCGGGTGGTCGGCCTCGGGGAACTGTGGGGCGCCTCCTCCGACCGGCTGCAGGAGGAGCTGACGGAGGCGGCCGGTGACGACGGCCTCGTGCTCGGGCATCTGGAGGCGGCGCTGTCCGCCCGGGCACCGGGGGACGGGGCGCGGGGCGCGCTGGTCCGGGCCGCGGCCCGGGCGCTGCGCGGACGCAGGGGTGGACGGCACGAACCGCTGCCCGTCATCGCCCGTCACCTCGCCGTCAGCGAACGGCACCTGCGCGCCCTGTTCGCCGACGCGGTGGGCCTGTCACCCAAACACTTCGAACGCATCGAACGCCTCCGTGCGGCCCTCTGCCTGGCCTGTGTCGACGGTCCCCGCTGGGCCCGCCTGGCCGCGGCCACCGGTTACTACGACCAGTCCCACATGACGGCCGAGTTCCGTACGTTGATGGGCGTCACCCCGGCCGCCTTCTTCGAGGGCCGTCTCCCCGCCCTCCAGCCCTGCTGACCTGTCGACCCCGCCCGTGTTTCCTTATGCACCGCGTATATACCCCCGGTATATAGTCAGGCTCCATGACAGTCCCCCTGGCCCTCCTGGGCCTGCTGGATCGTGAGCCCAGCTACGGATACGACCTGAAACGCGCCTACGACACCTACTTCGGCAGGGGCAAGCCGTTGCCCTTCGGGCAGGTCTACTCGACGCTCGGCCGCCTGGCCAGGGACGGCAAGGTCACGGCCGGTCAGAGCGAGCCGGGTGACGGCCCCGACCGCAAGCGTTACGCGATCACCCCGCTCGGCAGCCAGGAGGTGGCGGTGTGGCTCGCCGAACCGGTGGCGGCCGAGCCGTTCCTGCAGACCGTCCTGTTCACGAAGGTCGTGCTGGCCCTGCTGCTCGGCCAGGACGCGCAGGGCTACCTCGACGCCCAGCGCGCCACGCACATGCGGCGCATGCGCGAACTGTCGGAGATCAAACGCGGTGACGCCCTCGTGGACACCCTGCTGGCCGACCACGCCCTGTTCCACCTTGAGGCCGACCTGCGCTGGATCGACGTGACCACGGCCCGGCTCGGCGCACTGGCGGAAACGGTGCGCAACGCATGACCGCCGCCATCGACGCCGTTCCCGTTCCAGGCCCACTGCTCGAAGCCCGTTCCGTGGACCGTGCCCACGGCCGGACACCGGCGCTGCGCGCGGCGAGCCTGTCCGTGGCGGCGGGGGAGATCCTGGCGATCATGGGGCCGAGTGGTTCTGGAAAATCCACCCTTCTGCACTGCCTGGCGGGCATCCTCACCCCCGACACGGGAGAGGTCTGGTTCGACGGGCGGAGACTGGACCTCCTCAACGACGCCAGACGTTCCGAGCTGCGCCGTACGGCGTTCGGCTTCGTCATCCAGTTCGGCCAGCTCGTGCCGGAGCTCACGGTGGCCGACAACGTCGCGCTGCCGCTGCTGCTCAGCGGAACCCGGCGCAAACAGGCCTACCGGCGGGCGGGGGAGGCGCTGCTGCGGCTGAAACTGGACGACCTGGGGGAGCGGCGCACCGGTGAACTGTCCGGAGGGCAGGCACAACGGGTGGCGATCGCCAGGGCCCTGGTGACGCGGCCCAAGGTGATCTTCGCGGACGAGCCGACCGGCGCGCTCGACTCCCTCTCCGGCGAGCAGGTCATGGAACTGCTCGTCGGCCTGGCCCGCGAGGAGGGCGTGACCGTGATCGTGGTCACCCACGACGCCCGGGTCGCCGCCTGCGCGGACCGGGAGGTCGTGGTGCGCGACGGCAAGGTCACCGACCCCTACGCGAGCGAGGCCGTCCGATGACGTTCCTGCTCGGCCTGCGGCTGTCGCTGCGCGGCGGCGGGCAGGCCGCCGTCAGGCTGGCGCTCGTCACCGTCGCCGTCGCGATGGGGGTGACGGTGCTGCTGGGCACGGTGGCGCTGTTCAACGCCTTCAGGACCACCGCGAACCGCCCGTGCTGGGAGTGCACGACCGGCTCCGCGCCAGGCGGCTGGGCGCTGGGCGCCACCCCGGGCGCCGTGCTGTGGAACCACCGCCGGGACGTCTACGCGGGCCGCCCGATCAAACGGCTCGACGTCGCCGTCCTCGACCGGGGAACGGCCACGTCGACCGTGCCCGGCCTCACCGCCCTGCCCGCAGCCGGGCGGTACCACCTCTCACCCGCGCTCGCCGAACTGGTCGACGCCGTACCGCGCGAGCAACTCGCCAGCCGCTTCCCGGGCGCCCGAGCGGGCCTGATCGGGCCGGCGGCGCTGTCCGGCCCCGACGACCTGGTCGTCGTCGTGGGCCGTACCCCGGCGGAACTGGCCGCCATGGCCGGAACGACGGCCGTCGACACCGTCGCCACCACCCCCGCCGACGACGAGACCACCGCCCTGTACGAGCACGGCTTCGGCATCGCCGCGGTCGGCCTGATCTTCCCGCTGCTCGTCCTCATCGGCACCGCCACCCGCCTGGCCGCGGCCCGTCGTGAGGCGCGTTTCGCGGCGATCAGGCTGGCGGGCGCCACAGCGCGGCAGATCAACGCGATCGCGTCGGCGGACGCGGCGCTCGGCGCGGCGGCGGGTGCGATCGTCGGCGTCCTTCTCTTCCAGGTGGTGCGGCCGGTCCTGGCGGGCGTCACGGTCACCGGTTCCCGTTTCTTCCCCGAAACGGTCGCGCCGACCGGGCCGCAGTACGCCGCCGTGCTCGTCGGTGTGCCGCTCGCCGCCGTCGGGGCCGCCCTGTGGTCGCTGCGCCGGGTGCGGATCACCCCGCTCGGTACGGCGCGCCGGGTGCGGGCCTCCGCCCCGGGATGGTGGCGGACGCTTCCGCTGCCGGCCGGGCTGGGGCTGTTCGCGGGGCCGGTGTTCGCCAAGGGCGGGGACCCGGACACGGTGCTCGTCGACGTGGGCCTGGCGCTGATCATGGTCGGCCTCGTGGTCGCCGGGCCGTGGCTGACGCTGCTGGCCGCGCGACTGACCGCCCGTGTCACCTCGGGAGCGGCGACACTGCTGGCCGCGCGACGACTGGCGGCCGACCCGAAGGGGGCCTTCCGGTCGGTGAACGGCATCGTGCTGGCCGTCTTCATCGGCACGGCCGTCGCCGGTGTCGTCCCCGCGGTCGTCTCCGGCCAGAAGGCGGCGGGAGGCGGCACGCTGAACGAGGTCATGCGGGCCTCCTTCGGGTACGGTGAGGCCGCCGACGGCCTGCCGCTGCCGCCGGACACGGCGGCCGGGCTGCTGGCCGGGATACGCGCCCAGCCCGGCGTCACCGTGCTGCCGGTCTACCGCAGGACCGATGCGCCGCCCAGACCGGACGGGCCGCCGCCGTGCGACCCGGGGCCCGGTTGCCGGCCCGACTTCCTGCTCGGGCACGTGGTCGGCTGCGACGCCCTGACCACTTTCTCGGCGCTCGGCCGGTGCGCCCCCGGCGTCCGCGAGGTGAAGGCCGACTTCAACCGGCTGCTGACCGGCGACAACATGCTCGCCGTCGATCGTCACCTGCCGATCGTGGACACCGACAGCCCCGACACCTCCGCCGCCTCCGCGGGCCTTCCCCTGGCGGCGGTACTGGTCCGCGTGGAGGACCCGGCCGTCCGTGAACGAGTCCGCACGCTGCTCACCCCGTACGTCGCCGCCTCCGGCAGTACCGAGACGCCGCAGACGTTCGCCGAGGTCGCCCAGGCCCGCGCGGTGCTGCTGGAACAGGCGGAACGCGCCGCGCTGGCCGTCGTCTCGCTGACCCTGCTGGTGGCGGGATGCGGTCTGCTGGTCTCGGTCGCGGGAGGGGTGGTCGAGCGCAGGCAGCCGTTCACCCTGCTGCGGCTGGGCGGCACGCCGACACGGACCCTGTCCAGGGTGGTGCTGCTGGAGACGGCGGCCCCCGTGGTACTGGCCGCCCTGGTGGCCGCCGCCGCGGGCCTCGGTGTGGCCAAGCCGTTGATCGACCGGCTGGCGATCAGGAACGTGTCGGTGGCGCTGCCGGGCCCCGCCTACTTCCTGACCGTCGGCGGCGGTCTGCTGGCCGCCCTGCTGGTGATCCTCGCCGGCCTGCCACTGCTCAAGCGTGTGACCGCGCCCGACAACGCCCACTTCGAACAGGACCCCCGATGATCATCACACGTATTCGGCGGCTGGCCGTACCGCTCCTGGCAGCGCTGACCGGTGCGCTTCTCGTGGCGGTGCCCGCGCCGGTGCGGGCGGAGGAGGGCCGCTACTCCGCCGACATCAGGCGTACCGAGTACGGCATCCCGCACATCCAGGCGAAGGACCACGGCGGTCTCGGCTACGGCCACGGCTACGCCTTCGCGCAGGACAACCTGTGCGTCATGGCCTCGTGGGTGCTCACCCTGCGCGGCGAACGCTCGCGGTACTTCGGCGCGGAGGCGATGTCCGACGACCCGATCGACCCGGTCTCCAACCTGGCCAGCGACGTGTACTACAAGGGGATCCAGGCGTCGGGCACGTTACGCCGGATACTCGCCCGGCCCGCGCCGCACGGCCCCGGAGCCGAGCTGCGCGCCCTCGTGGACGGTTACGTCGCCGGGTTCAACCGGTACCTGGGCGAGACGGGTGTGGACCGGCTGCCCGACCCCACCTGCCGGGGCAAGGAATGGGTCGGGCCCATCACGGCCACAGATGTCTGGACGAACCTGCTCGACCTCGCCCGGCTGGGCGGCGGCTCCTCGTTCAAGGAGGCCATCGCCGCCTCGGGACGGACGTCGGAGCAGGGAGAGGACCGGCCGGTCAGGAGAGGGCCGTCCGCCCCCGGCAGCAACGCCTACGCCATCGGGCGCGAGGCCACCCGTGACGGCGTCGGCATGCTGCTGGGCGACCCCCACTTCCCGTGGAACGGCAGCCGCCGTTTCTACCAGGTCCACCTGACCATCCCGGGTGTGCTCGACGTGTCGGGCGGCAGCCTGTACGGCACGCCCATGGTCCAGATCGGCCACAACGCCACCGTGGCCTGGACGCACACCGTCTCCCACGCCCAGCGGTTCACGCTGTACCGGCTCGAACTGGCTCCGGGCCTGCGCACCTCCTACCTGGTCGACGGGCGGCCGGAGCCGATGGGCAGGCAGGAGGTGTCGGTCACCGTCCGGGACGCCCGGGGCGGGACCCGCGCCGTCACCACCACCCTGTACACCTCCAGGTACGGCCCGGTGCTGGCCACCGGCTGGACCGGGAAGGAGGCGCTCGCCCTGGCCGACGTCAACGCCGCCAACCTGCGCTTCGCCGACGAGTGGCTGGCCATGGGCGCCGCCCGCGACCTCACCGAACTGCGCCGGGCACAGGACACCTACCAGGGCATGCCCTTCGTCTACACACTCGCCGCCGACTCCAGGGGTGAGACGTACTTCGCCGACGCCTCGGTCGTGCCGCACGTCACCGACGAACAGGCCGAACGCTGTCGCGCCGGGGACGACCCCGAGGCGCTCGTCCTGGACGGCTCCACATCGGCGTGTCTGTGGGGCCGGGACGCGGACGCGATCGAACCGGGCGTCTTCGGCCCCGCCGCCCAGCCCAGGCTGACCCGCGCCGACTACGTGACCAACGCCAACGCGAGCCCCTGGCTGACCAATCCGAAGGCCCCGCTCACCGGCTATCCGCGCGTCTACGGTGACGTCCGTACCGAACGGGACCTGCGCACCCGGGTCGGCCTCGACATGGTCGCCCAGCGGCTTTCTGGCGGCGACGGGCTCGGCGCCCCCGGCTTCACGCTGGAGACCCTGCAGCGGACGGCCGTCGGCAAGCGCAACCTGAGCGCCGAACTGCTCCGCCCGGACCTGCGCGCGCTGTGCCGGGTCAGGCCGGTGATGACCGCGAGCGACGGTGGGAAGGTCGACGTCCGCCGGGCCTGCGCCACGCTGGCGGCCTGGGACGGACGGGCCCGCCTCGACAGCCGTGGTGCCGTCCTGTGGCGTGAGTTCCTGCAGAACCTGAACCGCCCGCACAGACGGTCAGAGGCGGCTGACCCACGGAAGAGCTGGTGGAAGGTGCCGTTCGACCCCGCGCACCCGCTCACCACGCCACGCGGACTCGACGTCGCCGACCCGCTGGTGGCGACCGCGCTGGCCGACGCCGTACGGTTCTTCACCGCCAACGACCTCCCGCTGACGCTCACGCCGGGTCAGGCCCAGCGCTACGGCGCCGTCCCGGTGCCGGGCTGTACAGAGGGGGAGGGGTGCTTCGACCGGATTCGCACCGGCGGCCCGCTGGGTGAGCAAGGGCGTTACCCGGACGTGAACACCGGCTCCAGCTTCCTGATCGCCGTGGAGCTGACGCCGGCCGGGCCGCGCACCCGTACCGTGCTGACGTACTCGCTGTCGGCCAACCCGGCCTCGCCACACCACACCGACCAGACCGAGCTGTTCTCCCGCGGCCTGTGGGTGACGGAACGGTTCACCGAGGCCGAGATCAGGGCGTGTCCGGAGCTGACGACGACGTCGTTGCGGTAGGTCCCAGGTTCCTGACGAACACGATCCCGTCGTTGTCCGCCAGATGGGCCGGATCCAGGGGGAAATAACCGAAATATGGGGACACACGGGGGGTGAGCCGTGTGTCCCCGAGGGCGGAGACCAGGTCACGGGCGCCGACGACGGACCGCTCTTCGGAGAGCCCGTACAGCAGGCCCTCGACGGTCTCCGGAGGAGGGGTGCCCACCCCCCGGTGCCGGAGCGTGCCGAGAGCCGTCGCGAGGAAGGCGTACTCCTCTCCCAGGCGCGCGCTCACGAGGGCGCCCGCGCTCCACCACTCCAGGTTCAGGGCACCCAGTCGCATCGTGCTCCGCTCCCGCTGGAGATGACGGTTGTGGGCGTGGACCAGTACCGGCCCCCGTTCGGCGAGAGCGAGGAGGTTGGCGGCCATCATCGCGTCGCGCAGGCCGATCAGCCTCGTCATCCGGCCCGGCGAGGTGTCGGCCATCCAGGAGTGGTAGAGCAGCAGGCCGGTCGCGGTGCGCCCGCACAGGCGCGCCCGCTCCCACTCCTCCCGCGATGACGCCGCGATCAGGTCCGGCGTCTGCGCGTCGAGCAGCGCGACCAGGTCGTCGGCGAGCAGCCGCAGCCGTACGGCCTCCTCGGACCGTCCGACCGAGTGGGACGGGTCCATCATCGCGGCGGGGTCGGTCCACCGTTCGTCGGCGCCGAGCAACCGGTCGAGGGTCTCCCCGGTGCAGGCGAGCAGGCAGGCGTCCACCCGGGCCGCGAGGTAGGTGTGGAGCGCGGTGAGGGCGGGCCGGGGGCTCGCGGCGCCACTGATCTCCAGCGGGCCGTCGAACCCGGCGAAACGCAGTCGTTCGGCGGCGGGCCTGTCTTCGTTGTGGGCGCGCATCCGGCGCACGAGTTCGCGGTTGGCCGGGGACGCGCCGAAGCCGTGGCTGAATCCGCGTTCCATGACCTCGTCGAGAGTGCCCGCGCCCCCGGTGACGTAGTCGTCGACGACCAGCCCCGCCAGGCAGTCGCTCTCGATCGCGATCGTCCGGTAACCCTCCTGTTCGACGAGCCGCTCGAAGAGGTCGTTGCGCAGATCGAGCAGGACATCCTCGCCGTGGGTCGGCTCCCCGAGGGCGAGCAGCCGTGGCGGGGAGGGGAACAGCCCCATGACGGACTCCACGGGACGCACGACGCCCCTGACATCAGCAACCATGCCTTAAACGGTATCGTTGATCACTCTGTTGAGACTTTTCACGACAATGGCAGGGTCCTTGGAGGGAAACCCTCAAAGCGGGCTCAAGGCCCTTCCCTGTGCGGGGCGTGGCCCGGCCGGTACCCAACCGGTCGCCTCATCACGGAGTTCAGGACCCCACAGCCCCTCTGGTGGGAAAAGCTGAAGGCCGCCAGCGCGTCCACGCTGCTGGTCGGCGGCGGGCCGAGCAGCCACGTCTCGCGGGACGCGCTGGCCGGGGTGTGCGAGATCATCGGCGACTGCCGCCTGGTGACCGTCGAGGACGCCGGGCACCGCGTGCACAGCCTCAAACCGGAGGAGTTCTGGTCGGTCACGGCTCCCTTCCTCCTGACGGACAACCCGGGGGACGGCCAGGCGGACGGCCTGGAGGAAGGCGGCGTGACAGACGGCTGACAGCGCACTGAGTGCGGTCTGTGCGCGGAGGGGCCGAGGGTGGGGACGTCCATCCTCGAAAGGAACAGTCCGATGCCCCGTCATCTCCTCCCGCACGACCGTGCCGTACGGCGCCGCCGCCCGCGCGTGGCCGCCGCGCTCGCGCTGGCGGCGAGCCTGGCCGCGAACTCCGTGGCCCTGGCGTCCCCGGCCGCCGCGACCCAGAGCAGCGCCTCCCAGACCGGTGACGAGGCGCGAAGCACCCAGCTGAGGCGGCTGGCACACGAACTGGTCGCCGCCGGAGCGCCCGGCGTGATCGCACGGATCGACGACGGCGACGGCCGACCGGTCGAGATCGCCGAACAGGCCTCCTGGACGAGGAAGGACCACCTGCTCAAGGCGGGGGACGAGGTCCGGATGGGGTCCAACACCAAGACCATGATGGCCACACTCGTGCTGCAGCTGGTCGCCGAGGGCAGGGTCGCCCTGTCCGACCCGGTGGAGAAGTGGCTGCCGGGCAGGGTGCCCAACGGCAGGACGATCACGCTGCGCATGCTGCTGAACCACACCGCCGGCCTGTTCGACTACACCGAGGACCCCGCGCTCCGGCCGTCGATCCTTGGCAGGGACCGGCGGCGATGGACCCCGGAGAAGCTGCTCGCCGTGGGCGTGAAGCACGACCCGCTGTTCGCGCCCGGCACGAAATGGTCATACAGCAACACCAACTACGCCGCGATCGGCGCCGTTCTCGAACGGGTCACCGGGACGAGCCTGGCGAACCTTGTCCGGGACCGGATCGCCCGGCCGCTCGGCCTCAGGCACACCTACTACGCCACGGACTCCACCTGGCGCGGGCCGTACGCCCGCGGCTACGAACCGGACGCCGCCCACATGCCGCCGACGGTGCCCGCCGGGCTCAGGAACTTCGCCGGGACCCGTCACGACGGGCACGTGGACGTCTCGGGCAACGACCCCGGGTGGGGAGGACCGGCCGGGGCGATGGTCTCGACCGCACAGGAATGGGCCCGCTTCTCCACCGCGCTGATGTCCGGCAAGCTGCTGCCCGCCGCCCAGCTCGCGCAACTGCGCGCCACCGTGCCGGTCGACCCCCGGGAACCGGACGGTGCCGGCTACGGGCTCGGCGTCCAGACCAGCGCCACCCCGTGCGGCACGTTCTGGGGCCACGACGGCGGCATCCCCGGCTACCTCACCACCAACGTCACCGACCGCGCCGGTGGCCGTACGGCGACCCTCATCGTCCTGGCGGAGTCCTGGGCCGAGTACGGGAGCGACCCGAAGCTCGCCAAGGCGGCCCAGGCGTTCCAGCTCGCGGCGATCTGCGCCATGTTCGGCAAAGCCGCCCCGGCTCACACCGGCTGACCCGCACGGCCGACTCCGGCGGAGGTGACGACCGAGGACACCAGCCGCTCGGCCTCCGCGCGTGAGGCCGCCGCGCCCACGGCGTAGGCGGCCGTGAACCCGGCGGCTCCCAGGACGGCGGTGACCCGCCGCTCGACCGTCCGCGCGTCCGCGTCACCGGGATCGTCCCGCCCCCGCAGTACGGCGGCGGCCCCGAGCAGCCGTCCGGCCCGCTCCGCCCGGTTCCGGCACAGCTCGATCGCGGCGGTCGCGACCGCGATCGAGGCCGCGACCGGCGTGTGCCAGGCCAGCGTCAGGCGCACCGCCGGGTGGTCGAGCCGACGAGCCGCCTCTTCGGGCGCCCCCTCCGCGACGTCCACCTGGGCGAGTACGGCCAGCAGCAACGCGGTCAGGTGCGGGGTCGCCCGGCCGGGCGGAGCCTCGGTCAGACCGGCCTCGGCGTGTTCGCGGGCGGCCCCCGGCCGTCCGGCCTGCCACTCCAGCCGCGCCAGGCCGAGACACACCTGGGCCTGCGACTCCGCAGACCCGGCCCGGCCCGCCTGGGCGAGCAGGTCCGTCAGCAGCCGTCGCCCGCCGTCCGCGTCACCGGTCTGGGCGAGACGCAGCGCGGTGGCGACCTCACTCTCCATCGTGTGCTCGGGCATGCCGAGCTCCTGGAAGTGCCGGGTGGCCCGCTCGGCCAGCACGGGCGAGGCCGGTTCGCCGGCCCGCTGCGCCGCCGAGTTCAGGGTGCTCATCGTGGTCGCCAGCCCCCACCGCTCGCCGAGCTCCTCGAAACCGGTCAGCGCGTGCGACAACAGATGTCTCGCCTCCACGGCCCGCCCGGTGTTCATGGCCAGCACGCCCCGGACCAGCAGGGTCAGCGACCGGCTCCACGGATCGGTCTCCTCGTCGGGGGAACCGGGGATGTCCGGTGCGCCCGCGCCTATGGCGAGCGCCAGCCGGGCCATCCTCAGGACGGGGTGGGTGCCGGAGGCCTCTTCGAGCGCCTTCCCGATCCGGTCGAAGGCCTCCTTCGCCTCCTCCGGCTCGCCGACGGCCTCGACGGTGGCCAGTGCGTGCGCGACGACCACCAGCGCGCGGGCCTGCGGCTCCGCCGGACCACGAACCTGGAGCACCCGGTCGAGCAGGTCGAGTGACTCCGGCGGATGGTCCCGAAGGAACCAGAACCAGCACAGCGCGACGCCGAACCGGACCGCCAGACCGGCGTCGCCCGACTCGGCCGCCCAGCGGATCGCGGCCGACAGGTTGTCCCGCTCCGCGGACAGCCGTACCAGCCAGCGAAGCTGCTCTGAGGTGCGCAGATGCAGGTCGGCGGACTCGGCCGTCCGCAGGAGGAAGGCGACGTGCCGCCCCCGTACGGCCTCCACCTCGCCCCGCTCCGCCAGACGCGCCAGGCCGTACTCCCTGATGGTCTCCAGCACGCGGTAGCGCGGCTCGACCGGGTCGGCGGACTCCACCGGGTGCAGCAGGGACTTGTCGACCAGCGCCGCCAGCGACTCCCGCACCTCACCCAGCCCGCCGACGGCCTCCGCCGTGTCCTCGGCGAAGGTGCCGGGCACGACCGACAACCGTTCCAGCAGCGTCCGCTCGTCGGAGCCGAGCAGGTCCCAGCTCCAGGCCACCGCCGCGCCAAGCGTCCTGTGCCGTGGCAACGCCGTACGGCTGCCGCCGGTGAGCAGCCGGAAGCGGTCGTCCAGCCGCGCCGCGACCGCCTCGACCGGCAGGGCGCGCAACCGCGCCGCGGCCAGTTCGATCGCCAGCGGGAGGCCGTCCAAGCGGCGGCAAATCTCGGTCACCGCGGTCAGCGCGCCACCCTCGGGGGCGAAGTCCGGCCGGACCGCGGCGGCCCGGTCGTGGAACAGGCGGACCGCCGCGCAGGCACGGGCCCGCTCGGGGCTCGCCCCAGGTTCGGGGAGTTCCAGCGGGAGCACCGGATGCAGGGTCTCACCGTCGATCCGTAGGGGTTGCCTGCCGGTGGCCAGCACCCGCAGGCCCGGACAGCGGGCGAGCAGGGTCCCGGCGAGCGTCGCGACGGCCTCGATCACGTGCTCGCAGTTGTCCAGCACCAGCACCAGGTCGTCGTCCGCGAGCGTCTCGGCCAGGTGGTCCGGGACGTCCTCCCGGGCGACGGGCCGGGACGGCACACCCTCCCGGCGGCTCCGCAGCAGGTCGAGCACCACGCGGGGCACGTCGTCCGCGGCGGCCGGGGCCAGCGGGACGAACCACACCCCGCCGGGCGGCGAGAGCCGTCGGCCGACGGCGTTGGCCAGCCGGGTCTTCCCCGCTCCGCCGGGGCCGACCAGGGTGACCAGCCGGACGCGGCCGAGCAACCCGACCACCCGGCGGACGTCCTCGTCGCGGCCGACGAAGCTGGTGAGCGGGACGTCCAGGTTTCCGTGCGACCGGCGGGGGCCGGGAGACGTGCCGCGCAGCACCGCCAGGTGGGCCTGCTGAAGGTGCGGTCCCGGATCACCGCCGAAACCGTCCGCGAGCAGGTCACGGATCCGCTGGTAGGCGGCAAGGGCCTCGGCGCCCCGGCCGTTCAGCGCCAGGGCCCGGATCAGCTGGGCGTGCAGCCGTTCCCGCAACGGGTGCGCGGCGGTCAGCGACTCAAGCTCGGCGACAAGGCCGGGCTCCGCGCCCAGCGCGAGGTCGGCCTCGATCCGGTCCTCCAGGGCGGACAGCCTGGCCCGTTCGAACCGCTCCGCCTCGGCGTCGGCGAACGGCGCCTCACGCACGTCCACCAGAGCGGGACCGCGCCACAGTTCCAGGGCCTCGCGCAGGGTCGCGGCGGCCTCGGCGGGCCGGGACCGCGCGTACGAGTCGCGCCCCTCGCGGGCCAGCCGTTCGAACCGGACGGCGTCGACCGCCTCCGGCTCGACGGCCAGCCGATATCCGGCGGGCCCCAGGGTGAGCAGCCCGGGGTCGCCCAGGACACGGCGCAGCCGGGAGACCAGCGACTGCAGCGCACGCTGGGGGTCCTCCGGCGCCTCCGCACCCCACGGTTCGCCCCACAGCGCCTCGGTCAGGGTCGCGGGCCGTACGGCACGCCCGGCGTCCAGCGCCAGCCGGGCCAGCAACGCCCGAAGCCGCGCGCCTCCCACCTGCGCGGGACCGGAGGGGGTGTCCAGCACCAGGGGGCCGAGGACACCGACGCGCACCCGTTCACTCGCCATGACCAGCAGTCTGCCAAACCGGAACATCACGACCGGCCCCTGAGGCGTACGCCGATGACGGTAAACCGGACCGTGCGTCGGCGATGCCCGCTCAGGTCGTTGTCGTACGGCTCCGCGTCGGGTCTCTCGGCGAAGACGCCGGTCGGCCTCCCGCTCCTCCGCCTGGCTCCGGCGAACAACCGCCTGCCGTCGGGTGCCCGACGGGAACGGCCTCCCTTCGAGGGCTCCCGGGGCCGGTGACCGTTTGCGAACGCCGCCCGTTTGTTTACCGGTCACCACAATTAACACGAGGAAATGAAGGGCATAAGGGAAACCGCACCGGCGGAGCCGGTAAGCAATTGGCACGGAGCCGGACGCCCGGATTGTCCCGGGACGGGCTTCGGTCGTCGTAACAAGAAAGGATGATATTCATGGAAGAAACAGCGGAAAAGCCGCGGAAGAAACTCTCACTGGACCGGGAGACGGTGCGCAACCTCAATGACCCCATCCTGAGCACGCAGGGATGGAGTCTGTGGACGTGCGACGACGCCGGCTCCGAGCATGAGATTCAGGGCGAGCGGGTCAAGTAGACGAAAACGGTGGGTCGGCGTTGAATCTGAAACCGGTTCCACGTGTCTCACGTGGTGACTTCCGGCCGGCACGCCTCGCCGGCCTTCCTCAGGTGGTCGTGGACAATGTTTCCGGATGGCGGGCCGTCAAGAGCTGGAACAGCGCCTACCTCAAGTCCGTGGCAGGTCACCGTGAGGTCGCCGTGCGAGAGACGAACGGCCCACCCAGCAATATTTTCCAGAATCTGGCCCGCGGCGGGCGTACGTCTTTCGGTGATTATCTGGACTGGGTGGTGGAAACCGCGCACGACCTACGGCCTGTCACCGAAAGACACGCCGACGTCGGCGCCATCACCAAGGCGGTCGCCGCCAGCGGCTTCGAGGACTCCTATTACCTCGACGCGAAGCTGAGCCAGTTGTCAGAGAGGCTCGCCGCCGACGCGCCGGCCCCGGACTGGTTCCGCGCCTCCCCGGTGGACACCAATCTGTGGTGCGGCGTCCTGGGCACCTCCTCCGGACTGCACTGCGATGTGACTCCCAACTGCAACGTCCAGGTGATCGGCCGCAAGCATTTCGTTCTGTTCCCGCCCTCGCAGTCGCGGCTGGTGTACCGCATTCCCCGGATCACCCACTGCCGCTTCGACCCCAACGTTCCGGACTTCGACAGGTTCCCGCTCGCACGGCGGGCGTCTGGCTGGCAGTGCACTCTGCGGCCGGGTGAGTCGCTCTACATCCCGGTCGGCTGGTATCACCAGGTGACGGTGGTGACGCCGTGGGCGCTGAACGTCAACTTCTTCTGGCCGCGCCCGTTTCCGCAGGGCGTCATGACGCCGTCGCTGTGGCGGTTCCTGCTCCGGCGGGGGTCGGCCCGGATGAGGCGGCTGCTGCGGGGATGACGGGTGCAGAGGAGGAGCCGGCCTGGCGGCCTGCGGAGTTCTTCGTGCTCCGCACACCGTACCTTCCGCTGGACGCGTTGTCCGCGCTGGGCGGTGACGGCCTGGTGGAGACGGGTTTCTCGCACGAGCGTGCGACGGCGGAACACGCGCGTGCCCTCGACCGGCTGCGGGCGCTGTGCCTGCGGCCCGATGTGCGCGAGGCCCTGTGGGTGGCCTCGCCGTCGCTGGAGGGGCGGCTGGACGGCTGGGCGCGTGACCCGCGGGGCGGGCTCAGGATCGGCCATGGTCTTCTTCGGTATGTCGCGCGCATGGCGGGGCGCCCGACGCCGTTCGGGCTTTTCGCCGGGTGCTCGCTCGGGACGGTCGGTGCGGAGACCCGGCTGTGCCTCGCGAGCCGGGAGGCCTACCGCCGCCACACGAGTTTGGACGCCCGATATCTCGCTGCCCTGGCGGAGTCCCTGCAGCGGGATCCGGCCCTGCGGCCGCGGCTCAGGTATCTGCCGAACTCCAGCGTCTACCGGGCGGCCGGGCGTCTGAGGTACACCGAGACGCGCCCTGCCGGCGCCGGGACGTCGTACCATCTGGTGGCCGTCGAACCGACGGCCCACCTGGAGGCCGTGCTTGAGCGGGCCGCGGGCGGGGCCCTGCCCGGAGAGCTGGCCTGCGCCGTCGGCGCCGTCGACCCCGAGGTCGGCCGGGACGAGGCGCTCGACTTCGTGGACCGGCTGATCGACGCGCAGCTCCTGGTCTGCGAACTCGGTCCCACGGTGAGCGGGCCCGAGCCGGTCGACGACCTCCTTGACCGGCTGGACCGGGCGGGCGGAGAGCGCGCCCGGCCGGTCGTCTCGGCCCTGCGCCGGGCCCGGACCATGCTCGCGGGTTTGGACGAGTCGTCGCCGGGGGCCGATCCGGAGCGTTACCGCGAAGTCGCCGCGGCGCTTCCGGCCCTGGCCGAGGTCCCGGTCTCCTTCCACGTCGATCTCACGAAGCCCGCCAGGGCGACACTGGGACGAGACGTGCTCGCGGAGATCGAACGCGGGGTGCGTCTGTTGCGCCGCGTCGGCGCTGGGCGGCGCGGCGACCCTCTGGCCCGCTTCCGTGAGGCGTTCCTCAACCGGTACGACCGGCGCGAGGTGCCGCTGTGCGAGGCCTTGGACGACGAGATCGGTGTCGGATTCCCCGCTGACGGCCCGTTCGGGGCGGCACCGGCCCCGCTGCTGGACGATCTGGCGTTCCCGGCTCCTCCACGGGCCGAGGACACTCGGCTCAGCAGGCGGGACACGCTTGTCACGCGCTGGCTGACCGAAGCCGCATGCGCGGGCGTGGCGGAGCTGTCGCTGGGCGAAGCCGAGGTGCGGGCCCTTGAGGAGGCAGGCGAGGCAGCCTCGCTGCCGGACTCCTTCGGGGTCGTCGCCACGATCATCGCGGCCGACGAGGACGAGGTGGCCGCGGGACGCTACCGCATCATGTTGTCCGCGGTGGGCGGTCTGTCCGGAACAACGCTGATGGGCCGGTTCTGCCGGCGTGACGACCGGTTGCTCCGCCATCTGCAGCGGCACCTACGGGCCGAAGAGGCACTGCGACCGGAGGCGGTTTACGCGGAGATCGTGCATCCCGTGCCGGGCAAGGTGGGCAACGTCCTGGTCCGGCCGCGCCTTCGCGAGTACGAGATCGTCTACCTCGGCCGACCGGCCGCGCCGGAGCGGCGAATGCCCCTCGACGACCTCACGGTCTCCGTCACCGGCGAGCGGGTGGTGCTTCGCTCGCGTTCGCTCGGCCGCGAGGTTCTGCCCCGGCTCACGGTCGCGCACCGCTTCGACGGAGCCGGCAGCCCGGCCTTGTATCGCTTCCTGTGCCACCTGCAGCGCCAGGGGAGGGCGGGCGGGCTGTCCTTCCCGTTCGGAGGCCTGGACGACGCGCCCTATCTGCCGAGGGTCACCGCCGGTCGGCTGGTGCTGTCCCGGGCCCGCTGGCGTCTGTCGGACGCGCAACTGGCGTCCCTGGAGGGCCCGACGGCCGCCGCCCGCTTCGCCGCGGTGCAGGATCTGCGACGCCTGCTTCGCCTGCCGCGATGGGTCGCGGTCGTGGACGCGGATCGGAGACTGCCCATCGACCTGGACAACCCGCTCTTCGCCGACATGGCCGTCCATCTGTTCCGTGAGCACCGGCCGGTGCGGCTTGAGGAAGTGTTCTTCGGGCCGGACGAGGTGCCCGCGACGGGGCCGGAGGGTCGTTTCGCGCACGAGATCATCGTGCCGTTCCTGCGTACGAGCGCTCCCGAGCCCACTGCCGGTGCCCCGGCGCGCCAGGAGAGGCCCCTCACGCGAAGTTTCCCGCCCGGATCGCCCTGGCTCTACGCCAAGCTGTACAGCGGCCCGGTCGGTGCCGACACCATGCTCCAGCAGGTCGTGCGACCCCTGGTGCGCGCGGCGGTGTCCGACGCCTCAGTCGACCGCTGGTTCTTCGTCCGGTACGCCGATCCCGACCCGCATCTGCGGCTGCGGCTGCACGGCGATCCCGGCCGTCTGATGAACGAGGTGCTGCCCGCGCTGCTCGCCGCCTGCGCGCCGTTCCACGCCGAGGGCACGCTCTGGCGGATCCAACTGGACACCTACGAACGCGAGGTCGAACGCTACGGCGGAGCCGACGGGATCGTTCTGGCCGAGCGGCTGTTTCACGCCGACAGCGACGCCGCGCTCAAGGTGATCGGGGAGACTCCCCGCGACATGGACGCACGCTGGCGGCTGGCGCTGGTCGGTCTCGACCGGCTGCTCGACGATCTGGGCCTGGACCTGGCCGGACGGCTCTCCGTCAGTACGGCGGCACGTGATCGTTTCAGCCGCGAATTCGGTGCCGACACCGCCTTCGCCCACCGGCTCGGCGCCCGCTACCGGCGGGAGCGGACGCGACTGGAGTCGCTCCTGGCCGCACCGGATCATCTGTACCGGGCACGCTCCGAGGCGTTGCGTCCCATCGCCGGCGACCTGGCGGCGTGTGCGGGGGCCGGTCGGCTCACCCGTCATGCGACC
Organism: Streptosporangium sp. NPDC049376; assembly: GCF_044466505.1. Lineage (NCBI taxonomy): Bacteria > Bacillati > Actinomycetota > Actinomycetes > Streptosporangiales > Streptosporangiaceae > Streptosporangium > Streptosporangium sp. NPDC049376. Next base: position 48,938 of record NZ_JBITMT010000017.1, on the reverse strand, counting down.
GCCCTCGTCGGCAGCTTCCTGCACATGCACGCGAACCGGATGCTGCCCGCCGCCGCGCGCGCCCAGGAACTTGTCCTCTACGACTTCCTCAGCCGCTGGTACCGCTCGCGCGTGGCCCGGACTCTCATCGAGGCCGCGACAGAAGCACCGCGTCGTGCCACCGGCCGGTCTCATCGAATCCAGCGGTGACGAACATGTCGGCGTACCGCGGGTTGAGGTACATGACGTAGAAGTCCCGGGGAGCCTCGGCGAGCGATTCGAGAATGCGCTCCACGACCGCGCGCATGGTCTCGGCACCGAACGGATGGAAGAAGTAGGCGACGGTCACGGACGTCGGGACGGCGAAGGACCCGGCGTCCGCGCACGTGACGCTCAACGCGCAGGGACGGCGGCGGCCGAACCTGGCGATGTTCGCGTTCGCGATCGCGCACAGCTCCGGCGACGCTTCCACACCGATCGCCGCGGCGAAACCGTGTCTCGCGGCGAGCATGAGCACCCGTCCTTTTCCCGCCCCGAAATCCACGAACACCCGCCCGTCGGTGGTCAACGGGGTGTTTCGCAGCATCTCCGCGAAGAGCAGCGGATTGGTGCCCTCGTGCGCGGTCGCGCAGCCGGGCGGCTCCAGAGAGGTGTCGGTCCCGTGCCGGACGTCGAACAGAAGCTCATGCGAGACCAGCCGCATCGTCCGGACGACACCGTATCTCCGTCGCGCGGCGGGAAACGAACGCGTGATGAGCCGGAACTGCCCGGCGAGCCGACCCAGCATCGCGCGCCCAGCCCTCCCGTCGCGACCGTGAACGTCACCTCATCCTGTCAGGGGCGTCGAGACGAGTCCCGGGGAAACGCCGAGACGCCGCCCACGGCCCGGCGGCCCGTTCCTGCCCTGCGCACATGTGGCGGGAGGCAGCCGCGAGTCGGTCGGCCTGCGGTCCGATTCCCTGTAGTAAGGCCCGACCTCGTCGGAGGCCATCAGTCATGAGGCGACTACTCAGTGTATTGGACGCTGCGTTCCGCGCGTATGGACAGCCCCGGCGCCCATCGACGGTCACCGCTGCCCGGCCGCCTTCAGGAAGGACGTTCCCTGTGAACCTCAGCAACCCCGTCGGTGCCCACCGGCCGCGTGTCCGGCGCACCGCGGTCACCGCGTGCCTTATGCCGGCCGTCCTGCGCCACCGATGGTTCCAGCGCCACCGCCCGCACGGGCCCCGGGCGCTGGCGCTGGAACGTGCCGGTACTGGTCTGGCTTCAGGCCGCCGCCAACGCCCCCATGCAGCGGGCCCGTTACAGCGGAACCCTGAGCGTCGACGGTGAGCGGCAACCACTCGACGTGGTCATCACCGAGGGGAAGCAGGGCCTGTTCGGCGTCGTCCGTGAGGACGCCCCCAACAACAGCGGCGCGCTGGTGTCCGACGTGGTGCCGGGCAGCCCTGCCGACAAGGCCGGGATCCGGCCCGGTGACGTCATCGTCTCCTTCGACGGCAGGGTCATCACCAATGCCAGGGAGCAGAGTGCCGCCCGTGTCGGAGTGTTGCGCGCGGGAGCCGTCGTCCCCGTCACCTACCGCAGGCCCGACGGCGGCGTCAGAACCGCCGAAGTCACCCTGGTCGACGCCCTTTGAAATTCTTCGAGGTGGATGCCCGGTTCCCCGAGGCCGCCAAGATGGAAAGCCCGTGGGCGGAGGCGAACAAGCCTCTGAGGGTGCGGAAGCTTACAACCGGCTGAAGTCCTGTTCGGCCTCCGAGGTCGCCTCGGTGATCGAGGGCGTGTCGCGGCGGTACACCGACACGCACGGCGCCTTGAGCGTCGGGTTCGCCTTCGCGTACATGCTGGACTTCAAGCTGAGGCTGAAGAACATCGGCTCGGCGAAGCCGTACCGGCCGACGGCCGGCAAGGACAAGAACTGGCCCCACCTGGCGCCGACGCTGTCCACCAAGACGATCAACTGGGACCTGATCCGCCAGCAGTACGACCAGATCGTGAAGGACGCCACCGCCCTGCACGCTGGGCATCGCCGAGGCCGAGAGGTCCTGCGCCGCCCCACCCGCGGCGTACCGGATGGTCAGCACGTCGGCGATCTGTGCCGGAGACCACTTCCGTGTCAATTCTGTCCGTGTTGCTGCGTGGGATGCGCGGCCCGGACAGCCGCCCGGCCTCCGCTCAGCCCTTCCGGTCGCTCAGGACGCAGAACTCGTTGCCCTCCGGGTCGAGGAGGGTCACCCAGTGCTGCTCCTCCTGCCCGGTGCTGGCGCGCTGGGCACCGAGCGAGAGCAGCCGGGCGACCTCGGCCTCCTGGTCGTCAGGGCGGAAGTCGGGGTGGAGCCGGTTCTTCGACGTCTTGCCCTCGGGGACGGGCACGAAGAGCAGCCCCGGCATCCGGTCCGGCTCAGGCCGGATCTCGATGATCTCCTCGGATTCGTCGACCACCACCCAGCCGAGAGCCTCTGCCCACCAGCGCCCGAGAGCGACGGGGTCGGCGGAGTCGACGATGATCTGTTCCCATTCCAGTGCCATGGGCCTGAGCATAGACAGGACCGGCGGCCGTCCCTCCGTGAAGGAGCGGGCCGGCTCGTGTACTCCTGTGAGAACCAGGTGGAGCACGGGCCGTCCGGAGACTCGGCAACCGCGGCGTCCGACCGTTCCGGTTATGGCCTCCGAGGATCTGGGACGGCCGTGTCGCGGGGCCTTGGGAAGACGCGGACGAATCTTCGTCAGCTCCCGGAGATGGTGCCTCTCCACTTCCAGCCTTGGTTTCGGGCCGACATGGACACGTCAGTACCTGGAGGCCCGCGTAGCGGACTGATGACGTCAGGTCGCGACGCCTATGGAGCCGGTTCCGGGGGAGTGGCGGGGGCGCGGAGTTCCGCTGTCACCGCGCGTTCCCTGAGCTGGGCGGCCTCCAGGCGCAGAGCCTCCATCTGCTCCCGCAGGTCGGAAAGCCTCACCTGCTCCATGGCCAGTTGCATGAGCGCCCTGTCCCGCTCCGCCTGTGCCTCGGCGATCCGCGCGGCGGCGCGTTCCTCCGCCTCCGTGACCTTCGCCATGGCCCGTTCCTCCGCCTCGGTGACCTGGCGCGCCGCCCGTTTGTCCGCCTGGGCCGACTGCCGGTCGGCGCGGGCCGCCTGCGCCCGGGCCTCGGCGGCTTCGGCCAGCGCCTGTGCCCGGCCCTGAGCCTCGGCGTCCGCCCGGGCCTGGGCCCTGTCCCGTTCGGCTTCGGCCGCTCTGGCCTGGGCCTCGGAGGCGACGGCGGCCCGCTCGGCCTCCGCCCTCGCCCGCTGCGCGGCCTTCGCCGCCCGTTCCGCCTGGTCACGCTCGGCGCGGGCCTGTTCCGCCTGCTCTCGTTCCTGTACGGCCAGCGCCTGGGCCTGCTCGGCGGCGGTCTCGGCCGTCTCGATCCGCTCGGCCGTCTCCCTCAACGTGGCGTCCCTGGCCGCCTCGGCGTGGTCGGCCCGTCGTCTGGCCTCCTGTTCGGCGTGCTTGGCGAGCCGTTCGGTGGCCGCTGCCTCGTGCAGGGCGGCCAGCGCCTGTTCCCTGGCGGTCTCGGCGTCGGCCAGGGCGATGTCCCGTTCGGCGTTCGCCTCCTCGACCTGGCGGGCCATGGTGTCCCGCTCCCGGCGGGCGTGTCCGGTGGCCTCGCGGGCCAGCCGTACCTGCTCGAAGGCCTGTTCCCGCTCGGTGCGCGCGATCGCCACCCGGGTGTGGGCCTCGGCCTGCACCGCGCTCAGCTTCGCCTCGACCCCGGCGGGACTCAGCTCGTCGGCCAGGATCTGCGCCAGCGGCGCGATCGCCGCCGCCATGCCCTTCTCCATCCGCTCGTAGAACTCCTCCGCGCGGGCGAGCGCGCCCTCAAGGCCGGGGGTCGCGCGTTTCAGCTCCCGTTCGCGCTTGGCCGCCGCCTGGCAGTCACCCTGCGGGCAGTAGGCCTTGGGCCGTCCTCTTCCCTGGCGCTGCTCGATCGGCATCCCACAGTGCTTGCACGGCGTCACCGCGCCGGCTCTCTCGCTCACCCCTCCAGGCTAGCATTTTCTGTTTTCCAGAAATTCAAAATCAATAATCACGCTTCGTTGTGTTGGCGGCACAGATCGCCTACTACCGGGAATGACAATTCCCGCAAGTAGGCGGATCGGAGGTCTTCTGCGGCGTGGATTGTCCGTTTGTGCGAATCCGCACGAGGTGTCAGTGCGCAGCTCAGAGGCCTTTTTGAAGGCTCGGTGGCCGCCTGGCGCCCTCACCGCACCGCTGCGTCCCAGAGGACGGATGAGAAAGTGTCACGGAGCCTGAGGCCCTGCAGGACTGTGGGGCCTCGCGGATCGTGACCAACGACGCCTCGGTGACCCGCGACGTCTCATTGATGGCCAGCCCCCTGGGAGTGCTTCCGGCTCAGAGACGTGACACGTTCCTCAGCCCACAAACGAATGGCCATGCCCCGACCTTCGATGTCTCGCCGACAGCCAGACCGTGCTCGTGGCCAATGAGAATTGGCCACGAGCGGTGAAGCCCTATAGGCCCTCCGCTCGGGTCCGCGCGATGAGCCCCAAAGTAACTATGGGTGACATTGCAAATTCGATTCGTAGTAGTCACGACTAGGTGATACCGGTCAGTAGCGACCTGGTTACAAAACATGGTTCTCCCGGATCTTCTGTGCGGATCGGGAGAAGGGCCCGCGATGCGGCGTGAGTGGGAGTTAGAGGACCTCATCGAGTGCTGGACGCTGGATGAGGCCGAGCTGGAGCTGCTGGGCAACAAGACCGGGGCGACCCGGCTCGGGTTCGCGCTGCTGCTGAAGTTCTTCGAGCTAGAGGCGCGTTTCCCCCGGCGTGAGGACGTGCCCAGGGCCGCGGTGGAGTTCATGGCCGGTCAGGTGAAGGTCGACGCCGCGCTGTTCGCCGGTTACCAGTGGTCGGGCAGCACGATCGAGTACCACCGGGCGCAGATCCGGGACTTCCACGGCTTCCGGACGCCAACGGTGGCCGACGAAGACAAGCTGATCTTCTGGCTGGCCGACCAGATCTGCCCGGTGGAGGTCTCCCGGGACCGGCTGCGGGCGGCGTTGCGGGGGTCAGAGAGATTTGGAACGGAATCCGGCGTTAACGGGGTTCCCCCACTGGTCAACGAGCCGAGCGTTTCCCCTGCCTTCGAACGCTGCGGCGCCGGATTCCGTTCGGTTTCACAGCGCGACATTGATCTACCTACTGCTACGATAGGTAGCACTTAGTAACGATTGCATTGCTCTGATGACACTGTGTCTGTTGAGTCATACGTTGCGTGCATGCCAGTCGACTTCCTGAGCGACTCAGAAGCGGCGAAGTACGGCCGTTACGACGGTCCGCCCTCCCGGGGCGAGATGGAGAAGATCTTCTTCCTCGACAACGAGGACATGGCCCTGATCAAGGGGCATCGCGGCCGGCACATCCGGTGCGGTTTCGCTCTGCAGCTCGTGACCGTTCGCTACCTGGGGTGCTTTCTGGCTGACCCGCTGGAGGTGCCGAACGAGGTCCTGGACGTCGTCGCCGGCCAGCTGGGGATCGAGGATCCGTCCTGCGTGAAGCGCTACACCGAGCGGGACAAGACGCGGCTGGAACACACCTGGGAGATCGCCAAGGCGTTCGGGCTGAAAGACTTCGCCTCGGCCGAGACCGAGCTTGCGGGCAAGGTGCGGGCGCACGCGTGGAACACCGGCGACGGCCCGACCGCGTGCTTCCAGTACGCGGTGCGCTGGCTGCGCCAGAACGACGTGCTGCTGCCCGGGATCAGCACGCTGACCCGGCTGGTGGCACGCGAGAGGGAACGCGCCACGAGGGAATTGCACGACACCCTGGCCGCGCTGCTCAGCGCGCCGCAGCGGGCGGTGCTGGACCTGCTGCTGGCGGTGCCGCCGGGTAAGAAGGTCTCGGATCTGGAGCGCTGGCGGACCGGTCCGTCGAAGGCGTCCGGACCGCAGATCGTCAAGTCGCTGGATCTGGTGGCCGAGATCGGCGGCACCGGGCTCGGCCGGCTGGAGCTGGACGCCGCGGTGCCGCAGCGGCGGCTGGACGAGCTGGCCCGCTACGGCCTGACCGCGCACTCCTCCCAGCTGAAGAAGCATCCCGCCTCGCGGCGCCTGGCCACACTGCTGGCCACCGCGCAGCGGCTGGAGACCAAGACCATCGACGACACCCTGGAGCTGCTCGACCTGCTCATGGCCACCGAGCTGCTCGGCAAGGCGCAGCGGGAGGCCGACAAGCAGAAGGTCGTCAAGCATCCGCGGCTGGCCAAGGCCTCGGCCTGGCTGGCCCAGGCGGTGGAGGTGCTGCTGGAGGCCGAGACGTGGAGCGAGGACGTGCGGCTGTTCGAGGTGTGGGAGATGATCGACGCGGTCGTGCCCCGCGCGCAGTTGCGCTCGGCGGTGGCCACCGTGACCGGGCTGGTGCCGCCGCCGGACGCCGAGGACGACGGCGGCTGGCGGGCGGAGATGGCGAGCAAGTACGCCACCGTGTCCGGGTTCGTGAAGCTGATGACCGCGGTGATCGCGTTCGAGGCCAACGCCGAGGGCCGGCAGGTGCTGGCCGCCATGCAGCGCCTGCCGGACGCGCTGGCCTACCGCTCGCGCCACCATCCGGTCACGGTGCTGCCGCTGCGGCTGATCGACCCGCTGGTGGTGACCGGCCCGTGGAAGCGGCTGGTGTTCGGCCATCCGGCCCGCACGGACGGCCTGGTCGACCGCAACGCGTACGTGTTCTGCGTGCTGGAGCAGTTCCACCGCCACCTCAAACGCCGCGAGATCCACGCGCCCGCCTCCAGCCGGTGGCGCGACCCGGACGCCCAGCTGCTCAAGGGCGCGGCCTGGGCGGCGGTCAAGGACAGCGTGCTGACCGACCTGGGCCTGCCCGAAGACCCCGCCGGGCTGCTGGCCGAGCACGCCGAGCGGCTGGATCGCGCCTACCGGGTGGTGCGGGCCGGGCTGGCCGCCAACACCTCCGTCACCATCGACGACGACGGCAAGATCCACGTCGCGAGCGTGAAGGCGATCGATGAGCCGCCGTCGCTGATCGACCTGCGCAAGCGGGTGGAGGCGATGATGCCGCGGGTGGACATCTCCGAGGCGGTCGTGGAGGTGCTGGGCTGGTGCCCGAAGTTCATGGAGGCCTTCACCTCGATCGCCGGCACCGGAGCGCACCTGGACGACCTGGACATCTCGGTGGCGGCGTGCCTGACCGCTCAGGCGCTGAACATCACCTACGGGCCGATCGCGGTCAAGGGCGTGTCCGCGCTGGAGCGGCACCGGCTCGGCTACGTTGATCACACCTACCTGCGCGCCGACAACTACGGCGCGGCCAACCCGCACCTGATCGCCAAGCAGGCCGGGATCGGTTTCGCCCAGGCGCTGGGCGGCGGCCTGGTCGCGGCCATCGACGGCATGCGGTTCGTCGTCCCGGTGCCGTCGGCATATGCTCGCCCGAATAAGAAGTATTTCGGGCCGAAGCGCGGCATCACCTGGCTGAATATGATCAATGATCAGGCGTTCGGGATCGCGTCGAAAATCGTGTCGGGCACCGACCGGGATTGCCTGCACGCGCTGGATGTCATTTTCGGCTCGGGTGAGGGCCGCCGGGCCGATGTGATTGTCACCGATACCGGATCGTACAGCGATCTGGTCTTCGGGCTCGCGCATCTGCTGGACAAGGAATACCGGCCGGCGCTGGCCGATCTGCCCGATCAGAAGCTGTGGCGCGTCCAGGCCGATGCCGACTACGGGGCGCTGAACGCGCTGGCGCGCGGGCGGCTGGACCTGGGCAAGGTCGCCCGGTGGTGGCCGGACATCCTGCGCCTGGTCGGCTCCATCTACACCAGCGCCGTCAACCCCTACGACGTGGTGCGGATGCTGCAGCGCGACGGCCGGCCGACCGCGATGGGCGAGGCCATCAATACCTACGGCCGGATTTTCAAGAGTCTGCATGTGCTGGCGCTGATCGATGACGAGGGCATGCGGCGCGGCATCAAGGGCATCCGAAACCTTCAGGAAGGCCGCCACGATCTGGCGCAGAAAGTCTTCCACGGCCGTAAAAGTCAGGTGTTCCAGCGCTACTACGAAGGGATGGAGGACCAATTAGGAGCTTTGGGCATTGTCTTGAACTGCCTGGTGCTGTGGAACACGGTCTACATTGACGACGCCTTGCGCCAGCTGCGGGCGCAGGGATATCCGGTGCTGGATGACGACGTGGCCCGGCTCAGTCCGTTCATCAGGCGGCACATCAACGTGCACGGCCGGTATTCCTTTCAACGTCCGCAGCTGGGTGGCGGGCGGCGGGCCTTGCGTGATCCTGACGCCGACGACACCGACGATGAGGATTGACGGGCGCTGCGGAGGCGAACGGCCTGCCCCGGAGCGTGCGGGCGGGCATCATCCGGGGGTGGGCTGCACCGCGTGATCACGATGCTGTTCCTCGGCCTGCAGGAGGGTATAGGGGCTGTCGGTGAAGATCGGGTAGTAGCGGTAGGTGGGAAACAACTCGACCTGACCTTCGGCGACCTGGTCGAGCTTCCTGACCCTGCGCACGATGGGCTCGGTGCGGTTTCAGTGAGGCCGCGCCGGGGCCAGCTGATCACGGGGGCGCTCCGCGTCTGTGCTGGTGGTGCATGAGCAGCGTTGGCATCGAGCTCCTGCCGGAGCCGGCGGATGACCAGAGCGACTATCAACACCGGGCGTCGGCCGCCGAGCAGGCCAGCGCCCTTCTCAGCAAGGCCTCCGCCGACCTGATCCTCTCCCGGGAGCCACGAATGGAAATTGACCAGTGGGCGTTTGCCCACTAATAATGGGCGCTCGGTCACTCTATCGCTGTAACGAAGGGAGAGCGTCTCCATGGAGACTTCAGACATGACGGATGTCGTCATCGTCGGCGCAGGGCCGGTGGGGCTCACGCTGGCATGCGACCTCGCCCGCCGCGACCTCCGCGTGCGGATCATCGATCGTGCCACCGCGTATCCAGTCGGAACGCGGGCCCGTGGCATCCGGGCCCGCACGCAAGAGGTGTTCGAGGACATCGGCGTGCTCGGCCGCCTGGCTGAACACGCCGAGCCACCTCTTCCCACGCGCTTCTACGATGCGCAGGGGAACGTGGTGCGCGAGGCGGTGATGTACGACGCTCCCCCGGTACCAGGTGCGCCCTACCCGGGCAGCCTCATGGTGGGGCAGCAGTTCACCGAGGCGGCCCTGTGCGAGAAGCTGGCATCGTTCGGCACCCGGGTGGAACTCGGCGGCGAACTGGTCGAACTTTCACAGGAGCGCGACCAGGTCACGGCATCCGTCCGATTTGACGGGCAACACCAGAACATCCGGGCGCGCTACCTCATCGGATGCGACGGCGGCGGCAGCACCGTGCGTAAGCAGGTCGGGATCGACTTCATCGGGGAGACGTGGGAGCAGCAGCGGATGCTGTTCGGCAACCTTCGCGTCGACGGACTGGACGCCTCGGTCGCGCACATGTGGGCCAACGGCTCCGGCGGCGGCATGCTGACCCTGGCCCCGATGCCGAGGAGCGGAACCTGGTTCTTCACCGCGCCGCTGCCGCCGGCCGACGGCCAGGGGCCCTCCTCGGTCTCGGTGGAGACCTTCGCCGACATCTTCTCGCAGCGAGTCGGGATGTCCGGGGTGCGCTTCCACGATGCGGTCTACCTTTCGGTGTACCAAGTCAACATCCGCATGGTGGACCGGTATCGGGATGGCCGCGTCTTCCTGGCGGGAGACGCGGCCCACGTGCACACGCCTGCGGGCGGCCAGGGCATGAACACGGGCGTTCAAGACGCCTACAACCTCGGCTGGAAGCTCGCGCACGTCCTGCGCGGAGCACCCGAACAGCTGCTGGACACATATGAGGAGGAGCGTCTGCCGATCGCCGAGCATGTGCTGGCCTCGACCACCGCTCGGGGCAGATTCTGGAGCAGCGGCGACTCCGCACGCGTGTCGGAGCGCATTGTCGGCGCATTCCGAGGTCAGGACCCGTTCAGCGATGTCAGCCAGCTGAGCATCACCTACCGAGGCAGCAGCCTGGGCCGCGACTTGGATGAAGGGATCGGCATCCGTGCCGGCGATCGCGCTCCGGACGCCCACTGCATCGAGCCGGCGAGCGATGAGCAGGTGAGGCTGTTCGATCTGTTCCGCGGCACGCACTTCACGCTGCTCGTCTTCGGTCTCAAGCCCGCACCCCAGGTGAGCGAGGGCCGACTCGGCGATGTGCACACGCACCGCATTCTTCCCCCGGGACTCCCCTACAGCGACAGCGAAAGCGTGCTCATCGACTCAGCGGGAAAGGCGCACGATCTCTATGGGGTCGACGGCGACGGTCTCGTGCTGATCCGCCCTGACGGCTACGTCGCCCTCGCGGGAGGCCACTGGGATGACCAATCCGTGGCCGACTACCTCGAACGCGTGACTGGCGATCGAGCGCACGGCTTCGAACGTGGGCGGCAGGCTCTGGGAACTCCGTCCTGATGCGTGGTGTGGCCGCGACCGCGAGGTCTGCGTCGACCACGTCGCGGGCGGGTTGATGCCACACAATCACGTGATCGATCGACTCCCGCACTTCGTGCGTTTCGGGACCGCACCCGCCCGGCTGAGACCAAGATCGCCATGAGTCCTGTGGCGTTCCTGCAGCAGACGTGAGCCGAGCGGAGGGTGCGGTGGCGGTAGAGTGACCATGCGCCCACGCCGAATAGGCACACGCCCATTCGTCAATTGCTCGCAGGAGGACTCATGCCGACGGGTGTAGCCCTACGCGATGCACGGGCACGGCTGTTCGCCGCCGCCGAGCGGATCCTGATGCGCGACGGCGCCGGCGGGCTGACCAGTCGCGCCGTGACGGAGGAGGCAGGGGTCGCCAAAGGAGTGCTGCACCGTCACTTCGCGGACTTCGACGACTTCCTGGCCGGGCTCGTCCGCGACCGCATCGCCCGGCTCGAGGCAGAGACCGACGAGCTGACCGAGGCGGCCGGCTCGGCCACGCTGGTCTCCAACCTGGCTGAGGCTCTGACCCGGATCTTCACGCCGGTGAACCTTGGCCTGGTGGGCATCGTGATCGCCCGTGACGATCTGCGGTCCCGATTGCGCACGACGACCCCGCACGGCATCCCCATCCTCACCGAAGCCGGCACCGGCCTCGCGGCCTACCTGGATGCTGAGCGCCGCGTCGGTCGTGTCACGGCGCACACGGATGCCCGCACGCTTGCCCTTACCCTGATCGGCACCGGTCACCTGCTGTTCGCCGGAGAACTCGGCGCGCTGCCCGACACCTCGGCCGTCCGGGAGATCGTCGAGGCGATCACCGTCGGTGCGGAGCCAGGAATTCGTCCCTGACTGATGCTCAACGAACTCTGGGGTTATTCTCACCGTTGGCGGGAATCGCCCTCTGAAACGCTCAGTCAGTACAGCCGCTCGTTACGAGGTTCCTAGCTGGCTTCGAGAACGAAGAACAAGAAGCACAGGAACCTCGTGCGGGTGGGCTCGAACACGTGGAGCTCCTTCCGACGAAGAGGGCCTGGCCGCGCCGACCCTGCTGGCGGACCTGCGCGACTGGCTGGCCGACGTCGAGCCCGACCTGATCGCCACCGCTCGCGACGCCGGCGTCACTTGGGGTGCCTGTAAGAAACGTGTCAGTACTGAGCCCCAAACGGTGTTGATCTTGCAGATCGCCGAGGCGGTAGACGTCTGAGATCAGGATGCCGTCTGATCGCGGCGTCGGCGTGCGGCGCGGATCTCGACGTCGTGACCTTGTTGAGAAGGCCCGCCGCTCGCCGGGTAGCCCCGGCGCATTGCTGCACCGAGGCCCCCTCAGAAGGCCTCGCTGTAGTCCTGGGGAAATTTCCAACGGATTTGCCTGACCTGCGACGATGTACGCCTTTGTGACTGCCGTCGCGATTCACTTACCGGTGGACCATGAGCGACAAGCCGGAGTTTGGGTACGGCGCGGGCGGTCGGCCGCTGTGGACCGTGCGGGATCGGGATGCTGAGGTCATCCGGACGGTGCTGCGCAAGGCGGGAGTTCAGCGAACGCCATGACGGGTTCGTGGTCGAGAGCGGGGGCGACGGGGCGCCGCGCCTGCACCAAGGAGGCCGAGGGTTCCGCGCCGGAGCTCACGCGGTATCGGGTCGATCCAGTGAAGGTCGGGTATCGAGTCGAGCCCGACCCCGACGATGATCAGGTGCTGCTGGTGCGGGACAGTTCGTGACCCGGTGGTTTACCGGGTGGTGTGGGGAGTCAGCGGGTACGGCGACGCTGGATGGGGTCGGCTTCGGCGGTGATGCGGGCGGAGGTCTCTTCGCCGAGTCTCACATAGTGGCCGAGGCTGGCCAGGTGCTGGTGGCGGCTCTTGGCTTGCAGTTCGGGCGCGCTGCGCCCGGCTTGGGCGAGATGCTGGAGCGCGGAGTGCCGTAGCTGGTGCAGGGTCCAGCCTTGCCGGTGGGGGTCGAGTGTGGCGGAGGCGGTCTTGAACAGGTACTCGGCGCGTGGGTAGGACAGTCGGCCGCGCCGGGTGGTGGGGTCGATGTCGCCGTCCGCCGGCACTCTGGGGCCGGAGGTGGGAGCGCGCCGGTCGGCCAGGAACAGCGGCCCGCTGGTGCGGCCGGCCAGCAGGCGGGGCAGCAGTCGGGCGGTGGGGGTGGCCCAGTGCACGTACTCGATCGCGCCGCCCTTGGAGGTGACGCGGGCGCGGCGGAACTCGGGGTCGAGGTCTTCGATGTTCAGGGTGAGGATCTCCTCGGCGCGGGCGGCCGTCTCATACAGCAGCCGCCAGAGCACCCGTTCGCGCAGGGCGTGCGAAGTGTCGGTGAACAGCGTCTCCAGTCGGGTGCGCGGGATGGAGCGGTCGCCGCGGCGGGCGCTCTTGCGGCGCTCCAGCCGCCGGGCCGGGTTGGTGGCGAGGATTTCCTGGCGCTGGGCCCAGGTGGTGAAGGACGTGAGCGCGGACAGGTGCCGGTTCCATGTCGCGGCTGTGGCCGCTGTCCAGCGTTCCATCGCCGCGGCGTAGTGCTCGGGCTGGAGGGCGGCGGCCGGGAACTGGGGGCCGGTGACGGCGAGCAGGTGCTTGAGGGTCTCGGCGTAGCCGGCGCGGGTCGTGGCCGCGGTGAGGGAGTCGAGGAAGCGGTCGACCGCCGCTGCGGTCGTTGGGCCGACCGGGGCCGGGTCGGGCCGGCCGGGGAACGCGACGACGGACAAGCCAAGCACCTCCTACGCCGATGTGACACATAACGTTACCGAGTCGCGCCCGGCGCGGCGGATGTCGAGCTGGGCGGATACGGTCGGCAACCGGCCTATGTGACAGATAATTCATATTACCTGTCGCATAGTCCGACTATCGGTTCAGCATGTCGCCCGCCGGCTGGTCGCCGCCGTCTCGGCTCTGCCTAGACGCCCTTTGCGAACGCTCCATGACGGTGCATCAGTTAGGTCCGCAGTTCAGCGTCTTGATTACGTTGGTCACCTGTCCTGGGCAAGGAACTTGTCCAGGGTGAGGGGCAGGTCACGGATCCGCACACCAGTGGCGTGGTACGCCGCGTTCGCGATCGCGGCGGCAACGCCGACGACGCAGACTTCGCCGATTCCTTTGGTGCCCAGGGGATTGGTGTAGGAGTCCACCGCGTCGATCCAGTGCGTCTCGATGGAGCCGATGTCCGCGTTCGCGGCGAAGTGATAGCTGGCCAGGTCATGGTTGACGATCTGGCCGATTGTGTTGTCGACCACGCCCGCTTCGTGCAGGCTCATCGAGATGCCCTGGATCATGCCGCCGATGAGCTGCGATCTGGCGGTCTTGGGGTTCACAACGCGGCCCACGTCGAACACCCCGACCATCCGGGGGACGTGCACGGTCCCGGTCTTCTCGTGAACCCGCACTTCTGCGAAGTGGGCGGCGAAGGAGTACATCTCGTATGGCGAGGAGTGGGGGTTGTCGGGCGCCTCCACGGTGATGTCGAGTCCCTGCGCCGGGACCGTGCCTCCGTGCTCCTCCAGTAGACGGCGGGGCCGACAGGGCTGAGCGGTGCCCATAGGAGTCGCGGTACTACTTTGCGGCTCGCCGGGGCTTCAGAGCTTCCAGAACAACCCGACGCGAACCGTCGCCATCCCACGCAAGATCATTCTCATCGATAACGGCTGTTCCCCGGTTCCTCAACCCCGTGCTCCCCGCGCTTCGCCGCCAACCCTCTGTGAGATCGAACGGAATCCGGCGTTACCACGTCCGGAAGACCGCAACACAGGAGGTTCGCTGACCTGGGAGAACCCCGTTAGCGCCGGATTCCGTTCCAAATCTCTCTGACCGCCGTTGCTGGCCCGCTGCCGGCAAGAGAGGATCGAGCCGCCCCGGCCGGCGCCGATCGAGCGGCTGCTGGGCGCGGCCGAGGCGATGTTCGAGCGGCACTTCACCACGGGCACCCTGGAGCGGCTGCCAGCCTCCGCGGTGGCGCGGCTGGAGGAGCTGATCGCGGTTGACGACCCCGACCCCGAGGGCGGATCGGGCGGCGGGATGCGCAGCTTCCTGCAGGAGCTGAAGGAGGACCCGGGGCCGCTGCAGCTGGAGACGCTGCTGGGCGAGATCGTCAAGCTGGAGCGGGTCAAGGCGATCGGGCTGCCGCAGGGGTTGTTCGAGGGGGTGTCGGAGAAGGTCGTGGAGGGCTGGCGGGCCCGGGCGATGAAGATGTACCCCTCCGACTTCGCCGCCGCCCAGGCGCCGGTCCGCCTCACGCTGCTGGCCGCGTTGTGCTGGGTGCGCAAGACCGAGATGATCGACGGCCTGGTCGAGTTGCTGATCCAGCTGGTGCACAAGATCAGCGTGCGGGCGGAGAAGAAGGTCGAAACCGAGATCAGCACCGAGTTCACCCGGGTACACGGCAAGAACGGCATCCTGGTCCGCCTGGCCCAGGCCGCGCTGGATCTGCCCGAGGAGCTGGTACGCAAGGCGATCTATCCGGTGGTGGGCGCCGGGACGTTGTCCGACATCATCGCCGAAGCCCGCGCGAACGAAAAGGCGTTCGACGCCCGGGTGCGCGTCAAGCTGCGCGCCTCCTACTCGCGGCACTACCGGCGGGGCCTGCCCAAGCTGTTGCGTGCGGTCACCTTCCGCTCCTCCAACACCGCCTTCCGGCCGGTGATGGACGCCCTGGAGTTGCTGGACCGCTACGCCGATTCGGAGGCGGTGTTCTACGACGCGGCCGACAGGGTGCCGATCGAGCACGTGGTGCCCGACGACTGGCGCAATGCCGTCGTCGAGGCCGACACCGGCCGGATCGAGCGCATCCCGTATGAGTTGTGCGTGCTGGTCGCGTTGCGCAAGGCGGTGCGGCGCCGGGAGATCTGGGTCGAGGGCGGCAAGATCTGGCGCAACCCCGATGAGGACCTGCCGCCGGACTTCGAAGACAACCGGGACGTGCACTACGAGGCGCTGAAGAAACCTCGCGAGGCGGCGGCGTTCGTCGCCGACCTGCAAAAACGTCACGTGGCCGCGTTGGACCGGCTGAATGCGGCGCTGCGCAGGCACACCACGGGCGGGGTGAAGATCACGACGAGGAAGGGGGAGGCGTGGATCGCCGTCCCGCCGCTTGCCAAACAGGTCGAGCCGGCCAACCTCAAGGCGCTCAAAGAGGAGATCTCCCGCCGGTGGGGCGTGATCGACCTGCTGGACGTGCTCAAGGACGTCGACCACGTCACCGGCTTCACGGCCGAGTTCTCCTCGGTGGCCTCGCGTACCGTCACCGATCCCGGGGTGCTGCGGCGCCGGTTGCTGTTGTGTCTGTACGGGCTGGGCACCAATATCGGGATCAAACGGGTGGCCGACGGCGTCGCGGTCGCGGCCACGGCCCAGGGGCAGGGGCAGGTGGACAACGAGGCGGCGCTGCGGCGCACCCGCAGGTTGTTCATCAACCGCGACAACCTGCGCGCGGGGATCCGCCGGGTGGTCAACGAGACGCTCAAGGCCCGCGACACCGGCCTGTGGGGCTCGGGCACCTCGTGCGCGTCCGATTCCCGGAAGTTCGGGTCCTGGTCGGCGAACTTCATGACCGAGCGGCACCAGCGCTACGGCGGCCCGGGATCATGGTCTACTGGCACGTGGAGCGGCGGTCGGTGTGCATCTACTCCCAGGTCACCTCCACCACCGCCTCCGAGGTGGCCTCCATGATCGAGGGGCTGCTGCGGCACCTGACGGATGCGGAGATCGACCGGCAGTACACCGACACCCACGGCGCCTCCATCGTCGGCTTCGCCTTCTCCCACCTTCTGGGTTTTCAGCTGCTGCCGAGGTTGAAGAACATCGGCTCGGCCCGGCTGTATCGGCCAGGCACCGGAGAGAACGAGACATGGCCGGCCCTGGAGGAGGTGTTGTCGAACAAGACCATCGACTGGGACCTCATCGCCCGCCACTACGACCAGATGATCAAACACGCCACCGCGCTGCGCCTTCGCACCGCCGAGTCCCACCAGATGCTGCGCCGTTTTGCCCGTGGCGGCCCCAAGCACCCCACCTATCAGGCCATCGAAGAACTCGGCCGCGTGGTGCGTACCGTCTTCATCTGCGACCATCTGGCCGATGAGCAGCTGCGCCGGGAGATCGGCGAGGGCCTGAACGTGGTGGAGAACTTCAACTCCGCCGGCAAGGAGATCTTCTACGGCAAGGCCGGCGACCTGACCGGCGAAGACCGCGAACATGTCGAGGTCTCCGCGCTGGCCCTGCACCTGCTCACCGCGACCATCGCCTACCTCAACACTCACCTGGTCCAGATCGTGCTGCGCGACCCCGCCTGGGCCAAACGCCTCACCCCTGCCGACCGGCGCGGCCTGTCGGCGCTGTTTTGGACCCACCTGAACCTGTATGGCCGATTCGAGCTCGACATGACCAACCATCTCGACCTCGGCCTGGCGAGCCCGGCCGACGCGGCCGATACGGGAGGCGGACAGAGTCAGAGGTGAGAAACCTGCCGACAGCTGATAGCGCTGAAAACGCTCGGCGGCTTGGCCGGCGACTGCTACGGCAACGGCTTGGCAGACGTTTCCTGCTTGCCCAGGCGGGCCAAGGCTTTGGAGACGTTGGTCCCTTTCTCGTGTGCCGATCGGCCCTATGTCCCCCTGGGTGGGTGCGCCCACCGTGGAAGGTGAGGAACCGGGCAAGGCGCCGGGAGGAACGATGAGACGGCAGGCAGCACTCACAGCGGCGGCCGGGGCGATCCTGGCCACCGCGGCGTTGACAGGCCTCAACGCCGCGGCCGCCAACGACCAAGAGCAGCCGACACCGACTCCGGCCCCTTCCGGGTGGCAGCAGACCTGCCCGCCGGAAAATCCATGGATGGGTCCCAGCATGGGTCCGGGCATGGGGCCCGGCGGCCCGATGCACGGCATGTGGGTGGATGACGAGTTCGACTATCTGACCCAGATGCTGCCCCACCACCAGGAGGCCGTCGCCGCCGCCCGGCAGCTGCGCCGCTCCGAACGGCCGCAGATGCGTCGGCTGGGGGAGTCGATCGTGGCGACGCAAAGCGCTGAGATCGCGACGATGAAGGCGTGGCTGGATCAGTGGTACCCGGGGCGCTCTGCGGCGGTCGGCTACCGACCGATGATGCGTGATCTGTCGAGGCTGTCGGGGGATGCGCTGGATGAGGCGTTCCTGCAGGACATGATCCGCCACCACATGGGGGCGATCATGATGTCGCAGCAGCTGCTCATGCACGGGCAGGCGCAGCACGAGCAGGTCGCGGCGTTCGCCCGCACGGTGCGCGACGCCCAGCACGCCGAGATGTTCCAGATGCGGCAGTACCTAGCCGACTGGTTCGGCCAGACGGGCATGCCCTGCGGGCCAGGACCGGCGGGCGACGGCCGCCAGGGAGGGCACGGCTGGTGACCGCGAGGCCGGTTTCCGTACCGGGGTGCGTCATGACGCGAAGACAGAGAAGCCCTGGAAGACGTAAGGGCCCCGCCTGCCGGCTGGTGCTGGACCTGCGAGGTGTGGCCTGGGGCGGCGACCGTGACACGGCCACCGCCATGCTGCCGGCCCGCCCAGGGGTCCTGGACGCCGACGTCGATCCCGGCAGGCGCAAAGCCGTGGTGATCCACGACGCGCATCAGGAGGTGTACCCGCTGTGGAACTGGCTGGTCGAGTGTGGTGCGCACTGCTCGGGCGTTCAGTCCCGCCGGGATGAGCGCGCCATGCCGTCGCCACCGCCGTCGTCATGACCTCCGTTCGCCGTCACTGCGGCGAAGCGGGCGAAAGCCGACCGGCTCCGGCATCCGGCGGATCTACGATGAACGGTAGAAGCGTGACGGTTTTGCCCCGTTTTTCGTCCTTCTGTTGTGAAGGAGGCTGGCCGTGACGAATCACCTCCATGCTCGCCGCGGCGGCGGTAAGGAACACAGCACCGCGATCTTGGACGTCAGCGGATTGCGGTGGGCCTCGGAGCAGGGTGTCGTGGCGGCCGTGCTCGGCCGCCGTCCCGGGGTGTTGCGGGTGGAGGTCAACCCGGTGGCTCAGACGGCGACCGTGGTGTTCGACCCGGCCCGGACCTGTCTGGCCGAGTTGCGCACGTGGGTGGTCGAGTGCGGCTACCACTGTGCCGGTCAGTCGGTGCCCTCCCACATCTGCGACCCGATGATCGAGCCTGACCCGCCGCCCTCCGGCCCCAAGGGACCTTTGACGGCCTCTGCGGACACCGCCGTGCCGCCGCGGCGGCACGTCTGCGGTGACGGCGCGCACGCGGAACCCACACAGGAGGCGGCCGCTTCCGGGACCGCCGTTCGCCGGGCGACCGCCGGTCGCGCGGCACCGGACGGTCACGCCGATCACACCGGAACGCGGGCCGTGGCCTCCGCGCCCGAGATGACGGGGCACGGCGGGCACGGCGGGATGTCGATGGCCGCGATGGTGGCCGACATGCGCGACCGGTTCCTGGTGGCGCTGGCCTTCTCCATCCCGATCGTGGCCTGGTCGCCGATCGGCACCGAAGTGCTCGGTTTGCACCTGCCGGTGCCGTTCGGGCTGCGGCCGGATGTGTGGGCGCTGCTGTTCAGCCTGCCGGTGATCTTCTACTCGTGCTGGATCTTCTTCACCGGGGCGGTGCGCGCGCTGCGCGCGGGCACCCTGGACATGATGGTGCTGGTCGCCGTCGCGGTCGGCGCAGGCTGGCTGTACTCGGTGATCGTGACCCTCACCGGCGGCGGCGAGGTGTTCTACGAGGCCGCCACCGTGCTGGCCGCCTTCGTGCTGCTGGGGCACTGGTTCGAGATGCGCGCCCGCGGCGGCGCCAACGACGCCATCCGCACCCTGCTGGACCTGGCCCCGCCCAAGGCGACGGTCCTGCGCGACGGCGAGCCGGTCGAGGTGCCGACCGCCGAGGTCGCCGCCGGCGACCTGCTGCTGGTGCGGCCCGGCGCGAAGATCCCGGCCGACGGGGTCGTCGAGGACGGCGACAGCGAGGTGGATGAGTCCACAGTCACCGGTGAGAGCCTGCCGGTGCACAAGCAGCCGGGCTCGGCCGTCGTCGGCGCGACCATCAACCGCAACGGCACCCTGCGGGTACGCGCCACCAGGGTCGGCGCCGACACCGCCCTGGCCCAGATCGTCCAGCTGGTGCAGCAGGCCCAAAACTCCAAGGCCCCCGGGCAGCGGCTGGCCGACCGGGCCGCCTTCTGGCTGGTGCTGGTGGCGCTGGTCGGCGGCGCGCTCACCTTCGCCGCCTGGCTGCTGCTGGCCGGTGCGCCGTTCGGCGTGGCGATCCTGTTCGCCATCACCGTGGTGGTCATCACCTGCCCCGACGCGCTCGGCCTGGCCACTCCCACGGCCATCATGGTGGGTACGGGGCTCGGCGCCAAGCGGGGCGTGCTGTTCAAGAACGCGATCGCGCTGGAGACCTCCGCCCGGATCCAGGTCGTGGTGATGGACAAGACCGGCACCCTGACCAAAGGGGAACCGGAGGTCACCGACGTCATCGTCGACGAGGCCACCGGCGGGATCGGGCAGGAGGAGTTGCTGCGGCTGGTGGCCGCCGTCGAGCGCGAGTCCGAGCATCCGCTGGCCCAGGCGATCGCCGCTCACGCCGACGCTCGCGGCCTGGACCGGGTACGGGCCGAGCGGTTCGAGAACGTGCCCGGGCACGGTGCCGTCGCCGAGGTGGCCGGGCACCGGGTGGCGGTCGGCAACCGGCGCCTGCTGGAACGCGAGGGCGTCGGCCTCGGCACGCTCGGGGAGCGCCGGGACGAGGTGGCCGCCGGGGGCCGTACCGCGGTCATGGTGGCGGTCGACGGGGTCGCGGCCGGGGTCATCGGCATCGCCGACGCACCCCGGCAGACCTCGGCGGCGGCGGTGACCGCCCTGCACGACCTCGGCATCCAGGTGGTCATGCTCACCGGCGACAACGCCGCCACCGCGCAACGCATCGCCCGGCAGCTGGGCATCGACACCGTGATCGCCGAGGTCCTGCCCGGCGACAAGGCGGCCAAGATCGCCGAGCTGCAGGCCGGTGGCCGCAAGGTCGCCATGGTCGGCGACGGCGTCAACGACGCCCCCGCCCTGGCCCAGGCCGACCTGGGCATCGCCATCGGCGCCGGCACGGACGTCGCCATCGAGACCGCCGACGTCGTACTCATGCGCTCCGACCCGCTGGACGTGGCCGCAGCGCTGCGCATCGGCCGCGCCACCCTGCGCAAGATGCGCCAGAACCTGGGCTGGGCGATCGGCTACAACACCATCGCGCTGCCCATCGCCGCAGGCGTGTTCGCCCCCGCCTTCGGCCTCGTACTACGCCCGGAGATCGCCGCTCTGTCGATGTCCGGCTCCAGCGTCATCGTCGCCGTCAACGCCCTGACCCTCAAACGGCTGCACCTGCCGCGCGCCACTCCGGCCGGGGGTGAGCGCCGCGCGTGATCACGCGCGGCGCTCACCTCTCGGTGACGCCCCGGGCGGCATCTCATCTCAGGGAGCCGAATCAGGAATGGCGGACGGGTGGTGCGGCACACTGGCCGCCCATCCCGCCGGGCCTACTGCAGGAGCTGCTTCATCATGGTGATCTCCACCGACTGGCTGGAGACGATGGAGGCGGCCATCTGCTTGGCCGGCTCGTAGATGCCGCCCGCCTGTTCCCGCTTGGCCATGGCGACGGCGCCTTCGTGGTGCTGAATCATCATCGTCAGGAACGCCTTGTCGAAGGCGGCCCCCTTGAGCCCCGCGAGCTCCTTCATGTCCTCCTCGGACATCATGCCGGGCATGCCGTGCTCCATCGGCACGGCGTGCTCGCCGGGCACCTGTGCGCCCCAACCGGTGAGCCAGCCGCTCATCGTCTGGATCTCCGGTTCCTGAGCAGATTCGATCTTCTTGGCCAGGTCCCTAACCTGACCGTCGGTGGCGTGGTCTTCGGCCAGCTTCGCCATCGCCACCGCCTGGCGGTGGTGCGGAATCATCATCTGGGCGAACATGACGTCCTGGCCGTTGTGGTCGGCTGCCGGGCTCATGGCCGGAGCCGATGCCATCGGCATGGCCGAGGCGGAGGTCGCGGCGGGCGTGGTGGGCTCGGTGGAGCCGCAGGCGGTGATCAGCAGACCGGCCGCTGCGAGAACGGCCACGGGAATGACGACGCGCTTCATGAGGAACACCCTTCGTGTTCATCGAGGTGAATAGAGAACCGGCGCTCAACGGTCAGGACGGACCGCCGAGTGCGGCTTCTACACCCGGATCACACAAAGCTGGGCAAGGGTCGGGCCCCGAGGGCGGGCGGTGGGCCCGCGCGGCAGCCTCCGCAGGAGAGGCCGCGCCGACGCCGGCGCCGCCCCGCCGAGGACCGTCACAACGGCAAGCAGGACCAGGGCTGCTCCGGTCGCCGGGAAAGCCAGGCAGACCTGGCCACCGGCGTGGCCGTTGTGCGAGGAGCCGCCGTGCCCGTCATGGCGGCGGCTGTCGGGTG
This sequence comes from Streptosporangium sp. NPDC049376, assembly GCF_044466505.1. Lineage (NCBI taxonomy): Bacteria > Bacillati > Actinomycetota > Actinomycetes > Streptosporangiales > Streptosporangiaceae > Streptosporangium > Streptosporangium sp. NPDC049376. Next base: position 27,040 of record NZ_JBITMT010000017.1, on the reverse strand, counting down.
ACATCGCGCCACCGGCGCCGTAGTCGTGATCAAGCCCCATGGCAAGGACGCTGGGAGCGGGCGCCGGGCCAGGTGAGGGCTGCAGTCCGTGCATGACGATCAGCCCGCACAACACAGCGGCAACCAGCAGCAGCCCGCTTAAGGGAGCGAGCCGGCGAGCCGCGGTGCCCATCCTCACGGTCGCCACATTACCGGCCGTATCACCGGCCGTTGCGGCCGGTCCCAGCAGCCAGCCCGGGCCGGCGTCGTAGGTGCTCACAAGTGCGCTGTACGTAGCCGGCGCGCCCGCTCGTGGCGTGGGTCGAAGCGGCGGCCACGACAGCCAGAGTGCGGACAAATCACATCGCCGACGGCCGCAGGCCACGGACCTCTCGGTCACCGTCAAGCCACGGACGCCTCTCGGTCATCGTCGAACTGTCCGGCAATCCGTCGTGCGCCGCCCGCGTGCCAGGGCGCTCATTCGCCGCTGGTAGGTGGCCGGGTCGATCTGGCCGTGCAGCCACAGGCCGACACACCACCGCTCGGCGGCCTCCAGGGCCGCCCGCCGCCCCCGCAGCCGCGCCAGCGGCGGGCAACGCGCCTCACGAGGCGTGATCATGCGTGCCAGGTCGTACACCACCGCCACCGCGAACAGTACGCAGACCAGCGTCACCACGACGGCCGCGGTACCCATGACGTGCCCCCGCCCGTACCCGGCCGCCTATCGCCCGAACCGGCGCTGATCAGGCCGGTCCGCCTGGCCGGTGTGCCAATCCCCACCACCGCGGTCACCGTGATCACCGGGCATGCTTCCCATCATCAGCGGGCAGGCGGCGACGATGGCCAGCAGGATGAGAATGTGGCCGGGCATGCCCAGTGCCAACGCGCCGACCCAGGCGGCGACGAACACCAGCGCGTACAGGCCATAGGCCCTCTTGGTGGTCTTGACGATGTTCATAGCGGGCCTCCTGCTCGGGAAGGCGGCAGCGTCGTGGTGCGCGGCCCGGGATCGGTGCCCGGCCCGGTGGAGGCGACGCGCAACGTGTCCAGGCGCCGCCGGTAGTCCTCCTCGTCGATCTCGCCGCGAGCGAACCGTTCGGCAAGCACCTGCTCAGGGGAGGTCCCGGCAGGCGGGCGCGGGTAATCCTGGGAGCGGCCCAGGGCACGGACGACCGCGACGACAACGACGATGACCGCGCCCCAGAACACGATCATGCCTGCGGACATCGCGAACCAGCCCCATCCGCTCAGAGTGTGGCCATACCAGGGCATCATCGTTCCTTCACCCCGCATCAGCGACACGGCGGACACGGCTCTGGCCGTGCTGCCGATCCTTTCTTCGGTGTCACCGTCACGCTCTCACTGTCCGGGCCATGCGGGCAGGGGCCGAAAGTCCCGGCTGCGGCGCTGTTGGGCCCCTATCCTCCGCTCTGAGTCATCGCAGGCCAGCGATAGGTTCCACGACTGGCTATCACGGCCACCCGAGTGGTCGCCTCGCCGTTTCATAAGCGACCGCCTATGAAACATCGCCCGCCGCCGGACCCGTCCAGGGCGAACGGTGTTTCATAGATCGGTGCAAACAGGCAGGCGTGTGAAACGCCCCCATGAAACACTTTCGGGGTGCGCGACGACGACTACCTCCGCGTGGAGGCCCACGCCTGCCCGATGACCTCCTGCGCCGCCCCGGCCGGCTCGCCCTGCCGCACCGGCAAGGGCAAGATCGCCGTCCAGTACCACACCGCCCGCTTCCGGTTGGTGCCCTCCCTGGCCAAAACGCTCACCGTGGCCACCCCGGCCCTTCGCAGACCCGGCACGGCCTGGACCGAGCTGCCCCACCCCGCCGAAACCGCAACCGAGCCCGCGGGGCACGTGCGGATCGGCTACGCCCGTGCCTCCACCGTCCGCCAGTCCCTGGACACCCAGCTCGACGCGCTCCAGGCCGTCGGCGTCACCCGTGTCTTCTCCGAGAAGATCTCCACCCGTGCCACCACCCGCCCCGAACTCGACAAGGCCGTCGCCCTGGCCCGCGAACTGCGATCGGCCGGGGTGGCGGCCACGCTCGTGGTGCACGAGCACAAGCGGCTCGGCCGCGGCCTCGACCTGGCCGCCCTGGCCGAGCAGCTACGCGCCGCCGGCATCGGCCTGGAGTTCCTCACCGGAGAACTGCAGGGCAGCCACGACCCCTCCGGCGTGGTGTTCACCGTGCTCGCGGCCCTGTCGGGGACGGAACGCGAATACATCCGCGACCGCACCCTGGAAGGCCACGAATCCGCCCGGGCCCGCGGCAAGGCCATCGGCGGCGCCGCCGTCACCGACCCGGCGATGCTGTCGATGGCCGTCCACCTGCGCGGCCAGGGCGCGAGCCTGCGCGACATCGCCGCCCGGCTCGTCATCACCACAGGCAAGAAGAAGGGCCGCCACCCCTCGGCGGCGACCGTCTTGCGCATGCTCCGCGAGCACGACGCCGCCGCCGCGGCGGCGACCGAGGACTGACCAGCCTGTACCGAACGTAGCTGTGATCACCCACAGTTACTTTGGGGCTCATCGCACGGACCCAAGCGGTGAAGCCCTATAGGACGGGTCACAGGCCGACGTTGCGCATGGCGTTGTCGCGCCGGCGGTCGACGGCACGGATGTAGCGCAGCACGGCCGGGGTGGCCGGAGCCCAGCGGCCGTGCTTGGCGATGAGGCCCGGCGCTCGGGTTGGTGTCACCAGGCGCAAAGTGGAGTGTCCGAGCTGGTCAGAGGGCTCGGACGGCGGGTGGCCGCCGGGGTGGTTACGGCTGTGAGCAACCGGGGCGGGGCAGCGGCCGGATCATAGCGTTCAGGAGTCCTAGAGTGCTGACCTGGTCGGATGTGATTCGGAAGATCCGACAGAGCTACGTTCTGTCTGGTCAGACCTCACGCTGAGCTACTTTGCCCCTGGTAACACCGACCCGGGCCCCGAGCCTTGTCGAGGTCCCGGGGCTTCGTCGTGCTCAGCGTGCGGCAGCGGGCTCCGGGAGCCGTCGCGACATGTTCATCTCCTCGACGGTGGCGACCAACGGGGCCAGCTCGGGGTTCTTGGCGGCCTCGTCCAGCGCCTCCCGGAGGGCGGCCTCGTTGGTCGGCCTGGCCGCTTCCAGGAGTTCCAGGCCGGACCCGGTCACGTCGGTGTAGATGCCGCGGCGGTCGGTCGCGCAGAGGTAACGCGAGAGCAGGCCGCGGTCCTCCAGCCGGGTGACGAGGCGGGTGGTGGCGCTCTGGCTAAGCACGACCGCGTCGGCGACCTGCTTCATCTGCAGGTGCCCGCCCTCGCCGTCGTGCTGGCGGCTGAGCACGTCGAGCAGCGAGTACTCGCGCACGCTCAGGTCGTGCTTGGCCTGAAGGGCACGCTCGATGTGCGCCTCGATCCGGCCGGCCAGGAGGTAGAGGGCGGCCCAGCCGTTGGCGAGGGCGGTCAGCGCGGGGTCCGTGGCGGTCATGGGTGCGACTCTCCTTCCATGGTGCATGCTCTCCAAGATAAACCCTTGCACGCAATATCGGCTAACACGTGTATCCCGCTCATGCAAGTATCACCCTCCATCACACCCGGACGCGCGTTCCGCCGCCGCCGTCGCCCACCGTCGTTGGCGAGCGAATACCTGCATTTGCGCTTAGCCCGCGCATGCAATTATTGTCTAAGCGTGTAAGGCGCAACGGCAATCGTATGGAGGGCGGCACACCATGCCTCTCGCACTCCTAGCCCTGGCCATCGGGGCCTTCGGGATCGGTACGACCGAGTTCGTGGTCATGGGCCTGCTGCCCGAGATCGCCGACGACTACAGGGTGTCTATCCCCTCGGCCGGACTCCTGGTCACCGGTTACGCGATCGGCGTCGTCATCGGCGCCCCGCTGATGACGGCGCTCGGCACCCGGATCAGCCGCAAGACGATGCTCATGATCCTCATGGGCCTGTTCGTGGTGGGGAACCTGCTCTCCGCCGTGGCACCGACCATGGGCGTGATGCTCGCCGGCCGCATTGTGGCCTCCCTCGCCCACGGCGCGTTCTTCGGCATCGGCTCGGTGGTCGCCGCCGACCTCGTGGCCCCGGACAAGAAGGCCGGCGCCATCGCCACGATGTTCACCGGCCTCACCGTCGCCAACATCGCCGGCGTTCCGCTGGGCACCTTCATCGGCCAGGCCGTCGGCTGGCGCGTCACCTTCGCCGTCGTCGCCGCGCTCGGCGTGGTCGGACTGTTCGGCATCGCCAAGCTCGTCCCCGCTCTGCCCCGCCCCGAGGGCGCCCACCTGCGCCGCGAGCTCACGGCGTTCCGCAATCCCCAGGTCCTGCTCGCCATGGCAATGACCGTCCTCGGCTTCGGCGGTGTCTTCGCGGCGATCACCTACATCGCCCCGATGATGACCCACGTCGCCGGGTACTCCGACGGCGCGGTGACCTGGCTGCTGGTCCTGTTCGGCGTCGGGATGTTCCTCGGCAACCTGCTCGGCGGCAGATTCGCCGACCGCAAGCTGATGCCGATGCTCTACGCCTCCCTCGGCGGACTCGCCGTCGTCCTGGCCCTGTTCACCCTCACCGCACACAACAAGATCCTCGCCGCGGTCTCCATCCTGCTCGTCGGGGGGCTCGGCTTCGCCACCGTCCCACCGCTGCAGAAGCGCGTGCTCGACCAGGCGCACGGCGCGCCCACCCTGGCCTCCGCCGTCAACATCGGCGCCTTCAACCTCGGCAACGCCCTCGCCGCGTGGCTCGGCGGCCAGGTCATCGCCGCCGGCCTCGGCTACACCGCCCCAAACTGGGTCGGCGCGCTGCTCGCCGGGTCCGCCCTCCTGCTGGCCGTCTGGTCCGCCGTCCTGGAGCACCGCGCCCCCGTGCGGGAGGGCGCCGTCACCGCCGCTCCCGTTCCCGCTCACCACTGACCGTCCTCCTCCCCGTTCCTTCCGGCCCAGGACTCCCGAAGCTGCGACGAGCCGCAAAGCAGGCGGATCAGTCCAGCTCAGCGCGGGTTTTTCATTACCGCCCGCCGGGGCCGGGTTTCGGCGGCCCGTCCCGGGTCGGCATGGGGGACCGGATTGGCGGGGCGCTCGGAGTCAGAGCCGTGACCTGGGACGATGTGGTTCCGCTGACCGGACAGAGTCGTAGTCCTGTCCGGTCAGCCTCCTCCTTTGCCCCTGGCCGTAGCTTCAGGAGTCCTGGGCCGAATACGGCGGAAACGAGTCACTCCGGGACTCTGACCGGACAGAACCTGCGTTCTGTCCGGTTCCTGAAACGGCGTCTGACCAGATCAGCGGGGTGAGGCCGCACCGGGAACCAATCCGGTCCCACACCGGGAACCGCCATCCACAGCCGAAACCCGGTGTACGCTCCCACCGCCTGACCTGCGGTCTCCGGCGGACACAGCCCGTTTCCGCCGTATTCCGGGACCGCCGCGTATCGCATCAGATGCGAATTGGCGACCCCTCGCGCCCGACGGCTCGGACTCGACGAAGGGGCTGCTGTGCGCGCCGTTTCGGCCGACTGCACTCGGCCCATCCGAGCGCGGTTTGAGACAGGCGAGAAGGTAGGATCCATACGCTGACCTGGGGCGCTGGACAGCCTTCGCATTGGATGCGAACGACGGAGAGTGACGGTGTCCAGGGCGAACGACCGGCTTCCAGGTACCGCTCGGCTGCAGTTGGCCGATGGGTGACGTTACTGCCCCCCCGGGAGCAGGTGTTCGAAGTGATGGTGGACGGCTGGCACAATCAGCAGCTGGCCAGGAATCTCGCCCTTTCGACGGCTGGGAACCGAATACGTGGGAAAGGGGCCATGACCCGATCTTGGTAGTGCTTCCCCGCAGGTCGACGCCGGTTTCTGGTCGGGTGATGCTGCGCGGTTGAGAAGCTCAGGGATCAATGGCCAGGAACTGCAGTTTCGTGTTCGCGGCCTCATGAACCTCAGGTGCCAGGGGATCGGCAGTCAACTCCCGCAGACGCGAGCGGACTGCGGCCGTATCTGGCGCCGCCTCACACGCGCGCTGCTGAACCGTTGGCTCGCAATCGTCAAGTCCCTCGACCATGACGGCTTCGGCTTCATGCGGCGCACATCCCCGAAGCCCGTCCAGGAACGCTTCTCGGGCAAGTGAATGAACTGTGCCTTCCCATGCGGCCATGAGCTCGCTTGCGGCTTCATGGATCCCCAACCGGCCCAGGCCTCGTGCCGGAACCTCGGCAGCGCACCATTCCCCGGCGACGACTGTGCGGTGCAACGCGGCCAGCAACACCGGCGCATCGCCCCGGTCGCCGACCTCTGCCACCACACGCTCCCCGAACGCGACGAGTGTGTCGTCGCCGCTGCCGATCCACGTGCGGGCACGTGGCAGCGCGTCTGGCCCAAGGTGGTGGAGCGCCTGTGGGATACCCGGCAGCCACCCGGCCGCGTTGCGTAGGCCGGAGTCTTCGGCGAAGTCGAAGACGATGCGATCGCCGCGCCTGCCCAGTTCCTCCAGCGCCCGCGGCTGCTCGAAGCCGCCGGCAGCGACAAGCCCGATCAGGTCTTCGTTGTCGATGGCGACGATTTCGGGTCGTGTGTCGCGCCTGGCCGGTCCGGGTGAACGGGAGGCCCTGAGTTCGTCGATGATTCGCCGGACCCGTGGCTGGGACTGCGCGAACGTTGTCCACGGCTCCGTGTCGCACCAGATCACCTGTGCAAGCTGGGCATCGTCGCGGTTGGCGATGATGTCGTCAGCGAGCCCGTCCCATATGGTGGGAAGCTTCATCGCCCCGCTGTCGACGATCGCCTCCAGTGCCGTGGACCAATGCGGCCCGTCGATCGCGTACCCGCGCAGCACGGCCGCCGCGTCGAGTCGACCGACCATCGGAAGCAGGGCAAGGACCTGCAAGGCAAGCTCAACCGGTTCAGCGTCCTCGCCGTCGTACGTGAGCAGGTGCTGTTGGATCGGTGCCAGCGGCAGGTCGAGCCGAGCGATGAGACCGGCGAGGTAGCTGTCGCGTTGATCAACTTGTCGGTCCCAGCGCGTGTCCGTAATCACGCACTCATACACCGTGTCGGCGGCGCCGGGGGCGGTCGACGTACGATGCACTGCGGCACCGCGTCCCCGTTGAAGCTGACCGCGGAACGAGGCCGGACTGTCGTATTCGATCATCGACATGCAGTATCCCCGTGGTGGAGGCGCCGAGCGAGCGAATAGGGGTCCTGTCGGTCGTATCTTTGAGGTGCGTGTGACGTCGATCGATCGCACCGCCTACCCGACGTTCAAGCGGATGGCGTCGCGTGATCTGTCCGACGCGTTCACCCCGTCGGACGACGAGATCGAGTGGGCGCGGGACAAGTCCTCGACCGACGCGCATCTGCTGGCCCTGATGATGTGGCTCAAAAGCCACCGACGCCTGGCCACCTCGAAGGCGTCCTCCGCGCCGTCGCCGAGCACGGCCCACGCGCCGCGCAGCTCGGCGTGCGACCGGGTACGGCTGCCGTCGAGGCGTTCGCACGCCAGGTCGCCGACGCGGTCACCCCGCCGTGGTCTGCCGCCCCGCCCGCCCAGCGGGCCGCGCCGACGCCCCGGCGCGGCACCCGATTCGCTGAACGGCACATGCTCCTGGCCGCTCGGCTGGCGTTTCCGCCATCTGGTGGTGAACCCGGATTCCCCCGTCCGCGGGCATCGCCCTGGTGGAGGCTTTCGCCCAGACGCTGGTAGCCCCCGCCAGTATCCGCCCCCCGCCGTAGGAGACGACCGGTGAACCCCACCCCAGCTACCCCTCGCCCCAGCGCGGCGCTTTTGACCGCGCTGCCCGACCTGGAGCGGCTGCTGGAGCAGACCCGTACGACGCTGGGCCCGGCGATGAACCAAAGCCGCAAGGCCCGCGACGCCCACGGCTACACCGAGGCGATGCGGACGCTGCTCAAAGGCATGTCCTTCATGGTCGAGGCCACCCGCGCCGGACACGTCGGCGACGCGGCCGCCGTGCACGGGGCGCTGCGTGAGGCCGACGACGTCGCCCAAGCCGCCACGGCGGCTGGGCGGATGGCTCCCGCGCCCTGCTGGGGTATCTGGAGGACGCCGAAATCCCGACGTTCACCCCGATCTTCGTGATGGCCCACATCGACGAGCAACTGGCAGCCGACTGTCTGATCCGGCCGCTCAGCTCCTACGCGGGAGCGGCGGAACGGCACCTCGCGTGACCCCCTGTCCCACCACGGGATCCGGCGCCGTGGGCGCGCCGGGTGCGGACGTGCTCGGCGGCGGCCGGGGAGGCCTGTAACCAAATGCGGCCAACTGCCCAAGGGAAGCGGATGATCCATTTCCTTTGAATCGAGAGGTGCGCATGAGCTTGGGCAGTGGCTTGACGGCCGCGATTCTGACCGTGGCGGTCGGCGTCACGGTTGTCCAGGATCCCGTTCCCCAAGGGGAGAACGTCGTAGGAGAAGGGCGGACGACACAGGAGGCGCGGGGGACGGCACAGCAGACCGGCAGCGTGACCCTGGTGACCGGCGACCGCGTCGTCGTGACCGGCAGGAGTCACCGGGTGGAGCCGGGGCCCGGCAGGAAGGTGCGCTACGCCGTACAGCGCCGCGGCGGCCATCTCTTCGTCCTCCCCTCAGACGCGATGCCGCTGGTGGCCGAGGGAGTGCTGGACGAACGGCTGTTCGACGTCACCCAGCTTCTTGAATGGCGGTACGGCGATGCGGACAGGACCGACATCCCGGTGATCGCGCAGTCGGCCCAGGGACTCGCGCCCGCCCCGCGAGCCGCGCGGCAGACCAGGCAGCTGGCCGATCTCGGCATGACGGCCCTGCGCCTCCCCAAGGCACACGCCGGCGAGACCTGGAAGGACCTGATCGGCGGCCCCCGGGCCCTGGCCGCGGGCAGGACCAGACTCTGGCTCGACGGCCGCCGCTCGTTCAGCCTCGACCGGAGCGTCAAGCAGATCGGCGCCCCGGAGGCGTGGAAGCAGGGCCTGACCGGCAAGGGCGTCACGGTGGCCGTGCTCGACAGCGGCTACGACACCGACCATCCGGACCTGAAGGGCGTGGTCACCCAGGCGCGGAACTTCAGCGACGCCCCCGACATGCGAGACGGTGAGGGCCACGGCACACACGTCGCCTCGATCATCGCGGGGGCCGGCGAGAAGTACCGGGGTGTGGCGCCGGATGCCAAGATCGCCCTCGGAAAGGTGGGGGACGAGAACGGGGTGACCGACTCCGCCCTGCTGGCGGGCATGGAATGGGCCGTCTCCGAGGTCAAGGCCAAGATCATCAACGTGAGCATCGGCGGGCAGGACACACCGGACATCGACGTCCTGGAGGAGGCGGTGAACACGCTGTCGGCCCGGACCGGCGCGCTGTTCGTCATGTCCGCGGGGAACGAAGGCAGGCTCGGCAAGGTGAGCAGCCCGGGCAGTGCTGAGGCGGCTCTGACCGTCGGGGCCGTCGATCGGGCGGACCAGATCGCCGAGTTCTCCAGCCGCGGCCCCCGGGTGGGCGACCACGCGATCAAGCCGGACCTCACCGCCCCCGGCGTCGACATCGTGGCTGCGGCGGCCGAGGGCACCGCCGAGGGCCCCTACGCCGCGCACAGCGGCACCTCAATGGCCGCCCCGCACGTGGCGGGGGCCGCCGCGATCCTCGCCCAGCGCCACCCCGACTGGAACGGCGAACAGCTCAAGGCGGCGCTGACCGGCACCGCCGCGCCCACCGCGGGCGCCACGCCGTATGAGCAGGGCACCGGGCGGGTGGACCTGGTCCGCGCGCTGGCGCAGCCGGTCGTGTCGCCATCGGCCGATCTCTGGGTGGTCTTCCCCTGGCAGGAGTCCGGCAGCCGGAAGACGACCAGGACCCTCACCTACGCCAACTCCGGCGACGTCCCGGTCACCCTGGACCTCACCACGGACGTCGACGTACTGAAGCTGCCGGTCCAGCGGCTTGAGGTGCCCGCCGGAGGAGAGTCCTCGCTCACCCTCACAATCGACGCCGAGGGGAAGGCGCCGGGAGACTACCCCGGAATCATCACGGCCACATCGGGCGGCACCGTCCTGCGCACCCTGGCGGGCGCGTACGTGGAGCCGAAGTCCCACGACGTGACCATCACCGCGACCGGTCTCGACGGCGGCTCCGCCGTCGTCCAGGGGCACATGTACAACCTCAAGACCGGCGCCCAGGAGTATCTGCCCTTCAGGGACGGGGCGGCCAAGGTCCGGCTACCCGAAGGGGAGTGGAATCTCTACGCGGAGGTGGTGACCGAGTCCACGATCGCGATCACGACCGCGCACGTGCCGGTGAAGCTCGACGACGACCGGCGGATCGCACTGGACGCGCGCCAGGGCAAGCAGGTCCGGTTCTCGCTGGACGAGCCGACGGCCGTACCCGACCAGGTCCTGGAGTTCGCCCTGGCCAACGGGTCCTGGAACTTCGCGTGGATCGCCTGGGCCGACCCCAACCGGTCCTTCTTCGTGCTTCCGAGCCGCCAGGCCGGACTGAGCTACAGGACCAGGACCGTATGGCACAGGAAGGACACCGTTCCCAGTCCGTACCGCTACGACCTCGTCGACCATCGCACCGGCGGCATCCCGGACGATCCCTCCTACACCGCGCGCACGAGTGACCTCGTCAAGGTGACCGCGACCTACCGGGCGTCCGGTGTGGCCGCCAAGGGAGAGATCGCCCTGGGCCCCCTCTTCCCCGAGTCCGGCTCATCGATCGTGTATCCGACGCGTGACGTCAACCTGCCCGGCACCATGACCCACTACCGCACCCCCGGGTTCGTCTGGGACTCTCAGTTGCGGTCCGGCACCCTCTCGACGACGGGCACCGACCGGTACCCGGCGGGCGGACCTCACCGCGAGCTGTGGAATCCCGCGGTGACCGGTCCCGCGTTCGCGACCTCCGGCGGCGCCCGGACGGGCGATGAGCTGACCTTCTTCCCCGGCGGTCTGTTCACCGACGGCGTGGCCGGGCGGACCGGCACCGACGCCTCCATCACCGGCGACGTCACCCTGACCCGGGACACCAAGGTGGTCGCCAGGGCCGACCTGGCGGACTGCGCGGTTCGGGTGAGGAACTGCCTGACGGCGAAGCTCCCCCCGGACGCCGCCGTCTACACCCTCACCGCCGCGGCACGCAGGCAGGTGCCGAACGCGACGCTGTCCACCGCGGTGGACGCGGTCTGGACGTTCCACTCGGCCGGTACGGCCACGCCGCGACCGCTGCCCCTGATGGCCGTACGCTACGCGCCGGCCGGCCTCGACGACCTCAACCGGGCCAGGCCGCGGTCGCTGACCCGGTTGCCCGTCTGGGTCGAGAGGAACCCCGGAGCTCCCGGGGCCGAGGTGAGGTCGATCAAGCTGGAGGCGTCCTTCGACGACGGCGCGACCTGGCGTCCGGTTCCCGCGATCCCCTCCCGGGCGGGGTGGACGGCCCTTCTGACGAACCCCGGCACGCCGGGATTCGTCTCACTGCGCGCCACGGTGACAGACTCCGCCGGCGACGGCGTCACGCAGACGATCACCCGCGCCTACGCCGTCGGCTGAGCCCCCTGAAAACGGCGTGCCCGGGACTCGGATGCGGAGTCCCGGGCACGCCGTTCTCTCCCTCCGCGGACGGTCACAGGATGCCGGGCGGACACTTCTCCGGGCCAGGTCTCGTACTCGGCCCCGGCGCCCGGGGCGGTCGCCGAGACGGGCCGTACCCCGTCGGTTCCCCCGGCGCGGACTCACCCGTCCAGGCCCGGCGCTCGGGTCGGTGTCACCAGACGCAAAGTAGAGCGTCCGAGCTGGTCAGAGGGCCCGGGCTGCGGGTGGCCGCCGGAGTGGTTACGGCTGTGGACGACCAGGGTGGGGCAGTGGCCGAATCATGGCGTTCGGACGTCCCAGAGCATTGACCTGGGCGGATGTGATTTGAAAGACCGGACAGAGTTAACGTTCCATCTGGTCATGATCAAGCGTTTCCGCAGGTGGCAGCCTCTACCGCTAATTTCTGTACTCAGGCTCCCCGAAGGCCGATGCCGAAGTGATGATCTGTGTGAATCCGTTCCGCCACCAGGCGGGTCACACGTGCGAAGCGCGCCAATTCCTCTTGAGGGAGCGTCCCGCTCGGGCCTTCGAAGAGGGCCGCGGTGGCCAACCGGAAGGTCAGAGCCCTGACAAGCATCTGGAGCCCATCGCGGCCGGGAAGCACCCTGTCGACGAGTTCAGGCTCCGCACGGTGATAGAGGAGGCCGTCGGCGACGACGATGGCCTCGGCATACCCAGCCGGCCGCCAATACGGCGAGAAGTCGATCACAGCAGGCGGTCGCCCGGACATCAACAGCACATTCCCCGTAAGGTCCCCGTGCACGAGCTGGCTGGGCGCGTCCACGGGACGCTGGAGATCCTGCAACGTCGCCAGCAGCCCGTTGGTGTGAGCCGATGTCACCGAACTGATCTCGCCCCACGCGATGCGGTCGGCTACCGCCCAGGGATGCTGGCGCCGGTCAAGCAGGCCGGGCCGGGGCAGATGACGCAAGGCCCGGTGAAAGGCCCTGCCCGCGGCTATCAGCGTCGCCCACTCGCCGGCCGGCCCCGCTTGGCCGTCCACGAACTCGAAGGCCGCCCACCCGGCTACGACGTAGCTTCCGTCATCTGCACGACAGGGCCGGGGAACTCGAAACTCAGACGTGGAAGTCAGGCCCGCGAACACCTCTGCGCACCATTCGGCCTCCTCCATGGTGTCCACCGGCTTCAAGACCGCGTTCCCGACGCGGAAGCTCTGCCCCTGGCCACCAGCAAGCGGGCGGGGTGCTCCCGCCAGACGGAAGGCTGCGAGCACGCCTGCGGGGGGTTCGGTCGTCGTTCTCAAGGTCATAGCGGGCAGAGTGCCGGATCGCCAACTCGTCGGACACCTGGATTTCGGCATACGCCGTGAGGCGTCCGGTTGATCGGTTGGGCGGAGTGCGGAGGAACTTCGGCAGGCGCAAGGCCGATCGGTCAAGTTCAGCTCGCACCTCCGGTCACAGCAGGTACCCGGGGCGACGCCGGTGGCTACGCGAGGCCGTAGACCCCGTACGTCGAGGCGTCACAAGCTGGTGCGCCGCCTCAGGGTGCCCATGTGCTGTCCGACGTCCAGCCCTTTCCCGGCGGCCCACCCGTCGTCATGACAGGTCGCCAGATGCCGATCGGCCGCGTCGCCGATCAGCGACACCACCGTGCCGGTCTCGCCCCTGGCCCGCATGCGCTCCACCAGTTCCAGCGCCGCCCACAACGCGGTGCCCGAGGAGGCGCCAACCGGCAGCCCGGTCACCTCGCGGATGTGCCGGGCCGCCGCCAGACCGGCCGCGTCGGGCACGGGGACGACCAGGTCCACGAGGTCGGGCCGGAAGCCGGGCTCGACGCGTGGGCGTCCGATGCCCTCGATCCGCGAGGGCATCCCGGTGCCGTAGTCGGGTACGTCGAGGGTCCATCCTGGGAAGTAGGCCGAATTCTCGGGATCCGCCACCGCGACCCGGCAGTCCGCACCGTGGGCCCGGATCCACTGGCCGAGGGCGGCCGAGGTCGCTCCGGTGCTCGCACCCGTCACCACCCAGTCCGGCCGCACCTGTCCGAACAGCTCCTCCGCCAGGTCGTGCGGCGCGGCCCGCCCGAACTGGTCCAGGAAGTGCCCGTCGATCTCCCGGGCGGCCTCGTAGATCGCCGGCGGCGGCGTCACGAATCGGCATTCCCCGCCCAGTTCCTCCACCGCCCGCGCCCGCGCCTGACTGCGCTCGCCCGGCATGACCACGATGTACGGCAGCCCGAGCCGCCGCGCGAACCACGCCTGGGCCACGGCCGCGTTGCCGCCGGTCGCCTCCACCACGGTCACGCCCTCGGTGACCGAACCGTCGAGCACGGCCTGGCGGAACAGCGCCCTGGCGTGCCGGTACCGTAGGCTCCCCGTCGGTTGCGCGGACTCGTCCTTCAGCAGCAGCCTGATCCCGGGCGCCGATATCGGCAAGTCGATCAGCGGGGTGGGTTCACCCACCGCCAGCACATCGAGCGCTCGCGTGTTCCAATTCACCACCCCACCATGTCAGGCGCGGTTCGGAAGACCGCGCCTGTTCGCCACCGGCGAGCGGGTCAGGGGATCCGTGTGCTCCGCCCTGAAATGACTGTCGCGGTTGCCCGTTCGGCCCAGGCGCAGATGAACGTCCGACTCACCACATAGGACACGGTCTTAACGAGGGGTCGATCACGCTACGGCTTGACGAGTGCCGGAGTCGACGCGGCCCCGACCAGGTTCTCTGGTTCCTGGCCGAGGCCGATCGTCGTCGTGGTCAGTCGGTCGCGTTCTTCATGTGTGGGAACCGCGCCACGGCGTCGTCGACCAGGGTGATGCGGTGGTCGCCGACGCGCTGCTGGATGAGGAAGGCCAGCGTTGCTGGGTGGTATGGCCGCCCAGGCGCAAGCAGTCCGGGACGGGATGCTCCAGTTGCCGCGCCGGTGGACCAAGACGACGCGCAGGGCAGGGGTGAACAGGTATCCGCTCGGCCACGCGCACGCCCTGCTGCAGGGACTGCTGGAGACGGCCGTCGACGCCGAGACCAGCGCCGCACCGGCGGGCGAGGATTGGGTGACGGTGCGGCTGGGGGAGCTGTTCCAGTTCACCTTCGATGAAGCCCTGCTCACCGTGCAGGCGCCGGTTCACCGGTAGCCGCATCCGTTCGCCGCCGTTCCTGCGCTCGCCCCGGCCCGGGGACACAGGCAAGCCGTCGGTGCCGCCCGCGGGCAAGTCCCTCGTGCGGTGCCCGCACCGCATCGGCGGCCGCAGGCGACCGGGACCGTCGTGGGCTCAAGCCCGGTCAGGGCTGAGCGTGAGGGCCTGGTCGAGAGCGTGGGTGTGCTCGGGCCCGGCCAGGATGGCCATGGCAGCCTGCTGACGCCGGTGCAGGGCCTTTGCCTGAGCGCGCAGGGCGCGCAACCGGGCGCGCATGCGCAGCCGGCTCCGCCATGGGTGCCAGAGCGCCTGCAGGAGCAGCTGGGTGGTCGCCTCCAGGTAGTCATCGCCAGCAGTGACAAGCGCATCAAGGCTCGCCTCATCCAGGGCGCCGCCGAGGCGAGAGTCGATGAGGCGTAAGACCTCGCCCTGGAACGCCTGTTCCTCACCGCCGCCCGCGAAATCCAGAACTCTGCGGGGCACACCTGCCGACAGCGCGCTCACGACGAGGCCATCGAGTGCTTCGCGCAGCGCGCGTTCGGCGTCCATGCCGTCCTCAAGGAGCACCGACAGCCTGAAGTGGTCTGAGACGAGCAGGCGTTTGCCCGCCACGTACCGACCCCCTCGCCCGTTCCCGGCCCCCCTCGGTGCGATGTCGCGGACGCCGGCCCGTACCGCGGCGACGCGCTGCAGCCGCTGCTGCACTTCGGCGCGCAGATGGCGCCGCTCATGGTTACGCGACAGATACGTGGTCACCGCGGCGCCCACGATGCCGCCGGCAGTGGTGTACACCAGATCGATCAACTCAGCCATCGCCACCACCTTCCGGTGCGCCGGACACGCGGTTTTGCGCGAGTGGTTGTCTCCTGCCGTGCGCGCAGAGATCGGGCGCAAGATCCATTCCCGCATTCTCACTGAAACGCCTCACGGAACGCCAATCCGCGGGGATCTGCGCTCCGGCTCGCCTTCGACGAGGGGCTGCTCACCCTGCAGACGCCGGTCGGCCGGTAGGGGCTCGCGCGCCCGTGCGTAAAGCGCTGCGAAACTCAGGAAAACCCCTCTGCGCGGTCGGCAGCGGGCGTTTGCTGTTGGGGTGGTGTCGTAGGCGCATCTCGACACCGAGAAGGCCGCTTTGCGCCACCTGTTTGTCCGTCGGCCGAAGGGAAGGGCACGTGAGCAAACACGCCATCGCCTACGTTCAGGGACTCCAGCTCGCCGATCCGACCGTCGAACGCGTGTTACTGCTGCTGGCCGAACGCACCAACACCTGGAACCAGGAGCGGCCGGTGATGGGACTGGAGTTGCGCGACGCCGACATCCCGAGGCCTGCCGTCGAGGCGAAGATGAGCGCCCAAGAGTTTCGGCACCTGCCACGCACGATGAAGAACACGGTCCGGATGGACGTGCTCGAACACAGCGACGGCGTATGGGAGATCGTCTACGGCCCCTCCTGCACCGGCCGCGCCCCCACCGCCGCGGCGCAGCCCGCCGATGCGCCAATCGGCGCCATCCAGGCGTTCACCATGCCGGGCTGGGATCACTACAGCACCTGGGGCTACGACGCCAGCCTGGGACACCTGTACGCCCCAACCCTTACCTGGTGCCCGGGCGGGTCGTCTTCCTCGCACCGGGCCGCACTGTCTTGCTCGTACTGGGCTTCACCGACGTTGCCGTGTTCCACATGGCGGCCTTTCCCCAAGGTGTCGAATTCTTCGACGCGACGGCTGCTCCCGTAAACGGTCACCTGTGGCCGGATGGATGGCGCCTGGAGATGACGTCCGATGGCGAGGATTATCTGGTCGCAGACGCGGCTGACGAGCCCGGACCGGTTGACGCGCCAGACGAGAAGGCTTGACCGGGCGACCCTGCCTGTAACCAGCAGATCAAGCTGTGGCCTCCGTCGCCCCGCCCCCACCATCTGCGGACGCGTCCTGCTCGTCGGCGCCGAACAGCTGCAGTTGCTCACCGGGCGGTTCGGTTCCGGTGAGTTTCAGGCATCGGCGGCAGGTGACCGGCCCGCGGTCGGGGTGGGCCGCGCCGGGGTCCCAGCCGCTGACGCCGACCATGCAGGCCGGGCCGGGCATGCGTTCGTCGGCGAACCACTTCGTCATGGCGACCTCGTGCACGATGCCTGACGACCGGACCCGCAGGTTCGAGCCGTCGGCGTAGGCGGCCCGCGCCGCCGCGGCGATCGTCGCCAGGGCGGCGTACAGGTCCGGCTCGTCACTCATCTACAGCCCCACCACCGGATTGTCGGTCCATTGATCGGCATCTTCCAGATACCCCAGCAGGGCGCGGGAGCATCCGCCCAGCCGTCGTGCCGGTCGATGCGCACCAGCAGCGGCCCCGTCGTGCGGCCGTGCTCGGCGAGCGCGGCCAGCAGGGTGCGGGTGGCTCGCACCGGGTAGGTGGCCGGGTTGAACCCGTACGGCACGGCCGTCTCGGTGTACTTCTTGATCTTGCGCCGGTAGACGGTGACCACCAGCCCCTCGGCGGTCTCGGCGACGTCGCCGATGTTCAGCGCGGCCAGTTCCGAGGAGTGGGCGGCGGTGGCGTAGCCGAGCAGCACCAGGGCCGCGCCAGTCGCCCGCCGAGGTGTCTGGCTTCTTCTTCGGCGGGCACGGCGTCGCCTTGGCCCTGCGGTGGCGCCCGGGCGGATCTCACTCGGCTGGCGTGGGAGGTGCCTACCTGTTCGGACCCGGCCGCGTCGATGAACACCGTGACCGGCGGGCCTGCGCTCGGAGGCCGTGATAGACCTGCCGCCCATGGCCATCGCCCGGCCTGGTCCGGTCAGGATGGCGGGGCGGCCAGGATGGCCTTTGCGGCCAGCCGGAGACTCTTGATCATTGGATTCGGGTCGCCCTTGCGGCTGACCAGGACAACCTGGCTGGGGGGAGCACCCTCGATCGGGACGGTGACGAGGTCGGGACGCAGTGAACTGCGCCGATCTCCGACCGGTAGGACGGCGATCGCCCTGCCACCGGCGACGAGTTCGAGCTTGTCCTCGTAGCTCTCGATCGGCGGCACGCCGGCCCCGAGGATCCGGTAGGACGTCCAGTCCGCGGTCTCGAACGCGCACGGCGCCGTCTCTTCGTCGGCCAGTTCTTCCGCGGTCACCGACGCGCGGTCGGCCAAGGGATGGCCGCGGGGGACCACGAGCATCCGGGGCTCCTCGTACAGCGGGGTGGTGAACACGTCGTCGGCGGCGAGCGGCAACGGGGTCCGTGCGATCAGGGCGTCGACGCGCTTGTCGGACAGTGCGCCGACGTCGCGGCAGCTCAGATGCCGGGTGGCGATCTCGGCGTCCGGGTGACGGTGGCGCAGTTCCCGTACGGTGGTGGTGATCACCAGGTCTTCGACGTAACCGATGGTGATCCGTTCGGTCTGGGCTTGTTCACGCACGGCCAGTTCGGCCTGGCGGGCGGCCTGCAGCAGGGCGTGGGCCCGGGGGAGGAATGTCTGGCCGGCCGGAGTGAGCCGGGTGCCCCGGGAGGTGCGGTCCAGCAGTCGTGTGCCGAGATATCTCTCAAGCCGCTGAATCTGGCGGCTCAGCGCCGGCTGGGCTACGTGCAGATCGGCGGCGGCCCGGCCGAAGTGCTGGTGCGCCGCCACCACGGTGAAGTAGCGCACCAGCCGCAGTTCCAGGTCCTGCCCGAGATCGTTCACCGTCACAGGGTACGCGTCATGCTGTTTCGGAATGACCGGTTGCCGAAGGGGTCTTGGACGGCCATGCCGTCCACGGCTTTGACTGAAGGAGCAACGTTTCCCTGAGAAAGCGATAGGCGCGATGAAGGCGATCCAGTTCCACGAGGCGGGCGGGCCGGAAGTTCTGCGGTACGACGAGGTGCCGGTTCCCGAGATCGGCCCGGGCGAGGTGCTCGTCCGGGTGCACGCGGCGGGCATCAACCCGCCGGACTGGTACCTGCGTGAGGGGATGGAGGTCATGCCGGCCGAGATGAGGCCGGTGCTGGAGTTCCCCCTCATCCCCGGAACGGACATGTCGGGCGTGGTTCAGGCGGTCGCTCCGGACGTGTCCGGGTTCGCCGTCGGTGACGAGGTCTTCGGCATGCTGCGGTTCCCGGGATTCGGCGGCCGGACGTACGCCGAGTACGTGGCCGCTCCGGCTTCCGACCTGGCTCACAAGCCGGCCGGTATCGACTACGTTGAGGCGGCCGGTGCGCCGATGGCCCTGCTGACGGCCTGGCAGTACCTGGTCGATCTCGGCCACGACGTGCCGTCTCCCTTCACCGGCCAGGTGCACCAGCCGGTGGCGATCACGCCAGAGATGACCGTGCTGGTCAACGGGGCCGCTGGGGGAGTGGGTCATTTCGCGGTGCAGCTGGCGAAGTGGAAGGGGGCACACGTCGTCGCGGTGGCCTCGGGACGGCACGAGCAGTTCCTGCGCAAGCTCGGCGCCGATGAGTTCGTCGACTACACCACGACGCGGGTCGCGGACGTGGTCAGCGGCGTCGACTTGGTGATCGACACCGTCGGCGGCCCGGACAGTTCACGTTTCCTGACCGTGCTCAAGCGCGGCGGCACCATGCTTCCGGTGTTCTTCGCCCAGTACGATCCGGAAGAGACGGCGCGTCTTGGCATCACCGTCTCGAACATTCAGGTGCGTTCCAACGGCCCCCAGCTCGCCGAGATCGGGCGCCTGTTCAACGAGGGCAAGCTCCAGGTCGGGGTGGACAGCACCTACCCGCTTTCCGAAGCGGGCAGCGCACACACACGAGCCGCGCAGGGCCACATCCAGGGCAAGATCGTGCTGACGGTGTTCTCGTGATCGCCGACCTCCAGCAGGCGGTGGCGCGCTACGCCCAGGCCCTGGACGAGCTGAATGCGGCCGAACTGGAAGCGGTCATGACCGAGGACACCACCTGGACCTTCACGATGCCCGGACAGGGGGTGCTCGGCCCGGTCGCCGGACGCGCGGCGGTGCTCGACTTCATCCGTGACGGGCATACGGCCCAGACCGGAAGGGTGCGGCACCACCTGGGTGACGTCGTGGTCACGACGACGGACGCCGCCACCGCCGAGGTGCGGGCCTATCTGCTGCAGACGAGGAACACCGGCGAGAGCGTCCAGATGATCTCGACCGGGGTCTACACGTTCGGCCTGCGACGATCCGGCGGTAGGCGGCGGATCGCCGAGCTCACCCTGACGCTGGACAACGCCTTATAGGGCGAGGCCAGGTATCGCGCCCGGCGATCATCGAACGCCCGCCGACGGCGCCCGGGTACCGATTCGGGCCGACGACGAACGGCACGGCCCTGGCAGGGAAATGATCAGCCGGTCGATGCGCTGTTGAGCGCCGGCAGGCTCGGCTGCCCCAGACAGATCGACCAGGCGCTCGGGGACAGATCCTTCGACGAGTACCTCACCTCGGCCGTCGAGGACCGGACGGTGCGACGCGCGCAACTGGAGCCGCTCCTGCACGGCGACCGGAAGACGGCTCACTGGGGCTGTCTCCCATCTCAGACGGGTGCCAAGGCGATTCTCCGTTCAGCGATCACGCTTCTAGCGTTGCCATCGCACGGATTTCGGTTGCGAGCAGGAGGGGCTGATCATGAGTGAGGTGACCCGCCGCGGATTCGTGGGCGGAGCGGCAGTCTCGGCGGAACGACGGCGCTGGGCCTCGGCATGCCGTTAAAGGCGTGGGCCCAGCGGCTGGGGCCGGTCCGTATAGCCCCGGATGACCCACGTTATGAGGATCTAGCCGTGCGCCGGACGAACCAGCGGTTCGACACCAGACCGGAGTACTTCCACGTGGTCGACTCGGCCCAGCAGGTGGAGAAGGACGGCGCGTTCGCGATCGAGGCGGGCACGACGTTCATGCAGGTGTACCGGACGCTGCACCTGGGCTGGGGGTGACGATCCCCGGAGGCCGGTGTGGCGGGGTGGCGGCCGGCGGCTACGGCCGGCACTCGCGCCGTCTGGGCTCGGTGGTCGACTATCTGCACGCCGTGGAGGTAGTGGTGGTGGATCGTTCGGGGCGGGCGCGAACGGTGGCCGTCCGACCCCAATCATGACCTGCGGTGGGTGCACGCGGGCGACGGAGGCGGGAACTTCGACGTCGTGGCGCGCTACTGGATGTGCGACCCTAAGGCGAAGGGGAAAGACCCCTGTAAGTCACGGCCCGCGTCGGTGCCGTCACGCCCCGGCTGCTTCGTTCGGCCGGCGGCCGGTCGCGGCCCGAACCGTCAACGTGCGTATCGATGACTGATGTGCCATCTCATGACACCGGTTCCTCGCTGTCAGGCTTGGCGGGCGTGGGAGGCGAGGCGATCGGCGAGCCCGATGACGAGGTCGCGCAGTTCATCGGGGCGCTCGATGACGAACGGCCGGTCGAGTGAAGCGAGTACCGGAGGCAACCAGTCCAGCCGCTCCGCCCGTAGCTCGGCACGTAGCCAGCGCTCGGTCGCCCGATCCTCGCCTGCCCCGGGCTCGTACTCCTCCAGGCGTGCCACGCCGGCGGGAAGGTGGGCGCGGATCTGCTCAACTGTCCCGTGGATCCGCAAGGTCACCGCATACCGGTACTCAGCCGTGGCGAACCCTGACAACACACGTTGTGCAGAACCGGGCCCCACGGGCGCTTCGAACGAGCCGGGCAGGGTCCTCGCGTCCACGATGCGATCGAGCCTGAAGGTTCGGTCCTCACCGATCCGGGCGTCCTTGCCCGTGACGTACCATCGGCCCGAATGGGCGACGATCCCGTACGCGTGCAGCGTGCGTTCGCTGCGCCGTCCGTCGCGATCGGTGTATCGGATCGAGACCGGTCGGCGGTGGCGCACCGCGTCGGCGATGGTCAGCAGGACCCCGGCGTCCGGGGTGTCGAAGTCACCGGGCTGATCCGTGAAGGCGAGAGCCTCCAGGAGCGTGTCGAGCCGGCGGGCGACGTGCGTGGGCAGGACCCGCCGGATCTTGGCCGATGCCGTCTCGCTTGCTGTGCGCTCCGTCGTCGTCAGCCCGGTGCGGAGGCCGGCGACCAAGCCGAGCAGTACGGCCAGCGCCTCGTCGTCGCTGAGCATGAGCGGAGGCAGACGGCACCCGGGGGCGAGCCGGTACCCGCCGTAGCGGCCGCGCACCGACTCCACGGGCACGTCCAGGTCGATCAGCTGGTCCACATACCGCCGCACGGTGCGCCCATCAACGCCGAGCCGGTCGGCGAGTTCGGCCACCGTCCGGGTGCCGCCCGACTGCAACAGCTCCAGGAGTGTCAGCACGCGGCCGGTGGGTCGAGGCATGCTCTCAGCCTAATGCGAATACAGGACCGATTCTGTCCACTATTTCTCCTAGCCTGCGGAGTGCACGACTCCAGCACAGCCAAGGAGATCCCATGGACTTCGTCTCGATCCGCATCATCACCGGCGACGTCGCGCGCCTCGTCGAGTTCTACGAGCGAGCCACCGAGGTGCCGGCGATGTGGGCCACCGAGGACTTCGCCGAACTCAAGACCCCCACCGCCACCCTCGCGATCGCCGGCACCCGCACCGTTCCACTGTTCGCCCTGGGCTCTGCTCGCTCAGCGGACAATCACAGCGTGATCACCGAGTTCCTCGTCGACGACGTGGACCGCGTTCACCAGAACCTGACCGGCTTCGTCACCGACTTCGTCACCGAGCCCACCACGATGCCCTGGGGCAACCGGTCGCTGCTGTTCCGCGATCCCGACGGCAACCTCGTCAACTTCTTCACCCCCGTCACCCCGGCGGCCATCGAAAAGTTCGCACGTTGACGCCACGCATGGCCGCTCGTCCGGGAGCCCTGAGATCCCAATGAACAGCCACCGGCGGGGGGTGCCGAAACACCGCGCCGCCCCCCGAGGGACGTCGGCGGTCGCGTCTACCACGGTGTGGGCACAGACGCCGCCCACGCCCCCAAACGTGACCGGGAAGGCCGGTCGTACGTACACGACCACGAGCGGCCGCACGCCGCCTTGAGCGGGGAACCGCCGATCAACCGGACATTCGGCAGCCACTACCGTGTCACGCTCAAGCAGCCGCCGGGGCCGCTCGACACCTTCCCCCAGCGGCTGACCACAGAGGACGTCGTGGAACCAACGTCCTGAGTCTGGACCGGCAACAACCGTGTCCAGTGGCACGGGGACGGAAGGTGGCAGCCCGAGGGCGGGACCAACCCGTGGACCAGCTTCACCTTCCCGAACCACCCGGGCGGGGCCAGCGTCCAAAGGATCAGGATCATGTGAACTTCCGGCGATGATCAGGGGCGGCGATCCTGCCCGATCGCCGGATCGCCCAGGCGGGGTGCCGTCAACCAATGCGTCACTAGCCGCCGAGTAGGCGCTGATCTGGGGAAACAATGTCCCGCTTCCAACTCGGCTCGCACCGTTGGCCGTTCGGCGGTGGGGCGGCCCGTGGCGAGTTCGGGCACGTACTTGTAGATCGTGGAGCGGTTGACGTTCAGCAGCCGGGCGATCGAGGAGACGGTGGCGTCGGGCTGGGTGAGCAAGGCGCGGGCGTTCCGGACCTGCTCGGGGTCATCGCGGGCGGGCGGCCGAGTCGGACGCCGCGAGCCTTGGCGGCGGCCAGACCCTCATGGGTGCCTTCCACGATGAGCTCGCGGATGACTTCGGCGAGCGCGGCGAAGACGTGGAAGACGAGGCGGCCGCCGGGGGTGGTGGCGTTGAGGGCTTCCTTCAGGGACTGGAAGGCGGCGCGGCTCGGTGACAATCGTGATGAGGTCGGCCAGGGAGCGGGCGAACCGGTCGAGTGAGGGAACGACCAGGGTGTCGCCGGACCGCAGGTGGTCCAGGGCCTTGGTGAGCTCTTCGCGGTCGGTGTTTCTTGCCGCTCAGCTTGTCGGCGAAGATGCGGATGCATCTGGCGGCTTCGAGCGCGTGGGTCTGCCGGTCCAGCCGTTGAGCACAGGTAGAGACCCGGGCATAGCCGACAAGCGCTTTGGAGAGGACCGCGGTTTCGGAGCCAAGGAAGTCGGCGGCGGCTTGGCGGGCTGCGGCAGGAGCCGAGCCGGCGATCGCGGATGTATGGGCGTCATGTTGCCACGCCGCTTGACCCTGACGCAGGGTCAAGCTTTCAGCATGGTGGCATGACCACGGAAACCAAGGCGATCGAGGTCGCCGAGCTGTACGACGAGCACAACAATGATGGAGGGCGGGCGGAGAGAGGCGACAGGACGATCCGGCGCTTCACGATCCACCACGACGGCGTCACAATCCCGGTGTCTCGCGGCGGTCAGGGACGACCGCTGGTTCTGTGCCCTGGCCTAAGCTCGACCCAGGCCCACCTGCGCGAGCTGATCGAGCTGCTGAGACGCGATCACGACGTGGTGACCTTCGACCTGCGGGGGCATGGCCTCGCCTCGGCCGCCGACCGGTACTCCTTCGAGGACTTCCTCAATGATCTCGTCGCGGTGATGGCGGAGCTGGGAAACCTCGGCCTCCCAACAGCGCCCGTACTGGTGGGCTACTCGCTGGGCGCCGACCTGGCCGTGCACTATGCCTCCGAGCACCCTGACACCGTCGCCAAGCTTGTTCTCATCGACGGGGCGAACCCGGTGCCCGAACCGTTCATCACCGAGGCAGCCCGGCCGGCGTTCCGCGCCATGTGGGAGGACCTGGCGACTCAGCAGGAGGTCGAGCGGGGCACCGCGCGTCAGGTGCTGCTCAGCGCCCAGGAGATCCTCGACCTGAACATCGAGATCGACGTGATCCGGTCCGAGATCCTCGACCGGTACAGGAACATCGACCGGCCCATCAGCATGATCATGTCGACCTCGATGGCCGGCGACAGCGGCGAAGGGCCTGCGCCGCGGTTCAACCAGAACTGGCGTGCCGGCGTCGAGCGGCTTGTCCGCGAGTATCCGCACATTGCCACCAGCTGGCTCGACACCGATCACCAGCTGGTCTTCACCCATGCCCCGTACATCGCGCAGATCATTCTTGATGCATCAGTCTCATCCGGTCGGGCGATCTCTTGAGCGGTTCCTGGAGACTGGTCTGATGGTGACCATCGGCGAGCTGGCGTCGTACGCGGGGGTGACGGTGCGTGCGGTGCGGCACTACCACGCCAAGGGGCTGCTGCCGGAGCCTGAACGGGATAACTCCGGTTACCGCAGATACGACGCCGGCGCCGTGATCGAACTGATCAGGATCCGGACCCTCGCCGAGGCCGGGGTTCCGCTGGCGCGGGTGCGGGAGCTGCTACGGGCCGGGCAGGAGGAGTTCGCCGCGGCGGTCGCGGACATCGACAGGCGGCTGCAGGCGGAGATCCGGGAGAGGCAGCGGCACCGAGAGCGAATCTCCCGGCTCGCCTCCGGGGACAGCCTGGTCCTGCCCCCGGAAGTGGTCGAGTATCTCGACCGGATGCGGGCGCTCGGGGTCGACGAGCGGATCGTTCAGGCCGAGCGTGATGGCTGGATCCCGCTGGCCGCGCACTCACCCGAGCGAGTCCCGGAGTGGATGGCACGCAAGCGGAGGCAGCTCGACGATCCGCGGCTGGTCGACTTCTATCTCATCCTGGGCCAGGCTCTTGACCGGGCCGACGACGATCCGCGGCTGATCGAGCTGGCCGACAAGCTGGCCGCCTATCTCACGCGTATGGCCGACGAGCGGGGCGAGGACTATGTCGACGACATCGATATCGAGCTGCCGCTCGTCAAGCTGATGGACACGCTGGCGTTCGCCACTGTGCCGCCGGCGCGCCGACTGATCGAACTGCTGAAGCAGCGAGGCTGGACGGGCTGGACCAAGCTGGAGCGCGTGACCTCCACGCCGGGCACGACTCCCTAGTAGCGCCAATACGCACAGGAAGACGCCACAGCGCGGCGGTCCGAGAGCTATCGGTGATGGCGGGCGGGGTACTGCTGGGCGGCTTGGTCCAATCGCAACAGCAACCCAGCGACGGACTGCCCCTCCTCCGCTAATCTGACTTTAGGCCTAAACTTGAGGAGGATGGCATGACACGTGTGATCGTGGTCACCGGCGGGGGCACCGGCATCGGCAAGGCGATCGCGGCGCGCTTCGCGGCGGACGGAGACCAGGTGCTGATCACCGGCCGCCGCGCCGGCGTACTGGAGAAGACCGCGGAGGAGATCGGCGGCACAGCGCTGGCGGCCGACCTGAGCGATCCGGCCGAGGTCGCACGGGTGCGCGCCGCCCTGGCCGAGCGCTTCGGCGTGATCGACGTGCTGGTCAACAACGCGGGCGGCAACATCGAACGGCACGGCGGGTCCGGCGGAGTCGCGGAACGGTGGACGAGCAACTTCCGGGCCAACGTGCTGACGGCGGTGCTGCCGACCGAGGCGTTCCGCGATCTGCTGAACCCGTCGGGCCGGATCGTGTTCATCACCTCGATCGCGGCCTTCCGAGGCTCGGGTGGCACCTCCTACGGCCCGATGAAGGCGGCCCTGCACCCGTATGTATTCGACCTCGCCGCCGCCCTGGGGCCGCGCGGCATCACGGTGAACGCGGTCGCCCCGGGACTGGTCGAGGACACCGAGTTCTTCGGCGACACCCTGAGCGAGGAACGCCGCGCGGCGCTCGTCACGCAGACCCACACCGGCAGGGCCGGGACACCGGGGGACATCGCCGAGACCGTGCACTGGCTCGCCTCGTCCGGCAGCGGGCACGTCACCGCGCAGATCATCCAGGTGAACGGCGGCGCCGAGCGTGGCCGCTGAGCCGCCACGCGACGGCGCCGATGCCATCCAGGACGCCTGGCGGCGCGAACTGCCGGGTGTTCCGGTGGAGTCGATCGGGATCGTCACCCGCGTCTGGTGGGCCGCCAAGGTTTTCGGCGACCAGCGCCGCCGCACCCTCGCGGCGCTGGGGGTGGACGTCGCGACGCTGGACCTGCTGTCCACGTTGCGGCGCTCCGGCCCGCCGTACCGGATGAGCCCGGGGGAACTGGCCGGGGCGTGCATGGTGACGCGCGGCGCGATCACCCAGCGTGTGGAGCGGGCGGTCAGGGCCGGGCTGGTCGAACGGACCGCTGTGGGGTCGGGCTACCACGCGCGCGCGGTCACCCTCACCGAGGCGGGCGGCGCCCTGCTCGACCGCGTCGTCGCCGATCTGCTTCTCACCGAGGACCGTCTCGTCGGCCATCTCGCCCCCGAACGCCGTGAGCTCCTCGCCGACCTGCTGCGTGAACTGCTCTCCGGACTCGACGGCCCGGATCCGACCGGACAGGTCGGAGACTGAACTCCAGACTTTTTGGGCTGGTGACACTCTCGTTGAGACCGTGCTGCCGCTGCCCTACGGCTCACACGGCTCAGGACTCCCGAAGCTGCGGTGAGCCGCAAAGTAGACGGGCTGATCCAGCTCAGCACGGGTTTCCGTACCGCTCGTCAGAGCCGCCTGTACGATGCGGATCGCCTCGCCCGCGTCGAGGCCGACGCTGGCGATCACGGCCGCGTACTCGGCGGCGGCCCGGCGGGCCC
>NZ_JBITMT010000016.1:0-162881 GCF_044466505.1 Streptosporangium sp. NPDC049376 | reverse complement strand
CCACACCACCCGGTGCGACCACTTCAGGGGCACAAACTTCCGTGTTCCCATTCTATCATTTCCGGCCGGTCCGTGTCAACCCGCTGCCTTCGCAGGCACTCGACACCAACCCGCCAGACCCGCTAGGATCTCGCTCACCCCGTCTCCGGAGCAACCCTCCAAACTTACCGTGACATTCAGACCGTGTCAAAGTCCCTGTTTTCCAGAGGCCAGTGCAGAGCCCGAACACCGAAGTTCGTTGAGAGGGGTTCACCCCTGGGGCCCGTCCGCGCTTTGAGGCGTCCGGCTCGCTCCCGGGGCATTGAGAACTTTAGGCGGGCCCTCAAGGCCCGTCAAATCAGGCCCATCCTGAGAAACCGCAGGTCACCGTAGATCCGTACGGGAACCCGTGACCTTCGCTACCCAAACGTTACCGTTCTAAACGGCCAAGGCCCCGGTTTCGTCACCGGGGCCTTGGCCGTACAGCGGAGGAAGAGGTCAGGCGCCGAGCAGTTCGACGCCTCCGATGGAGCGCTTGCCACGCCGCAGCACCAGGAACCGCCCATGCAGCAGGTCCTCGGCCGAGGGCACGTACGCCTCATCGGTGATCTTCACGTTGTTGAGGTAGGCGCCGCCCTCCTTGACCGCCCTGCGCGCGGCGGACTTCGACTCCACCAGCCCGCTCTGGGCCAGCAGGTCGACATAGGAGGCTCCCAGCTCGGAGATCTCGGCGCGCGGCACCTCCGCCAGTGCCTCCCCCAGCGTCCGCGCGGGCAGTTCCTCCAGCGAACCCTGTCCGAACAGGGCGGCCGAGGCCGCGATCACGGCGGCGCACTCGTCCGCGCCGTGCACCAGCGTGGTGAACTCGGTGGCGAGCGCGCGCTGGGCCTCCCGGGCCGCGGGCCGTTCCACCGCCGCCTTCTCCAGCTCCTCGATCTCCTCGCGGGACTTGAAGCTGTAGATCTTAAGGAACTTCACGACGTCGCGGTCGTCGGCGTTCAGCCAGAACTGGTAGAAGGCGTACGGCGAGGTCATCTCCGGGTTGAGCCACACCGCGCCGCCGGCCGTCTTGCCGAACTTGGTCCCGTCGGCCTTCGTGATCAGCGGCACGGTCAGCGCGTGCACGTGGCCGCCGGTCACCCTGCGGATCAGGTCGGTTCCCGCGGTGATGTTGCCCCACTGGTCGCTGCCGCCGATCTGCAGCGTGCAGCCGTGGCGCCTGTTCAGCTCCAGGTAGTCGTTGGCCTGCAGGATCTGGTAGCTGAACTCGGTGTAGCTGAGCCCGTCGCCGCCCAGACGCGCCGAGACCGACTCGCGGGCCAGCATGCGGTTGATCGGGAAGTGTTTGCCGACGTCGCGCAGGAAGTCGATCGCGGACATGCCCTCGGTCCAGTCGAGGTTGCTGACCAGGGTGCCGCCGCCCTCCTCGGAGAAGTCGAGGAACTTCTCCAGCTGGACCCGGATCCGCGCGACCCACTCGGCGACGATCTCAGAGGAGTTGAGCGAGCGTTCGGTGCTGCGGCCGCTCGGATCTCCGATGAGACCCGTCGCGCCGCCGACCAGACCGATGATCCGGTGGCCGGCCCGCTGCAGGCGGGTGAGGGTCAGCAGCGGGACCAGGTTGCCGACGTGCAGGGAGGGCGCGGTCGGGTCGAAGCCGCAATAGACCGTGATCGGACCCTCGGCCATCGCAGCCCGCAGGGCGTCGATGTCGGTGGACTGCGCGATCAGGCCGCGCCAGGCGAGGTCATCCAGAATCTCGGTCACGATCTTTGCTTTCCAATGCTCGAACGGTCAGTACGGCTTCGCCTACAGCCTGCCCGATCTCCGCACCACTTCGCCACTTGATAGACGCACGTTCCCGGTCAGACCAGGGTGAATCCCTACCTACGCCGCGGAACGTGCGGCCGGTACGGGGAAACCGTGCGGTCGCCGTCGATCCAGAAACGCCAGGGGGTCTCCCGTCCCGTCGAGACACCGGTACGCGGTCCCGAACGGATCAGGCCGGGGCCGGCGGGCTTCCCCTCAAGGACCGTGATCGGTCCCGGCGGGCAGGCGTCGAGCCCGTTGTGCTCCCGGGTGAACCCGAGCGCGACCGCCAGGCGCGCGGGCCCGCGGGCGAGGTCGCGCCCGGAGACCGTACGGCTCGCACCCGCCGATCTTCGAGCCGCCGCGGTCTCGATCCCGGCGACCACCTCACCGGCACGCATCAGCACACCCGAGCCGACTCCCTCAGGCAGGCAGACCAGGTTGGCGCAGAAGTGCATGCCGTAGGTGAAGTAGACGTACAGATGCCCCGGAGGCCCGAACATCACCGCGTTGCGCGTCGTCCTGCCGCGGAAGGTGTGGGAGGCGGGGTCCTGACCCGGCACGCCGTACGCCTCGACCTCGGTGAGACGGACCGCGACCGGGCCGTATGTGATCACACGGCCCAGAAGGTCGGGGGCGACCTCGGGTCCCGGCCTGTCGAAGAAGTCGCGGGTCAGCGGGATGTCCCCGGCGAGCGGACGCTCGCCGGGTGTCAGTTGCCGCTCGCCCACGCCGCCTGGCCGTCGACGGTCTCCCGCAGGTCGAGGAGCTGGTCGCGCACCCTGTCGGGGGCCGTGCCGCCGTGGGCCTTGCGGGCCGCGAGCGCGCCCGGCACCGAGAGCACCTCCCGGGAGTCGGGGGTGAAGTGCTCGGAGACCTTGAGCAGTTCCTCGTCGGTGAGCTGGTCGAAGTCCTTGTCGTTGACCTGGCACCAGACGACCAGGTGGCCGACCGCCTCGTGCGCCTCCCTGAAGGGGACGCCCCTGCGCACCAGCAGCTCGGCCAGGTCCGTGGCCAGGGCGAACCCGTCGGGGGCCGAGGACTCCAGCTTGGCGGTGTTGACCCGCATGGTGGAGACCAGGCCGGCCATCGCGGGCAGGACCAGCAGCAGGGTGTCGACGGAGTCGAAGACCGGCTCCTTGTCCTCCTGCAGGTCACGGTTGTAGGTCAGCGGCAGACCCTTGAGCGTCGTCAGCAGCGACATGAGGTTGCCGACGAGACGGCCGCTCTTGCCCCTGGCGAGCTCGGCGACGTCGGGGTTCTTCTTCTGCGGCATGATCGACGAGCCGGTGGAGTAGGCGTCGTCCATCTCGATCCAGCGGAACTCCTGCGAGGCCCACAGGACGATCTCCTCGCCGAGCCGTGACAGGTGCACGCCGATCATCGCCGCGTCGAACAGGAACTCCGCCGCGAAGTCCCGGTCGGCCACGGCGTCCATCGAGTTGGGCGCGGCCGAGTCGAAGCCCAGCTCCCTGGCCACCGCCTGCGGGTCGAGCGGCAGGGAGGAGCCCGCCAGCGCGCCCGAGCCGAGCGGGGAGACGGCCGCCCGCCTGTCCCAGTCGCGCAGCCGTTCGATGTCGCGGGTGAAGGCGTGGACGTGGGCCAGGAGCTGGTGGCCGAAGGAGACCGGCTGCGCGTGCTGCAGGTGGGTCATGCCGGGAGCGGCCGTCTCGGCGTGCTGCTCGGCCTGGCTCATCAGCGCGGTCTCCAGCTCGACCAGCCGGGACACGATGTGCCTGACGTGGTCGCGGAGGTAGAGGCGAAGATCGGTGGCGATCTGGTCGTTGCGGCTGCGGCCCGCGCGGAGCTTTCCGCCGAGTGTGCCGAGGCGCTCCAGCAGACCGCGTTCGAGCGCGGTGTGGACGTCCTCATCCGCCACGGTCGGCCGGAACTCTCCGGCCTGGCAGGCCCGCTCAAGGTCGTCCAGGGCGCCGATCATGCGTCCCAGCTCGTCCTCGGTGAGCAGGCCCGCCCTCTGCAGCACCCGGGCGTGCGCGCGCGAGGCCAGCAGGTCGTACGGTACGAGCCGCCAGTCGAAGTGCACGCTCACCGAGAGCCGGGTCAGCGCGTCGGCCGGCCCTCCCTCGAACCGGCCGCCCCACAGCCGCATCGGCTTACCACCATCAGTCACCGTTGTTCTCCTCCCCATTCAATCCGCGACCTTAGCCCAATCAGGCCAGCCGAGCGTCCCGCGCCGCCGCGATCTTGGAAGGAAGGCTCCACAGCTCGACGAAGCCCTTGGCCAGGGACTGGTCGAAGGTGTCGCCGGTGTCGTAGGTGGCGAGGTTGAAGTCGTACAGCGAGGCCTCGGAGCGCCTGCCGGTGACGGTGGCCCGGCCGCCGTGCAGGACCATCCGGATCTCGCCGGTGACGTGCTCCTGGGCCTCGGCGATGAAGACGTCCAGGGCCTTCTTCAGCGGGGAGAACCACAGACCGTCGTAGACGAGCTCGCCCCAGCGCTGGTCGACGGACCTCTTGAACCTGGCCAGGTCGCGCTCGACGGTGACGTTCTCCAGCTCCATGTGCGCGGTGATCAGCGCGATGGCGCCCGGCGCCTCGTAGACCTCACGGGACTTGATGCCGACGAGCCGGTCCTCGACCATGTCGAGCCTGCCGACGCCCTGGGCGCCCGCGCGCTGGTTCAGCTCGGAGATGATCTGGAACGGGGTCAGGTGACGCCCGTCGAGCGCGACCGGGACGCCCTTGACGAAGCTGATGATGACCTCGTCGGCCTCACGCGGCTGGGCCGGGTCGGAGGTGTAGGAGTAGACGTCCTCGATGGGGCCGTTCCAGATGTCCTCCAGGAAGCCGGTCTCCACGGCCCTGCCCCAGATGTTCTGGTCGATCGAGTAGGGGTTCTTCTTGCTGGTCTCGATCGGGAGGTTCTTCTCCTCGGCGTAGGCGATCGCCTTGTCCCTGGTCCACGCGTAGTCACGGGCGGGGGCGATGACCTTGAGCTCGGGGAAGAGCGCGGCCAGGCCGGCCTCGAAGCGGACCTGGTCGTTGCCCTTGCCGGTGCAGCCGTGGGCGACGTGGGTGCCGCCGAACTGCTTGGCCGCGGTGGCCAGGTGCTTGACGATCAGCGGCCGGGACAGCGCGGAGACCAGCGGGTAGCGGTCCATGTAGAGCGCGTTGGCCTGCAGGGCGGGCACGCAGAAGTCGGCGGCGAACTCCTCTCGGGCGTCGACGACGACGGACTCGGCGGCGCCGCAGTCGATGGCCCGCTTGCGGATGATCTCCATGTCCTCACCGCCCTGGCCGACGTCGATGGCCACGGCGATCACCTCGGCTCCGGTCTTCTCCGCGAGGAACGGGATGGCAACGGAGGTGTCGAGGCCGCCTGAGAAGGCGAGTACGACCCGGTCAGTCATGATCAGTCTCTCCAAAGTCTTGTGCAGGTGTTTCTGGTTGAGCTGGGATGGCCCGCCGAAGCGGGCTACATACGTCGGTCGGCGTGCCTCAGCAGGGCCTCGGCGACCGCTTCCCCACCCATCGGGTCGCGGCTGATGACGAGGATCGTGTCGTCTCCGGCCACCGTGCCGAGGATGGACTTCCAGCCTGCGTGGTCGATGGCGGAGGCGAGGAACTGCGCGGCACCCGGCGGGGTGCGCACGATCACCAGGTTGGCGGACGCGTCCGCCGAGACGAGGAGTTCCTCGGCGATCCGGCTCAGCCGGGCGGCCGGAGTCTCACCGCCGCCGAGCCTGGCCGGCGGGATTCTTCCGCCGCCCTCGCCCGGCAGGGCGTAGACCAGGGAGCCGTCCTCGGCCCGCAGCTTGAGCGCGCCGAGTTCGTCCAGGTCGCGGGAGAGAGTGGCCTGGGTGACCTCCACCCCGCTCTCCAGCAGAAGCTTAGCCAGGTCAGGCTGGGAGCGGACCGGCTGCCGCGCCAGGAGCTCGGCGATTCTCGCCTGGCGGGCCACCTTGGTCATGGGAATCGTCACGGTGTCCGCCCTCCCTTCCCGGACTGCGAGACCAGCCAGTGCAGCAGGGCCTTCTGGGCGTGCAGGCGGTTCTCCGCCTGGTCCCACACCAGGCTCTGCGGGCCGTCGAGGACGTCGGCGGAGATCTCAAGCCCCCGGTAGGCGGGCAGGCAGTGCAGAACGATCGCGCCTCTGGCGGCCCGGTCCATCAGCTCGGCGTTGACCTGGAAGGGCGTCAGGTCGGCGATCCGCTGCTCCTTGCCGTCCTGGCCCATCGAGACCCAGGTGTCGGTCGTGACGACGTCGGCGTCCGCCACGGCCGTCCCGGCGTCCGGCAGCACGGCGACCGAGCCGCCGGTGCCCACGGCGATCTCGCCCGCCTTGCGCAGGACCGCCGGGTCGGGCCGGTACCCGGCCGGGGCGGCGATCCGCACGTGCATGCCCGCCAGCGCCCCGCCGAGCAGGTAGGAGTGGGCCATGTTGTTGGCGCCGTCCCCGAGGTAGGTCAGGGTGAGCCCGGCCGTGGAGCCGAAGTGTTCCCTGACGGTCTGCAGGTCGGCGAGGATCTGGCAGGGGTGGAACTCGTCGGTCAGCGCGTTGACCACCGGCACGGAGGAGGCCGCGGCCATGGCCTCGACCCGCTCCTGTCCCGAGGTGCGCCACACGATGGCGCTCGTCTGGCGTTCCAGGACCCGGGCGGTGTCCTCGATGGACTCGCCCCGGCCCATCTGCGAGGACCCGGCGTCGAGGATGAGGGGCAGGCCGCCCAGTTCCCCGACGCCCACGGCGAAGGAGATCCTGGTGCGGGTCGACGGCTTGTCGAAGAGCACCGCGACCGTCTGCGGGCCCTCGAAGGGGCGGTAGCCGTACCGGTCCTTCTTCATGGCCGTGGCCAGGTCGAGCACCTCCGCCTGCTCGGCGGGCGAGAGGTCGTCGTCACGCAGGAAGTGCCTGGTCCCTGAAACGGTGGTGCCTTGCTCAGTCACTGGATGCCTCGTCGAGAAGTACCGGAAGCGCGGTCACGAAGGTGGTGACCTGTTCCGCGGTGATCACGAGCGGGGGTGCGAGCCGTACGGCGTCCGGCTGGACGGCGTTGACCAGGAAGCCGGCGCGCTGGGCGGCCTCCTGGAATCGGCCCGCGCGCTCGGCGGTCAGGACGA
Source organism: Streptosporangium sp. NPDC049376 (assembly GCF_044466505.1). Taxonomy (NCBI): domain Bacteria; kingdom Bacillati; phylum Actinomycetota; class Actinomycetes; order Streptosporangiales; family Streptosporangiaceae; genus Streptosporangium; species Streptosporangium sp. NPDC049376. The sequence continues at coordinate 156,011 of NZ_JBITMT010000016.1, read as the reverse complement.
CGGCCAGCCACAGGCCCCGGCCTCTGACCCCCTTGAGCAGGGGGTGCTCGACCGCGGCGATTCCCTCGGACAGCAGTGTCCCGACGGTCTTGACGTGTTCGAGCAGGTCCTGGCTCTCGATGGTCTCCAGTACGGCCAGCGCCGCGGCGGCCGAGACGGGGTTGCCGCCGAAGGTCGAGCCGTGATCTCCCTTGGCGAAGAGCGTTCCTGCGGCGCCGAGGCCGACGCAGGCGCCGATCGGCATGCCTCCGCCGAGGCCCTTGGCCAGGGTCAGCACGTCGGGCAGGACGCCTTCGTGCTGGTGGGCGAACCAGCGTCCGGTACGGCCGATGGCCGACTGGATCTCGTCGGCGACCAGCAGCGCGCCGGTCGTGTCGCAGATCTCCCTGACGGCCCTGAGGTAGCCGTCGGGCGGCGGGACGACTCCGGCCTCGCCCTGGGTGGGTTCGAGGAAGACCGCGGCGCACTCGTCGGTGACGGCGTTCTTCAGCGCGTCGGCGTCGCCGTAGGGGACGAAGCGGACATCAGCCGGGAAGGGCCCGAACTGGTCGCGGATGGCGCGCTTGCCGGTCAGCGAGAGAGCGCCCAGGCTACGGCCGTGGAAGCCGTTCTCCGTGGCCACGACGTAGGGGCGGCCGTTGGCCTTGCCGTACTTGATGGCGAGTTTGAGGGCGGCCTCGTTCGCCTCGGTGCCCGAGTTGGTGAGGAACACCCGGGCGGGGGCGCCGAGCAGGCCGATCAGCCGTTCGGCGAGCAGCACCTCGGGCTCGTTCAGGAACAGGTTGCTGGTGTGGGCGAGCGTGGCGACCTGCCGGGTGACGGCCTCGACGAGCGCGGGATGCGCGTGGCCGAGCGAGCTGACCGCGATGCCGCCGATCAGGTCGAGGTACTCGGTGCCGTCGACGTCCCAGACCCGTGAGCCCTCGCCGCGCGCCAGCACCACCGGGGGCACGCCGTAGTTGGGCATGAAGGCGGCCTCGAAACGCCTGCTGAGCGCTTCCGACTGGTTGCTCACGTGTCACTCCCGTTCAGCTCGTTGGTGGTGCTCGCCCGCCGCCCGGCCGTGTCCGGCAGGACCATGGTGCCGACGCCCTCGTCGGTGAAGATCTCCAGCAGCACCGAGTGGGGCACCCTGCCGTCGAGCACGTGCGCCTGGGGCACGCCGCCGCGGACCGCGCTCAGGCAGGCCTCCATCTTGGGCACCATGCCGCTGGACAGGCCGGGCAGGAGCCCGGCGAGTTCGGCGGCCTTCAGGCGCCTGATGACCTCGTTCTCCCCGGCGGCCGCGTCGGGGCGCCAGTCGCGGTAGAGGCCTTCGACGTCGGTGAGGACGATCAGCTTGGAGGCGCCGAGCGCCACGGCCAGGGCGGCCGCCGCGGTGTCGGCGTTGACGTTGTAGACGGTGCCGTCCTCGCTGCGCGCGACCGAGGAGACGACGGGGATGCGCCCGTCGTCGAGCAGCGCCCGCACCGCTCCGGCCTCGACGTCGACGATGTCGCCGACCTGGCCGATGTCGACCTTGACGCCGTCGACGACGGCGTGCTTGCGGACCGCGGTGAACAGGTGGGCGTCCTCGCCGGACATGCCGATCGCGAGCGGGCCGTGCCGGTTGATCAGGCCGACGACGTCACGGTTGACCTGGCCGACCAGGACCATCCTGACGACCTGCATGGCCTCGGGGGTGGTGACCCGCAGGCCCGCGGTGAAGGTCGACTCGATGCCGAGCCGGTCGAGCTGGGCGTTGATCTGGGGGCCGCCGCCGTGCACGATCACCGGCTTGAGACCGGCGTAGCGCAGGAAGACGACGTCGTCGGCGAACTTCTCCCTCAGGTGCTCCTCGGTCATCGCGTTACCGCCGTACTTGATGACGACGGTCGCGCCCTGGAAGCGGGCGAGCCAGGGCAACGCCTCGATGAGCGTGTGCGCCTTGGCCAGGGCCGCCTGGGTCCTTGTGGGGACGCTCATGACGAGTAGGCCGAGTTCTCGTGGACGTAGGCCACGGTGAGGTCGGTGGTGTGGATCGTCGCGGCGTGCGGGCCCGCCGACAGGTCGACGGTGATCGTCACGTCGCGGGGGCGCAGGTCCACCTTGGAGCGGTCGTCCCCCGCGGCTCCGCCACGGCAGATCCACACGCCGTTGATGGCCACGTTGAGCCGGTCGGCCTCGAAGACGGCGTCGGTGGTGCCGACGGCGGACAGCACCCGGCCCCAGTTGGGGTCCTCGCCGTAGATGGCGCACTTGAGCAGGTTGGAGCGGGAGACGGCACGGCCGACGACGACGGCGTCCTCCTCGGAGGCGGCGCCGATGACCTCGATGGCGATCGCCTTGGTCGCGCCCTCGGCGTCGACCAGGAGCTGACGGGCCAGGTCGGCGCAGACGGCGCGGACGACCTGCCCGAACTCGGCGAGGTCGGGGCTGACACCGGAGGCGCCGCTGGCCAGCAGCAGGACGGTGTCGTTGGTCGACATGCAGCCGTCGGAGTCGAGCCGGTCGAAGGTGACCCTGGTCGCCTCGCGCAGCGCGGTCTGGAGCTGCTCGGCGGGCACGTCGGCGTCGGTGGTGATCACGCAGAGCATGGTGGCCAGGCCGGGGGCGAGCATGCCCGCGCCCTTGGCCATGCCGCCGACCATGTAGCCGCCCTCGCCCTTGCGGAAGGAGATCTTGGAGACGGTGTCCGTGGTGCGGATGGCGTCGGCGGCGGCCAGGCCGCCGTCCCTGCTGGCCTGGGAGACCGCGATGCCGATCCCGCCGAGCAGGGCGTCCATCGGCAGCCGTTCGCCGATCAGGCCGGTCGAGCAGACCGCGATCTCGCCCGCGGAGTCCTGGAGCTCCTCGGCGACGCGCTCGGCGGTCGCGTGGGTGTCCTGGAAGCCCGCGCTGCCGGTGCAGGCGTTCGCGCCGCCCGAGTTGAGCACGACGGCCCTGACCCGGCCCCCGGCCAGCACCTGCTGGGACCACACGACCGGTGCGGCCTTGACGCGGTTGCTCGTGAAGACACCGGCCGCGGCACGTGACGGGCCGTCGTTGACGACCAGTGCCAGGTCGCGGGCGTCACCGGACTTGATGCCTGCGGCGATGCCGGCTGCCCTGAATCCGAGGGGGGCGGTCACGCTCATGGGGCGACTCCGTTGAGAGGAAGGCCGAGTTCTTCTGACAGGCCGAGTGCGAGGTTGGCGCTCTGGATCGCGCCCCCCGCGGTGCCCTTGGTGAGGTTGTCGATGGCGACGACGGCGACGACGCGGCCGGCGCGCTCGTCCAGGGTGACCTGGAGGGCGGCGGTGTTGGCGCCGAGGGTCATCGAGGTCGTGGGCCACTGGCCCTCGGGCAGCAGCCGCAGGAACGGCTCGTCCTTCGTCGCGGCCTGGTAGGCCTCGCGGAGCAGGGCGGCGGTGACGCCGGGTTTGGCGGGCGCCGTGCAGGTGGCGAGGATGCCGCGGCTCATGGGAGCGAGCAGCGGGGTGAAGGAGACCTTCACCGGGGCTCCGGCCAGCGGGGAGAGGTTCTGCTCCATCTCGGGGGTGTGCCGGTGGACGCCGCCCACACCGTAGGCGCCGACCGAACCCATGACCTCGCTGCCCAGCAGGTTCGGCTTGAGGGACTTGCCCGCCCCGCTCGTGCCGCTCGCGGCGACCACGACCACGTCGGGCTCGACGAGACCCGCGGCGAAGGCGGGGAACATGGCCAGCGTGACGGCGGTCGGGTAGCAGCCGGGGACGGCGATCCTGCGGGTGGCGCGGAGTTCCTCGCGCCGTCCGGGCAGCTCGGGCAGGCCGTACGGCCAGGAGCCCGCGTGGGCGCCGCCGTAGAAGTGCTCCCAGGCGGCGGGGTCGGTGAGGCGGAAGTCGGCGCCGCAGTCGACGACCAGCGTGTCCTGGCCGAGTTGCTCGGCGACCGCGGCCGACTGGCCGTGCGGCAGCGCGAGGAAGACCAGGTCGTGGCCGCCGAGGGTCTCGGCGGTCGTCTCCAGGAGTGCGCGATCGGCGAGCGGGGCCAGGTGGGGCTGGTGGGCGCCCAGGAGGGTGCCCGCGTTCGACCCGGCGGTCACCGCGCCGATCTCAATCTCCGGGTGTGACAGCAGCAGGCGCAGGATCTCGCCTCCGGCGTAACCGCTGGCACCCGCGATGGCCGCTTTCATCCGCCCCCCAAACACTGCATATTCATGCACGATTGCTCATGAACTTACTAGAAAGATTATGCACGCCGGGGGAACGTCATGCAAGCATCAGACAATCTACTCTTCCATCCACAAAACATCACAAAACATGCATGTGATCATGCGGGGCCCGCCCCTGCCCCGCCCGGTATCGTGATGTCTCCCGCCCCTTCATCTCCGGGGAGTACGAACGCATGGCCGTCCCTCACGACCAGGTCCTGGCTCGGCTCACCGCCCCGGGGCAGCTCTTCGAGATGGAGGAGGTCCCGGGTTCCTGTGGCCCGGTGAGAACGTGGAAACACGCCCCTGTCCACTTCCGGACACTGCTTGAGGCCAGCAGGCGCCACGGCCCCAAGGTCTTCCTCGTCTACGAGGACGAGCGCGTCACCTACGAGGAGCACTACCTGCGCGCCGCGACGCTGGCCAGGCGTCTGGCCGGGGAGTACGGCGTGGCCAAGGGCGACCGGGTGGCCATCGCCATGCGCAACTACCCGGAATGGGTGATCGCCTTCTCCGCGGTGCTGGCCGCCGGGGCGGTCGCCGTACCGCTCAACGCGTGGTGGAGCGCCAAGGAGCTGGAGTTCGGCCTGTCCGACTCGGGGGCGCGGGTGCTGATCGCCGACGGCGAGCGCGCCGCGGCGCTCGCCGGGGCCGGGTGCCCGCTGATCGTGGCGCGCGGCGAGGTGCCCGCGGGCGCCCGTTCCTTCGCCGAGGTGCTGGGCGCCGTCGAGCCGGACGTGACGCCGCCGCCGGTCGACCTCTCCCCGCAGGATCCCGCGACCATCCTGTACACCTCCGGCACGACCGGCCGCCCGAAGGGCGCACTCGGCAGCCATCGCAACCTGGGCCAGTCCCCGCTGACGGTGGCCTACGGCACGACGCGCAGCGCGGTCAGGGCGGGCAGGGACCCCGCGCGCAAGGCGGGGAGGCGCCGCGTCACCCTCCTGACCGTCCCCCTCTTCCACGCCACCGGCTGCTTCGCGGTGATGACCACCACGATGTTCGGCGGCGACGGCCTGGTGCTGATGCGCAGGTGGGACGCGGGACGCGCGCTCGAACTCATCGAACGGGAGCGAGTCACCAACCTCAGCGGCGTGCCGACCAACATCTGGCAGCTGTTGTCCCACCCCGGCCTGGCCGAGGCCGACGTCTCAAGCCTCACCTCCCTCGGGTACGGCGGCGCCCCCGCCCCGCCGAGGCTGCTCGAACGGCTCACCGAACTGCTGCCCAGCCGCTCCCCGACCAACGGGTACGGCATGACCGAGACGACCGCGCTGGCCATCGGCAACGGCGGCCCGGACTATCTCGCCAGACCCGACAGCGTCGGCCTTCCCGTGCCGGTGGTCGACGTGCGCGTCACCGGCCAGGGCGGTGAGGAGCTGCCGGTCGGCGAGGTCGGCGAACTGCGCCTGCGCGGCCCCAACGTGATCCTCGGCTACTGGAACCGGCCGGAGGAGACCGCGGAGGCCTTCGCGGACGGCTGGCTGCGCACCGGAGACCTGGCCAGGGTCGACGAGGAGGGCTTCGTCTACATCGTCGACCGGGCCAAGGACATGGTCATCCGGGGCGGGGAGAACGTCTACTGCGCCGAGGTCGAGGCCGCGCTCTTCGAGCATCCGGCGGTCGAGGACGCCGCAGTGATCGGCATCCCGCACGAGGAGCTCGGCGAGGAGGTCGGCGCGATCGTACGGCTCGCCTCCCCCGTGGGGGACGAGGAGCTGCGGGCCTTCCTCCGCGAGCGGATCGCCCCCTTCAAGGTCCCCGTCCGGTTCTGGATCCGCGAGAGCGAGCTGCCCCGCAACCCCGGCGGCAAGATCCTCAAGACGGTCCTGCGCCGGGAGGTCCTCGGCGCCTGACCTGCCGCCGGGGGCGGAAAACCGTTTGCCCCGATGCGGAGCGATACCAAAAACTGTCTCCTTGTGCCGGAGAAATCTGATCGCTCCCTCGGGGGGCTGCTGCGTAGAGTCGGAATGGACCTTGGGCCGCTCCGCGACTCACGTGACTTCCGGCTGCTGTTCGCCTCCGGGGCCATCACGATGTTCGGCACCTTCCTCACCCTGGTCGCGCTGCCGCTGCAGATGAAGCAGCTCACCGACTCCTATGTGGCGGTCGGCCTGGTCAGCGCGGCCGAGTTCGTGCCGATGGTGCTGTGCGGGCTCTGGGGCGGCACGATCGCGGACGCGCTCGACCGGCGCAAGATCATTCTCTACACCGAGGCCGGGCTCTGCCTCACGACGGTCGCCCTGACGGTCAACGCCCTGCTGCCCAGGCCGCAGATCTGGGTCCTGTACGTGGTCGGGGCGCTCAGCGCGGGACTGGGCAGCCTGCAGCGGCCCAGCCTGGAGGCGCTGCTCCCCCGGGTCGTCCGGCACGACCAGGTCGGCGCCGCCGCCGCGCTGTCCGGCTTCCGCTGGACCCTCGGTGCCATCGTCGGCCCCGCGCTCAGCGGCCTGATCGCCGCCGTGTTCGGCGTCGCGGCGGCCTACGGCGTCGACGTGGCCACCTTCCTGATCTCCATGGCCCTGCTCTGGATGGTCAGGATGCCCGCGCAGTCGAAGGACGCTCCCCCCGCCTCGATCGCAGCGCTCGTCGAGGGGGTCCGCTACGCCGTGCGACGTCCCGACCTGATGGGCACCTATCTGGTGGACATCGCGGCGATGGTCTTCGCCTCGTGCGCCGCGTTGTACCCCTTCCTGGCCGACGAGCTCGGTTCCCCGCAGGCGATCGGCCTGCTCTTCTCCGCCACCGCCGTCGGATCGCTGGTCGCCTCGGCCACCTCCGGCTGGACGGCCCGGATCCACCGGCACGGCCTGGGTGTCATCGTCGCGGCGGCCGTCTGGGGGGTCGCGGTCGCGGCGGCGTCCGTCATGCCGACCGTCTGGGGCGTGTTCGCCTTCCTGGCGCTGGCCGGGGCGGCCGACATGATCAGCGGCATCTTCCGCTCGACCATCTGGAACCAGACCATCCCCGACGAGCTTCGGGGCCGTCTGGCCGGGATCGAACTGCTCTCCTACACCAGTGGCCCGATGCTGGGCAACGCGCGAGCGGGCATGATGGCCCAGCTCGGCGGCACCCGCTTCTCCATGGGCGTCGGCGGGCTGCTGTGCGTCGGCGCGGTCGCGGCGATGGCGGCGCTGCTGCCCGGCTTCGGGCGCTACGACGCCCGTACCGACGAGCACGCCGTACGGGAGCGTGCCCGCCGTACGGCCGTCGCCGAGGCCTAGAGGTCCTGCTCGCGCCAGCCGTCGTGCTCCTCGGCGAGTTCCTCAAGCCGGGTCACGGCCTCGGCGGGCAGCGCGCCGCCGGGGTCCTCGACGACCACGAGCCACTGGGCGTCCTCGGCGTCGTCCTCCCCCGCGAGGGTCTCCCGCACCACCGAGGGCGTCTCCACCTGGGGGAACTCCTCTCCCACCAGGTCCGCGACCTCCTCGGCCTCCGTACGTTCGGCGAACACCAGCAGATGTCTCATTCATCCCCCACAGGCGAAGGCCCCGGCCGCCACGGGTCGTCCGTGGTGGCCGGGGCCGTACCGAATCCGATCAGACCCCGCGCAGCTGCGCTCCGGTCCGCTCACCCGCCAGGGCAACCGCGGCGTCGCGGGCCGCGGTGGTCTCCTCGACGGTGAGCGTCCGGTCGGCCGCCCTGAACCACAGGGAGTAGGCCAGTGACTTGTTCCCCCCACCGATCTGGGCGCCGGTGTAGACGTCGAACAGCCGGATCGACTCCAGCAGTTCGCCCGCCCCCTCGCGCAGCGCCGCCTCGACCTCGGCAACCGGCGTCGCGGCGTCGACGACGAGCGCGACGTCCTGGGTGGCGATCGGGTAGGCGGAGATGGAGGAGACCTGCACCGGGCCCGGCATCAGCCCTTCGAGGTGGGTCAGCTCCAGCTCCATCGCGCTGGTGCGCGGCGGCAGGCCGTAGGCCTCGATGACGCGCGGGTGCAGCTCACCGGCGTGGCCGACGAGGACGTCCCCGACGTACAGCGCGGCGCAGCGGCCCGGGTGCCAGGGCTCGTGCCGGTCGGCGCGGACGTCGAGGACGACCCCCGCCTCGCGGGCCACCACGCGGGCGGCCTCGACGGCGTCGGCCCAGCCTGCCTGTCGGCCCTTGCCCCACCAGCCGGAGCGCTCGAACTCGCCCGCGAGCACCACTCCGGCCCTCAGCGGCTGGGCGGGTAGCGCCGCCTCGATCGAGGCGAGCTCCTCCGCCTCGGGCCTGCGGTCCACGCCGAGGACCGGCGCGGTCGCGGGCGCGTCCTCGGCGGGCCGGTAGACCAGGCCCGTCTCGAACAGCGCCACGTCGCCGAAGCCCCTGCCCACGTTGCGGACCAGCGTCTTGAGCAGGCCGGGCAGCAGCGTGGTGCGCAGCAGCGGCTCGTCCTCGCTGAGCGGGTTGGCCAGCCGTACGGCCAGGCGACGGGCGTCACCGGCGGGCAGCTGCAGGTTGTCGAGGTCGCGCTCCCCGAAGAACGGGTAGGCCAGGATCTCGACGTAGCCGGAGGCCGCCAGCGCCCTTCCCGTACGGCGGCGCAGCCGCTGTCCCGGGGTCAGGCCCGCGCCCGCCGGAGCACCCGGCAGGATCGAGGGCAGCCTGTCGTAGCCCTCAAGCCGGATGACCTCCTCGGCGAGGTCGTTGGGGTCGATCAGGTCGGGCCGCCACGAGGGCGGGGTGACGGTCAGCATGTCGTCGCCGACCACGGCCAGCTTGGCGGCCAGTTCGTCCCCGGGCTCGACCGAGCCTTCCACGACCGTGCAGCCGACCTGCTCCAGGTTCCGGACCACCGTCTCGCGGTCGTAGACGACGCCCGCGACCCGGCCGGGGTAGCCGCTCGGGATGGAGATCTGGACGGGCTCGATCTCGATCGCCGCGTGGGTCACCCCGGGCTGGACCACGCCGCCACCCAGTTCGGCCAGCAGGCTGACCGCACGCCAAGAGGCGTAGAGCGGAAGCTCCCGGTCCACACCCCGCTCGAAGCGCTTGGACGCCTCGCTGACCAGGTTGTGGCGGCGGGACATCCGCGCGATGCCGCTGGCGGAGAAGTGCGCGGCCTCGATCACGATGTCGGTCGAGGTGTCGGAGATCTCGGTGTTCAGGCCGCCCATGGTGCCCGCCATCGAGATGGCACCCGAGGCGTCGGTGATGAGGATGTCACCGGGGTCGAGCGTGCGCACGGCGTGGTCGAGGGTCTCCAGCTTCTCGCCGGGCTCGGCGCGGCGCACGACGATCTCACCGTCAAGCCGGGTCGCGTCGAAGGCGTGCAGGGGCTGGCCAAGCTCCAGCATCACGTAGTTGGTGACGTCGACGGCCAGCGAGACCGGCCGCATGCCCGCGCGCGACAGGCGCGTGCGCATCCACAGCGGGCTCGGCGCCGCCGGGTCGAAGCCCTGGACCTCCCGCAGCACGAAACGGTCGCACGCGCTCGCGTCGGCGATCGAGGCCGGGTAGGACGGGGCCGCCTCGGCGGGCGGGGAGACGTCGGCGGGGTCGAGGAAGGCCACCCCGAAGGCGGTGGCCACCTCCCTGGCCACGCCGCGGATCGACAGCGCGTAGCCGATGTCCGGGGTGATCTCCAGCTCGATCACGTCGTCGCGCAGGCCGAGGAGTTCGGCCACGTCCGCGCCGATGGGCGTGCCCTCCGGCAGCACCATGATGCCGTTGTGCTCGTCGCTCAGCCCGAGCTCGCGCTCCGAGCAGATCATGCCCTCGGACATGCGTCCGTAGGTCTTGCGCGCGCCGACCTCGAAACCGCCGGGCAGCACGCCGCCGGGCAGCACGACCGGCACCCGGTCGCCGACGACGAAGTTGGTCGCGCCGCACACGATCTCCCGCGGGGCGGCCTCACCGACCTCGACCTGGCAGTGCCGGATCGGCTTCTTGAAGCCCTGCAGCTCCTCGATGGCGAGCACCTCGCCGACCACGACGCTCTTGACGTCATGACCGTAGGAGGTGACGGCCTCCAGCTTGAGACCGGCGGCGGTGAGCCTGTCGGCCACCTCGTGCGCGGTCACTGCGGGGAGATCGACGTACTCCCGCAGCCATGAAAGCGGGACCTTCATCAGACCTCCATTCCGAACGGAAGCGTGAAACGCACGTCTCCCTCGACCATGTCACGCATGTCCTCGACGTTGTGGCGGAACATCAGCGTGCGCTCGATGCCCATACCGAAGGCGAACCCGCTGTAGCGGGACGGGTCGACGCCGCAGGCGATCAGCACCCGCGGGTTGACCATCCCGCAGCCGCCCCACTCGATCCAGCCCTCCGACTTGCACGTACGGCAGTGCGGGTTGCCCGGCACCGCGGAGGCGCCCCGGCACACGAAGCACCGCAGGTCCATCTCCGCCGAGGGCTCGGTGAACGGGAAGTAGTTCGGCCTGAACCTGGTGGTGATGCCCTCCCCGAACATGAGCTCGGCGAACCTGTCCAGGGTGCCCTTGAGGTGGGCCATGGTCAGGCCCTCGTCGACGGCCAGTCCCTCGACCTGGTGGAAGACCGGCGTGTGGGTGGCGTCGAGCTCGTCGGTGCGGAACACCTTGCCCGGCGAGATCACGTAGACCGGCAGCGGACGGCTCAGCAGCGCCCGGACCTGCACCGGGGAGGTCTGGGTGCGCAGCACCTTGCCCGAGTCGACGGACTCGACGAAGAAGGTGTCGTGCTCGGAGCGCGCCGGGTGGTCGGGCGAGATGTTCAGCGCGTCGAAGTTGAACCACTCGCCTTCCAGCTCCGGCCCCTCGGCGACCTCGTAGCCCATGCCGACGAAGGCGTCCGCGATGCGCTCCTGCAGGGTGGTCAGCGGGTGGCGGGCGCCGCGGGCCGTACGGTCCCAGGGCAGTGTGACGTCGACGGTCTCCTCAACGAGGACCCGCTCGTCGCGCTCGGCCTCCAGCTGTGCCTGACGCTCGGCGAAGGCGTCCGCGACGGCCTTGCGCGCGCCGCCGATGCGTTTGCCCGCCTCTGCCCGGGCCGCGGGCGGAAGCGCGCCGATCTCGCGGTTGGCCAGGGCGATCGGCGAGCGGTCGCCGGCGTGCGCGAGCCGTACCTGCTTGAGTTCGTCGAGGTCGCGCGCCGCCTTGACGGCGTCGAGCGCCTCCGCCTGCATGCGCGCCACCTCGTCGGCGTGCAGCGGGGTCACCTCGACCGGGTCGTAGTTAGACAAGAGAAAGCTCCGAATCCAGGGCTTGAGCGGCCATGAGTCTAGTCGGGGAAGCCCACCGGGCTGGCATCCGCGCTCAGGCGAAGTCAGGGGTGCCGGTGGGCACCATAAATCGAAACTCGGCCCCGCCCTCGGGCCCCCGCTGCACGGAGATGGTGCCGCCGTGGGCCTCGATGAGACCCTTGACGATGAAGAGACCGAGGCCGGTGCCACCGCGGCGGCGGGCGTTGCCCCGCCAGAACTGCCGGAACACGCGCGTGGCCAGCTCGGGCGGAATGCCCTCTCCCTGGTCACGGACGGACACGGTCACTCCCCATTGGTTCGGTTCGACGACTATTGTCACCGTACCGCGCCCGTGGCGCACGGCGTTTTCCATCAGGTTGGCCAGCACCTGGTCGATTTTGTCCTGATCGAGCCAGGTCTCGGGAAGTTCGCCCAGCACCCGGAGCAGGAAGCGCCCCTCGGGCTCCCCCGCTGCGACCCGCCCATCGATGATCTTCTGGACCCTCGCCGGGACGTCGACCACCTGACGATGGATCTCAAGGCGCCCCGACTCGATGCGGGACACGTCGAGCAGCTCGGTGATCAGCCGGGTCACCCGGTCGGCGTCGGCGTTGACCGTCTCCAGCATGACCAGCTTCTGGTCGTCGGTGAAGCGGGTCCATTTGGCGAGCAGGGTCGCGGTGAACCCCTTGACGCTGGTCAGCGGGGAGCGCAGCTCGTGGGCGACGGTCGAGACCAGGTCCGCGCGGCTGCGTTCGAGCCTGGCCCGCGCGCCCGCGTCACGCATCGTGATCACCACACGGGCGATCTCGCCACCCCGCTCCGGCCTGCGCACCAGCCGGGCCGCGACGAGCATCTCCTGACCGCCGGGAGTGCGCAGCGGCAGCTCGGGCTGGCGGGTGCGGGTCGGCAGGCCGCCGTAGGTGTCGAGCCACTTCCACCAGTCGCGCCCGTCGTGATCGCGGAAGGAGAACACGTCCCGCACGTGACGTCCGACGGCCTGTTCCCAGCCGATCCCGGTCAGCCGGGTCGCGGCCCGGTTGACGCTCAGCACGTGGCCGTCCCGATCGGTCACGACGAGGCCGTCGGGAAGGTCGTCGACGTCGATCACACAGGCGGAATCAGCGCTCCGCTCGTCGGTGTGTTCGCCGTGCACGACCCCGCCTCCTCGACGCTACAACGCCGACAATAGCGGGTTTCGCGTGTCCTCCGGCAGCCTCGGGACGGGGGGCCTCACCCGCTCAGGGGACGTACACGTTGAGACCGGGCAGAGGCATACAGACACACCGCGGCGGCCGTCGCGAGGTTGAGGCTCTCCGCCCCGCCGTAGATCGGCACCCTGACCACCTCGTCGGCAAGGTCGAGGATCTCCTTGGGCAGCCCCCAGGCCTCGTTGCCGAAGATCCAGGCCGCGGGCCCCGAGAGGTCGACGTCGTCGAGCGTCCGCGTTCCCGCGCCGTCGGCGGCGAACACCCGCAGGCCCGCCCCTTTGAGCCTGTCCACGGCCTGTGCCACCGGGGCACCGGTGACGACGGGCAGGTGGAAGAGGCTCCCGGCGCTGGCCCGAACGCACTTGCCGTTGTAGGGGTCGACGGAGGCGTCGGTGAAGACCACCGCGTCGGCCCCCGCGGCGTCCGCGGTGCGCAGCACGGTCCCGGCGTTGCCCGGGTCGCGGACGTGGGCGAGCACGGCGACGAGCCTCGCCTGGTCGGTGACCGCGCTCTCCAGGGGAACGTGCACGAACCGGCACACCGCCAGGAGGCCCTGCGGGGTGACGGTCTGGGCCAGTTCGGCCATCACCTCACCGCTGGCCCGGTGCACGGGCACCCCCGCGGAGACGGCGGCGGCGACGAGGTCGGCGTGGCGCGCCTCGGCCTCGACGGTGGTGAACAGCTCGGTCACGACGCCGTCGAGCGCCAGCGCCTCACGAACCGCCTGCGGCCCCTCCGCCAGGAAGGACCGGTCCCGGTCCCTGAAGGCTCGTTTGGTCAGCCGCCTGGCCGCCTTGACCCGCGGCGACTTGATGTTGGTCAGCTCAGATCCCGCCATGTCCGTTCCCCAGGAATGCGAATGCGGCCCACAGCGTGATCGCTGTGGGCCGCGTGTTCTTCAGCGCGTTCGTCGGCGCCGGATTCAGCCGGCGACCGGCGCGTTCACGTCGGCCGGAAGCGCCTTCTTGGCGGCTTCGACCAGGGTCGCGAACGTGGCGGCGTCGTTGACCGCGAGGTCAGCGAGGATCTTGCGGTCGACCTCGATGGAGGCCAGACGCAGCCCCTGGATGAGGCGGTTGTAGGTGATGCCGTTCTGACGGGCAGCGGCGTTGATGCGCTGAATCCACAGACGGCGGAAGGTGCCCTTGCGGTCCTTGCGGTCGCGGTAGGCGTAGGTCATCGAGTGGAGCATCTGCTCCTTGGCCTTGCGGTACAGCCTGGAGCGCTGCCCCCGGTAGCCCTTCGCCCGCTCAAGAACGACCTTGCGCTTCTTCTTGGCGTTGATCGCCCGCTTCACGCGTGCCATTTGTATCTATCTCCCCGGGGGCCGTTACTTAGCGAGCAGCTTCTTGATCTTCTTGGCGTCGGCGTCAGAGAGCACGACCTCGGGCTTGAGACGACGCGTCAGCTTGGAGGACTTCCACTCGTTGTAGTGGGCGCGGTTGGCGCGGCGGCGCTTGATCTTGCCTGAGCCGGTGAGCCGGAACCGCTTCTTCGCACCGCTGTGCGTCTTCATCTTCGGCATCTCAGCCGTCTCTCCCTCGATCGTGCCGATGTCCCGGGCCGGTAACCCGAGTCAAGGGCATGCCTGACTGTGAGACCGGACCCGGCCTCGGCTTCATCTCGCGACTGCCTGACGGTTCAGGCTATGCGAGTCACTCCTGCGGAGCGGGCACCTGCTCGTCCTGAGACCCGTCCGCGGCATCGTCGTCACGCCGCGCCTTGGCCGCCGCCTTCTCGGCCTTGGCCTCGGCCTTCTTCTTGTGCGGCCCGATAACCATGATCATGTTACGGCCATCCTGCTTGGGCTGGGACTCGACGAAGCCGAGCTCCGTGACGTCCTCGGCCAGCCGCTGCAGGAGCCGGAAGCCCAGCTCGGGCCGGGACTGCTCCCGGCCGCGGAACATGATCGTTACCTTGACCTTGTCCCCCGCCTTGAGGAACCGCACCACGTGACCCTTCTTGGTCTCGTAGTCGTGCGGGTCGATCTTCGGGCGGAGTTTGATCTCCTTGATGATCGTGTACGCCTGGTTACGCCGCGCCTCGCGTGCCTTCATCGCGGACTCGTACTTGAACTTGCCGTAGTCCATGAGCTTGCACACGGGCGGGCGAGCCGTAGCCGCGACCTCGACGAGGTCGAGATCGGCTTCCTGAGCCAGCTTCAGAGCATCGCCGATGGAGACGATGCCAACCTGTTCGCCGTTCGGACCGACGAGGCGGACCTCGGGGACGCGAATACGGTCGTTGATGCGGGGCTCGGCGCTGATGAGGCCTCCTAGGTTGCGATCCGCCGCCGTCCTTGCAGGCGGCTTTGCACATACTCGATCGTGCCGGGAGGGTCGCGGAACACAGGCCGTTTCCAGGTCGAGAAGCGCGAATGCCCCGCACGTCGCGCATGCGGGGCCACATGAACTCGCCGATTCACACACCGCGAGCTCGGCCGGAGTCATCCGGCTGTGATCCTTGACCTGCCGACCTCTCGGTCGACCAGGTGGGAGGTGAACCTCCGCTTGCGCGTCCAGCAGGCATGCCGGACCGATCGAGTAGTTACTCTATCACACCCCCCGACACCCGCCGAATCATTCCCGATCCCACCTTCTCAATATGCCGATGGTCGATATATAAAGACCATATGAACCAGAGATCGATGCAGGAGCCGACGTTCCTGATCCTCACGGCCCTGGCCGCGGGACCCCAGCACGGTTACGGGGTGATCAGCGACGTCCAGGAGATCTCCGGCGGCCGGGTGCGCCTGCGGGCGGGAACCCTGTACGCCGCCCTCGACCGGCTCCAGTCCGAAAACCTGATCGCCACCGACCGCGAGGAGGTCGTGGAGGGCCGGATACGGCGCTACTACCGGTTGACCGCGGAGGGCGGCACCCGCCTGGCCACCGAGGCCGAACGGCTGCGCAGGCACGCCGAGGCGGCCTCGACCCGGCTGCGTGCCCTGGTCCCCGGCGTGGGCGGGGGTGTGGCGTGAGCACACTGGAGGAGCGTTACCGCAGGCTGCTGGCCCTCTACCCGGCCGAGCACAGGGCCAGGCACGGGGAGGAGATGCTCGGGGTGATGCTGGCGCAAGCCGGGCAGGGGTGGCGGTTCCCCGACCCGCGTGACGTGCTCGACCTGGTCAAGGGCGGGGTGCTGATCCGCCTGCGGCACGCCTTCGGCCCGGGCAGCGGCGGATCCTGGCGTGACGCGCTGAACATCGCCGCGATCGTCGCCCCGCTCCACCTGCTGGTCCTGGAGATGAGCACCTGGGGCACCATACTGTTGACCGTCGACGGCACCCAGCCTCTCCTCTACGCCCTGACGCCCGCCGTCTACGCGCTGCCGCGCCTGCTGATCGTCTGGCTCGCGCTGCGCGGCCCGCGCTGGGCGGCCGCGGCGTCGGCCTGGGTCTTGACGGCCGCCAGCACGACGATCCCGGCTGTGCTCAGCATGGGCATCGATCCGTTCACCCCCTTCGAGAGGGCGTTCTACGCGCTGCCCGACCTCGCTGTCGCGCTTCTGCTGACGTTCGCCCCCAGCCCGACGGCGGGGGCGGCACTGGTCGGCCGCCGTTCGCTGCTGCGCTGGACCGCCGCGGCGATCCTGACGATGAACGTCGCCTCGGCTCTGGAGCACTTCCTCGCCCCCGAGTACTTCCTCGGTTCCCTGGCCATGACGACGATGGTCTGCATGGCCTGTGGAGCGGCCAGCCGCACCCCGGCGGGACGCCGGGCCGTCATCCTCCTGGTGCCGCTGTTCCTGGTGCTCTACCGCGGCGTGTCGTGGTCCGGGATGTCGCACGACGAGTGGCTTCCCGGACTCGTCCAGGTCCTGGTGGGCGTCACCGCCTTCGTCGTGGCCAGGAGGGGCTTCCGGCCGTACGGCTCGGGGACCGTCAGCTCCCCGGAGCCGCTCGCCTGACGATCTCGGCCTTGCCCGCCGCGCGCATCGCCTCGACCGGGACGTCGGTCCGGCCGGTCATCATCTCGACCTGCCGGACCGCCTGGTGCAGCAGCATCGGGAAGCCGCCGACCACGGTGCCGCCCGCGGCCTCCACGGCCGAGGCCAGCCGGGTCGGCCACGGCGCGTAGACCACGTCGAAGAGCGCGGGCACCCCGGCCAGCAGGCCGGCGAAACCGTCCGCGGCGCCGGAGGGCAGGGTGGAGACGACCAGGTCGACGTCCAGGACGCTCTCCAGCTCGTCGAAGGTGCGCACCGACAGGGCGGTGCCGAGCCGTTCGGCCACCTGTGCCGTCTCGCCCGCCCTGGCCGGGTCGCGGACCACCAGATTGGCCCGCGAGAGGCCCAGCTCGCGCAGGGCGGCCAGTGTCGAGGCGGCCGTCGCCCCGCCGCCGAGGACTGTGGCGCCGTGCGGCGGCTTGACCCCGGCCTCGGTGAGCGCCTGGACGATGCCGTACACGTCGGTGTTCTCCCCGTGGCGACCGGCCTCGGAGAAGATCACGGTGTTCGCCCCGCCTACCTCGACCGCCAGGTCGGAGACCGTGTCGAGCAGCGGGAGCACGGCGCGCTTGAGCGGCATCGTCAGCGACAGGCCCGCCCAGCCGGGGCCGAGCCCGTCGAGCAGGGCGGGCAGCCCCGCCTCGTCGCATTCGAAGGCCTCGTACTGCCAGTCGTACAGGCCGAGGGCCTCGTAGGCGGCCCGGTGCAGGTGGGGCGAGAGCGAGTGGGCGATGGGCGAGCCCAGGACCGCCGCCCGTGTCATCCGCCGTTCCTGTTCTTCTCGAACTCCGCCTTCAGCTGGAAGAACTCGGCCTCCGTCGAGGCGAACTTGGTGATGCCGCGCTTGGGGTCTGTGGTGACGAACCAGATCCAGTCGCCCTTGGCCGGGTCGAGCGCCGCCTGGATGGCGTGGTCACCCGGGTTGGCGATGGGGCCGGGCGGCAGGCCGAGCCGCTTGTAGGTGTTGTAGGGCGACTTGCTCTCCAGGTCGGCGTTGGTGGCGGAGATGCCGTACTTGTTCAGCCCGTACATCACCGTGCTGTCCATCTCCAGCTTGCGGTTGCCGTCCAGGCGGTTGTAGATGACCCGGGCCACCTTGGACATGTCCTCGACGCTGCCCGACTCGGCCTGGACGATGCTGGCGATCGTCATGATCTCGTGCGGGGTGTGCCCGAGGCTCTTGGCCGCCGAGACGAGCCCGTCCTTGTCGGCCGTCTGGTTGAAACGGTCGACCATCGCGGTGAGGATGTCCGCCGCGGTCATCTTGGGGGTGATGTCGTAGGTGGCGGGGAAGGCGTAGCCCTCCAGGCGCCCCTTGGCGTAGCCGGGCAGGCCGAGCGCCTTGACGTTCTTCGCGGCCTGCTGGAACTCCTTGAGCGGCTTGCCGGTCTCCTTGGCGAGCGTCGCCAGGGTGTCGGACAGGCGCAGGCCCTCCTTCAGCGTCACCCGCTCCAGCAGCCGCAGGGACGGGTCGAGCAGCTTGACGGCCGCCGCCGAGGACATCCGCTTGCGCATGCGGTACTCACCCGGTTGCAGGGATGCGCTCTTGCCCGCGTCGGCGACGGCCCCGGTGAACGTCCTGGCGCTCTTGACGACGTCCTGCTTCTCCAGGGTCTGGGCGACGTCGGAGGCGGTCTGACCGTCCTTGATCTCGATGACGACCTCGCCGCTGCCCTCACCGGCGTAGTCCTGGGGAGTCGTCACCTCACGCAGCCAGGTGTAACCGTAGAAGCCCGCCGCGCCGAGACCGCCGATCAGGACGATGACCGCGAGCATCGGGGCGAGGAAGCCGCCCCTGTTGCGGCGACGCCTTCTGCGGCGGCCACGCCGTCCTGGAGACTGGCGAGAGCCACGCCGTGACCCGTCGTCGTCCTCGGCGCCGACCAGAAAGTCCATATCGAGCCCGTTCATAGATGCGCTGGCCAATCTCCCGGCAGGGACGGCGTGGCGTCAAGCGGGTCCGCCAAACCGAGGAGGAGCCCCGGACCGGACACCTCGGACCGCCGTTGGCCCTCGTTCGGACCGCCGGAGTGGATCGCCGCGCGCGGCGGAACGGGGGGTGTTCCGCCGGACATCAGTGCGTCCCGAGGTATCTGTTCAGCTGTTCCCGGTATCTCACAAACTCACTCTCTTTGTCAGTGAATTTCGTGATTCTATGCGCCGGATCCGTGGTGACGAACCAGAACCACCTTCCCCGGCCAGGCCGAAGCGCCGCTCTCAGCGCCTTCTCCCCGGGACTGGCGACGGGGCCCGGCGGCAGGCCGGGCCTCAGATAGGTGTTGTACGGCGAGCGCACCGTGGTGTCCTTCTCCGAGACCATGAGGCTTCTACGCCTTTGCGCGTAGAGCACCGTGGTGTCGAGCTGGAGGGGGGAACCGGCCTTGATCCGGTTGTAGATCACTCTAGCGATCTTCGGATAGTCCGAGTATCTCCCACCTTCCGCCTGGACGATGCTGGCCACCGTGACGGCCTCAAGCGGGGTCAGGTCCCTCCTGGCGGCCCGCCGTTCCAGGTTCAGGTCGGCGGCGGCGGCCTTGAAACGTTCCACCATGGCCCCGAGCAGCTCGGCCGGGGTCGTGTCCGGCTCCACCTCGTAGGTCGCCGGGAACAGGAAGCCCTCGGGGCCCCTGGCGTAGCCGGGCAGGCCCAGCGCCCGGAGGTTCCTCGCCGCCCCGGCCAGGTCGGCCCTGCGCATCCCCGTGCCCTCCGCGAGCCGGTCGAGCAGCTCCGGCAGACGCAGCCCCTCGGGGACGACGACACGCCGCACCATCCGGGAGCGGGGCTCGGTCAGCAGGTCGAGTGCCGAGGTGGCCGACATGCCTTTGCGCATCCGGTAGTGCCCGGGGAACAGGCTGCCCGCCTTCCCGCGTTCCTCGGCCACCGCGACGAACGAGCCCGCGCTCGCCACGACCCCCGCCTCGGCCAGCGTCGCGGCGATCTCCCCCGCGCTCGCGCCCTGCGCGATCCGCACGGTGACCGCTCCCGTGCCGGGCCCCTCGAAGTCGGCGGGGGTGAGGTAGGGCCTGGCCAGGACATAACCCCCGGCTCCGAGCAGCGCGGCGCCCGCGCCGCAGGCCAGCAGCCATGTCAGCCGCCGCCCGCTCACCGTCCGGTCCCGCCGCTCGGCCTCTCCTCACCGGGCCGCCGGGCGCCCGGCGGCCCGGACGAAGAACCTCTCGGCGCCCCGGAGGACGGCCCTGCCGGTGGACCGGCCGCCACGCCCGGTGGCCTGCCGGTCGCCCGTTCGTTGTCCAGGGCCGCCTGGAGCAGCACGACCGCCGCCGCCTGGTCGACCACGCCGCGCTGCTCCCTGGCCCTGACGCCACTGGCGCGCAGCCCCTGCTGCGCGGTGACCGTGGTGAGCCGCTCGTCGAACAGCCTGACGGGGACGGGCGCCAGCCGCGAGGCGATCCTGCCCGCGAACTCGCGGGCCACCCCCGCCGCCTGCCCCTCACGGCCGGAGAGCGAGGTCGGCAGGCCGACGACGATCTCCACCGCCTCGTACTCGGCCGCGATCTCCGCGAGCCGGTCGAGGTCGCCTCTGCCTCGCCGTACGGTCTCCACCGGCGTGGCCAGCAATCCGGACGGATCGCTGCGGGCCACGCCGATGCGGACCGAGCCGACGTCGACACCCAGCCGGATGCCACTTCTCATCATGTTCTCCGCCTCCGCCTCAGAGCCGCGCGCGGCTCACCGGCTTCGGCCGCTCAGGCGAGTGTCTGGGCGATCGCCTGTTCGACGGCGCCCAGCGCGTCGCCGATCGCCTCGGGCCGGGTCCCGCCGCCCTGGGCGACGTCGTCCTTGCCGCCGCCGCCACCGCCGAGGGCCTTGGCCGCGACGCCGACGAGCCTGCCCGCCTTGAGGCCGCGCTCACGGCCCGCGTCGTTGACCGTGGCCACGACGACCGGCCGGTCGGCGGGAACCGCCGCGACGACGACGACCGCCGCGCGATCCCCTGGGAACCGTCCGCGCACGTCAAGGGCGAGTTTACGCAGATCATCCGCAGAGGTGCCATCAGGCGCGCGGTGTGTCACCACGGACACTCCGCCCAGATCACGTGCTCCGGCGGCCATCTCGCCCGCGAGCGCGAGGACCTGGGCGGAACGGAGCCTGTCCAGCTCCTTCTCCGCGGTGCGCAGCCGGGTGACGATGCCCTCGATCCGCTCGGGCAGTTCCTCCCTGCGGGCCTTGAGCTGCTCGGAGAGCTGGGCGACGAGCACGCTCTCACGGGCCAGGAAGCGGAAGGCGTCCAGGCCGACCAGGGCCTCGACCCGTCGCACTCCGGCGCCGATCGAGGCCTCGCCGAGCACCTTGACCAGGCCGAGCTGGCCCGATCTCGCGACGTGGGTGCCGCCGCAGAGCTCACGGGAGTAGTCGCCGACCTCGACGATGCGGACGGTCTCGCCGTACTTCTCGCCGAACAGGGCCAGCGCGCCCATCGCCCTCGCCTCCGCCTGGGAGGTGTGGAAGGCGTTGACCTTCAGGTCGTTGATCAGGATGGCGTTGACCTCGTCCTCGACGTCACGGAGCACACTGGGCGGCACGGCGCCCGCCGCGGTGAAGTCGAAGCGGAAACGGCCGGGCGAGTTCTCCGAACCCGCCTGCGCGGCCGTCTCGCCGAGCGCGTTGCGGAAGCCCCTGTGCACCAGGTGCGTGGCGGTGTGGCTGCGGGAGATGGCGCGGCGCCGCTCGACGTCGATCTCGGCCTGGGCCTGGTCTCCGACCCGGACCTCACCGGTCCTGACCTTGCCCCGGTGCACGATCACGCCCGAGACCGGGGACTGCACGTCGACGATCTCGACCTCGGCCCCGTCGGTGCGGATGATCCCCTGGTCGGCGAGCTGGCCGCCGCCCTCGGCGTAGAAGGGGGTACGGCTGAGCACGACCTCGACGGTGGTGCCCGCGCCCGCGGCGGGGACCGGGAGCCCGTCGACGAGCAGGCCGATGACCGCGGACTCGGCGGTCACGTTGTCGTAGCCGAGGAACTCGACCCTGCCGGTCTTCTCCAGGATCTGGCCGAAAACCGAGATGTCGGCGTTTCCGGTCTTCTTGGCGGCGGCGTCGGCCTTGGCGCGGTCGCGCTGTTCCTTCATCAGCCTGCGGAAGCCCTCCTCGTCGACCTTGAGGCCCTGCTCGGAGGCCATCTCCAGGGTCAGGTCGATCGGGAAGCCGTAGGTGTCGTGCAGCTGGAAGGCCTGGTCACCGCCGAGGGTGCCCCGTCCCTTGCGCTTGGTCTCCTCGACGGCCGCGTCGAAGATCGCGGTGCCGGTGCGCAGGGTGCCGAGGAAGGAGGCCTCCTCCGCGTCGATGACGCCGTGGATCTGCGGGGCGTCGGCCTTGAGGTCGGGATAGAGATCGCCCATCACGTCGATGGTCACCGCGGTCAGGTCGTGCATGTAGCGCTGCTCGCCCGCGCCCAGCAGGCGCAGGTTGCGGATCGCACGGCGCAGGATCCGCCGCAGCACGTAGCCCCGGCCCTCGTTGGAGGGCAGCACGCCGTCGGCGACGAGCATCACGCCGGTGCGGACGTGGTCGGCGACCACGCGCAGCGAGACGTCGGCGCGCTCGTCACGGCCGTAGCGGGTCCCGGTCAGCTCCGCGGCCCTGTCGAGGATCTTGTAGGTGGTGTCGATCTCGTAGATGTTGTCGACGCCCTGCAGGATCGCGGCCATCCGCTCCAGGCCCATGCCGGTGTCGACGCTCTTGGCGGGCAGTTCGCCCACGATGTCGAAGTCGGTCTTGCTGCGCACCGTACCGAGCTGGAACTGCATGAAGACGTTGTTCCAGACCTCCAGGTAACGGTTCTCGTCGGCGATCGGGCCGCCGTCCCTGCCGTACTCGGGGCCGCGGTCGTAGTAGATCTCGGTGCAGGGGCCGCCGGGGCCGGGCACGCCCATGTGCCAGTAGTTGTCGGCCAGGCCGCGGCGCTGGATGCGCTCCGCGGGGATGCCGACCTTGTGGTGCCAGATGTCGTAGGACTCGTCGTCGTCGTGGTAGACGGTGACCCAGAGCCGCTCCTCGGGGAAGCCGAAGCCGCCCTCGGACTCGGGCTTGGTCAGCAGCTCCCAGGCCAGCGGGATCGCCCGCTCCTTGAAGTAGTCGCCGAAGGAGAAGTTGCCGAGCATCTGGAAGAAGGTGGCGTGCCTGGTGGTCTTGCCGACCTCGTCGATGTCGGGGGTGCGCACGCACTTCTGGACGCTGGCCGCCCGGGGGTAGGGCGGCTTCTGCTGGCCCAGGAAGTAGGGCTTGAACGGCACCATGCCCGCGGGGACGAGAAGCAGCGTCGGGTCCTCGGCGATGAGGCTGGCCGAGGGCACGGCGGTGTGCCCACGCTCCTCGAAGAAGCGCAGGAAGCGGCGGGCGATCTCTGCCGACTCCATGTCAGCGGCCATCCTTTACGTGGTAGGTGTAGGTGTTCTCAACACTGTCGAGGCCGAATCGGGAGCGCAACTCGGTTTCCCGCTGCGCCGCGCCGTCCAGCGCCTCGGCCGCGAAGTCCCGGGCCTGGTCCAGGACTCCCGAGGCGCCGCGCACCGCACGGCGCGCCAGGTGGTTCGGATGCAGTGACTGCAGCTTACGCATCGCCCACACGGCGCCGAACGCGCCCAGGGAGATGTAGAAGAGCCTGCGGATCATCGCCGCCGCCCTTCGAGGACCCGGGAGCCGGGCCTGCCGTTCCTGCGGGCCGACAGGGCGCGCCTGACGCCGTGGGTCAGCGCGGCGAGCTTGATCAACGGCCCGGTCACCAGGGTCTGGGTGACGTCGCTGATCTTGGCGGCGTGCCCGCTGACCTGCTTGACGTCCTTGGCGATGGCCTCGACGGCGACCAGCTGGCGGTTGGTCTCGCTGACGGTGACCGTGACGTCCTCCAGCAGCGGGACCACACGTTCGCCCAGCTCGGAGACCATCTTGGTGGTCTCGGTCAGCAGCCGGGCCAGCTTGACCAGCGCCACGGCCAGGAAGCAGACCAGGATCGCCCAGGCCATCGCGACGATCAGTCCGGCGACCTCTCCTGCGGTAAGCATGCGCCGATCTCCTTAGTTGACCCGGCTGGAACAGGCAAGACCTTACCGCGTCCCGAACCGCTTCCCCGGCATACCGTGACACGACGCCCAGGCGGTCGGCCGTACCCGCCCGGCTTCCCCGCCGGCGACGGCCCGTTCCGTACGGCCAGGGTCCTGGGCGCGCCCCCGAAGGCGTCCATGCAGAGCTGGGCGAACCGGCCGACCCCCGGGATCATGAGTGTCCAGCCCGCCAGGGCCCAGCCGAGGTGGATGTGGGTCAGCACGTGGGCGATCGCCGCCACCCCCTGGGCACCGCGCCCGTCCGCCGACTCGTAGGTGATCCGGCGCAGCCCCGCAGGGTGGTCCTCCGCGGCGAGCACGCGCAGCCCGGCGGGACGGCGCGCGACGATCCACCCGCCGACCTGCGAGCAGATCCCGCAGGTGGTGGCCACGTACACGGACGCGACGACCCCGGGGAAGGCGACGGGCCGCCACCTGGGCACCCACGCCCGTACGGCGCGCCGGTAGGCGGCCCACTCCCCGCCGAAGCGCGCGGTGAGCCCCTCCCCCTCGTGCCAGGCCGCCAGCCCCGCCCCGTAGGCGAAGGCGACCAGCGCCGCGGCCAGGAACACCGGGTCGAGCAGGGCGAGCAGCAGGTAGCCGCCCGTCATCGCGGCCTGCATCGGGTTACGGACGTAGGCGTAGGGCCCGGTGACCACCAGCCGTTCCGGCGGGTCGTACGGCAGCGGCGTCCCCCGGCCGGCGAGCGCGAACTCCCGTACGGCGGCCAGCCCGAGCAGCGAGGGCACGGCCAGCGCCTGCGCCATGAGGCCGAGCACCCACGTGGGCTGCCGCCACACCCCGGTCAGCACGATGGGCAGCGCCATGCCCCCGGCGGCCGCGAGGACGATCTGGGCGGCGGCCCTGAGGGGCAGGCGGCGGCCTCCGGCCGTCCAGGAGGCCACCAGCAAACCGGGGAGCAGGGCGACGGCCATCGCGACCGCCTCCCCGGCGAGCCAGTGCTCGCCGAGCACGACGACGGGCTCGGCCAGGGGCATCACCGCCAGGTCCAGCCAGCCGAGGGACGCGGCGACCAGCGGGATCGGCGCCCGGCGTGCCACCAGGCCGGGAACCGCGCCCCAGAGCAGTGCCCAGCCCAGCAGCAGGTCGATCGGAACGCCCCGGTAGAGGGCCCCTACCGCGGTGAAGCGCCACCAGCCGAGGTCCTGGGCGAGGAGGTTCACCGCGATGAGCGCCTCCAGGTTCCACAGCGTGGCCAGGATCGCCGCGGCCGCGTCCCGTTCTCCGAGCCCCCGGCGGACCCGGCCTCTCCAGGTGGCCGCGAGCACCGCGGCGACCGGTACCGCGAGGGCCAGACCGCGCACCAGCACGGGGTCGCCCGTCATCGGGCGAAGGTCCCGGCCAGGTAGTCGGCGGCCTGGCCGACGGCGTAGCGCTGCAGGGGGCCGAAGTACCAGCCGGGGTCGAAGGTACGGCGGTAGCGCAGGGTCACCGCGAGCCTCCCGTTCCCCCAGGTGAACTCCGCCTCGCGGAGGTCGAGCCAGCGGGTCAGCGTGGTGTCGCGGACCACGGAGAAGGTCACCCGCCCCGGGCCGCGTTCCTTCACCCTGAGGGTCATCGAACGTGGTTCGGGAAGGGCGCCGACGCCGAGGGAGCGGCGCGGGTTGAAGGTGATCTCCCGCAGGGCGCCGACCTCAAGGCCGGTGCCGGTTGCCGCCAGCGGCCTGGGGAAGCCGATCTTCAGGAACGCCGACTCGAACGGGCCGAAGCGGGGGACGGCGGCCAGGGCCTGTTCCGTCCCGGTCCCCGGGGCCGCCCGCACCGCGGTGACCGCGTTGTCACGGGCCGGTCCGGCCACCTCCGCGCCCACGGCGACGAGCGTGAGCAGCACCAGCGGGGCGGCGAGCGCGTGGGGTCCCCGCCGGTCGAAGTAGTCGATGACGGCCCCGATCAGCAGGCCGACGAGGTAGAAGAGCGGGGCCGCGAACAGCAGGCAGACGATCCCCTCGCCGAGCAACGGTCCCGCGAAGGCGAGGGCCACGGTGATCGTCGCCAGGATCGCGCCGGTCGCGGACCTCGGTTTGCTCGTCAGCACGACCGTGATGGCGATGACGGCGGGGAGGCCGACGTAGAAGAGCGTCGTCTCCTCCAGGTGGCCCGCGTGCAGCACCCGGTAGAGCAGGAGCGCGACGAACAGGGCCAGGAGCAGACCGGCGAGGTTCCAGCGTGCCCTGCGCTCGGTCCGGTCCTCGGGGAGCGGTTCCGAGTCCGGTGATTTTCCGGACGGGTCATCCATGGAGCCACCTCTTCATCGGTCGATTTAATCAGTCGATTAAACCGTATGATCGAAGAGATCGTCTTGGCAAGGGAGCGGTGAAGTGAACAAGCAGGCGGGCGCGGAGACCCGGGAGCGGCTGATCGAGGCCGCCGCCGAGACCGTGCGGACCGAGGGATACGCCGGGGCCAGCGCCCGTACCATCGCCAAGGCCGCCGGGGTCAACTCGGCGCTGGTCTTCTACCACTTCGGCGGGGTCGATCCGCTGCTGCTCGCCGCACTCGACCGCGCCTCCGAGCAGCGGATGACCGACTACCGCAGAGCCGTCGAGCAGGCCCGCACGCTGGAGGAGCTGGCCGAGATCGCCACCGCGATCTACCGGGCCGACCTGGAGGCGGGGCACATCACGCTCTTCTCCGAGCTCGTCGGCGCGAGCATCGCCAGGCCCGAGCTCAGGGCGGAGATCGTCAAGCGCTCCGACCCGTGGATCGACTTCGTCGAGCAGACGCTGGAGCGGGTCATCGGCGGCTCACCCCTGGCCAGGCTCATGCCGCCCCGCGACCTCGCCTACGCCGCGATCACCTTCTACCTGGGCGTCAACCTCTTCACCCACCTTGACGCCGACCGCTCCCGCACCGACGCCCTGTTCACGCTGGCCCGCCGGGTCGCCCCCCGCGCCAGGCTGCTGACCGTGCGCTTCCCCCGCCGCGGACCTCGCGCCCGACGGCAGGACGGCGCGCCTCCCTCCTGAGGGGCTACTGGCCACCGCGCAGGAAGGCGCGGATCCTGCTCCAGCGGTCGGCGAAGGCGGCCTCGGCTCCGTGCCGGGTCGGCCGGTAGTAGCGGCGGTCCCTGAGCTCGGCGGGGGCGTAGTCCTGGCGGACCAGGCCGTGCTCGAAGTCGTGCGGGTAGCGGTAGCCCTCACCGTGGCCGAGCCCCCGTGCCCCGGGGTAGTGCGCGTCGCGCAGGTGGGCGGGGACCTGGCCGATGTCGCCCCGCCGTACGTCCTGGGCGGCGGCGTCGATCGCGGTGATCACCGCGTTGGACTTGGGGGCGAGCGCGCAGTGGACGACCGCCTGGGCCAGGTTCAGGCGGCCCTCGGGCAGGCCGATGAACTCGACCGCCTGCGCCGCGGCCACCGCCACCTGCAGGCAGGTGGGATCGGCCATGCCGACGTCCTCCGAGGCGAAGATGACGATCCTTCGGGCGATGAACCTGGGGTCCTCCCCCGCCTCGACCATCCTGGCCAGATAGTGCAGCGCGGCGTCGGCGTCGGAGCCCCGCATGCTCTTGATGAAGGCGCTGACCACGTCGTAGTGCTGGTCGCCCTGACGGTCGTAGCGCACGGCCGCCTTGTCGACCGCGCGCTCGACCACCTCGACGGTGATCTCGTCCTCGGCGATCAGCGCGGCCGCCTCCAGATAGGTGAGGGACCTGCGGGCGTCTCCCCCGGCCAGCCGTACCAGGTGCTCGACCGCCTCGGGCGCCAGCCGTACCCGACCGTCCAGGCCGCGCGGGTCGGCGGCGGCGCGTTCGAGCACGCCGCGGATGTCCTCCTCCGACAGCGACTCCAGGGTCAGCAGCAGCGAACGGGACAGCAGCGGCGAGATGACGGAGAAGAACGGGTTCTCCGTGGTCGCGCCGATGAAGGTGACCCAGCGGTTCTCGACGGCGGGCAGCAGGGCGTCCTGCTGGGCCTTGTTGAAGCGGTGCACCTCGTCGACGAACAGCACGGTCTGCCGCCCCGACATGCCCAGCTCGCGGCGGGCCTGCTCGATGGCGGCGCGGACCTCCTTGACCCCGGCGGAGACCGCGGAGACCTCGACGAAGCGGCGCTTGGTCACCCCCGCGACCACGTAGGCGAGGGTGGTCTTGCCCGTGCCCGGAGGCCCCCACAGGAACAGCGACATCGGGGCCTCGCCCTCGACGAGCCTGCGCAGCGGCGTGCCCGGCCCGAGCAGGTGACGCTGGCCGATCACCTCGTCCAGGCCACGGGGGCGCATCCGCACCGCCAGTGGCTCATGGCCGCGGTGGGCCTCCTCCGCCGCCGAGTCGAACAGGCTGTCCACGCTCAGACAGTACCGTCAGGGGGCGGGCTCCCGATCCCTCAGAAACCTCCCCAGACCGCGACGGCGCCGCTGTGGCCCGCCCTCACCACGTAGTAACCGGCCACCACGGCCAGGACCACCGTCAGCGCGCGCAGCGCCGTCCCGACCCCCTTGGGCGCGCTCTCCGAACGCCCGGGACGCGTGAGCCGGACGAGACCGAGTGAGACCACTCCGAGCGCCAGTACGGCCAGCAGCAACGGGGTCGCGAAGCTCTCGTGCTCGGCGACGCGCTGCCCGAGCTCCCCGCTCGCCGAGGAGAAACGTCCCCTTTTGAGCTCCTCACCGCTCTGCCTGGCCGCGAAGACCGCCACGGGCGAGATGACCGCGAGCCCGACGACCGCCCAGGTCAGCACCGCGCGCGTGCGTGCGGCCAGGGCGTAGACGGCGGCCAGCACCACCAGCAGGGGCGTCAGGACCACGGCGGCGTGGACGATCAGCGGGTGGGCGGGCAGGCCCAGAATCTCGTCGAACATAGGGGGGCTCCGGTCATCGGCGGCGTCTGTGCAGGTGGGATCCCACCGTGAACGCTACCTGGAACGCGGCACTTCACCCGCGTCTTCCTCTCCTACCCCATCTGACGGATTCTGTCACTTACATCCATCACACGCCGAGGCGGGTACGCTTTCGCCCAGTCAATAGTCATGGAACAGCAATTCTGGAGGACGAAGCGGTGAGCGGCGAAGACCGCCAGAGCCAGCTGGCGCGGGAGCACAAGGAGCGGCAGGCCCAGCGGGCCCAGCAGACCGCCCAGCAGTCGACCGCAAAGTCGAGGCGGAACACCTTCATCGGAGCCGGCGTCGCGGTCGTCGTCGTGGCCGGAGGCCTGTTCGCCGCGACGAACCTCCTCGGCGGCAACGACCCCAAGCGCCCCGTCTCCTCGGAGAAGAGCGCGGCGGCCGACCCAAGTCAGGCCCCCGCCCTGCAGCCGTCGCCGACCCCCTCGGCGGAGCTGGCCAAGCTGACCTGCTCCTACCGCAAGGACACCAGCGGCAGCCCGGCCAAGTACGTGGGCATGCCCCCGGCCAAGCCCAACCTGAAGCTGAAGAACATGAAGATCACCACCAACCTCGGTGACATCGTGATCGAGCTCCAGACGGACCGGGCCCCCTGCGCGGTCAACTCCTTCGCCTTCCTGGCGAAGAAGAACTTCTTCGACAACACCAGGTGCCACCGCCTGGCCACGCCGGAGAACTCCGGGCTCGGCCTGCTGCAGTGCGGCGACCCGCAGGCCAAGGCCGACGGCAAGAACCCCACCGACGGCCAGGGCAGCTCGGGTTACGTCTTCAACGACGAGAACCTCGGCGGGCTGCCCTACACCAGGGGAACGGTCGCGCTGGCCCAGGCGGCCGAGGCGGCGAACCAGAACGGCAGCCAGTTCTGGATCTCCCTGTCGGACGAGACCGCCCAGCTGCAGCCCGACTACACACCCCTCGGCACGGTCACGCAGGGCATGGACATCCTCGACAAGGTCTACAAGGGCGGCTGGATCGAGAACCCCAACGACATCACCGGCGACGGTGGCTCGAACGCCCCCAAGATCCCGGTGATCATCAAGGACGTTCAGCTCACCTAGGGCCACCTCGGAGGGCCTCGACGGGGGTGAGGCCCTTTCGTCGCAGGCTCGCTCGCACCGACATACCGGTCATCACGGCCACCATCTCGCACACGGCGGGCGAGCCGCGACCTCCCGGGCCAGACTGGAGGGGAACAGGATCCGATCCATCTCCCCGGGGGGCGCCGATGCCGGAGAAGTTACCTTTCGAGTTCATACTGAGCCCCGATCCGCACGCCGCCTGCGCCGCGCTCAGGGGGAAGGGCCCCGTCCATCCGGTCGACTTCCCTCCCGGCATGGGCGCCTTCCTGGTGCTCGACTACGAGCACGGCCGTCCCGCCCTCAACGACCCCCGCCTGGCCAAGAGCGTCTCCTGGGTGCCCGAGCCGTTCCGCGCGCGTTTCCACGCCGACAACCGGATCCTGGCCGGCAACATGCTCGACAGCGACCCTCCCGACCACACCCGGCTGCGCCGCCTGGTCTCCAAGGCCTTCACCCCCCGCAGGATCGAGGCCCTGCGCCCCCGCGTCCAGAAGATCGCCGACGACCTGGTCGACGCGATGCTCCCCAGGGGCGGGGCGGACCTGCTCGACGACTTCGCCTTCCCCCTGCCGATCACGGTGATCTGCGAACTGCTCGGCGTGCCCGTCGAGGACCAGGACGCCTTCCGCGACTGGTCCGGCACCCTCGTCGGCCCCGCGCTCAACGAGGAACAGGCCAGGCACCGCGGCGAGGTGAACCTCGCCGTCGGCGACTACTTCACCGCGATCATCGCCGAACGGCGGGCCGCCCCGCGTGACGACCTGGTCAGCGCGCTGGTCCTGGCCCGCGACGACGACGAACTGCTCGACGACCAGGAGCTCCTGGCGGGCCTGACGCTGCTGCTCATCGCCGGGCACGAGACCACGGTCAACCTGATCGGCAACGGCATGCTGGCCCTGCTGACCGCCCCCGAGCAGCTGAAGCTGTTACGGGAGCGGCCGGAACTGCTGCCGTCGGCGGTCGAGGAGTTCCTCCGGCACGACGGACCGGTCGAGCGTGCCACGTTCCGCTTCGCCACGGAGGATCTCGAACTGGCGGGAGTCCACATCCCGAAGGGCAGCGTGGTCCACATCCTGCTCGGCGCGGTCAACCGCGACCCCGAGGTCTTCCCCTGCCCCGACGTCCTGGACATCACCCGCGCGGACAACCGGCATGTGGCCTTCGGCCACGGCATCCACTTCTGCCTGGGCGCGCCGCTGGCCAGGCTTGAGGCGTCGATCGCCTTCGGGACGCTGCTGGAACGCCTGCCGGGCATCGAGCTGGACTGCGATCCCGCCGAGATCCGGTGGAACCTCAGCGGGTCACTCATCCGCGGCCTGCGCACGCTGCCCGTCCGCTTCTGACCCGCCGTGCCCGTACGGCCCGCAGCCGTACGAGCACGGCCCCGGGGCGTTGACCCCCGGAGCCGTGCCCCACCGGCCCTCAGGACCGTCTCAGGCGTCCGCCTTGGGCTTGGCGTCGACGCCCGCCTCCTTGCGCTGCTCGACCGTGATCGGGGTCGGCGCGCCCGTCAGCGGGTCGAAGCCGGAGGCCGTCTTCGGGAAGGCGATGACGTCACGGATCGAGTCGCCGCCGGAGAGCAGCATGCAGACCCGGTCCCAGCCGTAGGCGATGCCGCCGTGCGGCGGCGGGCCGTACTTGAACGCCTCGAGCAGGAAGCCGAACTTGCTCTCCGCCTCCTCCTTGGAGATGCCGAGCACGTCGAAGACGCGCTGCTGCATCTCGGCGCGGTGGATACGGATCGAGCCGCCGCCGATCTCCATGCCGTTGCAGACCATGTCGTAGGCGTAGGCGAGGGCCTCGCCCGGGTGGTCCTGGAAGTTGTCGGCCCACTCGGGCTTCGGACCGGTGAAGGGGTGGTGGACCGCGGTCCAGCCGCCCTCGCCGTCCTCCTCGAACATGGGCGCGTCGACGACCCACAGGAAGCTCCACGCCGACTCGTCGATCAGGCCGCAGCGGCGGCCGATCTCCAGCCGGGCCGCGCCGAGCAGGTCGCGGGAGGCGGCGGCCGTACCGGCGGCGAAGAAGATCGCGTCACCGGGCGCGGCGCCCGCCTTCGCGGCCAGGCCCGCGGTCTCGGTCTCCGACAGGTTCTTGGCCACCGGGCCGCCGAGCGTGCCGTCCTCCCCGACGAGGACGTAGGCCAGGCCCTTGGCGCCGCGCGACTTGGCCCACTCCTGCCAGCCGTCGAGCTCCTTACGGGTCTGCGAGGCACCGCCCGGCATCACCACGGCGCCGACGTAGGGTGCCTGGAAGACCCGGAAGGTCGTCTCGGCGAAGAACTCCGTCATCTCGACGAGTTCCTGGCCGAAGCGCAGGTCGGGCTTGTCCGAGCCGAAGCGGGACATGGCGTCGGCGTAGGTCATCCGGGGCAGCGGCGTCGGCAGCTCGTAGCCGATCGTCTCCTTCCAGACGCGGCCGATCAGCGCCTCGCCCAGCGCGATGACGTCGTCCTGGTCGACGAAGGACATCTCAACGTCGATCTGGGTGAACTCCGGCTGCCGGTCGGCGCGCAGGTCCTCGTCGCGGAAGCAGCGGGCGAGCTGGTAGTAGCGCTCCATGCCGCCGACCATGAGCAGCTGCTTGAACAGCTGGGGCGACTGCGGCAGGGCGTACCAGTTGCCCGGCTGGAGACGGACCGGCACCAGGAAGTCACGGGCGCCCTCGGGGGTCGACCGGGTGAGCGTGGGGGTCTCGATGTAGACGAACCCGTGCTCGTTCATCACCTCGTGGGCCAGGTAGGTGGCCTTGGAGCGCGCCCGCATGGCCTGGGCGACCTGCTGGCGGCGGATGTCGAGGTAGCGGTACTTCAGGCGGGCCTCCTCGGAGACCCCGGTGCCGCCCTCGATCGGGAAGGGCAGCGGCGCGGCCTCGCTGAGCACCTCGACCTCGGAGGCCACGACCTCGATCGCGCCGGTCGGCAGCTCGGGGTTCTCGTTGCCCTCGGGGCGGACCCGCACCTGCCCGACGACCTTGACGCAGTACTCGGCGCGCAGGCCGTGCGCGTCGTCCTCCTCGCGGAAGACCACCTGACAGGAGCCTGAGGCGTCGCGCAGGTCGATGAAGACCACGCCGCCGTGGTCACGGCGGCGCGCCACCCAACCGGCCAGCGTCACCTGCTGCCCGGCGTGCTCCTTGCGCAGTGATCCCGCTTCGTGCGTGCGGATCATTTCTCCAGTCTCTCCTTCAGGGTCGTGACGATCTCGGCGAGCGGTACGGCGCTCTGGTCGCCGCTGACCAGGTCCTTGACCTGGGCGGTCCCGGCGGCGATGTCCCGCTCGCCGAGGATGACGGCATAGCCCGCGCCCGACCGGTCGGCACCCTTCATGGCGGCCTTGACGCCCTTGCCTCCGAACGACATGTCGGCGTCGAGGCCCGCCCGGCGCAGCTCGGTGATGAGCAGGAACATCCGGCGGCGTGCCTCCTCGCCCAGCGGCACACCGTACACCTGGACGTGCGGGCCGTCCGCCTCGTCGTCGAGCAGCCCCTCGGCCTCCATGGCCAGCAGCGTCCTGTCGACGCCGAGCGCCCAGCCGACGCTGGGCAGCGCCGGGCCGCCGAGCATCTCGCTCAGTCCGTCGTAACGCCCCCCGCCGCCGACCGCGGACTGCGAGCCAAGCCCGTCGTGGACGAACTCGAACGTGGTGCGCGTGTAGTAGTCAAGCCCGCGCACCAGCCGGGGATCGTCGGTGTAGGCGACCCCGGAGGCGGTCAGCAGCGTGCGGACCTCCTCGTGGTAGGCCTTGCACTCCTCGCACAGGTGGTCGACGACCAGCGGGGCGCCCGCGAGCTGGGCCTGCACCTCGGGACGTTTGTCGTCGAGCACCCGCAGCGGGTTGATCTCGATCCTGGCCCTGGTCGCCTCGTCGAGGTCGAGACCGCGCAGGAAGTCCTGCAGCGCGGCGCGGTAGGCGGGCCTGCAGACGCGGTCGCCCAGCGTGTTGAGCAGCAGCCTGACCCCGGTGAGGCCGAGCCCGGCGTAGCCCTCCGCGGCCAGCAGGATCAGCTCGGCGTCGAGGGCCGGGTCCTCCGCCCCCAGGGCCTCGGCCCCCACCTGCCAGAAGTGGCGGTAGCGGCCCTTCTGGGCGCGTTCGTAGCGGAACTGGCTGCCGGAGTACCAGAGCTTCACCGGGAGCCTGCCGTTGTGCAGGCCGTGCTGGAGGACCGCCCGCACGACCGACGCGGTGCCCTCGGGGCGCAGCGTGATCGAACGCCCGCCCTTGTCGGTGAAGGTGTACATCTCCTTGGAGACGATGTCGGTCGACTCGCCGACGCCGCGCACGAACAGCGCGGTGTCCTCGAAGACCGGCGTCTCGATGTAGCCGTACCCCGCCCGCCTGGCGGGGGCGGTCAGCGCCTCCCGGACGGCCAGCGCGCGCTCGGAGCGCGGCGGGAGCAGGTCGAAGGTGCCCTTGGGCGCCTGCAGAGTCATCTTCTAAAGTCCCCTGGTGGGACCGGCGTACGGCGTCGCCTCCGCCAAGTACGGATTGGTCGCGCGCTCGTGGCCGATCGTGGTCTGTGGTCCGTGTCCCGGCAGCACCACCGTCTCATCGGACAGCGGCAGGCACTTGGCCGCCAGGCTGCGCAGGATGGTCGGATAGTCCCCGCCGGGAAGGTCTGTGCGGCCTATGGAGCCGGCGAACAGCAGGTCTCCCGAGAACATCACCTCGGGGATCTCCCCGCTCCCGGGCAGCCTGAAAGCCACCGACCCCCTGGTATGGCCGGGGACGTGGTCGACCGTCAGCTCCATCCCGGCCAGGCTCAGCACCTCTCCGTCCGCCATCTCGCGCACGTCGTCGGGCTCGGAGAAGGTCAGCCCGCCGAACAGCTGCTGCCCGAAGGCCAGGGACATCCCCTTGATCGGGTCGGACAGCAACTCCCGGTCCTCGGGGTGGATCCACGCGGGGATGTCACGCGCTCCGCAGACCGGGGCGACCGACCACATGTGATCGAGGTGGCCGTGGGTGAGCAGCACGGCGACCGGCTTCAGGCGATGCTCGCGCAGCAGGTCGTCCAGGTCGCCCACGGCGTTCTGACCGGGGTCGACGACGACGCACTCCTCGCCCGCGGCGGGAGCCACGGCGTAACAGTTGGTCTGAAACGACCCTGCGGGAAAGCCGGCGATGAGCATCTGCCTCAGCTGATCTCGTCAAGAAAACGGATGGGAATGTAACCGAAGGGTACCGGTGCGGGTCGGCGGGCTGCGAACCATTACCCATTGGCCGATACGATTCGCCCACCTCAATAAGTGATACTCCGGCACTCGGGAGGGCGAAGTGGTGAGCGGCAAGGACCGCCAGAAGCAACTGGCCCGCGAGCACTACGAACGGCAGATGCAGCGGCGCGCCGAACGTGAGTCGCGTATGAAGCGCAATGCGATCATCGGCACGAGTGTGACCGTCGTGGTGCTCGTCGGCGGTGTGATCGCCGCGATGTCCCTGCTCGGAGGTGGTGGAACGTCCCCGGCGACCGCCGCCTCGGGCACCCCGTCCGCGCCCGCGAGCCCGGCTGAGACGGGCACCGGCGCCAAGCCGGCGGCCTTCGACCCCGCGGCGGGCACCTGTGGTTACGTCGCCGAGACCGAGGGCGGACCGGCCAAGAACGTCGGCCTGCCTCCGGCGAAGGTGGACACCACGCCGAAGACGATGACCCTGAAGACCAACCTGGGCGACATCGTCATCGCGGTCTCGGCGGAGAAGACTCCCTGCACGGTCAACTCCTTCGCGTTCCTGGCCGGGAAGAAGTACTTCAACGGCTCCAAGTGCCACCGTCTCGGTTCCGAGCAGTTCCCCGTGCTCCAGTGCGGCGACCCGCTGGCCAAGGCCGACGGCAAGAACCCGACCGACGGCCAGGGCGGCCCGGGGTACCGTTTCGTCAACGAGAACCTCGAAGGCGCGAAGTACACCCGCGGTGTCGTGGCCATGGCCAACAGCGGCCCGGACACCAACGGCAGCCAGTTCTTCATCGTCTACGGCGACGCCCAGCTGTCTCCGGACTACACCCCGTTCGGCACGGTCACCAAGGGCCTGGACATCCTCGACAAGGTGAACAAGGCGGGTGTGATCACCCCGGGCCCGGACGGCACCGGCGCCCCGAAGGAAACCGTGGAAATCAAAGACGTGACAATGTCCGACAAGAGCTGACGTAATACATCCAAGAGGCGGATAGCCTCGAAAGGCTGATGAAAGTTGCGGGAGGACACGGTGAGCACCGACCCGTGGGGCCGGGTAGACGACGACGGCACCGTCTACGTGCGTACGGCTGAGGGAGAACGGGCCGTCGGGTCCTGGCAGGCCGGCGAACCGGAAGAGGCCCTGGCCTACTTCCACCGCAAGTTCGACGAGCTGGCCGGGCAGGTCACGCTGCTTGAGCAGCGGGTCCGCGGCACGGATCTGCCGCCCGCCCAGGCGGAGGCGACGATCGTCAAGCTCCGCGAGGCGATCGTCGACGCGCACGCGGTCGGCGATCTCGACGGGCTGCTGGGCCGCCTCAACAGCCTCACGGAGCTGGTCTCCCAGCGCCGCGAGGAGGTCAAGGCCGCCCGCGACGTGGCTCGCGCCGAGGCCAGGGGCGTCAAGGAACGCATCGTCGCCGAGGCCGAGCGCATCGCCGACGACACCACCCACTGGAAGACCGGTGGGGAGCGGCTGCGCCAGCTCGTCGAGGAGTGGAAGGCCGCCGAGCGCATCGACCGGGTGACCGAGGCGGCGCTGTGGAAGCGCCTGTCCGCGGCCCGTACGGCCTTCGCCAAGCGGCGCAAGGCCTACTTCGCCGGGCTCGACGAGCAGCGCGAGGGCGTGCGTTCGGCCAAGGAACGCATCGTCGTCGAGGCGGAGGCGCTGGCCTCCTCGACCGACTGGGGCGCGACGGCCTCCGCCTACCGCGAGCTGATGCAGCAGTGGAAGGCGGCCGGCCGGGCCTCGCGTGAGGTCGAGGACGAGCTGTGGGGCCGTTTCAAGGGCGCCCAGGACCAGTTCTTCCAGGCCCGTTCGGCGGTCTTCGCCGAGCGTGACGCCTCGCTGGCGGCCAACGCCGAGGTCAAGGAGCAGCTGCTGGCCGAGGCCGAGAAGATCCTTCCGGTCTCCGACGCCCGCGTCGCCAGGAACGCCCTGCGTGGCCTCCTGGAGCGCTGGGAGGAGGCCGGCCCGGTCCCGCGCGAGCAGCGTGACCGGCTTGAGGGCGGTCTGCGCAAGATCGACGAGGCGGTCCGCAAGGCCGAGGAGGCCGAGTGGAAGCGGTCCAACCCCGAGGCCCGCGCCCGCGCGCAGAACACGGTCGACCAGCTGCGCAAGTCGATCGGGCAGCTTGAGGGCCGCCTGGCCAAGGCCCAGGCGGCCGGCAGGGACAAGGAGGCCAAGGACGCCGAGGAGGCCCTGACCGCCCGCCGTTCCTGGCTTGAGGAGGCCGAGCGCACGCTCGCCGAGTTCTCCTGACCCTCCGGCGCCAAAACGGGGGACGCTCCTTTCCGGAGCGTCCCCCGTTTCGCTGTATGGCCCGGGGCGGGCCTGAGAGGGCCTAGGAGGCGCCGCTCACCCGGTAGACGTCGTAGACGCCCTGGATGTTGCGTACGGCCTTCAGCACGTGCCCCAGGTGCTTGGGGTCGCCCATCTCGAAGGTGAACCTGCTGATCGCCACCCGGTCCTTCGAGGTCGTCACCGACGCCGACAGGATGTTGACGTGCTGGTCGGACAGGGTCCGGGTGACGTCGGACAGCAGGCGCGGCCGGTCGAGCGCCTCGACCTGGAGCGCCACGAGGAACACCGAGTCCTCCGCGGCCGACCAGGAGACCTCGACCAGGCGGTCGGGCTCTGACCTCAGCTGCTGCACGTTGGGACAGTTGGTGCGGTGCACCGAGACGCCGTGGCCGCGGGTGACGAAGCCGATGATCTCGTCTCCGGGGACCGGGGTGCAGCAGCGCGACAGCCGTACCCAGACGTCGGAGTCGCCCGCGACGACCACGCCCGCGCCGCCCCTGCCGCGGGGACGGCCGCGCAGCTTCGTCGGCACCGAGACCTCGGCGATGTCCTCCTCGGCGCCCTCGACCCCTCCGAGGGAGTGCACGAGCTTCTGCACGACCGCCTGGGCGGCCACGTGGCCCTCTCCGACGGCCGCGTAGAGCGCCGAGACGTCCGCGTAGTGCAGGTCCCTGGCGAGCACCAATAGGGACTCTCCGGACATCAGGCGCTGCAGCGGCAGGCCCTGCTTGCGCATCGCCCTGCCGATGGCCTCCTTGCCCGCCTCGATCGCGGTCTCGCGGCGCTCCTTGGAGAACCACTGCCGGATCTTGTTGCGGGCCCGGCCCGACTTGACGAACTTGAGCCAGTCACGGGAGGGACCGGCGTCCGGCGACTTGGAGGTGAAGATCTCCACGGTGTCGCCGTTGCCGAGCCGCGACTCCAGCGGCACGAGACGGCCGTTGACCCGGGCCCCGATGCAGCGGTGGCCGACCTCGGTGTGCACGGCGTAGGCGAAGTCGACCGGGGTCCCGCCCTCGGGAAGCGCGATCACCTGACCGCGGGGGGTGAAGACGTAGACCTCGGAGACCGACAGGTCGAACCTCAGTGACTCAAGGAACTCGCCCGGGTCGGCGGTCTCCTTCTGCCAGTCGAGGAGCTGCCTGAGCCAGGCCATGTCGCTGGCCGGCTTGAGCTTCGCCCCGGGCGGGCCCGAGGTGGTCATGTCCTCCTTGTACTTCCAGTGCGCCGCCACGCCGTACTCGGCCCTGTGGTGCATGCCGTGGGTGCGGATCTGCAGCTCGACGGGCTTGCCCTCGGGGCCGATGACCGTGGTGTGCAGCGACTGGTACATGTTGAACTTGGGCATCGCGATGTAGTCCTTGAACCGGCCGGGCACCGGGTTCCATCGCGCGTGAATCGTTCCCAGGGCGGCGTAGCAGTCGCGGACCGTGTCGACCAGCACCCGGATGCCGACCAGGTCGTAGATGTCGTCGAAGGCGACGTCCCTGGCGATCATCTTCTGGTAGACCGAGTAGTAGTGCTTCGGGCGCCCCTTGACCACCGCGCGGATCTTGGCCTCGCGCAGGTCTCCGGAGACCTTCTCGATGACCTCCTGCAGGAACAGGTCCCTGCGCGGGGCGCGCTCGGAGACCATGCGGGCGATCTCGTCGTAGCGCTTGGGGTAGAGCATGGCGAACGCGAGGTCCTCAAGCTCCCACTTGATGGTGTTCATGCCGAGGCGGTGGGCGAGCGGCGCGAAGATCTCCAGTGTCTCCCGGGACTTCTGCTGCCGCTTGTGCTCGGGCAGGTAGCGCATGGTGCGCATGTTGTGCAGCCGGTCGGCGAGCTTGATCACCAGCACCCGGATGTCGCGGGACATCGCCACGACCATCTTGCGGACGGTCTCGGCCTGGGCGGCGTCGCCGTACTTGACCTTGTCGAGCTTGGTGACGCCGTCGACCAGCAGGGCGATGTTGTCGCCGAAGTCCTTGCGCAGCTCGTCGAGGCCGTAGGCGGTGTCCTCGACGGTGTCGTGCAGCAGCGCGGCGCACAGCGTCTCGTCGTCGGTGCCCAGCTCGGCCAGGATCGTCGCGACCGCGAGCGGGTGGGTGATGTAGGGATCACCGCTCTTACGCTTCTGATCACGGTGGTGGTAGGCGGCCACGTCGTAGGCGCGCTCGATGAGCCGCAGATCCGCCTTCGGATGCGTCGCGCGGACCGTCCGGAAGAGCGGCTCAAGCACCGGGTTCATGGCGCCACCCCATTGCCCCCCAAAACGCGCGAGCCTACGCCTTACCGCAGGCCTGTCCTCGGTGGCTCCGGACATGGCGGAACCGGCATCGCCTGCCGGGACGGCCGTCTCGGGACCGCCACCGTCGGCGGTCACGTCGGGGACGACCACATCACGGGGCACTCAGACTCCTCACGTTCGAGTCCAGATCCCCCCAGTGTATCCAGACTGGCCAGGATGCCTTCCCCGGCGGGGTGGGATCAGACAATCACCAGGGAATGCACCTCGACGCCGTCCAGCCGTTCCCGCCCTTTGAGGAAGGCCAGCTCCATGAGCACGGCGATGGCGACGACGTCGGCGCCCGCCCTGCGGACCAGCTCCACCGCCGCACGCGCCGTACCGCCGGTGGCGAGCACGTCGTCGATGATCAGGACGCGTTCCCCTGGGGTGAAGGCGTCTCGATGGACCTCGATGGTGGCGGAGCCGTACTCCAGATCGTAGGACGCCTCAAGGGTTTCCGCGGGCAGTTTGCCTTTCTTGCGCACCGGAACGAAGCCCGCGCCCGCCCGATAGGCCGCGGGAGCGGCCAGGATGAAGCCTCTGGCCTCGATCCCGACGACCTTGTCGACCTGGTGGAGCCCGGCGAAACCGTCGATCACGGCGGCCAGGGCCTCAGGATCGGCGAGCAGCGGGGTGATGTCCTTGAAGAGGACGCCGGGCTGGGGGTAGTCGCGGATGTCCCGGACGTGGTCCAGGATCAGCCTGCTCAGGTCACTCATCGTCGCTCCCTCAAGGAAAAGCCTCCGTCCCCTCGGCGGGGACGGAGGCCTTGCTGACTTCCGGCTACTTCTTCTTGCGCTTGTCGCCGTCGGGCGCCGAGCCGTTGGCGGCCCCCGCGGGGACCGGCTGCTTGGCTCCCTTGACCGTCTGGCCGCCCTTGGCCCCGCCGCCCTGTGAGGAGAGCCTGCGGGCGATCGCCTGGTAACGCGGCTCGCGCTCCTTCAGCGTGACCAGCATCGGCGTGGCCACGCACAGGGACGAGTAGGTACCGACGATCATGCCGACGAACAGGGCGAGCGAGAGGTCCCTCAGCGTGCCCGCGCCGAACAGCGTGGTGCCGATGAACAGGATCGCGGCCACCGGCAGGATCGCCACCAGGGTGGTGTTCAGCGACCGGATCAGGGTGTGGTTCAGCGCGTTGTTCGCCGCCTGCGTGTAGGTCATCTTGGAGGTCGTGCCGAGCTTGGCGGTGACCTCCTTGATCATGTCGAACACGACGACCGCGTCGTACAGGGAGTATCCGAGGATCGTCAGGAAGCCCAGCAGGGTCGCCGGGGTGACCTCGAACTGGGTCCACGCGTAGACGCCCGCGGTGATCACCAGGTCGTGGAAGAGCGCCACGACCGCCGACAGCGCCATCTTCCACTCGAAGGCCACCGTGAGGTACAGGATGATCGCCAGCATGAAGACGATCAGACCGGTGACCGCCTTGTCGGCCACCTGACCGCCCCACGAGGCGCCGATCACCTGGAGGGTGACCTCGTTCTGCTGTATGCCGTACTTCTGGGCGACCGCCTTCTGGACCGTGGTCACCCGCTCGGGTGGCATGCTGTCGGTGGTGACCCGCCAGCCGTTGTTGGTCGTCTGGACGATGACCTGGTGGGCGCCCGCGCCGTTGAAGGTGTCGCGGACCTCTTCGATGTGGGCGCTGGGCGCCTTGAAGGAGAAGACCGAACCGCCCCTGAACTCGACGCCCAGGTTGAGGCCTCCGTTGAAGAGCAGGCCCGCGATGGACACCAGCAGCAGCACGGCGGACAGGCCGTACCAGAGCTTCCTGCGTCCGACGAAGTCGACGTCGATCTCGCCGCGGTACAACCGACTCGCGATGCCGGACATCATGCCTCCTGCGGAACGGTCTTGGTACCGGCGACCGTCGTGCTGCTCATGCGCTCGGCGTCGAGACCGGAAAGCTTGTGTCCCTTGGCGAAGAACTTCAGCCTGGCCAGCAGCGTGACGAACGGCTTGGTGAACAGGAAGACCACGACGATGTCGATGAGCGTGGTCAGGCCCATCGCGAAGGCGAACCCGGCCACACCGCCGACGGCCAGGAAGTACAGCACGACGGCGGCGATGAACATGACCGCGTCGGCGATCAGGATCGTCCGGCGGGCGCGGGTCCAGGCGACCTCGACGGCCGTGCGCAGCGACCGGCGGCCCTCCTTCATCTCATCTCGTATTCGTTCGAAGTAGACGATGAAGGAGTCGGCGGTGATACCGATCGAGACGATGAGGCCGATGATGTGCGGCAGCGACAGGCGGAAGCCCGCGAAGGCACCGAGGATCACGACCGCCTGGTAGGTGAGGATCGAGGCGGCCAGCAGGCTCAGCACCGAGACGACGCCAAGGCCGCGGTAGTACAGCATGGAGTAGACGACCACCAGGGCCAGGCCGATGCCACCGGCGATCATGCCGCCGCGCAGCTGGTCGGCGCCCAGGGTCGAGGAGACCTCGTCGATCGAGCTCTTCTCGAACTTCAGCGGCAGCGCGCCGAACTTCAGCTGGCCGGCCAGCTCGTTGGCCGTCACCTGGGTGAAGTTGCCGGAGATCTGCGCCCGGCCGCCGGTGATGGGCTCCTGGATGACCGGCGCGGAGATGATCACACCGTCCAGGACCATGGCGACCTGGTTGCGCGGCGGCTGGGAGTTGAACGCGGTGGTGGTCACCTTGGACCACTGGTCGGGGCCCTGCCCCTTGAAGGAGAGCTGGACGAGCCACTCACCGGTGGTCTGGTCGACGCCCGCGTTGGCGCTGGCGATCGCGCTTCCGGTGACGGCCGCCTTGTCGAGGACGTACTTGGCGCTGCCGTCCTGGCTGCAGCCGGCGTACTGCTTGTTGGGGTCGTCCTGGGCGCCCTGGCCCTTGTTCTTGGAGCAGTCGAGGGCCTCGAACTGCTTGAGCACCGCCGGGTCGATGCCGGTGGTGTCCACGTCGGCCAGCGGGTTGTCCGCGGGCGAGGAGGGCTGGGGCGAGGGGGAGCTGCTCTGGCCGGGCTTGGCCGAGGGGGAGGCCTCCGCCTTGTCGCCCTTCTTGCCGGTGTCCTGCTTGCTCTCCTGCTTGCCGGTGGCGGTCGGGGTCGCCTCCGGGCTGGGGTTGAGGAGCGCCGCCGACAGGGCGCGGCCCGCGGGCGAGGCGCTCGGGTTCGCGGCGGCCGTCGCGGTCGGCTCCGGCGTCTTCGTGCCCTGCTCGGCCGCGGGGGAGGCGGACGGGGCGGGGGACTTGTCGCCCTTCTTGCCGGGAGCCGTCGAGGAGGGGGAGGATGACGGCGTCGGCGCCTGGGTGGGCATCTGCCCCGGCGGCTGGGGTGCCCCTGCCGCGACCGCCATCACCTGACGGAAACGCAGTTCCGCGGTGGTGCCGACCAGCTTGACGACTTCCTCCTGGCCAACTCCGGGGACGGAGATGACGATGTTGTCACCGGATTTGGCGACCTCGGCGTCGGAGATACCGCTGCCGTTCACCCTGTTTCGGATGATGCCGACGGCGAGATCCAGGCTTTCCTCTGTGGGAGCCGTGCCGTTCGGGGTGACGGGCTGCAGTGTCACTGTCGTGCCACCGGCGAGGTCGAGGCCATATTCGGGGGTGTAAGCCCTGTTCAGGAGCATCACCCCACCCATGGCGAGAATAATCGCCAGTAGCAGTAGGAGCACGCGCCCCGGTCTGCTCTGGCCGCTGGTCGGTCGGGCCACTGGTCGTCAGTTCTTTCGGCTATAGGGAATGTTGGCGAGCCTACTTATCACTTCTTGGTCGTCGAGTCCTGGTCGTCACCGGGCGACTGCGCGGTTTCCACCACATTGTCATCCACGGTGTCGGTGTTCTCGGCGTCGCCCTGCGTGTCGTCGACCGGGCCCACCACACGCCCGATCGCGGCCTTGACCCAGCGGGTCTCGACGCCGGGGGCGATCTCCAGGATCACATCTTCGGCGTCGATCGCTACCACCGTCGCGAAAAGCCCGGTAGTGGTCATGATGCGGGTCCCCGGGGTGAGGGAGTTCTGCATCTGCGCCTGCTCCTGCTGCCGCTTACGCTGCGGCCTGATCAGCAGGAAGTAGAACACCACGACCATCAGCGCGATCATGATAAGGCTGGAGTAATTGCCGCCCATTGGGCCGCTCCTTCGGTTAAGGATGACCGGCCGGAGCCGGACGTCATGTGAGGCCACGCCGCGCTCAGCACGTCAGCCTACACAGCCAGCCAAGCCACGGAGTTTAGGCGAGCTGTTAGGAGCGCGGCAACGAGGTCACGTTCTGGCGCGCGGGGAAGTTCCCATTTTGATACGGTTGTCACCTTTTTGTGATCAACCCCGTGCGTTTTCTCACCGTAACTCAACGTCAGGACGCTGCGGGGTCATCCCCAAGATCATGCAGGTCAGGCCCCTGGCCGGGCATCGGCACCGCGCCGAAGGCTCCGGGAGGGGGCGTCAACCCCAGGTGGACCCAGGCCGCCGCGGTCGCGACGCGTCCGCGAGGGGTGCGGGCCAGCAGGCCCTGCCGTACCAGGAACGGCTCCGCGACCACCTCGACGGTCTCCGGTTCCTCCCCCACCGCGACCGCCAGTGTTGACAGACCGACGGGACCGCCACCGAACTTGCCGAGCAGGGCGCCCAGGACGGCGCGGTCGAGACGGTCGAGCCCCTCGGCGTCCACCTCGTAGAGGTTCAGCGCCGCGGCGGCGACGTCCCTGCTGATCACCCCGTCCGCCCGGACCTCGGCGAAGTCGCGCACCCGGCGCAGCAGCCGGTTGGCGATGCGGGGCGTGCCCCGGGAGCGCCCGGCGATCTCGTGTGCCGCGTCGCCCGGGAGACGCAGGCCGAGCAGCCGTGCCGAACGGTGCAACACCTGTTCGAGCTCGGCGGCCTCGTAGAAGTCCATGTGCGCGACGAAGCCGAACCTGTCACGCAGCGGCGCGGGCAGCAGGCCCGCCCTGGTGGTCGCCCCGACCAGGGTGAAGGGCGCCACCTCCAGCGGGATGGCGGTCGCGCCCGGCCCCTTGCCGACCACGATGTCGACGCGGAAGTCCTCCATCGCGAGGTAGAGCATCTCCTCGGCGGGACGGGCCATCCGGTGGATCTCGTCGATGAAGAGGACCTCTCCCTCGGAGAGGGTGGACAGAATCGCCGCGAGGTCACCCGCCCGTTCGAGGGCGGGCCCGGAGGTGAGCCTGAGCGGCGCGGAGAGCTCGGCCGCGATGATCATCGAGAGGGTCGTCTTGCCCAGACCGGGCGCGCCGCTCATCAGCACGTGGTCCGGGGGACGGTTGCGCCGCAACGCGCTGTGCAGCACCAGGGAGAGCTGCTCGCGCACCCGCGCCTGGCCGATGAACTCCTCAAGACGTTTGGGACGCAGCGCGGCCTCGATCAGGCGCTCGTCACCCTCCATCTCGGGTGAGACCAGATCCCGTTCCGCGCTCACGTCGTCTCCGCCTTTCCTGTGCCCTGTCTCACCGGACGCTCAGCACGCGAAGCGCGGCCTTGAGC
The DNA here is from genome assembly GCF_044466505.1 of Streptosporangium sp. NPDC049376. Lineage (NCBI taxonomy): Bacteria > Bacillati > Actinomycetota > Actinomycetes > Streptosporangiales > Streptosporangiaceae > Streptosporangium > Streptosporangium sp. NPDC049376. The sequence goes on along the minus strand of NZ_JBITMT010000016.1, from coordinate 111,324 downwards.
AGCACGGCGACCTGGGGAACCCTGCCCTGCGCGATCTCGGCGTCGGCCTGGACGGCCACCGTGGCGACCGCCTCGTCGGCGTCCCTGACCGAGTAGCCGAGACCGACCAGGCCCGAGTGCACCTGGTCGCGCCAGGGCGGGACTGCGGCGGTGCCGTCGAGCGCGGCGTTGACCGCCTCCTCCGGCGTGCCGAGCTTGTCCTTGAGGTCGACGATGATCCGCTGAGCGCCCTTGGGGCCGACTCCGGGCACCCTGGTCAGCGCCTTGACGTCGGCGCTCGCCACCGCGATCCGCAGGGCGTTCGGCGTGTGCACGGCGAGCATGGCGAGGGCGACCTTGGGGCCGACCCCGTTGGCCGTCTGCAGCAGTTCGAAGACCAGACGCTCGTCGTCGGTGCCGAAGCCGAACAGTGTCAGGGAGTCCTCCCTGACCACGAGCGAGGTGGCCAGTCTGGCCTCCTCCCCCACCCGCAGCGCCGCCAGTGTGCCGGGTGTGCAGTGGACGAGCACGCCGATCCCGCCGACCTCGACCACCGCCCCCTCCGGCGCGATCGCGGCCACCCGTCCCCGCACCGAGGCGATCACTTCGTGCTTCCCTTCGAATATCCGGCCCTGCCCCCGCCGCGGAAGTAGGCGGCGGCGCTCGTGCCGGGAGCGGCGGCCTTCGCGACCGCCTCCGCGAGCCTGTTGCGCGCCCCGCCCCGCCACACGTGACAGATCGCGAGGGCGAGGGCGTCGGCGGCGTCGGCGGGCTTGGGCATCTCGTCCAGGCGCAGGAGCCTGGTCACCATCGTGCCGACCTGTCGTTTGTCGGCGGTGCCGCTGCCGGTGATCGCGGCCTTGACCTCGGAGGGCGTGTGCAACGCCACCGGCAGCCCCCGGCGGGAGGCGCACAGGATCGCCACCGCGGAGGCCTGCGCGGTGCCCATCACCGTCCTGAGGTTGTGCTGGGCGAAGACCCGCTCCACGGCGACCGCGTCCGGCTTGATCTCGTCGAGCCAGCTCTCGATGCCCGCCTCGATCGCCACGAGCCTCGCGCCGGTCTCGTCTTCCGCGGGGGTGCGCACGACCCCGACCTTGACCAGGGTCAGCGGCGCCCCCGGCCGTCCCTCGACCGCGCCGAGCCCGCACCGGGTCAGCCCGGGATCGACCCCCATCACCCGCAGTTCGGGCAACCGCACCGGCACGCCTCCACTCGCCGAACACCTGTTCGGTGCCAGACTCTACCGCCTGCGCGCACACGACGCACGGTTCCCGGGCAGGCACCCCTCAGAAGTGGTCCAGCATGTACGGCCTGGCGTGGAAGGCCCCGTCCAGGGCGGCGTCGCCGTCCGCGGAACCGGTCAGTCCGCCGGTCCTGCGCAGGGTCGCGGCCGGAACCCCGCAGAACAGGGCGGAGAACGCCCCGGCCGTGAAGACGGGCAGAGCCAAGGGGAGGGTACCCGCGGGCTCGGCCGTCGCCCGCCCTCCGGAGACGGACAGGTGCCAGGGCCCGGAGTTCTCCGGCCGCTGGGGGTCCTCGACCTGGATCACGGTGTCGAGGGTGACGCCGGGCGGGAAACCCCGCTCACGGATCGCCGCGGCCAGGTCGACGACGCGGAACATCCAGCGGGTCTGGCCCACCTCGTCCGTCGGGCGGTTCCCGATCAGCCAGAAGACGGGGTCGTCGGGGGCCACGACCGCGTGGACGGACCTGGCGATCGAGGCCGAGGAACCGATCAGGGACCACAGCGTCCGCGCGGTCGCCTCCGAGCCCGCGACCAGGACGGGAACCTCCAGGTCCTGGTCACGCCAGCGGTAGACGACGAGGCCGTCGTGCGCGAGATAGACGAAGTCGTCCCCCGTCGCCAGGCGCGCCCGCCAGACGTCGGCGTCCCAGCAGACGGGGCCGCAGGCGCGGGTGGCCAGGTGGACTCCCCGCAGGACCGAGACGACCCGCTCTGCGTCCTCCGGCCCGGCCCTGCGGACCTGGACCTGCTCGGTCCGCCTGATGGTCCGCAGCGCCTCGGCGGGCAGCACGGCGCGGTGCATGGCTCCGGCGTGCTCCCAGCCCAGCGATCGGTAGATGTGGGTGGTGGCCGGGTAGAGGGCGGAGACCGGGTGACCGAGGCCGGCGCAGCGCTCAAGGGTGGCCAGCATGATGGTCCGGCCTGCTCCCCCGCCCCTGTCCTCCGGGGCGACGGTCACCGAGGCGACGCCGCCGAGGGAGATCGGCCTGCCGTGCCAGTACTGGGTGAAGTCGTTGATCCGGCTCGTCGCGACCAGGCGGGCGCCGTCGAAGAGACCGAGATATCTCCCCGCTTCGAGTGCGGGGGTCACCATCCCGACCCACTGCCGCTGGACCGCCTCCGACACCGGTCCGAAGGCCCGCCTGCGATTGTCCGTCACCGCGTCGAGATCGTCCGCGGTCAGTTCACGTAGCTTCACAGCCACCCAACCTAGGCGGCGCGGTCCGGGCGGGGCGAATCGGTCGTCCCGCCCGGCACGACGGCCGTTCAGGCGTCGAGCTTCTCCAGGACATCGTCGGAGACGTCGAAGTTGGCCCAGACGTTCTGGACGTCGTCGCTGTCCTCAAGGGCGTCGATCAGCCTGAAGACCTTGCGGGCGCCGTCCTCGTCGAGCGGGACGTTCATCGTCGGCACGAAGCTGGACTCGGCGGAGTCGTAGTCGATGCCGGACTCCTGCAGGGCCTTGCGGACCGGGACGAGGTCGGTGGCCTCGGAGACGACCTCGAACTGGTCGCCGAGGTCGTTGACCTCCTCGGCGCCGGCGTCGAGGACCGCGGTCAGCACGTCGTCCTCGCTCAGCGAGCCCTTGGGCACCAGCACGACGCCCTTGCGGTTGAACATGTAGGACACCGAGCCCGGGTCGGCCAGCGAGCCGCCGTTGCGGGTCAGGGCGACGCGGACCTCGGAGGCGGCGCGGTTGCGGTTGTCGGTGAGGCACTCGATCAGCACCGCGACCCCACCGGGGGCGTAGCCCTCGTACATGATGGTCTGCCAGTCGGCGCCGCCCGCCTCAAGGCCGCCGCCACGCTTGCGCGCGCGCTCGATGTTGTCGATCGGGACCGAGCTCTTGCGCGCCTTGGTGATGGCGTCGTACAGCGTCGGGTTGCCGTCCGGGTCGGGGCCGCCGGTTCGGGCCGCGACCTCGATGTTCTTGATGAGCTTGGCGAACAGCTTGCCCCGCTTGGAGTCAAGCGCGGCCTTCTTGTGCTTCGTCGTCGCCCATTTGGAGTGGCCGGACATCGGCTAGAGCTCCCTCACCATGTCAACAAAATATGAATGCACACCGACATCCCCGGTAAGTTCCGGGTGGAAGGACGTGGCGAGCAGCGGTCCTTGGCGGACCGCGACGATCCTATCCCCAGCTTCGGCCCGAGCCAGCACTTCGACATCGGAACCGACAGATTCCACCCACGGCGCGCGAATGAAGATCGCCCGTATCGAGCCCCGGCCCGCGAAGTCGAGGTCCGCCTCGAAGGAGTCGACCTGACGGCCGAAGGCGTTGCGGCGGACCACCATGTCGATGCCGCCGATGGTCTGCTGACCCTCGATGCCGCCCTCGATCCGGTCGGCCAGCATGATCATGCCCGCGCACGAGCCGTAGGCGGGCATGCCGCCCTTGATCCTCATCCTGAGCGGTTCGAGGAGTTCGAAGGTCTCGGCGAGTTTCCACATCGTGGTCGACTCCCCGCCGGGGATGACCAGGCCGTCGACCGCCTCCAGTTCACCGGGGCGCCGTACGGCGACGGCCCTGGCACCCGCCGCCTCCAGTGCGCGCGTGTGCTCGCGCACGTCTCCCTGCAGGGCGAACACTCCGACGGTCGGGGCGATGCTCACAGTGGTCCTCTCCAAGGGCTCGGAACGCCCCTTCAGCGTATGGCCACTGTGCGCGTCGCCCCAAACCGGGTCAGGCCGGGGCAGAGGCATCCTGGAAGGTGTGGTCGACGTCGATCCGATCCAGGCTCCTCATGTGGTGGCGCCTGCCGTACAGGACGGCCATGCCCGCCAGGCAGCAGGCCGCGCCCAGGACGTACGGCACCGCGGGCCCGACCTCCTCGCCCAGCTTGGTGACGACGTAGGGCGCGAGCGCGCCGCCCATCCAGCGCACGAAGTTGTATCCGGCGGAGGCGACGGGCCTCGGCGCGTCGGAGACCTCCATGGCCGCCTCGGTGAACACGGTGTTGTTCAGGCCGATCGGCAGGCCGGACAGGATGACGAAGACGACGACGCCCGGGTGACTGCCCGCCTGCTGTGACAGGGCGATGCCCACCTGCAGCAGGGCGAGCGCCCCCAGCGAGAGGTGGAGCACGTTGACCGAGCCGATCCTGCGCTGCAGGGCGGGGGCGCCGAAGACCGAGGCCAGCGCGACACAGACGCCCCACCCGAAGAAGACCGCGCCGATGCCGTACGGCGACATGCCGAGGATGAAGGGGGTGAAGGCCAGGACGGTGAAGAAGGCGAAGTTGTAGAAGAACGCGGTGAACGCCGTCGTCGACAGGCCGCCGTGGGCCAGGGCGCGCAGCGGGTCGGACAGGCGGGTGCGCGCGGCCGGTTCCGGCGTGGTCCTCAGCAGGGTCAGGACGAGGACGAACCCGACGGCCATGAGGGTCGCGGTGCCGAAGAAGGGGGCGCGCCAGTTCCAGTCGCCGAGGGCGGCGCCGACCAGCGGCCCCATGGAGATGCCCAGGCCCAGGGCCGCCTCGTACAGGACGATGGCCGCCTCCGCGCCTCCGCTGGCGGCGCCGACGATCACCGCGAGGGCGGTGGCGACGAACAGGGAGTTGCCCAGGCCCCACCCGGCGCGGAACCCGACGAGTTCGCCGACGCTGCCCGAGGTCCCGGACAGGGCGGCGAAGACGACCACCAGGGCCAGGCCGAGCAGCAGGGTGCGCTTGCCGCCGATCCTGCTGGAGACCCAGCCGGTGACGAGCATGGCCACCGCGGTGACCAGGAAGTAGCTGGTGAACAGCAGGGAGACCTGGCTCGGGCCCGCGTTCAGGCCCTTGGCGATGGAGGGCAGGATCGGATCGACCAGGCCGATGCCCATGAAGGCGACGACCGCGGCGAACGCGGTGGCCCAGACGGACATCGGCTGACGCAGGATTGCGCCGCCGCTCTGTGAGGACATGGAAGGCGCTCCTTGGGAGAAGGGGGACGGGTGGAGGGGCTGTCAGGGGCGGCCCAGTTTGGCCAGGGCGGGAAGCGCCGCGGCGACGGCCTCGCGTTCGGCCTGGGTGAGGGCGCCGAGCCGGTCGCTCAGGTAGGCGATCCTGGCGCGCCGTACGGCCACCAGGCGGGCGCGGCCCTCGTCGGTGAGCTCGACGGTGCGGACCCTGGCGTCGGCGGGGTCGGCGCCCCGCGCGACCAGTCCCGGCTCCTCAAGGCGGTTGATCTGCACGGTCATGGTCGGCAGCTGGACGCCGTGTTCCTCGGCCAGCTCGGTCATCCGGCGCGGGCCGTCCTGGAGCGAGCCGAGCACGGCGTACTGCTGGCTGGTGATCGGCTGCCCGGCCGCCGCGCGGCGCAGCAGCAGCACCAGGTGGCGCAGTTCCTTGGAGAGGTTCTCCGCGAGTTCATCCGTCGTCATAGTTAGTCAGTCTAACTTAGCCTGTCTAACTATTATTCCGGAAAAACGGGACGACACCGGACATGTGTCGTCCCGTTGGGGGTTCAGGGGCGCCTGGTCTCCAGGTCGACGACCTTCTGGATGAGATCGGTCTCCGGTTCCGTGGGCATCCGGCTCGCCGCAGGCGCGGCCGGGCGCAGGTAGGTCTGCCGCACGCCCGGCACCCGGTCCTCGACCACGAAGGTCGCCTTCACGTGAGCCTGCGCGCCGGCCTGCCGTACCTGCGGGAGCACCGTGAAGTCGGCGGTCAGCAGGTCGGGCTCGATCCGGGTGAGCACGTAACCTCGCTGGTTGTTGTAGAAGCGCAGGTGCGGGTTGATCCTGAGGAACGGCTGCGTCGCGGGGTCGGAGTCCGCGCCGTCGCCCCCGGTGGTGATGGAGGTCGTGACCAGCTCAGAGCCCACCGTGGGGGTGGTCGGGTCGTCGTAGTCGAGCTTGAGGTCGGCCGCCCAGTGCGCATGCACGTCACCGGTGAGCACGACCGGGTTGCGCACCCCCGCGTCCACCCACCCCTGGGTGATCCGCCGCCGCGAGGCGACGTAGCCGTCCCAGGCGTCCTGACTGGTCACCTTGGCGGGCCCCGCGTCGCTGTCACGCTGGGCGAAGAAGACCTGCTGGCCGATGACGTCCCACCGTGCCCGCGAGCGGCGGAAGCCGTCGAGCAGCCAGCGTTCCTGGGTCTCCCCCGTGATCGAGCGCGCCGGGTCGGTCGCGGCCGGGCAGTCGCGGTAACCGTCTCCGCAGCCCTGGTCGTCGCGGTACTGCCGGGTGTCGAGCATGTGGAAGGTGGCCAGGGCGCCCCACCGGACACGCCGGTAGATCTGCATGTCGATCCCCCTGGGGATGGAGGTACGCCGCAGCGGCATGTTCTCGTAGTAGGCGCGGAAGGCCGCGGCGCGCCGGGTGAGGAAACCCGGTTGCGGGATCTCCGGTTTCTCCGGCACCTCGTCGGCCCAGTTGTTGTCCAGTTCGTGGTCGTCCCAGACGACCAGCCAGGGCGCCGCCGCGTGCGCCGCCCGCAGGTCGGGATCGGTCTTGTACTGCGCGTGCCGCTGCCGGTAGTTCGCCAGCGTCTCGGTCTCCGGCCCCTCGTGGTCGCGGACGTTGCCGCCGGGGATGGTGTAGGTGTCGCGGGCGTACTCGTACTGGTAGTCGCCCAGGTGCAGGACGAGGTCGGGTTCCTCCTCGGCCAGGCGCCGGTAGGCGGTGAAGTGGCCGTGCTCGTACTGGGCGCACGAGACGAAGGCCATCGTCAGGCCCGTGCCGAGCGACAGGGGGTGCGGGGCGGTCCTGGCCCGTCCCATCGGCGACAGGTACGGCCCGGTCCTGAAGCGGTACCAGTACTCCCGGCCCGGCTCAAGGCCGTCCAGCTCGACGTGGACCGAGTGTCCCCACCGGCTGTCGGTGATCACCGTGCCCTGCCTGACCGTCCTGTGCCCGGCGTCGTCGCCGTAGACCTGCCACCGGACGGGGAAGGGCAGGTCGGGCATGCCGCCGAGGCCGTCCTCGGCCAGCGGCAGGGGGGCGAGCCTGGTCCAGATCACGAACCCGTCCGGGCTCGGATCGCCGGAGGCGACGCCGAGGGTGAAGGGGTCGGCGCGCGGCCTGCGGGCGGCGGGAACGGCCGCGGCGGCAGGGGCGGGGACGTGCGCCGCCGCGAGGCCGGCGACGCCGGTGACGAGGAAGGAGCGTCGGCTGAGCCGGGACATGGGGCCCCTCGAAGGTCGTCGGACGTGGTCGCCCGCCAGCCTTACCGACGATCGTGACCTTCGAGTTAACGTTCCGGGTCATGAAAAAGGCGGCGTCCCGCAAAGACGCCGCCTTCTCGTGGTCCGCCCCCACCGGCCGCGCTCCGCCGGGCGGTGCTTCAGCCGGCGGAACCGGTCCGGTCCTGATCGGCTACCAGCCGCGCTCCGCCAGGCGGTGCGGGACCGGGATGTCGTCGACGTTGATGCCGACCATCGCCTCGCCCAGGCCACGGGAGACCTTGGCGACGACGTCCGGGTCGTCGTAGAAGGTGGTGGCCTTGACGATCGCCGCGGCGCGCTGGGCCGGGTTGCCCGACTTGAAGATGCCGGAGCCGACGAACACGCCCTCCGCGCCGAGCTGCATCATCATCGCGGCGTCCGCCGGGGTGGCGATGCCGCCCGCGGTGAAGAGCACGACGGGCAGCTTGCCCGCCTTGGCGACCTCGACCACCAGCTCGTACGGCGCCTGCAGCTCCTTGGCGGCGACGTACAGCTCGTCCTCGGCCAGCGAGGACAGCCGCCTGATCTCACCGCGGATCTTGCGCATGTGCATGGTGGCGTTCGAGACGTCGCCGGTGCCCGCCTCACCCTTGGAGCGGATCATCGCCGCGCCCTCGGTGATGCGGCGCAGCGCCTCGCCCAGGTTGGTGGCGCCACAGACGAAGGGCACCGTGAAGCGCCACTTGTCGATGTGGTTGGCGTAGTCGGCCGGGGTCAGCACCTCCGACTCGTCGATGTAGTCGACGCCGAGCGACTGGAGCACCTGCGCCTCGACGAAGTGGCCGATGCGGGCCTTGGCCATGACCGGGATGGAGACGGCGGAGATGATGCCGTCGATCATGTCGGGGTCGCTCATCCGCGAGACGCCGCCCTGGGCGCGGATGTCGGCGGGGACCCGCTCAAGGGCCATGACCGCGACGGCACCGGCGTCCTCGGCGATCTTGGCTTGCTCAGGGGTGACGACGTCCATGATGACGCCGCCCTTGAGCATCTCTGCCATGCCGCGCTTCACCCGGGCGGTTCCGGTGACGGCGGTCTCGGTGACTTCGGGCGTGCTGCTGGACACGGTCTCTACCTCACGACGAGCGGGTTGCGGATCACGGTCCGCCTCCCTGGGCGGGTTTCCGGCGTTCTCTATCGTAGGCGCTGAGTGGCATGTGCCCTTACACACCATCTTGTCGCGCTTATGCGATCTTCTTGGACATGATGGTAAGGACCGTCATGGTTCTCAGGGAATGACAGGCTTGGGCGCCGCCAGCACGATCCACACCTGGCCCGGGGCAAAGTTCATCGGCTCACCCGCCTCGGTGGTGAAGACCGTGCCGTCCTCCTCCGTCTTGCGCGACCAGGTGGCCTTGAACGCCTGGCCGTCCCTGAGCACGACCGCCCTGCCCTTGCCGACGCTGTGCACCAGGGGCGTGTAGCTCTGGTTCAGGTCGTGGAACTCCGAACGCTCGGTCTTGGCGTACTGCACGACGATCGTGGGGGCGCCGAGCTGGCCGCCCTCGGCGGCCATGTCCTTCTTGCCGTCCTGCCAGACCAGCCACCTGCCCGCCTCCTGCGACCAGGCGAAGGTGAAGCGCGCCGCCGGGTACCGGACCGTGAACGACTTCTTGGCCACACCTCCCTCAGGGGCGTCGCCGAAGGTGAAGCCGATGTCCTTGGCCTTGGAGGCCCCCGGCGCCTTGGCCAGCAGCTGCTTGGTGTTCGCGAACAGGTTGTAGGGCGCGTAGCGGCCCGGCTGGCGGAAGTAGGCGCCGGGGGCCCTGCTGTCGGAGACGTCGACCAGGGACGCGGCCTGGACCTTGGGGATCATCTTGGTCTGCACGCCCGAGTAGGCCAGGGCGGGCTTGCCGAACTGCGGCAGGATGTGCAGGTCGGAGATTCTGGCGCTGCGGACCGGGCCGATCTTGGGCGGCAGCTTCGAGGAGAAGACGGCCATCAGGCGGGTCAGCCCCGCCTCGACCTGCTCCACGTAGACGATGTCGGCGCTCCTGAGCCCTAGCTGGGGCTTGCCCGCCGAGGTGTTCTCGATCTTCGCGGCGAGCACGGGCCTGCGCGCGGCCCCGGGAAGCCCGGTGAAGGGGTGGGTCGGCGGGGGCTCGGGGGTGGGCGTCTCCGACGGGGAGGGGTCGGCGGCCTGCGGACTGCCTCCGGCTGCGGGCTCGTTCGAGGAACAGGCCGCCACCGGCCCGAGAACAGCCACTCCCGCCAGCGCGACGGCGATCATCCGGGGCACCCGCACGGTTCATCTCCTCAAATCGGCCATGAAACGCCCAAGAGCTTACCTGTGCCCGACTTGCCGGATATCCGAGTTCCGCGTGTCCTATTCGATGGCGAGCGCCTTCGGAGGGGTGTCGTCGATCTCGAAGAAGGAGGGATATTCGGTGTGTCCGGCCAGCCTGAGGGTCCTGGCCAGCCATCGGCGCTGGGCGGCGCGCGTCACGCCGACCGCGTTGTTGTAGAAGCGGCGGGAGTAGATCACCTTGGCCACCGCGGCGCCGAGTTCGTCGAGCAGTTCGCCCCCCTCCGGGACGTCGGCCAGGCGCTCACGGAAGCGCTCCTGGTCCACCACCGCCCGCAACGCGCGTGACAGGTCGCTCTCTGCGTGCTCGCGTTCCTCGGGCCCCGCCGTACGGGCCTCGTGCGCCGCGGTGGCCAGCACCAGGCTGGTGGCCGGGTCGAGCAGCCGGGAGGCGGCCAGTTCGAGCGCCACGGCGGCCCGTCGTACCAGGGCGGCGTCCAGCGACTCCCTGGCCAGCTCAAGGCGGATGTGCAGGCGGTCGAGACGCCCGGCCCGCCAGGAGACGTAGACGGCGGTGAGCAGCACGATCGCGCCCACCACCAGGATCAGGGTGGTCGTCACCGGTTGTCGTCCTCCTCGACTCCCGCGGTGCTGGCGACGGTCTCGTAGACCCGCAGGACGTCGCGGGCGACCGTCGACCAGTCGTACTTCCACACGGCCCGGCTCGCCTCGGCGGACAGTTCGGCCCTGCGCCCGGGGTCGTCGAGCAGCGCCGCGGCCTCACGGGCGAGCGAGGCGGCGTCCCCGGTCTCGAACAGCGCCCCCGCCCTGCCGTCGTCGAGCACCCTGCGGAAGGCCGGGATGTCGCTGGCCAGGATGGCGGCGCCTGCGGACATCGCCTCGGTCAGCACGATGCCGAAGCTCTCCCCTCCCAGGTTCGGCGCGCAGAACACGTCCACCGAGTGGTAGGCGCGCACCTTGTCCTCCTCGCTGACCATGCCGAGCAGGACGACACGGTCGCGGAAGGCGGCGGGAACCCTCGCCAGGGCCTCCTGCTCGTCTCCCGGACCGGCGACGAGCAGGCGCAGTCCCGGGCGGTGCGGGGCGAGCTCGGCGAAGGCGTCCAGCAGCACGGGCAGCCCCTTGCGCGGCTCGTCCATCCGCCCGAGGAAGCCGATCACCTCGCCCTCGTCCCAGCCGGGCAACGGCTCGGCGTGCGTGTAGCGGCCGACCGCGACCCCGTTGGGGATGAGCACCGCGTCGCCACCGACGAACTCGACCAGGGTCTTCCTGGCGGCGTCGGAGACCGCGATCCGGCCGCTGATCTTCTCCAGCGCGCTCATGAGCACCGGCGTCGTGACCGACAGCGAGCGGTAGCGCTCGTGCGAGGTGTGGAAGGTGGCCACGATCGGCCCCTTGGCAACCCAGCAGGCCAGCAGCCCGACGGAGGGTACGGCGGGCTCGTGCACGTGCAGCACGTCGAAGCGGCCCTCACGCACCCAGCGCCGCACCCGGTTGGCCGACAGGAAGCCGAACGACAGTCTCGCGACCGAGCCGTTGAAGGGCACGGGGACCGCCCTGCCGACCGAGGTCACATAGGCGGGCAGGGGGGCGTTCTCCGAGGCCGGGGCGATGACCGAGACCTGGTGGCCCTCCTCGATGAGGGCCTCGGCCAGGTCTCGGACGTGCGCCTGCACCCCGCCGGGCACGTCCCAGGTGTAGGGACAGACGATGCCGATCCTCACCTCCGGCCCACCCCTCGCGCGCCGTACCGGCCGTGTTCCGCCAAGGCGCTCATGTGCGGGGCTCCAGGTCCTCCAGCCAGAGCCGCTGGAGCATGTGCCAGTCCTGCGGGTGCTCCGCGATGCCCTTCGCGAAGACGTCGGCCAGGGCCTGGGTGAGGACGGCGACCTTCTCCGCGCGGGTGCCCTCCTGCGGGACGGCGATCTCGTCGTGGAACTGCAGGCCCCAGTCGTCTCCCTCGAACCACAGGGTCGTCGGGACCAGCGCCGCCCCCGTGTGCACGGCCAGCAGGGCGGGCCCGGCGGGCATGCGCGTGGCCGAGCCGAAGAAGCCGACCTCGATCCCCTTGGCCGTGAGGTCCCGCTCCGCGGGCAGCGCGACCGCGCCCCCCGCCCTCAGCCGCTGCGACAGGGTGCCGAAGGTGTGCCCGTCCCCGCCGGTGAGCGGCAGCACCTCCATCCCCAGCCCCTGCCTGAAGGCGGTGTAGCGCAGGAACAGCGACTCCGGCCGCAGCCGTTCGGCGACGGTGGTGAACGGGTGCCCCGTCGCGCGGAACCAGGCGCCCGCCATGTCCCAGTTGCCCATGTGCGGCAGCGCCATGACGACCCCCCGGCCCGCGGCGAGGTTGTCGTGGACCCGCTGGACGCCGACGGCGTGCATGCGGGAGAGGATCTCCGCCTTCGGCATGGAGGGCAGGCGGAAGACCTCGTGGAAGTAGCGGAAGTAGGAGCGCATGCCCGCACGGCTCAGCTCGCGGATCGCCGGGTCGTCCTTCGACGTGCCCTTGACCCGGGCGAGGTTGGCCTCAAGACGCAGGACGGAGGCGCCGCGACGCCTCCACAACCGGTCGGCGGCCGTCCTGAACGCCCAGGCCGTGAGGCGTTCCGGCAGGTGGGGGACGATCGCCCAGCCCGCGCCGAACCCCGCGGCGACGAGACGATCCTGGGGAGATGGCTTGCCTGTCATCGCTTTTTCCGATCAGCGGAGGGGGCGTGACGCCGAGGAGGAGGCCTGGCGGTAGACGTGCAGGAGACGCTGGACGACCGTGACCGCACTTCCCACGGCCAGCAGCCAGAGCCCCCCCGACAGCACGTACGGCACGCCGAGCCCGCCGATCCCCGCGGCGACCAGGCCGACGACCAGCCGTTCCGGCCGTTCGACGAGACCGACGTCGCACGTCATGCCCAATCCCTCGGCCCTGGCCTTGACGTAGGACACCACGGCGCCGGCGACCAGGCAGAACAGGGCGACCATCGCCAGCGCCCGCTGTCCGTCCAGCATGAGCCAGATCACCAGCCCCGAGAAGATCCCGGCGTCGCCGACCCGGTCGAGGGTGGAGTCGAGGAAGGCGCCCCAGAGGCTTCCCGGGCCCGACATCCTGGCCATGACCCCGTCGAGCAGATCGGCCAGCACGAAAATAGTGATCACGACACTGCCGGGGAACAACTGCCCACGGGGATAGAAGAAGAGAGCCGCGGCCACGGTGCCGATTGTGCCGACCGCGGTGACCATGTTGGGGCTGATCCCCCGGCGGGCGAGCGCCCTGCCCAGGGGGGTCAGGATTCGGGTCACGGCGGGGCGCAGAAGTTTCAGCATCGCGCTCCGATCGTAGGCCACACAACCTGTGAGCGCGCATCCAACGCTCCGCGACCGGATCACCTCGGCCCTCTTGTGATATTCGCCACACGGGTATTTGGTGAACACACCGCGTCCTTGCGGTGTACGGACGCGGCGGCGGACCCCGGGGTGTGGCCGCACGCGGCCGCGCTCCTTCGGCAACGACGCAGGAGGCGACGTGGCAGAGAAGGCAACCGGCGGGACAGCGGGAGCCGCGGGTAGGGCGCCCGCGGCCGACCGGCCGGACATGATTCGCAATGTCGTACTGGTCGGCCATTCCGGCTCGGGCAAGACGACCCTCGTGGAGACGCTGCTGGCCGCGACGCGGACCGTGCAGCGCGCGGGCCGGGTCGAGGACGGCGGCACGGTCAGCGACTTCGACGAGGTCGAGGTGCGCCAGCAGCGCTCGGTCAACCTGACCCTGGCCCCGCTGGTCCACAACGGCGTCAAGGTCAACCTGCTGGACACCCCCGGTTACGCCGACTTCGTGGGTGACCTGCGGGCCGGGCTGCGCGCGGCGGACGCGGCGCTCTTCGTCGTCTCCGCCTCCGAGGGGATCGACGGCCTCACCCGGATCCTCTGGGAGGAGTGCGCGGCCGTCGGGATGCCCCGCGCCGTGGTGATCACGAAGCTCGACCACCAGCGGGCCGAGTTCGACGAGGTGCTGACCGCCTGCCAGGACGCCTTCGGCGACGGCGTGGCACCGCTGTACCTTCCGGTCACCGAGGGGGGCGAGCTGAGGGGCCTGGTCGGGCTGCTGACCCAGACCTTCCACGACTACACCGGCGGCAGGCCCACCGAGGGCGTCCCCGACGCCTCCCAGCGGGACAGGATCGACTTCTACCGCGCCTCCCTGATCGAGGGGATCATCCAGGAGAGCGAGGACGAGTCCCTGATGGACCGTTACCTCTCGGGTGAGGAGATCGGCACCGAGACCCTCATCGGCGACCTGGAGAAGGCCGTGGCCCGCGGGGGCTTCTATCCGGTGCTCGCCACCGGGGCGGGGGTCGGCGCCTTCGAGATCCTCGAACTCGTCACCCAGGGCTTCCCCTCCCCTCTTGAGCACCCGCTGCCCGAGATCACCACCATCGACGGCAAACCGGTCACCGACGTCACCTGTGACCCGGAGGGACCTCTCGTCGCCGAGGTCGTCAAGACCACCAGCGACCCCTATGTCGGCCGCATCAGCCTGGTCAGGGTGTTCTCCGGCACGCTGCGCCCCGACATGACCGTGCACGTCTCCGGCCACGGGCTGGCCGAGCGGGGGCACGAGGACCACGACGTGGACGAACGCATCGGCGCGCTCTCCTGCCCCCTGGGCAAGACCCAGCGCACGGTCGCCGCATGCGTGGCGGGCGACATCACCGCGGTGGCGAAGCTGTCGCGCGCCGAGACCGGCGACACCCTGTCCGACAAGGAGCGGCCACTGCTGATGACCGCCTGGAGCATGCCCGACCCGCTGCTGCCCGTGGCGATCCAGGCGAAGTCGAAGGCCGACGACGACAAGCTCGGGCAGGCCCTGCAGCGCCTGGTCGCCGAGGACCCCACGCTCAGGCTGGAGAACAACCCGGAGACCAGGCAGCTGGTGCTGTGGTGCATGGGCGAGGCCCACGCGGACGTCCTGCTCGACCGGCTGAGCAGGCGCCACGGCGTCGAGGTCGAGAAGATCGGGCTGCGGGTGCCGCTCAGGGAGACCTTCGGCGGCAGATGCCAGGCGCTGGGCCGCAACGTCAAGCAGACCGGCGGGCACGGCCAGTACGCCATCTGCCATCTGGAGATCGAGCCGCTGCCCTCCGGCGGGGGTTTCGAGTTCGTCGACAAGATCGTCGGCGGTGTGGTCCCGCGTCAGTTCATCCCCTCCGTCGAGAAGGGGGTGCGCACCCAGATGCAGCGCGGCGTGCTGGCCGGCTACCCGCTGGTCGACGTGCGGGTGACGCTGTACGACGGCAAGGCCCACTCGGTCGACTCCTCGGACATGGCCTTCCAGATCGCCGGGGCGCTGGCGCTGAAGGAGGCCGCCGCCAAGGTTCCCACGCTGCTGCTCGAACCGGTCGACGAGGTCACCGTGCTGGTTCCCGACGACCACGTCGGCTCGGTGATGTCGGACCTGTCCTCCCGCAGGGGACGCGTCCTGGGCACCGAGCCGGTCGGCACCGGCCGCACGCTCGTCCGCGCCGAGGTGCCCGAGCTTGAGATCACCCGTTACGCGATCGACCTGCGGTCCATGTCGCACGGCACGGGGACGTTCCACCGTGTCTTCCTGCGCTACGAGCCGCTGCCCGCCCACCTGGCGGACAAGGTCGCGAGCTGACCCGAGGGAGGCGTGGGCGCCACCGCCCACGCCTCCCAAGGATTGACTACATAACAGTAGCGTCACGGAATGATTTCTTTTTTCAGGGCCAAAGTACCCCGGTCCCGATGACAGACTGATGAACCATGCGAACCGGACGTCCTTTGCTCGCCGCAACCGCCCTCGCTGTCCTCACGACCGGCGCGGCCTACACCTTCGGCCCGGACGCCCCTCCGGCGAAGCCGGCCAAGCACTCCAAGGCCTCCAAGACCACCAAGGCCGCCGAGTCCGCCACACAGACCGGGACCGAACCGGCTTCGGGCACACCGGCGGCGGACAGCGTGACGGCCGCCTGCGAGACGGACGCGAGATACCCCAAGCGGGAGATGCGCGGCATCTGGATCGCGACGGTGAAGAACATCGACTGGCCCTCGCGCACCGGGCTCTCGCCCGCCAGGCAGCGCGCCGAGTACGTCAAGATCCTCGACCAGGCGGTCAAACGCCGCTTCAACGCGGTGTTCTTCCAGGTCCGCCCGGCCTCGGACGCGCTGTACAAGTCATCTCTTGAGCCCTGGTCGGAGTATCTGACCGGCACGGCGGGCAAGGACCCCGGCTGGGACCCGCTGCCGTTCCTGATCGCCGAGGCCCACCGGCGTGGGCTTGAGTTCCACGCCTGGTTCAACCCCTACCGTGCCGCGTTCGAGGGGGGCGCGGAGGGGCTTCCCGCGGGCCACCCCGCCCGTGAGCACCCGGAGTGGATCGTCAAGCACGAGGGCAAGATCTACTACAACCCCGGCCTGCCCGCGGTCCGCGACCACGTCACCGCGGTCGTCAAGGACGTGGCCCAGCGCTACGACGTGGACGGCGTCCACTTCGACGACTACTTCTACCCCTATCCCGGCGCGGGCGCGCCGTTCGGCGACGACGCGGCCTTCAGGAAGTACGGCAAGGGCGCCAAGCGGGCCGACTGGCGGCGTGCCAACGTCAACGCGCTGATCTCCCAGGTCGACACGGCGGTTCACCAGGTGAAGCCGTACCTCAAGTTCGGCGTGAGCCCCTTCGGGATCTGGCGCAACAAGGCGCAGGACCCGACGGGCTCGGCCACCGGCGGCATGTCCGCCTACGACTCCATCTACGCCGACGCCCGCCACTGGATCAAGAAGGGCACGGTCGACTACGTCATCCCGCAGCTGTACTGGCCGCGCGGCTTCAAGGCGGCCGACTACGACGTGCTGGTGCCGTGGTGGGCCGCCCAGGTCAAGGGCACCGACGTCGACCTGTACATCGGGCAGGGCCTCTACCGGGTCGGGGCGACCGACACCCCGGCCTGGACCAAGGCGGGTGAGCTGGCCTCCCACCTGGCGGTGAACCGCAAGTACAAGGAGGTCAACGGCGACGTCTACTTCAGCGCCAAGCAACTCCTGACCAACCCGCTCGGCGCGCTCGACCGGGTCGTCGCCAAGTACTACTCCCGCCCCGCGCTGCTGCCCCTGATCAAGGGTCTCGGCGGCAGGGCCCCGGCCACGCCCGCGGACCTGAGGGTCCAGGACGGCACGATCAGCTGGAACCCCTCCCCCGACGCCCGCTCCTACGCCGTCTACCGGGTCGCCTCCGGTGAGGCCGGGGCGTGCGCGACCGCGGACGCCCGCAACCTTCTCGCCGTGGTGCCCGCCTCGGACCAGGCGCGGCAGAGTTTCACCGCGCGCGGGAGCGGGACCTACCTCGTCACCGCGCTCGACCGCCTGCAGAACGAGAGCCCAACTGCCAAGATCGTCCTACCTTGACCCGGTTGATACCGGTGATTCTCTTCTTCCGGTAGACCTCGGACGGGCTCTTCCCCTACCTTCCCGTACGGTGCCGACACTCGGCTGAGTCAGGGAGGTCTCCGGTGAGGCGAACGCTTGCCGTGTTCGCGCTGGTCCTGGGAGTGCTGTGGCCTGGGGCCGCGCACGCGGCGGCGCAACCGGCGGTCCGGGTCACGGCCCATGCGGACGGTCCCGCGCGGGTGGTGCTGATCGGGATCCCCGGTCTGCTGTGGAGCGACCTGACCCCCGAGGGCACGCCGAACCTGTGGGCCCTGGCGGGCCGGAGCGCGACCGGGTCGCTCTCGGTCCGCACGGTCGGCCGCGTGACCTGCCCCTACGACGGCTGGCTCACGGTCTCCGCCGGGATCAGGTCCGCCGTCGGGTACGGCTGCGGCCTGCCGCCCGAGCCCACCCCGGAGGGGCAGGGCGCCGTCATCCCCGGCTACGACTACCTGTACCGGGTCGCGGGGCAGCGCGGCACCGGCACGCTCGGCGACGCCGTGCACGCAGCGGGCGGCTGCACGCTCGCGGTGGGGCCCGGGGCGGCCCTCGCCCTGGCCGACCGGTCGGGGCGGGTCGACCGCTACGCCGCCTCCCCGGAACGGCTGACCCCCGGCGCGTTCGACGCGTGCCGGGTGGCCGCGGTCGACGTCGACGACCTGATCCGGCCCTACGTGACCGGCGGGCGGCTGCCCGAGGCCGAGGACGCCCTCACCCCGGAGCGGCGGGCGCAGGCGCTGCGGCTGGCGGACGCCAAGACGGGGGCGGCGCTGAACGCCCTCCCGCAGGACGCCGTCGTGCTGCTGGCGGGTCTGGGAGACCATGGGGGCGTCCCGCATCTGCGGGTGGCCATGATGCGCGCTCAGGACGCCTCGGGCCGTTTCCTCGGGGCACCCTCGACCCACCGTGAGGACGTCTCCATCGTGCCCGACATCACGGCCACGATGCTCGGGATAACGGGCGTGGCCGTACCGCCCTCGGTGATCGGGGTGCCCTGGCGGGTGGCGGCGAGCCGTACGGGCGGGGTCGAGGGGGCCAAGGCCGAACTGGTCGACGACGACGGGGCCGGCCAGGCGATCAGGGACATGGGCGGGATCTTCTTCACCTCGGTGGCCGCACTGCAGGTGCTGTTCTACGTCGCCGCCTTCCTGCTGATGCGCCGCAGGCGCGGGCTCGGCGGGGTCAGGGTGGCCGCGGTCACGCTGGCGTGCCTGCCGGTCTCGACCTACCTGGTCAACCTTCTCGCCTGGGAGCACACGGGGGCGCCGCTGGCCGCCGTGGTCGGCGGGATCGTCGTGATCACCCTGCTGCTGGCCGTGACCGCGCTGGCGGGCCCGTGGCGCCGTTCCCCGCTCGGGCCGCTGGTGTTCGTCACGGGGGTCACCGCGGCGGCCATCGCCGGTGACCTGGTGACCGGGACGAACCTGCAGTTCAACAGCGTCATGGGCTACACCGCCGTGGTCGGCGCCCGTTACTCGGGTCTGGGCAACATCCCGTTCGCGCTGTTCGCCACCTCGGTTCTGCTGGTGGTGACCTCGATCGCCCACCGGCTGGTGAGCGTGGGGCGTAAGAACGCGGCGGTCGGGATCGTGGCGACGCTGGGAGGAGTCGCGATGATCCTGGGCGGCTTCCCCGGGATCGGCAGTGACTTCGGCGGGGTGATCGCCTTCGTGCCCGGCATCGCCGTGACGGCGCTGCTGATCGCGGGCAGGCGGGTCTCGATCGTCAAGCTGGGCGCGTTCTGCGTGGCGGGCGGTGTCATCGTGATGACCATCGCCTATCTCGACCACCTGCGCCCGCCCGGCTCCCAGACCCACCTGGGCCGTTTCGTCGGCCAGATCTTCACCGGCGAGGCCTTCGAGGTGGTCAGCCGCAAGCTCGGCGCGATGCTGGGCACGCTGCTCAACCCGAACCTGATGCCGATCGTGATCGCCGCGTTCGCCTTCCTGGTCTACGCGCTGCTGCGGCCGGACGCGGCCAGCGCGGGGGTGCTGCCCGCGGCCTTCGAGTACTCCCCCACGCTGCGCGCCGGTCTGATCGGCGCCCTGGTCAGCGGGGTCGTCGGCACCCTGGTCAACGACTCCGGCGCCGCCGTGCTGTCCATGGCCCTGGCGCTGGCCGTACCGCTGGTGCTCTCGGTCGGGGTCAGGGCCCTCGGCGAGAGCGGATCCTACGCGGAGGCGGGCCAGGAGCCCGCGAGCAGCTCCCTGGTGTCGCGCAGCAGCTGAGGCAGCACCTTGGTGTGACCGACGACCGGCATGAAGTTGGTGTCCCCGCCCCAGCGGGGCACCACGTGCTGGTGCAGGTGGGCGGCGATGCCCGCTCCGGCGACGTCGCCGAGGTTCATGCCCACGTTGAAGCCCTGCGCGCCGCTGGCCTTGCGCAGGGCGGTGAGCGCCCGTTTGGTGAAGTCGGCCAGCTCGGCGGTCTCCACCTCGTCGAGGTCGGCGTAGTCGGCCACGTGCCGGTAGGGGCAGACCATCAGGTGGCCGGAGTTGTACGGGTAGAGGTTGAGCAGGGCGAAGACCGCGGTTCCCCTGGCGACGATCAGGCCGTCCTCGTCGCTCAGTTCGGGGATCTCGCAGAAGGGACAGCCGTCGCCGGGGCCGGAGCCCGCCGGCTTGTTCTCCCTCTTGATGTAGGCCATCCGGTGCGGAGTCCACAGTCGCTGGAAGTTGTCAGGGACCCCAGCCCCCGCCTGCTCGATCGGCTCGCTCTCCTGCATGCATTGCAGCATAGGCCCACCGGTTTCGGGCGTCCCCAGCCGGTGCCGCCTGTATATGCGGACAAAGCGGCCTATTTTCCGGCAGAATCCTCGCGAGCATGACCACCGAAAGCCGAGGAGTACCCATGACCGACGTCTCCGTCGAAGAGATCACCGAGGAGACCGACTCTCCCGCTGAGACCCCGGCCGCCCGCCCGTTCCCGCTGAACCTCTCGGCTTCCCTCGCCACCGCTCCCGCGGTCTCCGAGAACCCGGGAACCGCCGGGGCCGCCGCGGTGGTGAAGGGCCGCATCAGGGTGGCCGACGAGGTGGTCGAGAAGGTGGCCGCCCTCGCGACCCTGGAGGTCGCCGGTGTCGTGGGGCTCGGCGAGGACCCCTCCGGCGTGCTTGAGGCGATCGGCGAGCGGGTGGCCCCCGGAGCCAGGAGGAGCGGGCGGGGTGTGAGCGCCCACGTCCAGGACCGCACGGTCGCGATCGACGTCTCGATCGTCGCGGAGTACGGCCACGTCGTGATGGACGTGGCCAACGAGGTCAAGAACAACGTGGCCCGCACGGTCAGCCGGATGCTGGGCATGCGGGTCGTCGAGGTCAACGTGGGCGTCGAGGACGTCCGCCTGCCCGGCGAGCCCGTCACCGGCCGTTCCGCCGAGGACGTCTGACCCGGTGAGCGGCCCGTGCTCCGCGTCGGAGGCACGGGCCGCGCCGGAGGCGGGGATCAGACCTGGACGCGCCGCTCGATCGCGTCGACGATCTCGTCGATCGCCTGGGCGACGGGGACGCCGTTCTTCTGCTCGCCGTTGCGGAACCTGAAGGAGACCGCGTCGTTGGCGATGTCCTCGTCACCGGCCAGGAGCATGAACGGCACCTTGGCCTTCTGCGCGTTGCGGATCTTCTTCTGCATGCGGTCGCCGGAGGCGTCGACCTCGATCCTGACGCCCCGCTCGCGGGCCTTCTTGGCCAGGTCCTGAAGGTAGGGGACGTGGGCGTCGCCGATCGGGATGCCGACGACCTGCACGGGGGCGAGCCAGGGAGGGAAGGCGCCCGCGTAGTGCTCGACCAGGACGCCGAAGAAGCGCTCGATCGAGCCGAACAGCGCCCGGTGGATCATGATGGGCTGCTGGCGCGTGCCGTCCGACGACTGGTACTCCAGCTCGAAGAGCTTCGGCAGGTTGAAGTCGAGCTGGATGGTCGACATCTGCCAGCTGCGCCCGATGGCGTCGCGCGCCTGCACGGAGATCTTCGGCCCGTAGAAGGCGGCCCCGCCGGGGTCGAGGACGAGGTCGAGGTTCTCCGACTCGGCGACCTCGCGCAGTGTCGCGGTCGCCTCCTCCCAGTCCTCGTCCGAGCCGACGAACTTCTCCGGGTCCTTGGTGGACAGCTCAAGGTAGAAGTCGTCGAGGCCGTAGTCGCGCAGCAGGTCGAGGACGAACCTCAGCAGCGACTTCAGCTCGTCGCGCATCTGGTCGCGGGTGCAGTAGATGTGGGCGTCGTCCTGGGTCAGGCCGCGCACCCGGGTCAGGCCGTGGACCACGCCCGACTTCTCGTAGCGGTAGACGGTGCCGAACTCGAACAGCCGCAGCGGCAGCTCACGGTAGGAACGCCCGCGCGACCTGAAGATCAGGTTGTGCATCGGGCAGTTCATCGGCTTGAGGTAGTAACTGGCCCCCTCAAGCTCCATGGGCGGGAACATGCCGTCGGCGTACCAGTCGAGGTGACCGGAGATCTCGTAGAGGTGGCCCTTGGTGATGTGCGGGGTGTTGACGAAGGAGTAGTCCGCCTCCTCGTGCCTGCGCCGCGAGTAGTCTTCGAGCACCCTGCGGATCACGCCGCCCTTGGGGTGGAAGACCGGCAGCCCTGAGCCGAGCTCCTCGGGGAAGGAGAACAGGTCGAGTTCGGCGCCCAGCTTGCGGTGGTCGCGCTTCTCGGCCTCCTCCAGCATGTGGAGGTACTCGTCCTGCCGCTCCCTGGACTCCCACGCGGTGCCGTAGATGCGCTGCAGCTGCGGGTTCTTCTCGCTGCCCCGCCAGTAGGCGCCGCCGGTGCGCATCAGCTTGAACGCCGGGATGGAACGGGTGCTGGGCACGTGCGGGCCCCGGCACAGGTCCTTCCAGCACAGCTCACCGGACTTGGGGTCGAGGTTGTCGTAGATGGTCAGCTCGGCGCCGCCCACCTCGACGCTCTCCTCGGCGTCACCGCCGCCCTTGAGCCCGATCAGCTCCAGCTTGTACGGCTCGGCCGCCAGCTCCGCGCGCGCCTCCTCGTCGGAGACCCTCCTGCGGGAGAAGAGCTGCCCCTGCTTGACGATCTCCCGCATGCGCTTCTCGATGCGCTTGAGGTCGTCGGGGGTGAAGGGGTCCTTGACGTCGAAGTCGTAGTAGAAGCCGTTCTCGACCGGCGGGCCGATGCCGAGCCTGGCCTCGGGGAAGATCTCCTGCACCGCCTGGGCCATGACGTGGGCGGTCGAGTGGCGCACGATGGCCCGGCCGTCGGCGCTGGCCGCCTCGACGGGCTCGACCTGGTCGCCCTCGGACACCACGGCCGCGAGGTCCCTCAGCTCGCCGTTCACCCTGGCGGCGACCACCGAGCGGCCGTCCGCCCCGAGGGCGTCGCCGTACGTCGTGCCCCCCGCCACCACACGCTCGGCTCCGGCGAGGGTGATGCGCAGTTCTGACACGGCCGACACGGTTGCTCCTCGGTATGCGTGACGCTGGTTCTCGGGAAACCCGACTATGGATCCGATGCTACCGGTGTCCGCCACGCCTTTTTCCAGCGCGCCGCCGGGGCCGGTAGCCCAGTGAGGTGAGCTGCGCCCTGGTCCCCCGGAAGACGTTGCGGTCCAGCGGTTCGTGACAGTACTGGTGGATCGTCCATCTGTGCCACGGCTGCGGGATCTCCGGCCTGCCCGTCGGATGGTCGGGGGCGGCGATCCACAGCGGGTGGTCCTCAAGCCCGGCGCAGTTGCCCGCGTCGGCGAAGGCCAGAAAAGTGTAGATCACCGGCCTGACCCTCGCGCGGGCGGCGACGGCCTCGCACCAGGCGCGCGCGAAACGGGCCACCTTCCTGGGCGGCAGCCGGTCACCGGTCTCCAGGTCGAGGGCGACCAGGTCTCCGTGGCGCAGCCCGCCCGCCCGCTCGACCGTCCCGAGGAAGCGGCGCGCCTGGTCCTCCGGGTCGCCCGCGGGCCTGGCGAAGTGATAGGCGCCGCAGACGATCCAGTTCTCCCGCATGCCGGTCCAGTTGCGCTCGAACCACCGGTCGGTGAAGGTGCTCCCCTCGGTGGCCTTGGCGAAGGCGAAGGACACGCCGTTGTCGGCGTGCCCGCCCCAGTCGACCGCCCCCTGCCAGTTCGACACGTCGATGCCGTGCAACATGGGCAACATGGCGGCCAGGCTATTGACGGAGAGGCTTGCGCACACGCCGGCCACACCCTCGCCGTACGGCCGTTGCACCCGCTTTGACTAGGCTTGGTCGGCGTGAACGCAGCAGCTCAGACTTCCGGCGCCCACGGCGTCGGCATCGCCACCATCGCCTCAGACGGCACCGTGCTCGACACCTGGTTCCCCGACCCGCGCCTGGGTGACCCCGCCTCGCCGGGCACCAGGCGGCTGACCGCCCAGGAGGCCGCCGAGGCCCTCGGCCCCGAGGTCACCGCGCTTCTCGGACCGGACGATGCCAGGGGAGTCGAGGTGGTCGCGGTCTTCACCGGGATCACCAAGCTGTCGGAGGCCCCCGCCGACACCCACGACGTCTACCTCCGTCTCCACCTGCTCTCCGCCCGGCTCGTCCAGCCGCACGGGCAGAACCTGGACGGCATCTTCGGCCTGCTCGCCAACGTGGTGTGGACCAGCCACGGCCCGTGCCCCGTCGAGGGCTTCGAGGCCGTACGGCTGCGCCTGCGCGCGCGTGGCCCGGTGACCGTCCACGGCGTGGACAAGTTCCCCCGGATGGCCGACTACGTGATGCCCTCCGGAGTGCGGATCGCCGACGCCGACCGGGTCCGCCTCGGCGCCCACCTGGCCGCGGGCACGACCGTGATGCACGAGGGGTTCGTCAACTTCAACGCGGGCACGCTCGGCACGTCCATGGTCGAGGGCCGCATCTCGGCGGGCGTGGTGGTCGGCGACGGCTCCGACGTCGGCGGCGGCGCCTCGATCATGGGCACCCTGTCCGGCGGCGGCAAGCAGGTCATCTCCATCGGGAGCCGCTGCCTGCTCGGCGCCAACAGCGGCGTGGGCATCTCGCTGGGCGACGACTGCGTCGTCGAGGCGGGCCTGTACGTCACGGCCGGGACGAAGGTCGTCCTGCCCGACGGGAAGGTCGCCAAGGCCGCCGAGCTCTCCGGCTCGCCGGGCCTGCTGTTCCGCCGTAACTCCACCTCCGGGGCCGTCGAGGTCGTGCCGCGCTCCGGCACGGGCATCGAGCTCAACAGCGCCCTGCACGCCAACGACTGACCTCACACGCCCACCGCGCTCCGGCGGGATGTCACCCCGGGGCCGCCCGCCTGCCAAGGTTATCCCGGCGGACCTGGCACAGGCGGGGAGGACGGCATGGACGGTCGGGAGATGGCACGCGATGAGCCGGGGACGGCGGCGGCCCGGCTGGTCACCGGCGTCTTCGCCCCGCAGGTGCTGGTCATCGCGCTGCCCCCGGTCGTCGGGCTGCTGGCCGACGGCTGGCCGGGCGTCCTGTGGGGCCTGGGGACCTCGGCGCTGTGCGGCGGGGTCCCCGCCGGGGTGATCGCGGCCGGGGTCCGCTCGGGGCGGCTCGACTCCCACCATCTGGTCGACCGCGCGAGCCGGACGAAGCCGCTGCTGGTCGCCGTCTGCGCGGTGCTGGCCGCGCTGGTGCTGCTGGTCCTGCTGCGGGCGCCCACGCTGCTGGTCTCCACGGTGACCGCGATGCTGGCCGCCCTCGCGGTGACGGTCCCGGTCACGCTCAGGTGGAAGATCTCCTTCCACGCCGCCGTGTCCGCGGGGAGCGTCGTCGTGCTCTCCAGGGTGCTGCCCGCCGTACCGACGCTGGCCGCGGGGGCGCTGGTCGTGGCCGTCGTCTGCTGGGCCAGGGTACGGCTGGGCCACCACACCCCGCCCCAGGTCGCCGTCGGGGCGCTGACCGGGCTCGGCACCGCGTGGGTGACGCTGACCGCGTTCGGCCTCTGACAGGAGGGCGGTCATGACGGCGGGCGTCACAGGAGGGTCTTGAGGAACTCCCGTGTCCTGCGGCCCTCGGCGAACACCGCGGCGGCGAAGTCGGTGACCCCGGCCTTGGCGAGCTCGCCGATCCTGGCGGAGACGCTCTCCTCGTCCCCGATGATCGCGACGTCCGCCGGGCCCGCGGCCCCCTCCCGGTCGAGGACCGCCCGGTAGGACGGCAGCTCACCGTAGAGCGCGAACAGCTCGGCGGCCTTCGCCCTCGCGGCCTCGGCGTCGTCGGTGACACAGACCGGCAGGACGCACACGATCCTGGGCGCGGGCCGTCCCGCCGCCCGCGCGGCCTCGGTCACGGCGGGCGCGATGTGCTCGGTCACGGTCTTGGGGCCGGTCATCCACAGCACGGTTCCGTCGGCCAGTTCTCCCGCCAGCTTGAGCATGCGTGGGGCCAGCGCGGCGACCAGCACGGGCAGGTTCCCGGCGCCGGGGGTGGTCAGCCCGATCCGCGCGGTGAGGGTCTCGCCCTCGAAGGCCACCTGCTCGCCGCGCAGGAGAGGCACCAGGACGGAGAGGTACTCCCGCATGTACCTGGCAGGCCGGTCGAAGCTGTAGCCGTACATGCCCTCGATGACGACCTTGTGCGACAGGCCGACGCCCAGGGCGAGCCTGCCGTCGAGGGCGGCGTTGACCGTGAGCGCCTGCTGGGCCAGAGCCGCCGGATGGCGCGGATAGGCGGGCACGACGGAGGTGCCCAGTTCGATCCCGGGCACCTGACCACCCGCGACGGCCAGCGCGGTCAGCGCGTCGAGGCCGAAGATGTTGGACAGCCAGGCGGAGGAGAAGCCGTCGTCGGCCGCCCTCTCGATCTGCCTGCGCAGGTTCACCAGTTCGCCGGGCCCCGCCGGCTCACCGAGTGACAGTCCGATCCGCACCACAGAACTCCGTTCTCGTGACTGCGGCCAGTTTAGGCACCTGTTGATCGTTTTTCGGAGAACGCGACTCCCGGCGCGTTCACAGCCTGGAGCCGGAGACCATCGGGGTGACGTCGAGCCTGCCGTCGCCGCAGACCACACCGGCGAAGGGGATCTCCAGGTGCGCCACCTCGTCCGGCGGAATGATCATCAGGCGTGCCGCGGACGGGCACGAGGTCTCGCGCCCGCTCGGCACCGTGGTCCAGTGGAGTCTGGCGTGCGCCGAGGCCCCGGGGCGCAGTGTCACCCGGTGCGCCGGGACGTTCTCCCTGCGGACCCTGGTGCGCAGGGCGTCTCCCTTGGCGTCGAACATGACCAGGCCGACGAAGCCGTAGACCCAGCAGCTCTTCGCCGAGGTGTTGGTGAGCACCAGCGGCGCGTACCGCTGCCCCGCCCCCGCGTCCACCCGGCCGACGCCCGCCCTGAGCCCCTCGGTACGGCAGCGCCCGGCGGCCGCGGTGGACAGGCTCGCCCCCTCGAACACCGCCGTCCCGGTGCTCTGCTGTGTCCCCGTACCCGCCGGGGGGCCGGTGGGTCGTGCCGGGACCGGTGCGACGGCCGTCCCGGAGAGCGCGGGCGGGGCGCACGCGGTGACGGCGGCCAGCACCGCCGCCGTCACCAGGGAGGTCGCCGGGCCACGTCGTGTCCTGTTTCTCCATTCCATATCTTCTTGGACACACGGCGCCCGGGTTTTGTTGGCGTGCCTCGCCGGCCAGGCGTACCCCGTGGTCACGGCGGCCCGCCGGGTCGCCGTGACCGGGCGGGGCGACACCGGCCAGCAGGTCTCAAAGAAGCTCTACGTCACCACGAGCACGGTCGAACAGCGCCTCACGAAGGCCTACCGCGAACTGGGCGCCGGAAGCCGCACCGATCCGTCCTTCGAACCGGAGTGCCTTCTCATGCCGAGCATGTCGTCCGGCGGGTACGGGCTCCCCGCAGGCCGGGAAGGAGGAGCCGCCGTCGACCATGGCGGAGAACGGGTCGTGATCCTCGCCTTCGGCGGAGGGGACCCTTCCAGGTCTGCATCGGGGCCGGACAGCAGCAGGCCCGGAGGTTCGGGTAAACCTCCGGGCCCATGTCTGCGTCTTACTCGCGTGGGCGATACTGGGATCGAACCAGTGACCTCTTCGGTGTGAACGAAGCGCTCTCCCGCTGAGCTAATCGCCCGCCCTGCCGGCGCCTGACGGTGCCGACGTGGAAAACCATACAGCAATCCGAGAGCACTGGCGAAGCGACGCGGGAGAGGAGACGATCTTGAAGGCGCGACACGGACGCGAACCAAAGGTCCGTGGATGCGTCCAGCAGGGGGCTACGGTGTCATAGCATCGTCCTGATCCGTAGAAGCACCGTACGACCCAGGCTCAACCTCTATGGCCCGAGACGCCCCGGCAGGGGGAGTCGACGGTGACCAAAACGATACGCAAAACCCTTGCAAATATGGCCCTGTTGGTGATGTTTAGCCAGGTAGAGACCCAAATGTCGCGCTGTGATGTGCGTTACAGAAGGGCCCGGAGGCGGAATCTTCCCTACAGGTTTCTTTGTTCCGCGTCATAGCTCGGGACGAAGAGTCCGCCAGAGCAGTGAAAGCCCCGCAGAGGGGACCGACGACGAAAAAGGTTTGGCTGACGATGAACAGCTCCACCGTCTCTGCCGAGCTGGGCCTTCGGCTTGTGGTCCCCGACCGTACCACCGTCCCCCTGCTCGCCGGACTCAGCTACACGGCCGATGATCCCTACGCGATCAGAATGGCCTTCCATGTGGGGAACGACGAACCGGTCGAGTGGATCTTCGCCCGTGAACTGCTGACCGTCGGCATCGTGCGACGGGTCGGCGACGGAGACGTCCAGGTGTGGCCCGCGCGCGCCGACGGCGAGCGGACACTGCACATCAGTCTCACCTCGCCCTTCGGGCAGGCTCTGTTCGAGGTGCCTCTCGCGCCTCTCACCGAGTTCCTGCACCGGACCTACGAGCTGGTCCCCGCGGGCCGTGAGACCGACTTCATGGACCTCGACGCCGAGCTCAGCAACATGCTCTGGAGCTCCTGAGGCTCCGTCCGGCGCCGCCCGCGGGCTTCAGGCCCGCGGGCGGCGTCGCGTTTGCGGCGTTCCCGTGACGGATCACGGGTCGACGTCGGCCGCGCTCCGTTCGGCGAAGACCCGCATCGCCTTGGCCGTCACCGGGCCGGGGGCGGTGGGGAGCACGGTCTCTCCGACCGTCCTGATCGGCTGGATGTCGCGGGTCGTCGAGGTCAGGAAGGCTTCCTCGGCCTCGGCGAGCGCGGAGAGGGGAAGGTCCTCCTCCGCTCCCCCGCACCATTCGAGGGTGAGCGCGCGGGTGATCCCGGCCAGACAGCCCGCGGCGAGCGTGGGGGTGACGATCCGCCCGTCGCGGACGACGAAGACGTTGCTGCCGGTGCCCTCGCACAGGTTTCCCGCCAGGTTCCCGAAGATCGCCTCGCCACCTCCCCTGGCCTTGGCGTAGGCCAGGGCCAGGACGTTCTCGCCGTAGGAGGTCGACTTGACCCCGGCCAGCGCGCCGTGCTCGTTGCGGGCCCACGGCATCACCGTGACGTCCGCGGTCGCGGGGAAGGGCTTCTGGTCCGCGACGATCACGACGACGGTGCCGTCCGTCCCGCCCCGGTCCGAGCCGAGAGGGCCGGGGCCGCTGGTGTAGCTGATGCGGATCCGGCCGAGCGGCCACGACGGCGCCTGTGCCAGGCAGGCGCGCACGCCCGCCGCGACGAACTCCACGTCCGGCTCCGCCATGCCCATCCGCGTCGCGGAGACCAGCAGCCGGTCGAGGTGCCGGGTGAGCGCGAAGGGGACGCCGCCGACGCACTTGACGGTCTCGAACACGCCGTCGCCGACCAGCAGGCCGTGGTCGAAGACCGAGACCGTCGCCTGCTCTGGCTCTACGAGCCGCCCGTTGACCCAGACGGGGACGTTCATCGGGCTCCTCCTGAAACTGCCGGATCTGATGGTGGAACAAGTGCCGTTCCTCACGGGACGCCGCCCCAGGTTATGCCCGCGCGGACGGCGGTGCCGATCCCGCCGGCGGAAACGCCGCCGTCCCCACGGCGTCGGCCAGGAACCCGGCCAGCGCGCGGGCCGCGGGCAGGACCGAGGGCGGGGTGGCGCGTGGCAGCGCGGCGTACACGGACCTGCGCGGGGCGAGGTCGCCCAGCGAGCGCAGAACGAGGTCGCGGGGTACGGCGTGCGCGGCGATGCCGGGAACCAGCGTGACGCCGAGCCCCGCGGCCACGAAGCCGAACTTCCCGGTCCACTCGGCGATCCTGAGCCTGGCGCGCGGGCTGAAGCCCGCCTTGGCACAGGCCGTGTCGAGCATGGTCGTCCCGCCGGGAGGGGCCGCCTCGATCCAGGTCTCCTCCCGCAGTTCCCGCAGGTCCACCTCCGGCCCCGCGGCGAGCCGATGGTCCCTGGGCAGCGCGACCAGCAGCTCGTCATCGACCAGTTCGACGGTCTCGACCTCCTCCTCGTACGGCAGGCCCGACGGGTAGTCGCTGATCACGGCGATGTCGAGGGCCCCCTCCCGCATACGGCGCAGCAGGCCCGCGCTCGGCCCCTCGACCACGGTGAGCGCGACTCCCGGGAACTCGCGGCCGAAGTCCCGCAGGGCCCTGGGGACCAGCGCGACGTTGGCGGTGGCGAAGGCGCCGACGCGCAGCCGTCCCCGGTAGCCGCCGTGGATGCCCGCCAGTTCCTCCTCGGCCATGGCGAGCCGGTTGAGCACGGCCAGCCCGTGCAGGTGGAGCGCCTGGCCCGCGGGCGTGAGCCGTACTCCTCTGGGGAGGCGTTCGAACAGCGGGCCGCCCGCCTGCTGTTCGAGGGAGGCGATGCGCCGGGAGACCGCGGACTGGGTGTAGTTGAGCAGGGCCGCGGCCCCGGTGAACGAGCCGGTCCTGACGACGGCGTCCATGAGGCGCAGGGCGTCGATGTCGAACACATTCCTCCTTCGCATGGGATGCATGAAATCTAGTCGCTGGTGGAATGTCTTGGCCCCTCATAGCGTGAACGGCATGATTTCTTTCCTGGGTTTGGGGCGTATGGGCGCCCCGATGGCACGACGGCTCGTGGCGGCGGGGCACGAGGTCACGGTCTGGAACCGCACTCCCCGTACGGTCGAGGGGGCCGTGAGCGCGGCGACGGCGGCCGAGGCCGTCGCGAAGGCGGACCTTGTGATCACGATGCTCACCGGCCCCGCGGCGGTGCGGGAGGTGCTCACCGCGGCGGCCCCGGAGCTGCGGCCGGGAGCCCTGGTCGTCGAGATGTCCACGATCGGCCCCGAGGCGGTCACCGGGCTCCGTGACCTGCTGCCCCCCGGGGTCGGGCTGGTGGACGCGCCGGTGCTCGGCAGTGTGGGACCCGCCGCGGACGGCACGCTGACGGTGCTGGCCGGCGGCGACGCCGGAGACCTGGCCCGCTGCCGCGAGGTGCTTGAGGTCTTCGGGCGGGTACGGGAGAGCGGCGGTCCCGGCTCCGGGGCGGCGCTGAAGCTCGCGGTGATGAGCGCGCTGGTCCCGGCGCAGGTGCTGCTCGCGGAGAACCTGGCCCACGCGGCGGCGGCCGGTGTGGACACCGGGACGCTGCTGGACGTGCTCGGCGGGACCCCGCTGGCCTCACTCGTCGAACGGGTGCGCCCCGTCGTCGAGAACGGGCCGCAACCGACCGCCTACTCCCTCGGGCTCGCCGCCAAGGACCTGGGGCTGGCCGGACACGGGACGCTGGCGGCGGCGGCCGAGGAACTGCTGCTCGGGGCGGTCTCCGCCGGGCTCGGCGACCAGGACCTGACGGCCGTCTTCGGATACGTGACGGCGGGCCGTACGGGGAGCGCGGGGGTGCGCAAGGTGAACCCGGCCTCGGTGCCCGCGACCAACGGGTACTACTCCCACGCGACCAGGACCGGGGATCTGCTGTTCGTCTCCGGCCAGGTGGCGCTCGACGAGGAGGGCCGGGTGGTCGGCGAGGGGGACATGACCCGCCAGTCGGAGTACGTGATGGAGATGCTGGCGCGCATCCTCGCCGACCAGGGGTGCTCGTTCGACGACGTGACCCACATCCGGACCTTCCTCACCGACATGTCACGGCTGAGGGAGTACGGCGAGGTCCGGGGGCGTCACATCACCGGTGAGCCCCCGGCCAGCACGACCGTCGAGGTGTCCCGGCTGTTCATGCCGGGCCTGATGATCGAGATCGAGGTGGTGGCGGCTATTCCAGCGGCCCGGTGACGGACTCGGCTGCGACGACGACCGCGTTGCTCGCCACGAGCCTGGTCACCGCCTCGATCTCGGGGGCGAGGAAGCGGTCGGGGCCCGGGCCGGCGACCGTCTGGCGCAGCGCGGCGACAACGGCCCCGGTCGCGGGGGCGGGCCGGTGCGGCGCGCGGAGGTCCAGCGCCCTGGCCGCGGTGAGGATCTCCACCGCCAGCACCCGGGTCAGTCCGTCGACCGCGCGGCGCAGCTTGCGCGCGGCGGACCAGCCCATGGAGACGTGGTCCTCCTGCATGGCGGAGCTGGGGATGGAGTCGACGCTGGCGGGTGCCGCCAGACGCTTGAGTTCGGAGACGATCGCGGCCTGGGTGTACTGCGCGATCATGTGACCGGAGTCGACGCCGGGGTCGTCGGCCAGGAAGGCGGGCAGGCCGTGGCTGCGGGCCACGTCGAGCATCCGGTCGGTACGGCGCTCGGAGATGCTCGCCATGTCCGCGACCGCGATGGCGAGGAAGTCGAGCACGTAGCCGACGGGAGCCCCGTGGAAGTTGCCGTTCGACTCGACCCGTCCGTCGGCCAGGACCACCGGGTTGTCGACCGCGGAGGCCAGCTCACGTTCGGCGACGACGGCGGCGTGGGCGAGGGTGTCCCTGGCGGCTCCCGCCACCTGGGGGGCGCAGCGCAGGGAGTAGGCGTCCTGGACCCGGGTGCAGGTGCCGTCCCGGTGGGACTCCATGATCCCCGAGTCCTTGAGCAGGGCCCTGAGGTTGGCGGCGCTGGCCGCCTGGCCGGGATGGGGACGCAGCGCCTGCAGGTCGGCGGCGAAGACGCGGTCGGTGCCGAGCAGCGCCTCGACGCTCATGGCGGCGGAGACGTCGGCCGTCCTGAACAGGCGGCCGAGGTCGTCCATGGCCAGGATGAGCATGCCCAGCATGCCGTCCGTGCCGTTGATCAGCGCCAGGCCCTCCTTGGCCGCCAGCTCGACGGGCTCGATGCCCGCCTGCTTGAGCGCCTCGGCGGCGTCACGCAGGTCTCCGGCCGCGTCGCGGACGACGCCCTCCCCCATGATCGTGAGGGCCACGTGGGAGAGCGGGGCGAGGTCGCCCGAGCAGCCCAGGCTGCCGTACTCGTGCACGACGGGGGTGATCGAGGCGTTGAGCAGGTCCTGCAGGACCTTGGCCGTCTTCGGGCGCACCCCGGTGTGGCCGGTCGCCAGGGTGTGCAGGCGCAGCAGCATCAGCGCCCTGACGACCTCCTTCTCCACCTCGGGGCCGGAGCCCGCGGCGTGCGAGCGGACGAGGGAACGCTGGAGCTGGGCGCGCAGCGAGGGGTCGATGTGCCGGGTGGCCAGCGCCCCGAAGCCGGTCGAGACGCCGTAGGCGGGGGTGGGGCTCTCCGCGAGCTCGTCCACGCGGATCCTGGCCGCGGCCATGGCCGCGACGGCGTCGTCGGTGAGGCGTACCTCGGCGCCGTGCCGGGCCACCATGGTCACCTCGTCGAAGCTCAGCGGTTCCGGCCCGACGTTCACGACCGCTCTGTCACCCATGGCGTCACTCTCTCGAACTCAACGCGTCTCAGCGCATCTCAGTAACTAGTGCATGCGATGTTAGCTCCTTACATGCATAGATCGCCGCTATGCCTTTTCTGCCCTTTTCTGTGACTTCGACCACTCTGCGGACCACCCCACGTCTGTACCATCCGCGCTCCATAAGAGCGCAGGTCACAGCCGCGCCGAGGGCTCCGCCGAGATGGAACCTGCGTTCCGTCCAGTCGAGGCACGCGGGGGCGAATCTGCGCCGCGTGTCCCTGACCGCGTCCACGTCCACTCCGAGGTCGCCGAGCTCCCGTCTGCCCCGGCCGGTCACCTCGAAGGTCTCCTCCCCGGCGAGGTACCCGGCGGCCTTGAGAGCCCCGAGCAGATCGACCCCCGCACGGCCCGCCAGGTGGTCGTAACAGGTCCGCGCCTCCCCCAGCAGCCGCGCCTGGCGGGACTGGCGCAGGGAGCGGACCTCGGGACGCGCCCCCACCCGCGCGAGGACCTCCAGCACCTCGGCGACCTCGGGGCCCGCAAGGCGGTAGTAGCGGTGTCTTCCCTGGGCGACGACCTCGACCATCCCGCCCTCCAGCAACCTGGCCAGGTGGGAGCTGGCGGTCGGCGGGCTCACCCCGGCGAGCCCGGCCAGCTCACCGGCGGCCAGCGCGCGGCCGTCCAGCAGCGCGGTCAGCATCGCGGCCCTCGCCGGATCGGCGATGAGCGCGGCGACGGGGGCGATGTCGGCATCGGCGGCGATGTGTTCGGCGACCATGCCCTGACGTTACCTTTCACATCTTTCGCCCGGTATCGAAGTGTCCATGGGAGTCACGAACCCCCTGCGGCGGCGAGATCCGGTTTGGGGAGTCGGCGAGTATTCGCTAGAGTTCTGTCCGTGAGACCGGCTCGTCCGGGAACACACGCGGAAGTGGCTCAGTGGTAGAGCATCACCTTGCCAAGGTGAGGGTCGCGGGTTCGAATCCCGTCTTCCGCTCGAACAGGGGCCGCGGCCCCGCTCGGTGGAGTGGCCGAGAGGCGAGGCAACGGCCTGCAAAGCCGTGTACACGGGTTCAAATCCCGTCTCCACCTCTGGTTCTTCGACGAGGACGATTAGCTCAGCGGGAGAGCGCTTCCCTGACACGGAAGAGGTCACAGGTTCAATCCCTGTATCGTCCACCATCCCAGCGATCCCCCCGGGCCACGGCCCGGGGGGATCGTTCATTTCCGCCCCTGCCGTACGGCCCGGCCGCCCGCCTGGGCGGGGTGCTCCCCGGGAGCCGCCGGGGCGTGCAGCCGCTCGCCCAGCCAGGGCAGCGCCTGGGGGATCTCCCGGTTCCAGGTGTTGAAGTTGTGACCGCCGCTGGGCAGGATCAGCGACGCGGTCCGCATCGGATCCCTCGCCAGCGCCAGGAACGCGCGGGTGTCGGCGTAGTCGCTCTCCCCCCTCTCGCTGCTGGTGACCAGCACCGAGACGGGCGGGACCGGCAGGTTCCGCAACCGCCACATCAGGTCGTTCTCCTCGCGCAGCCTCGCGCTCCCGCCGAACAGGTCGCCCGTGGTCACATCGACGGCCGCGCGGAAGTAGCCGGACAGGGAGACCGCGGCCGAGAACGCCTCCGGATGGCGCATGGACATCTTCAGCGCGCAGTAGCCGCCGGTCGAACCGCCGAAGACGCCCCAGCTCCGCGCGTCGAGACCCGTCCGGTAGGAGGCGGCGACGGCCGCCCGCAGGTCCCTGGTGAAGTACGTCTCCACCTGGGGCCCGCCGGGCACGTCCACGCACTCGGTGTCGCGGGGCGGGACGACCGTCGGACGCATGAGCACCATGATCGTGGGAGGCATCCGCTTCCCGGCGACCGACTTCGCGGCCATGGCGGGAAGGTTCAGCCTGGTGATCAGGTTCCTGGCGTCTCCCGGGTAACCGGTCAGCGCGAGGATCACCGGGAAGCGCCGACCGGCGTACTTCTTCTCGAAGTACTCGTGGGGCAGGTAGACGTATCCGGGAGAGGAGATCCCGCTCTCCCCGCCCGAGATGACGACCTGCTCCAGCCTGCCCGCCGTACCCGGGGGCAGGGCGACCTGGCCGACCTCGGTCACTCCCTGGCCGGGACGTCCCGAGGCGGCGGTCCGGCCGTCCCCGGCGACGATGGGCGGCGCCGCGTCGCCTTCGGTGCCGAGCAGGTCACCCCAGGAGCCGTAGAACCCGAAGTAGGCGTTCGCCACCAGGCCGAGCGCCACAAGGGTGAGAATCTGGTTTCCCGCGAGCACCCCGACCCGGCCGAGGACCGAACGCCAGGTCCTCCCGCTCAGCAGCGGCCAGGCCCAGACCGACGCCGCCAGCGCCGCGACGGCGAGCAGGCCGAAGAGAAGCCGCGTCTCGACTGCGGTGATTCCCATGCCGCCCCTCACCCGGTTACCGCGTCCCCGTTCGATCTGTGCGCCAAACTTACTCAGCGCGGGTAAGGCCGCAGTTAACGTCGTGTTGGCCGGGCTTGCGCGGAGCGACGACCGTCACCGCTTAGCCTCCTCTCATGAGGGAACGTCCACCCATCTCCCGCCCCTGGGTGCCCGCCGCGGCGGGCTACGCGTCGCTGACGATCGGGATTCTGGACATCGTCAAGGCCGTCGTCCCCCCGTTCAGGGGGACGCGGGTCAGTGAGATCGCGGGTTTCCTGCCGGGCACGGTCACCTCGATCGCCCAGGCGGCCTCTCTCGTCATGGGCATCCTGCTCGTCATGCTCGCCCACGCCCTCAAGCGCAGGAAGGTGCGGGCGTGGCGGACCGTGGTCCTGCTGCTGCCGCTGAGCGCCCTCATCGAACTCGTGCACATGCACCGGATCATCGGCGCCGCGATCAGCATGCTGGTCTTCGCGGTGCTCGTCGTCAACCGCCGCGAGTTCCACGCCCTCTCCGACCCCAGGACGCGCTGGCGCGCGGTGTGGAACCTCCTGCTCATGTTCGTCCTGGACGTCGCCATCGGCTGGGTCGTGGTCAACACCCACCCGCACACCATCGTCGGGGATCCGAGTCTCAGCGACCGGCTCCAGCACGTGCTGCTGGGACTCGTCGGCCTGGAGGGACCGGTCGTCTACTCCTCCGGCAGGACCGCCGACCTGGTCTATTTCTCCCTCACCGGCCTCGGGCTGCTCACCGCGGTGACGACCGCCTACCTGGCGTTGCGCCCGGAGAAGCCGGCCGCCGAGCTCAGCGGGGAGCAGGAGGAGGCCGTGCGGGAGATGCTCGCCCGGCACGGCGCCCGCGACTCGCTGGGCTACTTCGCGCTGCGCCGCGACAAGAGCGTGATCTTCTCTCCCTCCGGCAAGGCCGCGATCGCCTACCGGGTCGTGGCCGGGGTCATGCTCGCCAGCGGCGACCCCGTCGGTGACATCGAGGCGTGGCCCGGCGCGATCAGGCGCTTCCTCGACGAGGCGACCCGGCATGCCTGGGTGCCCGCCGTGATCGGGTGCAGCGAGGCGGGCGGCGAGGTCTGGACGCGGGAGGGCGACCTGTCCGCCCTGGAGATCGGCGACGAGGCCGTCGTCGAGACGGCGGGCTTCACCCTCCAGGGCAGGGCGATGCGCAACGTCCGCCAGATGGTCAACCGCGTCGAACGCGCGGGCTACACCTGCCGGGTGCGGCGGGTCGGGGCCCTCTCCGAGACCGAGAGGAGGCTCATCCGCGAGGCCGCGGACTCCTGGCGCGGAACGGAGACGGAACGGGGCTTCTCCATGGCGCTCGGCCGCTTCGGCGACCCCGCGGACGACGAGTGCGTCGTCGTCACCGCACACCGGTCCTGTGAGGACGGTGCCGCCCCGCCCGGCGAGGACATCCGGGCCGTGCTGCACTTCGTGCCCTGGGGGCAGGACGGCATCTCCCTTGACCTGATGCGCCGTGACCGCGACGCCGATCCGGGGCTCAACGAACTGCTGATCGTCAAGGCCCTCCAGGCCGCCCCCGAACTCGGGGTGAGCAGGGTCTCGCTCAACTTCGCGATGTTCCGGGCGGTGCTGGCCAGGGGCGAACGGCTGGGAGCGGGCCCCGTGCTCCGCGCCTGGCACGCCGTGCTCGTCTTCCTGTCCCGGTGGTTCCAGATCGAGTCGCTGTACAGGTTCAACGCGAAGTTCCACCCGCTGTGGGTCCCCAGGTTCGTGGTCTACCCGGCCGCCCGCGACCTGCCGCGCATCGGCATCGCCGCCCTCCAGGCCGAGGCCTTCATCAACGTCGCCCTCCCCGGTGTCCCCCTCAGGCGCAGGCGCCGCTCCCGCCCCGGGGACGTCCCCGGGGAGCGGACGGCGCTGCCCGGCTGAGGCGCGCCGGAACCGGTCACGCTCCGGTACGGCGGGCCGCGGGCCGGACCGTCCCGTGGAGCGGTTTCCGAACCCCCTCCCCAATATCCAGGCTTTTCCAGAAAAGTCATCCCAACACTTGACTTTTCCACGAAATAAACCATGGGGACTTATCTCGATTTCTCCACCAGAAGAGGCGGATTTACCGTTGAGTCCCTCGTTCCCCAGAAGATGCTTTCCTCCCACGAGGCGCCCCGCCGTCCTCCGGGACCTCTTCTCGCACCCGTTCCCCCAGAGGCCCCCGCACTCCCGGCGCCGCACCGCCGGCACCCGGGAGGTCCCGCCAGGCGCGCGGCACACAGGGAGGTCAGGGGTCGTTTCCGGCACCCGCGCGGCTCCGCGCCGGAGCCCGTCGTACTCTGGGAGCGTGCCCACACCAGGTGACCCCGCCCCCGGCGCCCGCCTTCCGCCCCGCCCCACGGCGCGGAAGTGCCCTGCCGTACGAGCACACCGTGTGACCGTACGTGCCCGGCCCTGCCGGATCGGGCACGTACGGGCTCGGGCGACCCGTCATGCCGACTCCTCCGATCAGGCGCGTATGGGCTTTCGCTGGACACAGCCTCGCCAGAAATATGCCTCTTGAACCGGTTTGTCCATAGGCGTGTCCTGATTCGGCCAGTCTGAGGATATGCCTTGTCAATCCATATGACTGGTGCGAATACTTGCGATTTGTTCTTATTTATGGGAGAGGCAACGCAATGAAGCGAGTAATTGTTCACAAGCCCGGCACGATTACGCTCAGCGGAGCCGCCAGCCCCAAGCATGTCGGCTGACGTCGAGCCAACGGAACCGGCGCCCAGTGGTGGGCGCCGGCCCCTTACGAACACACAGGTGACTTAAAGGAGACCGGTGAGTCTGGGATCGTTCCCCCAGGAGGACCCGCCCCTCGCCCCGCTGCTCCTGCCCCCCGTGGACGCCGACCGGCGGTTGCGCGGGCCGTACACGGCCGCGAGCGCGATCGTCTCGGCTCTCGTGCCCGTCGCGCGGCCCGAGCTGGTGGCCCGCTACGACATAGAGCTGCGGGCGGTGGCGCCCGACGCGCACCACCTGATCCCGCTCAGGCGCCGGTCGCTGACCGGTCTGCTGCCGAAGGCGGAGCGGATCCTGGTCCACGCGCCCCGCCGTACCCTGCGTCTGTCGAACGGGTTCGCCGAGTTCCTCCGCGAGCATCTGGCCGAGACCGGGCCCAGGACGCTCGTCGTGGAGAACGTCCACGAGGCGGACCCGACCGACAGGGAACTGCTGGCGGTGCTGCGCCGCCGGATCGACCCCGGGCTGCTGACCGTGGTGACCGGCGGGCAGGTCGTGCCGGAGAAGTCCCTCAGCCCCGAGGAGCACGACGCGCTCGCCGACGCGCTGGAGCGGGAGGGGACGATCGGGGCGCGGCTCGGCGCGATCCCGCACCACCGTGAGCACGGCACGCGGCCGCACAGCGCGGTCGAGGCGCTGCGCTTCGCCGTCGAGTGGTGTCTTGAGGCGGGTTGTCACGACGCGGCCGCCGAGCTGGGATCACGCGCGCTGGCCCTGGCCGGTCCCGCCGAGACCCGGGAGACTCCCGAGGAGACCTGGTGGCGGCTGGTGCACGACACCGCGACCGCGCTGGGCGCGCTCGGCCGCGAGCCTGAGGCCCTGGCCCTGTTCGACCGGGCCAGGAGAGAGAGCGTCTCCCCCGTCACGCACGCCTCCGCGGCCTACTCGACGGCCATGCTCAAGGTCCGCGACCACGATCCGGCCAGGCGCGACCCCGAGGCCGCGCTCGCCTGGGTGAACCAGGCCGTCGCCATCTCCGGGCTGCTTCCCGACCCCCGTGAACGGGCCTTCAGGCTGGGCTTCGACCTCAACGGCCGGGCACTGGTCGAGCTGCGCCTCGGCCGTCCCGGCAGGGCCTTCGACCTCGTCCAGGAGGCGCTCGGCTTGGCGGAGCGGGACCTGCCGCCCGGCGAGCACCCGATCCACCGGATGGTGCTGCTGGCCAACAGGGCGCAGCTGGCCGTCGCGCTGGGCCGCCCCGAGGAGGCCCTGGAGAACCTGGACACCGTGATCGGGATCGATCCCGGCCATCCCGACTACTACATCGACCGGGGGAACCTGCTCCATCGGCTGGGCAGGAGCCAGGAGGCGGTCGCCGACTACGAGACGGCGATGCGGGTCGGGCCGCCCTTCCCCGAGCCGTACTACAACCGGGCCGAGATCCGCTTCTCGGCCGGTGACCACGAGGGAGCGCTCGCCGACCTGGACCACGCTCTCGAACTCGACCCGGAGTTCGTGGACGGGCTCGCCAACCGGGCGGGCCTGCTGGCCGCGCTCGGCGAGTACGGCAGGGCCAGGGCCGACGCGGAGGCGGGGCTGCGGATCGACCAGCTCAACCCGTACCTGCTGTGCGCGCTCGGCCAGATCGAGATGGCGCAGGGCCGTACCGAACGGGCGAGGGCCGCCTTCGACAGGGCCATCGAGCTCTCCCCCTCGCTGATGGCGGCCTGGGCGAGCCGGGGGATGCTGGCGTTCGAGACCGGCGACCCCGAGGGAGCGGTCTCCGACTTCACCCGGGCCCTCGAACCCGGCGCCGATCCGGCGTTGCTGTTCAACCGGGCGATGGCGTTGCGCGCCGCCGGACGGGAGGAGGAGGCCGTGGCCGACCTCACCCGGGCGCTGGATCTCGCCCCTGACGACGATGAGATAAGAGAGGCGCTACAGCGCCCTTGACAACCTTGTTACCCACGGGGAAATAGCGCATCATTCACCAGCATGAGCGCCCTCCGAAGGCTTATCCCAAAGTGGCCCACCGGCTCGGTATTAGGAAATCGGGAATTCCGGACTCTTTGGATAAGCCTTATCGCTTCCGTGGCCGGAGACCAGGTGTTTCCCGTCGCGGTCGTCGTCTCACTGCTCGACGCGGGCGGCACCGCCACGGAGGTCGGGGCGGTGCTCGCCTCGCGCTGGGCCGCCCTGGTCCTGTTCGGGCTCTTCGGCGGCGTGTGGGCCGACCGGCTGCCCAGACGGCACGTCATGCTCGCCTCGCAGGTGTTCCTGTGCTGCGTGGTCATGGCCGGCCTGGCGGGCGTCACCTCGGCCTGGGTGCTCGGCGGGATGGTCTTCCTCGCCGGGGCGGCCGAGGCCTTCTTCCGCCCCGCCTTCCAGGCGTGCCTCGGGTCGGTGCTCACCCCGGAGCAGCGGCCCGCGGGGGCGGCCCTCAACGCCGTCTCCTGGCGTGTCGGCGCCATCGCCGGTCCCGGCCTCGGCGCCCTCCTGGTCTCGTCGGCCCCGGTCAGGGCGGCCTTCGTGGCGGCCCTGGGGGCCTTCGCGTTCAGCCTGTGCGCCCTGGTCCTCCTGCGGGAGCCCGTGGTCGTCCGTACGGCCAGGGCCTCGGCCTGGCGGGAGATCGCCGAGGGGGTGCGTGAGGTCTGGCTGAGGCGCTGGATCGGGACCGTCATCGTGGTGACCGCGCTGCAGTCGATGCTCACGATCGCCCCGGCGCAGGTCCTGCTCCCGGTCCTGGCCAGGGAGAGCTTCGGGGGCGACGCCTTCTACGGGACCGGTCTCGCCCTGCTCTCCGTCGGCGGCCTGGCGGGAGGGGTGTTCAGCATGCTCTGGAAGCCCCGGCGGCCGGGGCTCGCGGCGATCACGGGGCTGACGGCGTACGGGCTGGTGCCTCCGGCCCTGTGCTTCTCGCAGGCCCCGTGGATCGTCTACGCCTGTTTCGCCCTGGCCGGGTTCGGGATCGAGGTCTTCTCCGTGCAGTGGGTGGTCTCGCTCCAGCACGAGGTGCCCGCGGAGCGGCTGGCGCGCGTGGTCTCGCTCGACTGGATCGCCGCCTCCGCGCTCACTCCTCTCGGCCTGGTTCTCACCGGCCCCGCCGAGGCGGCTCTGGGAAGCGCGCCGGTTCTTCTGATGGCCGGTTTCGCGGGTGTCGCTCTGCCATTGACGGCCTTCATGACTTCGGGAACGACATACTTCAGAAGTAAATACCGTCCAAATCCCACTAAAGCGAGAAAGAGGGTTGAAGTCGTTTCCGTCGCCTCCCATTATGATCATCAGTAAGGCGGGACAGCTCGAAGGAAAGACCAGCACGACCGATTCGGATGGAGTGCGTGATGGCCGGAAACGACAAGAGCCCGAGGCCCACCGCGGGTGCGGCACAGATCAAGAGAAGAATCCGCATCCGCAGGCTCGACAAGATCGAGATGGCCGGTAACGTCGCCAGCAACTCCAGTGGCAACTGACACCTAGGGTTCCGGCCGGTCCGGTGTCTCCCGAGTGACGCCGGACCGGCCCAGTGAGGTCCTCCGGGGGAGGCCGTGCGGTTACCGAGAGTGAAGAAGGAGCACACCGCCTACCGGCTGGCGGACGGCAGAATCCGGATCGGCGGCCAGGTCTACGGGGTGGCGGAGGAGATCGAGGATCCGGACGGCCTGGTGTGGGAGGCGCTGCGGGCGATGGACGGCACCCGGAGCCCCGCCGAGATCGCCGGGCTCCTGACCGGCCTGCCCGCCGCCGAGGCGGCCGAGCTGGTCGGCGAACTGATCCGCTCCGGTCACGTCGAGGACGCGGGGGCGAGCGCGCCCGAGGAGCTGTCCCCCCGCGAAAGGGAGCGCTACAGCCGCAGCCACGCCTTCTTCCGCTGGGCCGACCTCACCCCGAGAGAGCACGGCTGGGAGGCTCAGCTGCGGCTGCGCCAGGCCCGGGTCCTCCTGATCGGCCTGGGCGGCACCGGGGCGACGGCGGCGCAGGCCCTGGTGGCCTCCGGCGTCGGGACCCTGCACTGCGTCGATCCCGACCTGGTCGAACTGTCGAACCTCAACCGGCAGGTCCTCTACTCCGAACGGGACGTGGGCAGGCCGAAGGCCGAGACCGCCCTGGAGCGGCTGCGCGCCCTCAACTCCGACGTGCGGATCACCGGCGAGCGGGCGCGGACCACCTCCCAGGAGGATCTGGCCCGGCTGATGGACGGCTACGACGTGGTGGCGCTGTGCGCCGACGAACCCGGCGGGCCCGGCGGGATCAGGGTGTGGACGAGCCGGGCGTGCGCGGCCGCCGGGCTGCCGTGGGTCGGCGGCGGCTACAACGGCCCCTTCGTGACGGTCGGCGTCTTCCTGCCCGGACACGGGCTCTGCTACGAGTGCGTCATCGAGGCGCAGGAACGGCACAGGAACCTCCAGACCCCGCTGCACACCGACTCCCTTGGCCTGTCCGTCGACCTCGGCGGCCCCGGCGTCACGGCCGCCTCCGCCGGGATCTCCGGTCATCTGGTCGCCAACGCGGTCGTCAGGACCATCACCCGCGTCCCCGAGATCCACGCGAACTTCATCCACGGCGTCAACCTGATCGCGCCCGACCAGCTCGTCTTCCGCGAGTACGGCGAGGCCGGAAGGTGCGACAGCTGCCGCGGGCCTCACAGCCTCCCGGACAGGTAGCGCTCGGCCAGCTCGCAGGTTCCCTCGGTGTAGGCGGCGCCGAGTTCGGCTGCGGTCTCCACGCCGGTGTGCGTGCCGATCCAGGCGACCAGCAGCAGACGGCGGAACATGACGAACGTCCAGACCTCCGCCTCGTCCCGCGCGGGCAGGGGGGTGACGGCGCGATAACCCCGCAGCCAGGCGTCGACCAGTTCGGGGACCCTGGGGTCGTGCTCGATGAAGCTGAGCGCCGCGGCCAGGTCGTAGAGGTACCACCCGAAACCGCAGTCGTCGAAGTCGATCACGCTGGGCTCCCCGCCACCGGTCACCAGCAGGTTGGCCAGGCGCAGATCCGCGTGGATCAGGCCGTAGCGCTCCGGGCCCCGGCCGAAGCGGCGCAGCCGTTCCCGCAGCCGCGCGTCGAGCCGCCCCAGTACGGCACGGGCCCGGTCGTCGACGCCCACCCCGTCCCGCCAGCGGCCCCAGCGCGACTCGACGCCCAGGGCCGCGTCGTGGTCCCAGTGGAAACGGGTGAACCAGGCGGGGGGCCGCCAGGCGCGCGCGTGCCGGTGCATCCGCGCGGTGAGCGCGCCCAGCCGCTCGAACCCGGCCACCAGGGCGTCGTCCTGGGGCGGTTCTGCGCCCGGCAGGAACTCGAACATCACGCAGTCGCGGGGCTGCGCGCCGGGAACGGTCAGCACCCGCCGTCCCCCGGGCGTGGGAATCACCTCGGGGGTCCTGACCCCGGCCTCACGTCTGAGCGCCTCCAGCCACGCCAGCTCCGACATGATGGCCGGGGCCGAGTGGTAGCCGAGCCGGTGCACCCGCAGGATCCGGCGTTCCCCGGTCACCGGGTCGTCGATCCGGTAGGTGGCGTTCTCCGACACGTTGATCAGCGTGACCTCGGCGTCCGGCAGGCCGTACAGGCGGGCCGCCTCACGGGCGACGCCGTGCACCCGGGCCAGCACCGCCTCTCCGGCGGACAGGTCGTGGGCCCGCATGTTCCTAGGAGCGCAGGTAGGCCAGGACGGCCAGGACGCGGCGATGCTGGTCGCCGTCCTCGGCGTAGAGGCCGAGCTTGGCGAAGATGCTGCGGATGTGCTTCTCGACCGCGCCGTCACTGATCACCAGCTGACGTCCGATGGCCGGGTTCGACCTGCCCTCCGCCATCAGGCCGAGTACCTCGCGCTCTCTCGGGGTGAGCTGGGCGAGCGGGTCGTCGCGGCGGCGCCGTACCATCAGCTGCGCCACCACCTGCGGGTCGAAGACGGTGCCCCCGGTCGCGACCGCGCGCAGGCCCGCCATGAAGTCGTCGACGTCGACGACCCGGTCCTTGAGCAGATAGCCGACCGCGCCCCTGGCGTCGGCGAGCAGGTCGTCGGCATAGGAGACCTCCACGTACTGGGACAGGATCAGCACCGGCGCGCCCGGCACCCGCCTGCGCGCCTCGACGGCCGCCCGCA
Source organism: Streptosporangium sp. NPDC049376 (assembly GCF_044466505.1). Taxonomy (NCBI): domain Bacteria; kingdom Bacillati; phylum Actinomycetota; class Actinomycetes; order Streptosporangiales; family Streptosporangiaceae; genus Streptosporangium; species Streptosporangium sp. NPDC049376. The sequence goes on along the minus strand of NZ_JBITMT010000016.1, from coordinate 67,443 downwards.
GGCCCTCGTCGGTGAAGCTCGGAGGCATCCTGACGTCCACGACCGAGACGTCGGGCCTGTGCTCGGCGACGGCCTCGATCAGCCGGTCACCGTCGCCGACGGCCGCCACCACCTCGCATCCGAACTCCTCAAGCAGCCTGATCAGGCCCTCCCTGATCAGGACTGCGTCGTCGGCCACGACTACCCGCACGGAACCTCCGCCACGATCACCGTCGGCCCGCCCAGCGGTGAGTCGACCGCGAGTGTCCCGTCGACCGCCTTGAGACGGTCGGTCAGGCCGGACAGGCCATGTCCCTTGGCGGTGTGCGCACCGCCGACCCCATCATCCCCGATGGTCAGCATGAGGACGCCACCGGCCTTGCTCAGCGTCACCGTGCAGACGTTCGCGTGGCTGTGCTTGGCCACGTTGGTCAGGGACTCGGCGACCACGAAGTAGACGGTGTTCTCGATGGCGGCGGCGAAGCGGCCGGTGATCTGGATGTCGAGCTCGACCGGGATCGTGCAGCGGCCGGCCAGCGCGGCGAGGGCGGGGGCCAGTCCCCGGTCGGTGAGGATGGGGGGCGCGATGCCCCGGGAGAGGGCCCGCAGCTCGTCCAGGGTCTCCCTGGTCGAGGTGATGGCCTGGCTGAGCATCTCCTCGACCGCCTGCGGGTCGCGCTTGAGCTGGCGCTGGGCCCGGGACAGGTCCATGGCCAGGGAGACCAGGCGCTGCTGCGGCCCGTCGTGGATGTCGCGTTCGAGACGGCGCAGCGCGTTCGCCTCGGCGGAGACCGCGGCCGCCCGGCCCTGGGCCAGGTCGTCGATGCGCTCGTGCAGTTCGGCGACGCCGGTCAGCATGGCGCGGCCGAGGCCCGCCCGCACCAGCGCGGCGCCGTGCAGCATCAACGGCAGGGTGACGGCGAACAGCACCCCGATGGCGGTGTTGAACGCCACCTCGACCACGGCGCTGTCGCCGAACCCGAGCAGTTCGGCGAGTCCGTGGTTGTCCGGCATCCTGGCGATGGCCCATCCGTAGATCGGGTAGGTCAGCCCCAGGATCGTGCCCGCCCACCAGACGACCGCGACGACGAAGGTCAGGATGGCCAGCGGGAGGGACACGATGCCGTAGAGCAGGTCGAGCCACGACTGCCCGCTGGTCAGCGGGTTCACCATGCGGCGGAACGCTCCGGCGCGCTCCGGTGCCGGCCGGTAACGCGGCCTGGGCACGGGACGGCCGAGTATCTCGGGCAGCATCCGCCGCTCCACATCGGCCATGCCACGCGCCATCATGAGCGTTCCCGCCAGAATCGGCAGACCGACCCAGACGACCACCGTTCCGACGCCCGCGGAGAAACCCACCACCGCCAGGACGAAGAAGACGAGGGAAAGCGGGAACCCGGCGATCAGATATCGGGTGTCGGAGCCGATGCGGCGCAAGACGGTTCTCATGCCGCCAACCGTATGAGCGCCGTAGCGGTCCTTCGACCCTGCGTGCCGGTGTCAAGAGGTGGGGTTTTCCCTACCCCGGGCAGGGGGGTGACGGCGAGGTCAAGACGGATGCGTGCGTTACTGCGCCGGCACGGGGCCGCGCGGGAGGGTCGTCTCACCGGCCCCTCCCCGAGTTCTCCCGAGAATCGAGACCCCCGTGACCCTCATCGCCCCCCGTTCGACGGCCCGCTCCGCACCGCCTCCTCCGGGACGTGACCCTTTTCTGGACGTCCTGCGTGTGTTCGGCATGGCCCTGGTCGTGCTCCAGCACTGGAGCATGCCGGTGCTCTCGTTCGCCGAGGGCCGGATCACCACGGGGAACGCGCTGGCGACGGGCTGGGCGTGGGCGATCACCTGGATCAGCCAGGTGATGCCGCTGGTGTTCTTCGCCGGGGGCGCGGCCAACGCGATCAGCTGGCGCGCGGCCGTACGGCGTGGGGAGACGATCCCGGTCTGGCTGGCGGCGCGGCTGCGCAGGCTGGCCCTGCCCGTTGTGCCGCTGGCCGCGGTCTGGATCCCGCTGCCGCACCTGCTGCTCGCCCTGGGCGTTCCGCAGCAGCCGGTGGTCACGGCCGCGCGGCTGGCCGGGCAGTTGCTGTGGTTCCTGGCGGTCTACCTGGTCGTGGTCGCGCTGACCCCGCGGATGCTCAGGCTCAACATGGTGTACGGCTGGCGCGTGCCCGTGGCCCTGTCCGCCGGGGCCGTGGTGGTCGACGTCGCGCGTTTCACCAGCGGGCTTGAGGTGATCGGGTTCGTCAACGTCGGACTGGTCTGGCTGGCCGTGCACCAGCTCGGTTTCCTCTACGCCGACGGGCGCCTTGGCCGCCCCTGGCTGCTGGCACTCGCCGGGTACGGCACGGCGGCCGCCCTGGTGGCCTTCGGCCCGTACCCGGGCAGCATGATCGGGATGCCGGGGGCGGCCGTCTCGAACATGGCGCCGCCGACGATCGCGCTGCTGGCGGTCGGCGTCGGCCAGATCGGGCTCGCCGCCGCGCTGCGCCCGTGGATCACGGAGTTCGCGGGATGGCCGGGGGTCGCCAGGGCGCTGCGCTGGGCCGGTTCCAGGATGATGACCGTCTACCTGTGGCACATGAGCGCGTTGTTCGTGGTGGCCGCGGTGGTCGTGGTGGGTCTCGGTGTCTCGACGCCGGAGCCGGGGACGTCCGCGTGGCTGTCCGGATGGCCGCACTGGCTGCTCGTGCTCGTCCTGGCGCTGTGGCCGCTGCTGCGGGGGTTCGCCAGGTTCGAGGCGGCCGGCGCGGCCTCGCCGTACCGGGGCGGGACGGCCAGGATCGTGGTGGCCGGGGCGCTGACCGGGGCGGGGCTGCTGATCTTCACCGTGATGGGCTTCGTTCCCGGGCCGGTGCCGATGGTGGGGACGGGCATGCTGGTGACGGGCTTGTTGCTCGGCCACTCCCCGGTTTCAACACCCCGTCAAATCCCGATTTATCGTGATTAAGTGGGGCGGTTCCGGCGCGTGGTGGCCGCCGGGCCGGTCCGACCACCTCCAGTTCTTCGGCAGTATTGAACCGTGAGCCTTGTAGATCGCCTGCCAGAAGAGATCGACGCCGACCCCGACACCATCTTCGACGCCTTCGTCGAGTGGAACGCCGAGCGTGGGCTCACCCTCTATCCCGCCCAGGAGGAGGCGCTGATAGAGGTCGTCTCGGGCAACAACCTGATCCTGTCGACCCCGACCGGCTCGGGAAAGAGCCTGGTCGCGGCCGGAGCGCACTTCGTCGCGCTCACCCGGGACGTGCGCACCTTCTACACCGCGCCGATCAAGGCCCTGGTCTCGGAGAAGTTCTTCGACCTGTGCGCGATCTTCGGCACCGAGAACGTCGGCATGATGACCGGGGACGCCAGCGTGAACCCCGGCGCCCCCGTCATCTGCTGCACCGCGGAGATCCTCGCCAACGTCGCGCTGCGCGACGGCGCCCAGGCCGACATCGGCCAGGTCGTGATGGACGAGTTCCACTTCTACGCCGAACCCGACCGGGGCTGGGCCTGGCAGGTGCCGCTGATCGAACTGCCGAATGTGCAGTTCATCCTGATGTCGGCGACGCTGGGCGACGTCACCAGGTTCGAGGCCGACCTCACCCGCCGCACCGGCAGGCCGACCGCGGTCGTCAAGCACGCCGAGCGCCCGGTGCCCCTGGTCTACTCCTACCGGCTCACCCCCCTCCACGAGACCCTGGAGGAGATGCTCACCACCAACCAGTACCCGGTCTACGTCGTCCACTTCACCCAGGCCGCGGCCATGGAGCGGGCACAGGCCCTGATGAGCATCAACATGTCGACCAAGGCGGAGAAGGAGGCCATCTCCGCCATGATCGGCAACTTCCGGTTCACCACGCGCTTCGGCCGCGCCCTGTCCCGTCTCGTACGGCACGGCATCGGCGTGCACCACGCGGGAATGCTGCCCAAGTACCGCAGACTGGTCGAACGGCTCGCCCAGGCGGGCCTGCTGAAGGTCATCTGCGGCACCGACACCCTCGGCGTCGGCGTCAACGTGCCGATCAGGACGGTGCTGTTCACCGCGCTGAGCAAATACGACGGCAACAAGGTACGGCGGCTGCGCGCCCGCGAGTTCCACCAGATCGCCGGACGCGCGGGCCGGGCGGGCTTCGACACCATCGGCTACGTCGCCTGCCAGGCCCCGGAACACGTCATCGAGAACGAACGGGCCCTGGCCAAGATCGGCGACGACCCCAAGCGGCGGCGCGGCTACTCCCGCAAGAAGCCGCCGGAGGGCTTCGTCGGCTGGAGCGAGGAGACCTTCGAGAAGTTGCAGACCGCCGAACCCGAACCGCTGACCTCCCGGTTCAAGGTCAGCAACGCGATGCTCCTGGCGGTGATCAACCGGCCGGGCGACTGCTACGCCGCGATGAAACACCTGCTCACCGACAACCACGAGGACCGCAAACTGCAGCGGCGGCACATCAGCCAGGCCATCGCGATCTACCGCTCCCTGCTGGCCGGCGGCGTGGTCGAGAAGCTTCCCGAGGCCGACGAACAGGGCAGGATGGCCCGGCTCACCGTCGACCTGCAGGAGGACTTCGCACTCAACCAGGCGCTGTCCACCTTCGCCCTCGCCAGCCTCGAACTGCTGGACATGGAGTCGCCCTCCTACGCCCTGGACATGGTCTCGATCATCGAGTCCATCCTCGACGACCCGAGGCAGATCCTGTCCGCCCAGCTCAACAAGGCCAGGGGGGAGGCCGTCGCGCAGATGAAGGCCGACGGCGTCGAGTACGAGGAGCGGATGGAGCTCCTCAACGAGGTCACCTACCCGATGCCGCTCGCCGACCTGCTGCTGGGCGCCTACGAGACCTACCGCCGCGGTCACCCCTGGGTCGGCGACTACACCGTCAGCCCGAAGTCGGTCGTCAGGGACATGTACGAACGGGCGATGACCTTCGCCGACTACGTCCAGTTCTACGAGCTGGCCAGGTCGGAGGGCACCGTACTGCGCTATCTCGCCGACGCCTACCGCACCCTGTCACGGACCATCCCCGAGCACCTCAAGACCGAGGACCTCATCGACCTCATCGAATGGCTCGGCGAACTGGTCCGGCAGGTCGACTCCAGTCTCCTGGACGAGTGGGAGCAGCTGCAGAACCCCTCCGGCGAGATCGAGGCGCCCTCCCTTGAGGAGAAGACCAAGCCCGTCACCGCCAACAGCCGCGCCTTCCGGGTGCTGGTGCGCAACGCGATGTTCCGGCTGGTCGAGCTGGCCGCCGTGGAGAGGGAGGAGGAACTGGCCGAGCTGGCCCCCGACGTCGACTGGGGAGCCGCGCTCGACGCCTACTACGACGACCACGACGAGATCGGCACCGGCCCCGACGCCCGTGGCCCCGGCCTGCTCCGCATCGAGGAGGAGAAGGAGTTCTGGCGGGTCCGCCAGGTCATCGCCGACCCGGCGGGCGACGGCGACTGGGGCATCGACGCCCAGGTCGACCTGGGCGCCTCCGACGAGGAGGGCCGCGCTGTCGTGCATGTGATCGGCCTGAATCGGTTGTAACGGGGTTCTCAGTCGTCCACGAGGTCCGGGGACAGGGGGACCAGGCCCAGGCGGCGCTCGTGGTCGGCGGCCAGGGAGCGGGGAGCGGTCAGGCACCAGGCCTCGGTGACCACCTCGGTCAGCTCCTCGGGGTCGGCCAGCGACAGGCGGATCTCGACCCAGCCGAACTGACCGCTGGTCCACGACCGGCCGTAGACCTCCGGACTCTCGCCGACCATCGCCGCCTGCTCGGCCAGGGTCGCCTTGAGCTGCGCGCTCTGCTTGGCCTCCGACAGGTAGCCGAAGCCCTTGCCCCTCACCCTGAGCCCGACCCACTCCTCACTGTGCTGGACCAGCTCGACCTCCGGCAGCGAGGACGCGATCCGCAGGAACTCATCAGGGCTCACTCCGCGACTGTGCATGGTGCAGAACTACCAGAGGGGACCGACAAGAATGGGGGCATGAGCGACGAGGCGATCAGGCAGGTGCTCGGCCTGCTCTACCAGGAGGACACGCTGCGAGTGTTCTCCACCCTGGTCCTGGGAGGCGCCCCCGAGGAGGCCGGGCCCGACAGGCAGGTCGTGCGGCGGGCGCTGGACAGGCTGGAGCGTGGCGGGCTTGCCGTACGGGACGAGAAGGGGAACTGGGAGGCGCGGCGGGAACGGTTCCGTGAGCTGCTGCACGCCTCGGCCAAGCCCGCCGAGCCCGCGGTCTCGGCTGAGGAGAGGATTCTGCGGTCCTTCCTCGTCGAGGGACGGCTCAGGGCGATCCCCAGCAAACGGGACAAGCAGCTGGTCGTGCTGAACTACATCGTCCAGGTCTTCGAACCCGGGGTCCGCTACCCGGAGAAGGACGTGGACGTCACGCTGCGCGCCTTCCACGACGACTACGCGGCGCTGCGCCGCTATCTGGTGGACGAGGGGCTGCTGAGCCGGGAGAACAACGTCTACTGGCGCAGCGGCGGCCCGGTCGACACGGTCGGCTGACCGGGCCTGGGCCGTGGGCTCCGGTCAGCCGCCCGAGACCTCCAGCTCGGCGTCCGGGACGACGATCTCGTAGGGGTCGTCCAACCAGCCGGCGGGCAGGTGGACGCGCTCACGCGGATGGGTCTTGCCGCGCGGGGTGTCGGCGCCCTCGGGCCAGGACTGGCCGGGGTCCAACTCGGCCAGCCCCCGCCTGAGATCGTCCAGGGTCTCCGCGGTGGCCAGGCGGCGGCGCAGGTCGGCGCCGACCACGAAGCCCTTGAGGTACCAGCCGACGTGTTTGCGGAAGTCGGCGACGGCGTGCTGCTCGCTGCCGAAGCACTCGGCGAGCAGCGTCGCGTGCCGGTCCATCGTCGCGGCGACCTGTCCCAGCGTCGGCCTGGCCAGCTCGGCGCCACCGGCGCACGCCGCCGCCAGGTCGGCGAACAGCCAGGGACGCCCCAGACAGCCCCGGCCGACGACGACACCGTCGCAGCCCGTCCGCGCCATCATCCGCATCGCGTCCTCGGCGCTCCAGATGTCGCCGTTGCCGAGCACCGGGATCTCGGTCACCGCCTCCTTCAGCCGCGCGATGGAGTCCCAGTCGGCCGTGCCGCCGTAGTGCTGCACCGCCGTACGGCCGTGCAGGGCGACCGCGGCGATCCCCTCCTCGACGGCGATGCGCCCGGCGTCCAGGTAGGTGAGGTGGTCGTCGTCGATGCCCTTGCGCATCTTCATCGTCACCGGCAGCGTCCCCGCGTTGCGCACGGCCTCACGCAGAATGGCCCGCAGCAGGTTCCGCTTGTACGGCAGCGCCGACCCGCCGCCTCGCCGGGTCACCTTGGGCACCGGGCAGCCGAAGTTGAGGTCGACGTGGTCGGCCAGGTCCTCCTCCGCGACCATGCGGACCGCCCTGCCCACGGTCGCCGGATCGACCCCGTAGAGCTGAAGGCTGCGCGGACTCTCGCCGGGGCCGAAGCGGATCATCTTGAGCGTCTTGGCGTTGCGCTCGACCAGCGCCCTGGTAGTGATCATCTCGCAGACGAACAGCCCCCCGCCCTGCTCCCGGCACAGCGTGCGGAACGGCGCGTTGGTGATGCCCGCCATGGGGGCGAGGACCACCGGAGGCCAGACCTCGAGCGACCCCAGTTTCAACGACTCCACCTGGTGTTTCTACCGCACTGAGCCCGATGGGACGAATTCCGCCTGGACAGGGCGGACCCACTCCGACAGTGGCCGACGGTGGAGGACAGGACGCTCCTGCGGCCGCGGATCACCTGCCCGCCGTCGAGCGTGGTTTCGCCGCGTCTCCGCGGCCCCGGCTGACCGCGGTTACGCAAGCACTCGGAAAACCCGCTAGAGTTCTCTCGTTGCCGCAGGGAAAACACCCGGCGAAAACACGCGGAAGTGGCTCAGTGGTAGAGCATCACCTTGCCAAGGTGAGGGTCGCGGGTTCGAATCCCGTCTTCCGCTCGAAGGGTCTTCGGGCTCTCACTCCGGTGGAGTGGCCGAGAGGCGAGGCAACGGCCTGCAAAGCCGTGTACACGGGTTCAAATCCCGTCTCCACCTCTGGTTCTTCAACGAGGACGATTAGCTCAGCGGGAGAGCGCTTCCCTGACACGGAAGAGGTCACAGGTTCAATCCCTGTATCGTCCACCAGAATTCACCGCCAGGCCCGGCCTGGTCGGCGGACAGACAAAGCTCCAGCTCACGGCGCGTGCCGAGAGTCTGGGGCTTTTGTCGTTTCCGGCCGATCCCCTCGCCGGTGCCGATGTTCGTCCCGTCATCCGGCTCTCCTCCCACGAAGGACTGCGACGATCCGGAGATCAAGGCCTGGCTGCTGCGGTACGGCTTCCGCAACGACATCATGAACGAGTACCTGGCCCACCTCGCGGCCACGACCGGTGACCTGTACTCGGAACTCCTCGAAGCGGAGGTCGACGACGCCCTGCTCGACGGCGCGGGGGACATACTGACCGCCCTGGCACAGGGCGGGCCGGCCGAGGACATGGACGACTACCCCGACGCCCTGCCCGTCATTCGCCGCTTCGCCGAACTCCTCGCCACCCGGCAGGCCACTCTCGGCAGGCTGAACAGCCTGCTCAGCGTCCTGGCCTTCCTCCGCACGTCTCCGGGCGACTCCCCCTGGGCCGCCTTGCTCCGCCGCTACGAGGAGCTCGCCGCCGAACCTCCGTGGAGCGACACGGTGCTGGCGCATCTGGGCGACCCGTACCGCGCCGACTTCGGCGACGCGCTGTGGGCGGCCGGACGGCTACGGCTGTCCGTCATCCCGCAGATCATCGACCACCTGGAGATCGAACCGCTGGACGAGTTCACCTGGTACCGGGCCGTCCGCCTCGCCTCCCCACCGCAGGCCGAACGGCTCAGCCGCCTGGCCGAGCGGCTCCTCCCCCTGCCCGGCCTGGCGAACGGGCCCGGCGAACATCACGGGTTCGGCGACGAGTACGGGCCGGACCAGTCTCTGGAAGCCGTCGTGAGCGGGCTGGACGCCTTTCCCGGTACCGGGTTGCCGCTGATCGACGTGGCGCTGCGCAACCGGATCACCCGGATCCGGCGCTCCGCCCTGGCCGCCCTGTCCGCCTGGCCCGAGGAGGCCGTACCCGATCAGGCCCGGGACTGGGTACGGCGGGCCTCGGCCGTCGAGCCGGACGAGGGCACCCGCACCGAGATGCTCGCCTTCCTCCGGGACCGGTGACCGGACGAACGCCGGGGCGGGCGAGCGCGAAAACGTGTTGGCCCGCCCCGCGCGGACGCGTGAGAATCCATGGGAAACGGTGAAGGCCGCCCGCCCGGAGCACGGGTGCGGCGTCCTGGAAAGGCTGTGATGGACGAACGGCGGACGGTGCGGATCTCCAAGTATCTCGCCAAGCACCTGCGGCACCGGCCCGAGCGGATCGGGATCACCCTCGACGCCGGTGGCTGGGTCGAGGTCGACACGCTCCTGACGGCCGCCGCCGCGCACGGCTTCCCCTTCTCCCCGGCCGAGCTGGAACAGGTCGTCGCCGACAACGACAAGCGGAGATACGTCATCGAGGACGGCCGCATCCGGGCCAACCAGGGCCACTCCGTCGCCGTCGACCTCGGCCTTCCCGTGGCGGAGCCGCCCGCGACCCTCTACCACGGCACGGTCGCGCGCAACCTGGCCGCGATCCGCGCCGAGGGGTTGCGGCCGATGAACCGCCACCACGTGCACCTCTCCCCCGACCGGGAGACCGCGACCCGGGTCGGATCCCGCAGGGGTGTCCCGGTCGTCCTCGTCGTGGACGCCGCGGCGATGCGGGCCGCGGGTCACGAGTTCCGGATCAGCGCCAACGGCGTCTGGCTCACCGACCACGTTCCCCCGTCGTTCCTGCGCCTTCCCGGATGACGCGCTCTTCCCGGACGGGGCAGCGGATGCGGATCAGCCGGGTACGGCTCGGCCGCGACGAGTACCGGGTGCTGTGGCCCGACCGGCCACCACGACGGGCCTTCCTCTTCGACGACGGAGGCTGGGCCCTGGCCATGTATGTGGACGGTGAGGCGGCGGCCGTACTGGCCGTGGCGTGGGGGCTGGCCGCGCGTTCCCGTCACTCGCTGGTCCACCTGCCCATGCGGGCCAACCTCCCGCCGGAGGAACCGGCTCCTGACTCCGGTGTGGAGCCCCTGGACCTGGTGCTCGTCCACCACTCCATGCGGTTCCCCCCGTCGCGCTGGCCCGCCGTACGGGCCAGGCTGGGGACGGGACGTCCGCACACCGTGTCGCTTCCCGGGGACGTCTTCCCCGACGCGGGCATGATCGACCACGACCGGGTCGCCCACCGGGAGTATCACGACCATCTCCACTTCGCCGTGGCCGCCAGGACGCTTTTCGTCGTCGGCGGTCCAGAGGCGTTCCTGCGCACGGGCGCCACCATGATCCGTCCGCTGGTCACCGAGGCCCCCGCCCATCTGGCGGAGCGGCCGGACGGCCACTTCTGCGCGGAGATCGACTTCGGCCGGCGGAGACGTTCGGGCAGATTGCACGTCGAATATCGGCCGACCTGGGCCCTCTGATCGCGCGCCGGGAATTGTCGGTCGCCTCTGCGATGCTGTGCGCGATCCGAAGGGGGCGCCTTCCCGCAGTGGTGGTCTCCGGAGGACACGTCCTTGATCCTCCTCCTCAGGAAGCACGCCATGATCACCACTGACCACGTCCCCGGCGCCCCCGGCTGGATCGACCTGGGTTCGCCCGACGTCGCGGCCTCGGCCGCCTTCTACGGCTCCCTGTTCGGCTGGAGTTTCCAGGCCGCCGGTCCCGAGGCCGGAGACTACGGTTTCCTCCAGCTCGACGGCAGGACCGTCGCCGCAGTCGGGCCGCTCGACGCGGGGGCGACCTCCGCCTGGACCCTCTACTTCGGCACCGACGACGCCGATGCCACGGCCAAGGCCGTCGAGCAGGCGGGCGGCACGGTGCGCTTCGGTCCCCACGACGTCTTCGGCGAGGGCCGGATGGCCGGTTTCACCGACCCCGAGGGGGCCGAGTTCGCCGTCTGGCAGCCCATCGCGACCACGGGTTTCGACCTGGCCACCGTCCCCGGCTCCCTGACCTGGACCGAACTGTACGTCCCGAACCCCGACGCCGCCCGCTCCTTCTACCAGGCGGTCTTCGGATGGCGGGCCCAGGAGACTCCGTTCGGCGACATGACCTACGTCGTGGTCTCCCCCGCCGAGGGGGAGAACGCCGACCAGGGCGGGCTCATGCCGCTTCAGGAGGGTGGCAGGCCGCACTGGCTGCCCTACTTCGAGGTCGCCTCCTGTGAGGCGACCGTGGCCCTGGCCGAGCAGCTCGGCGGGGCCGTCCACGTGCCCGCCTCGGACGTGCCCGGCGTCGGCTGCTTCGCCGTGCTCGCCGACCACCACGGCGCCCTGTTCGCCGTCATCACCAGCACCACCGCCTGAGGCCCCCGAACCGCCCGGCCGTTTCACCGGACGGCCGGGCTCCGGGCTGCTCTCGACCAGGACAGAGCCTTGGCACACAGCCGTTCGCCGGGGGGGGGCGGCCCAATGACGGTCGGAGAAGAGGTCAGGAGCCAGACGAGGGCTCCGGCTTGTTCTTGCCCTTGTACGGGGTGATGACGACGGTGCCCCCGATCCCTTGGTAACCCTTGTCGGCCGGGGTGAGAATCCCCGCCTTCTCCGGTTCGCACGGAATGCCCCATGCTCTGGCGGCGGTCAGGTCGTGGGTCTTGCCCGGCATCGCGCCGGACGTCCACAGGATCGCCCCATCCGGAGCTGCGATGACCTGCACGTTCATCCCGTGCATCCGATGCCTGCCGGAGAAGTGGGGCGGTCGGCCCGAACGCGGCCGGTGGGGATGAGCGTCCCGTCCAGGATCATGTGGGTCGGCCCGGCCTTCTTCGCCTTCCGCAACGCCGGTGTGAGCTTGGGTGAGCGGGCTGACAGCAGCGTGACGGTCTCCTCCACGTACCGCCAGGCCGTCGTCGCCGACCCCCCGAAGCCGGCGCTGATCTCGGTGAACGTCTCGTCCTTGCGCGGATAGACCAGCACCAGCAGGGCCTGCCGGCCGGGGTTGAGCAGCCGCCACGTCGACCCGATCGCCTTGCGACGACGGCGGATCAGCCCGGCAACGTAGTTCAGTGTTGAACGCGACAAATCGACGGCAGCGCGATAGAAGAGCACGCAGAGACCTCTGGTTCGGACGCGGTGATTGTGGTGATCAACCCGTCTAACAGGGGTTTCTCTATGTCACACGCCGAATCCGCAACTCGCGATCATGCTGTGACCAGCGGCCCAGCGCCAGAAGATGAAAAAGGCTCACTAAACCGATAATTCATCTCACAAGCCTCATTATCTATCTTGGCGGAGATCTGGAAATCCCCAGGCGTATACGACCGACGAGAAGAACGGACGGATTCGTTCGCGGCACCCCGCAGGTGGAATCGTCACCTTATTGACGTTCGCGGCCCGCCACGAGGGTCTCGAAGGCCCGCGTGAGCGCCAGGCCGTAGCCGTACTCGACAGCCGGGATCACCTCGGTCACGAGGGCCGGAGAGCGCGCCGGTCCCCCAGAGCCACGGAAGGGCGGCCGGCGGCCGGGCCCGGTAGGACGCGGTGGAGAAAGTCGATTTCGCCCTGTCCGTAAAGCCTGCGGGGCATCGAGGGGACGTCTGCCGCGGAGTGCTCATCCCCGGAATCGCGGGGCCTGCCGCCGCGCCGTCGTCATGCCCCGCCGGGAGCCCGTGACGCGGACCGACGCCGTGGAGGTTCGCCCTGGCGGCGGCGCGCGGCGGGTGACCCTGAAGGCTTCGGCAGTGAACAGGGGTGCCTGAAGCCTCACAACCGCCATCTTTTGTGGGAAATATCGGACTCTTCGTGGATTTTGTGAGTTTTTATCTTACGATCACTGTCTGGGGACCCCTGCCCGGCGGCGGGAAAAGTGAGCCCTCCTCGCCGGGCGCAGCACCGAAACACGTTTCCGCAGGACTGAAACCTGAAGTCCCTACGCAGAAAGGATTTCGATGACTGTTCGTTCCGGTATGCACCGGAGTGACGCACTTACGTCCCCTTTCGCCGCTCCGAGGTTTTCCGTGGCGATTCAGCAGGGGGCTCGCACGTGAGACCCGAGTTCCATCTGACCCTGCCCGCAGAGGACGGCACGAGCACCTTTCCCACGTTGCCGGGGTTCGTCACCGACGTACGGCCCAGCGCGGCGGGGCCGTACGAGCGGTTGGCCAGGATCGGCAGGGCGGCCGAGCTGGCCGGGCTGGGCGGGGTACTGGCGCCCTTCGACCCCGCAGGACAGGACTCGCTGATCGTGGCCGGAGGGCTGCTGCGCGGTTCCCGGCACATGCGGGTCTCGGCGGAGTTCCACGCGGGAATCGCGACCCCGGTGTACGCGGCCAAGCTGTCGGCGTCGCTGCAACGCTTCTCCGGCGACCGTCTCGACTGGCGGCTGGCCGTCGACCTCGACCCCCGGGTGGCCCGCTCCCAGGGAGACTTCGTCGAGGGCACGGAACGTTACGCCCGCGCCGAGGAGTTCCTCACCGTGGCCAGGGGGGTGTGGCACGAGGAGGACTACGGTTTCGCCGGGCGTTTCTACGAGGTGCTCGGCGGAGGCCTGCTGTTCCCCCTCTCCGGCCGGGAGTTCCCCCGCGTCCAGCTCTCCGGCACCTCCGCCGAGGCGATGTCACTGTCCGCCCGCCACGCCGACCTGCACGTCTTCGGCCCCGAGGACGACCTGGACCCCGCGATCGCCGAACTGCAGGCACTCGCCGCCCAGTTCGGCCGCGACCTGGCGTACGGCCTGCGCCTGCCTGTGCTGGCCAGGGAGGACGACGACGAGGCGCGCAGGGACGCCCTGCGGCTGTGGCTCCTGCGCTCGGGAACACGGGAGACCTTCCCCGAGCCGGAACGCGGTACGAGACTGTGGCACGGCTTCGGGGGTGCCGGCCTGGTCGGGTCCTACGAGAACGTCGCCGCGGCGATCCGCGGCTACCTCGACAGGGGTGTCTCCGCGTTCTTCCTGGAGGTGGAACCGCACCTGGAGGAGACCTACCGGCTGGGAGAACACCTGCTCCCGCTGTTGGCTAAGGAGATCCATAATGCCGGTTGACTTCTACTGGCGAATGGCCATGGAGGGCGACCAGCCGTCGCTGCGCAGGAAGGGGACCGCGAGCCGGGGCGGTTTCGCCCCCGGCGCGGTCGGCGGGCTGGCGCCCGGCCTCAGGCACGGCAAGCCCGACGGCTACAGTCACGTCGACTATCTGGCGGAGGTGGCCAAGGCGACGGAGGCGTCCGGTTTCGTCGGGGCGTTGCTGCCCTCCTTTCCGCACACCGACGACCCGTGGGCCGCCGCGGCGGCGCTCGCCAGGGAGACCAGCACCTACCGGTTCATGATCGCCTTCCAGCCCGGGTTCCTGCACCCGGTTCAGGCGGCGCGGATGACCGCGAGCCTGCAGCTGGCCACCGGCGGGCGGGCGGTCTACAACGTCATCTCGGGCGGTGGCGGCCCGCAGCAGCTGTGGTGGGGGGACAGGGTCGAGCACGACGACCGCTACGCCCGCACCTCGGAGTTCCTCGACGTGCTCAGGGGGGTCTGGTACGCCGCCGACCACTCCTACGACCACGAGGGCCGCTTCTACCGGGTGCGGGGTGGCGGCCTGCCCCCGGCGCTGGCCGGGCAGCCGTTCCCCGAGGTCTTCTTCACCGGCTCGTCGAAGGCGGCGATCGCCGCGGCGGGCAGGCACGCCGACTACTACCTTTCCTGGCTGGAGCCCCCGGCCGCGCTGGCCGCCAAGTTCGAGCAGGTGCGCGAGCACAGTGTGGGCGTCGGCCGTGCCCCGAGGTTCGCCGTACGGCTCGACGTGCTGGCCAGGGAGACCGAGGAGGAGGCCTGGCAGGAGGTCGAGCGCGGCTGGTCGCGGCCCGGCCCCGCCGCGACCCCGGCCTATGTCGGGCTGGGCGACTCCGTCGGCTGGCAGCGGGGTCAGGACATCGGCTCCGGCGGGAACGGCGCGCGGGGCGGTTACCGCGCGCTTGAGATCTCACCCAACGTGTGGGGCGGGTTCCACGTGCTGCGCGCGGGCCCCGCCTTCGGGCTGGTCGGTGACTACCGGCAGGTGGCGGCGCGGCTCGACGAGCTGATCGGGCTCGGCGTCGAGGCGTTCGTCCTGGGCGGGGTGCCTCACCTTGAGGAGGCCTACCGGGTCGGGGCGCACGTCCTGCCGCTGCTGCGCGGCGCCGTCGTACGATAGCCCGGAAGGTGTGACCGGGGCGGGGGCCTGGTCCTCCGGCGCCGGGGAAGATCCCAATCCCCTACGCCCGGAAATATCGGTTCGCCTCTCCCTTTAATTAACCCTGCCTTTCTAAAGTGTGAACAAATAATTGCCTCGGTGATCGACGGGGCATCGTGGGCCCACGAGGGCGGCAGGGCGCGGGAGTTTCTCGTCACACACAACGGGAAGAACAGCGGCCGACAATCGGGTTAACTTCCGGGAAAGCCTTCGGACCTGCGACAACGCCACTCGGCACGCATCCTGGACCACACACGGAAAGTGGCAGGAATCACACTCCCCGTACGGCCCCGCACCCCGTGATCGCTTTGACCTGGGGAAGTCGTGGTCCCCCATTGACCAGCCATAACGCCAAAAGACCGAAAATGTCTGAATAGCGGGTGTTCTAGGATCGTCGGATGGCGACGGCAACGAGTGGACTCACAGGGAGCCACATGCGGCGAGCGTGATCCGGCGCGCGCCTCGGTCGTCCGACTGGAGAGACCTTGCATCCGACCACGGTGGACATCGAGCACGCCCCGGCCCAGGCGACCCTCTCGGGAGGGCCCGCCGCGCCCGCCCGCACGCTGATCGACATCCTCGACGAGACCACGCGACGCCACCCCGACGCCGCCGCCCTCGACGACGGGCGGACCAGGCTCGACTACGCCGGCCTGCGCGAACGGGTGGACCGGATGGCACGGGAACTGCGCGCGGCGGGCGTGGGACGCGGCGACCGGGTCGGCATCCGGGTGCCCTCCGGCACCGTCGATCTCTACGTCGCGATCCTGGCCACGCTGACGGCGGGCGCGGCCTACGTGCCGGTCGACGCGGACGACCCCGAGGAGCGGGCCGAGCTGGTCTTCGGAGAGGCCGCGGTGAGCGCCGTCGTGGGCGAGGGCGCGGCGATCACGATCTCCGGCCCCCTCGGCGGTTCCCTGAGCCGGGAGTCCGCCGCGCCTCCCGGCCCCGACGACGACGCGTGGATCATCTTCACCTCGGGTTCGACGGGCAAGCCGAAGGGCGTCGCGGTCTCCCACCGCAGCGCGGCGGCGTTCGTCGACGCCGAGGCCGGCCTGTTCCTGACCGACGAGCCGCTGGGGCCGGGAGACCGGGTGCTGGCCGGGCTCTCGGTCGCCTTCGACGCCTCCTGTGAGGAGATGTGGCTGGCCTGGCGGCACGGCGCCTGCCTGGTCCCCGCGCCCCGCGCGCTGGTGCGCACCGGCATGGACCTGGGCCCCTGGCTGACCGAGATGGGCATCACGGTGGTGTCCACGGTGCCGACGCTGGCCGCGCTCTGGCCGGTCGAGACGCTCGACGACGTCCGGCTGCTGATCTTCGGCGGGGAGGCGTGCCCGCCCGAGCTGGCCGAGCGGCTGGCCGTACCGGGGCGGGAGGTGTGGAACACCTACGGGCCCACGGAGGCGACCGTGGTGGCGTGCGCCGCCCCGCTGACCGGGGAGGGGCCGGTGCGGATCGGCCTGCCGCTGGCCGGGTGGGAGCTGGCCGTCGTCGACGCGGGCGGCGACCCGCTGCCCATGGGCGAGACCGGCGAGCTGGTCATCGGCGGCGTCGGCCTGGCCCGCTACCTGGACCAGGCCAAGGACGCCGAGCGGTACGCCCCGCTGGTCTCCCTCGGCTGGGAGCGCGCCTACCGCAGCGGTGACCTGGTGCGGGCCGAGCCCGAGGGACTGCTGTTCGTCGGCAGGGCGGACGAACAGGTCAAACTGGGCGGACGCCGGATCGAGCTGGGTGAGGTCGACTCCGCCCTGCAGGCGCTGCCCGGCGTCGCGGGGGCCGCGGCCGCGGTGCGCACCACCGGTGGCGGGCACCAGTTGCTCGTCGGCTACGTCGTGCCCGGCGAGGGGTTCGACCAGGCGGACGCCAGGAAGAGGCTGCTCGACGCGCTGCCCGCCGCGCTGGTCCCGCGTATCGCGCTGGTCGAGGAGTTGCCGACCCGCACCTCGGGCAAGATCGACCGTGACGCCCTGCCCTGGCCGCTGCCCCGGCAGGCGCAGCGGCAGGTGGACGTGGACCCGTGGGTGGCCGAGTGCTGGCAGAACGTCCTCGGCGGGACCGAGGGCGACTTCTTCGCCGAGGGCGGTACCAGTCTCGCCGCGGCCCGGCTGGTCTCCGCGCTGCGGGAGCGTCATCCCTCGGTGACCGTCGGGGACGTCTACGAGCACCCGACGCTGCGGCGGCTCGCCGCGCACCTGTCGGCCGGGGACTCCACGGAGACGGCGACCACGAAGCGGGTCGTCGCGCCGATGCCGCGCCGCGCCTCGCTCGTGCAGGCGGCGCTCACCGTGCCGTTGCTCACCGCGGGCGTGCTGCGCTGGCTGGTCGGCCTGGTCGCGCTGACCAATCTGATCGTGCCCGGCGCGCCCGTCGTCTCGTGGTGGTGGGTGCTGGCCGGGACGGTGCTCTTCGTCTCCCCCGCGGGACGGATCGCGCTGGCCGCGGGCGTGGCCAGGCTGCTGCTGCGCGGCCTGCGCCCCGGCTCCTACCCGCGGGGCGGCTCGACGCACCTGAGACTGTGGTTCGCCGAGCGGTTCGCCGAACGGCTCGGAGTGATGGAGCTGTCGGCCGCGCCCTTCCTGACCCACTACGCGCGGGCGCTCGGCGCCCAGGTGGGCGCGGACGCCGACCTGCACTCCGCCCCGCCCGTCACCGGCATGCTCAAGCTGGGCAGGAACGCCGCCGTCGAGCCCGAGGTCGATCTGAACGGCTACTGGATCGACGGCGACCGGGTGCGGGTCGGCGAGATCAAGATCGGCGCCTCCGCCACGATCGGCGCCCGCTCGACCCTGTTCCCCGGCGCGAGGGTCGGCAAGAACGCGCAGGTCGCTCCGGGCTCAGCGGTCGCGGGCGCCGTCCCGGCCGGGGAGCGCTGGGCCGGGGCTCCCGCGATCAGGATGGGCAAGGCTCGCCACACCCCGGGAAGCAGGCCGCCGCGTTCCCCCCGCTGGGCCGCCGTCTACGGCCTGTCCGCGCCGCTGCTCGGCCTGGTTCCCGTCGTCGCCGCGCTGCCCGCGCTGGTCGTGCTGATGGGCGGGGCCCCGGCCTCGCCCGCCGAGCTGCTGTACCGGGTGCCGGTCGCCACCCTCGTGTGGATGGCCTGCACTGCCCTGTCGATCCTGGTCCTGGTACGGCTGCTCGCGATCGGCCTGCGGCCGGGCAGCCACCCGGTGCACAGCCGCCAGGCCTGGCAGGCGTGGGCGACGGGGCGGCTGATGTCGATGGCACGGGTCTGGCTGTTCCCGCTGTACGCCAGCATGGCGACCCCCGTCTGGCTGCGCGCCCTCGGCATGCGGGTCGGCCGGGACGCCGAACTGTCCACGGTGCTGGCGCTTCCCTCGATGACCTCCGTCGGAGACGGCGCGTTCCTCGCCGACGACACGATGGTCGCGCCGTACGAGCTGGACGCCGGGCGGCTGCGGGTCGGCCAGGTGCGGATCGGCAAGCGTGCCTTCCTCGGCAACTCGGGGATGACCGCCCCCGGCCGCAAGGTGCCCAAGGACGGGCTGGTCGCGGTGCTGTCCGCCGCGCCGAAGAAGGCCAAGGCCGGTTCGTCCTACCTGGGCATGCCGCCGGTCGAGCTGCGCCGTACCGCCGAGGAGACCGACCGCAGCCGCACCTACGACCCGCCCGCCCGGCTGCGGGCCGCCCGTGCCGCGGTCGAACTGTGCCGTGTCGTGCCCGCGATGTGCACGGTCGCGCTCGCCGTGCTCGTGGCGCTGTGCCTGCTGTGGCTGACCCGTTCGTACGGCTTCGCGGTCGCGGCGCTGCTGGGCGGGGTGGTCCTGCTCGGCGCCGGGGTGCTGGCCGCCGCGGTCACCACCGTGGCCAAGTGGGTCCTGCTCGGCCGGATCACGGTGGGCGACCGGCCGCTGTGGAGCTCCTTCGTCTGGCGCAACGAGCTGGCGGACAACTTCACCGAGGTACTGGCCGCGCCCTGGTTCGCCAGGATGTGGCTGGGCACCGCGCCGCTGAACCTGTGGCTGCGCTCGATGGGCGCGCGCGTCGGCCGGGGCGTGTGGTGTGAGACGTACTGGCTGCCGGAGATCGACCTGGTGACCCTGGGCGACGGGGTCTCGGTGAACCGGGGCTGCGTGTTGCAGACCCACCTGTTCCATGACCGGGTCATGAGCATCGATACTGTCGTTCTGCGGGACGGGGCGACGCTCGGCCCGCACGGGGTGGTGCTGCCCGCGGCGACGATCGGGGAGAACACCACGGTCGGACCGGCGTCCCTGGTGATGCGCGGCGAGTCGGTGCCTCGGGCGACCCGCTGGTTCGGCAACCCGATCGCGGCGTGGCACAAGCGCGCGTAGGCGTCCCCGCGTCGCAGGAAGGCACACAGGAAGTACGTGGTCGCGAACACCCCCCGTCCCCCCTACTTTCCCTCGCACGGTGACGACGCCTACCGGGTCGAGCACTACGACCTCTCCCTGGACTACCGGGTCGGCCCCAACAGGCTGGGCGGCGTGGCCAGGATCTCGGCGCGGGTGCTGCGGCCGCTCACCCGCCTGTCCCTGGATCTGGGGGCGTTGCGCGTCGACGGGGTGCTGCTCGACGGCAGGGCGGCGCGCTTCGCCCACCACGGCGGCAAGCTGCACCTCTCCCCGAAGGGACGGGAGCGGATCGAACCGGGTCCGCTCACCGTCGAGGTGCGCTACGCGGGCGCTCCCCGGCCCGTCGCCAGCCACTGGGGCGAGCTGGGCTGGGAACAGCTCACCGACGGCGTCATCGTGGCCAGCCAGCCGATCGGGGCGCCCTCGTGGTTCCCGTGCAACGACCGGCCGGACGACAAGGCCTCCTACCGGATCTCGGTGACGACGGCCTCGCCGTACACGGTGATCGCCAACGGCGAGCTGACCGGCAGACGGCGGGCCTCCTCGGCGACCACGTGGGTCTACGAGCAGGCCGAGCCGATGGCGACCTATCTGGCCAGCGTGCAGATCGGCCGCTACCAGCTGGCCGAGACGGGAGAAGGGGTACGCCTGGCCTTTCCGCAGGGGGCGGCGGCCAGGGCCCGCAACGACTTCGGCAGGCAGGAGCGGATGCTCGCGGTCTTCTCCGAGCGGTTCGGCCCGTACCCGTTCGGCTCCTACACCGCGGTCGTCGTCAACGACGAGCTGGAGATCCCGATCGAGGCCCAGGGCATGTCGATCTTCGGCCTCAACCACGTGGACGGCAGGCGCGGCGAGGAACGGCTGGTCGCCCACGAGCTGGCGCACCAGTGGTTCGGCAACAGCCTGACGGCCGCCGACTGGCGTGACATCTGGCTGCACGAGGGCTTCGCCTGCTACGCGGAGTGGATCTGGTCGGAGGCCTGCGGCGAGGAGAGCGCCGACGCTCACGCGGTGCGCTGGCACCGGCGCCTGTCCGCGCTTCCCCAGGACTTCGTACTCGCCGACCCCGGGGCGCGGCGGCTGTTCGACGACCGCGTCTACAAGCGCGGCGCGCTCACCCTGCACGCGCTGCGGCGCATCCTGGGCGACCGGATGTTCTTCGCGCTGCTGCGCGAGTGGACCACGGCCAACCGGCACGGGAACGTCAGCACCGAGGCGTTCCTGGACCTGGCGCTGCAGTACACGACGCGCTCCTTCGACGGTGTCCTGTCCGCCTGGCTGTACGGCTCCCGCCTGCCCCCGCTGCCCTGAGACCGGCACACGCGGAGTCGACAGCCCGGCCCCGCGGCGGCGAGGGTGGAGAGGTGGTCACTGACGATCCCCGCCGGGATGTGAACGTCGAGGATCTGCTGCGCGAGCTGGCGCCGCGGGTCCTGGGCGCGCTCGTCCGCCGCCACAGGCACTTCGACGCGTGTGAGGACGCCGTTCAGGAGGCGCTGCTCGCCGCGGCCGTACGGTGGCCGAAGGAGGGGGTGCCGCAGAGCCCGAGGGGCTGGCTGGTCACGGTGGCCTCCCGCAGGCTCGCCGACGAGTGGCGCAGCGAGCGGGCGCGCAGGCGCAGGGAGGTCACGGCCGCCTTCCGCGCGCCCGCCGACGAGTCGGTCGTGCCGAGCCCGGAGCAGGAGCGGCCTCCGGTCCGGGACGACACGCTCACCCTGCTGTTCCTGTGCTGCCATCCGGCGCTGAGCGCCTCCTCCCAGGTCGCGCTCACCCTGCGCGCCGTCGGAGGGCTGACCACGGCGCAGATCGCCCGGGCCTTCCTCATCCCCGAGGCGACCATGGCCCAGCGCATCAGCCGGGCCAAACAGCGCATCAGGTCGACCGGCATCCCCTTCGGCATGCCTCCGCGTGAGGAACGGGCCGAGCGGCTGCGGGCGGTCCTGCACGTGCTGTACCTGGTCTTCACCGAGGGGCACACCGCGACCTCAGGCCCCGACCTGCACAGTGGGGAGCTGACCGGGGAGGCGATCAGGCTGACCCGCGCCCTGCACCGGCTGCTGCCCGGCGACGGTGAGGTCGCCGGGCTGCTGGCGCTCATGCTGCTCACCGACGCGCGGCGGCCCGCGCGCACCGGCCGGGACGGCGCCCTGGTCCCGCTCACCGAACAGGACCGCGGCCTGTGGAACCGCGTCCGCATCGAGGAGGGCGTCGCTCTCGTCACGAACGCGCTGTCCCGCTCCGCGGTCGGCCCCTACCAGCTCCAGGCGGCGATCGCCGCGGTCCACACCGAGGCCGCGTGCCCGGAGGAGACCGACTGGCCGCAGATCCTCGCCCTGTACGAACTGCTCTCCCGGCTCTCACCCGGCCCGGTGGTCACACTCAACCACGCGGTCGCCGTGGCGATGGTCCGGGGGCCGAGGGCGGGGCTGACCCTGCTGGAGACGCTCGACTCCGACGGGCGGCTCTCCGGTCACCACCGGCTCGACGCGGTGCGCGCCCACCTGCTGGAGATGGCCGGGGAGCGGGAGGCCGCCAGGGAGCGCTACCGGACGGCGGCGCGCCGTACCACCAGCCTGCCCGAGCGGCGTTATCTGGAGACGCGGGCCGCCCGGCTGGGGTGAGCGGTTCACTAGGGTGGGCGGGTGCCAGTCCTCCCCGCCCGCCTGTCCCCCGCCACCCGTGTCCGGCTCGCCGCCGTGGCCGCGGCCGTCGTGACCGTCGCCGCCGGGCTCGCGGTCCGCGCGGTCACCGGCGGCTGGTTCGGCAAGTACGCCGGGGACGCCCTGTACACCGTGCTCGTCCACACGCTGGTGGTGGTCGTGGCGCCGCGCCTGCCGGCGGGCCGGGCCGCGTCGTGGGCCCTGGCCGTCAGCTGGGCGGTCGAGTTCGCCCAGCTGACCCCGGTGCCCGCCGCGCTGTCCGAGGCGAGCGTGCTGGCCAGGCTGGTCCTCGGCAGCACGTTCGGCGCCGCCGACCTGGTGGCCTACGCCGTCGGCGCCGCCCTGTCGTGGGCCGGTCACGCCCTCGTCCTGCGCCTTCGCCGTGGGTGAGCGGAGCGCCGGGGCCGTACCATGTGTGGACCATGCCTGAAGGACACACCATTCACCGGCTCGCCGGGCTGCACCGGCAGGTGTTCGCCGGCACGGTCGTCAGCGCGCTGAGCCCGCAGGGCAGGTTCGCCGCCGGAGCGGCGCAGATCGACGGCCGGGTGCTCAGAGAGACCGACGCCCACGGCAAGCACCTGCTGCTGGGCTTCGACGACGACCGGTGGGTCCACATCCACCTCGGCATCTACGGCAAGTACACCTTCGGTCAGGCGCCGCCGCCCGCCCCGACCGGCGTGGTACGGCTGCGCCTGAGCAACACCGCCGAGTACGCCGACCTGCGCGGCCCCAACACCTGTGAACTGATCGACCCGGTGGAGAAGAAGGCTCTGCACGCCAGGCTGGGTCCCGACCCGCTGCGCGCCGACGCCGACCCCGAGCTCGCCTGGCGGCGGATCGGGCGCAGCCGTACGGCCGTCGGGGTGCTGCTGATGGACCAGTCGGTCGTGGCGGGCGTGGGCAACATCTACCGCGCGGAGGCGCTGTTCCGGCAGGGGGTCGATCCCGCGCTGCCCGGGCGCGGCCTCACCCGGGAGCTGTGGACGGCGATCTGGGACGACCTGGTGCTGCTGATGGCCGAGGGAGTGCGCCTGGGGCACATCGACACGGTCAGGCCGGAGCACACCCCTGAGGCGATGGGCCGCCCGCCCCGCGTCGACGAGCACGGCGGCGAGGTCTACGTCTACCGGCGGGCGGGCATGCCGTGTTTCCTGTGCGGTTCCGAGGTCAGGACCGGGGTGCTCGCGGGACGCAACCTCTTCTGGTGCCCGGGCTGCCAGGGCGGCTGAGCCCGGGCGGCGTCAGAGCAGGCGCAGCACCGCCTCGACGGAGTCCTGGCCCGCCGGGACCAGCGGGAGACGGACGGAGGCGGTCGGGATGCGTCCCTGGGCGTGCAGCACGCCCTTGATGACGGTGGGGTTGGGCTCGGTGAACACGCTCGCCGACAGGGCGGACAGGCGGTGGCCCAGGGCTCGCGCGTGGGCAACCTCTCCCGAGCGCCAGGCCTCGACCAGCTCGACGAACAGCCCGGTGCGCAGGTGGGCCGAGGCGAGGATGCCGCCGGAGCCGCCCAGGGCCAGCAGCGCCGACAGGTAGGGATCGTCCCCGGCCAGTACGGCGAAGCCCTCCGGCGGGTCCGCCAGCAGCGAGAGGGTGTCCTGGTCGACGCCGCCGACGGCGTGCTTGACCCCGGCGACCATGGGCAGTTCCCCGATCCGCCGCAGGGTGGCGGCGCCGACGGACTGGCCGGTCCGGTAGGGGATGTTGTAGACGACGATCGGCACCGGCGTCTGCTCGGCCAGGGCGGTGAAGTGGGCCAGCACCCCGGCCTCGGAAGGGCGGACGAAGGAGGGCACGGTGACCAGCGCGCCGGTCACCTCGGGCCAGGTCTTCAGGGCGCGCAGCGCCTCAGCCGAACCCCGGGTGTCGCTCGAACCCGCGCCGACGATCAGTTCGGCGGACCGTTCCCGGCACACCTTCGCGCACACCTCGACGACCGCCCGCCGTTCCTCCTCGGCGAGCATGGCGACCTCGGCGGTGGTGCCGAGCGCGACCAGTCCCGCGGCGCCCTCCTCAAGGGCGGCGCGCGCCAGGTCCTCCAGGGCGTCCAGGGCGATCTCGCCGTTCCCGGCGAACGGGGTGATCAGGGGAAGGTAAACACCGCTGAGAGTCATGTCCCCAGCTTTCCGGCCGACGACCATACAGGTCCAGTTCCGTTTCCTTCAGAAACCGTTAAGCTGAACTGATGCTCGATGTGCGCCGTCTCCGTCTGCTCCGCGAACTCTCCCACCGGGGCACGATCGCCGCGGTGGCCGAGGCCCTGACGTTCACCCCCTCCGCGGTCTCCCAGCAGCTGGCCGCGCTGGAACGGGAGGCGGGTGTGGCGCTGCTCGAACGGACCGGCAGGCGGGTGGCGCTCACCCCCGCGGGAGCCGCCCTGGTACGGCACGCCGAGGCCGTGCTGGAGCGGCTCGAACAGGCGGCGGCGGAGCTGGCGACCGCCCGCACCGGACTGGCGGGAACGATCAGGATCGGCGCCTTCCCGGTCGCGACCCGCACGATCCTGCCCGCGGCCCTGGCCGCGCTCGGCCGCGACCATCCGCGTCTTGAGCCGATGGTCGACGAGATCGACCCCGCCGAGGTCGCCCCCCGGCTCAGGTCGGGCGACCTGGACGCCGCGCTGATCCACGAGTACGACCTCGTGCCCGCGGCGCCCGACCTGACGCTGGACACCGAGCCGCTGCTCGACGAACCGATGTATCTGGCCTCCGACCGGGCGGGCGACTCGCTCGCCGAGCGGCACGACGCCCCGTGGATCGTGTCGAAGCCGGGGACGCTCTGCTACGAGATGACCATGCGGGCCTGCCAGACGGCCGGGTTCTCACCCAGGATCCGCCACCACATCGACGACTTCACCGCCGTGCTCGCGATGGTCTCCGCAGGGCAGGGGGTCGCGCTCGTGCCCGGGCTCGGGGCGGCCGACCCGCCGGGGAACGTCCGGCTCACCGAGCTGCCGACGCGTCGCCGTACCCGGATCGCCTTCCGGCGGGGGGCCTCGGCGCACCCGGCGCTGACGGCCCTCACCCTGGCATTGCGCTCCTCGCTCCCCCGGGGGACGGCCGGCGGGCGGCAATGGGAATTCTCCAGGTAATCGACCGGTCACCTCATGTGATATGAAAGGTGAGGCACCGCCCCGCGCTTCCGGCGAGGGGCTTTTCTGAAGTGCACCACCATTGTCCAGCATCGGGATAATAAGGGAAGGCGGTCGACGTCCTCCGCCTTCCGATCAGAAGGTCACGAAGCCGATCGGTTAACGGATAACGGAGCGTGATAGTGGACGCGATGGACTGGACACTCCTGGCGGAGCTGCAGAGCGACGCGCGGCTGTCCTACAGCGAGCTGGCCCGGCGGGTGCACATGTCGGCCCCGGCCGTCGCCGAGCGGGTGCGGCGCCTTGAGGAGACGGGCGTGATCACCGGTTACCACGCGCGGGTCAATCCGGCGCTGGCCGGGCGGGGGGTGGCCGCGCTGATCAGGATGGCGTGCTACGGGCCGCGCTGTGTGCTCCGCGACGAGCAGGCGCTGGCCTGGCCGGAGATCCTGGAGGTGCACCGGGTGACCGGTGACACCTGCTGCCTGATCCGGGTCGCCGCGGCCTCCATGATCGCCTTCGAGGAGCTGATCGACAGGCTCGCGCCGTACGGTCACCCGTCGAGCATGATGGTCCTGTCCAGCCCGGTCCCCTGGCGTCCCCTCTCCCCCGCGAAGCACGACTGAGCCGGGCGTACGGCGACATTTGTTACCTATGGGATAGTTGCCGTGCGGAATGATCTCTGGCGGCGGACCTCGGAAAGGCGTTAGCGTCTGCGCATGCGCCACGTTGACATACCGGGCAGGCGGCTCAGGCTGCGAGAGGTCACCGTGGACGACGTGGACGCGCTGCACGCCGTCTACGGCGACCCCACGGCGACCGAGCACCTTCCCTTCGACCCCAGGACGCGCGAGGAGGTCGAGGAGATCGTCGCCGAGGCGATGCGGGCCGCGGAGACGGAACCACGCAGGCTGTACGTCCTGGCGGTGACCGACGTGGCCGAGGGCCGGACCATCGGCGTCGGAAGGCTGCACATCGAGCACGACCACCCGCACAGCGCCGAGATCGGCATGGGCCTGCGCCCCGACCACTGGGGCAGGGGCATCGGCACCGACCTGGTCCGGCTGCTGCTGGTCTTCGGCTTCCGGCACCTGGGCCTGCACCGCGTCTGGGGCGCCAGGTCTCCGGCGAACACCGCCGCCCAGCTCACCATGCTGATGGCCGGGATGGTCGAGGAGGGCAGGATCAGGCACCACGTGCGGGCCCGCGGCACCTGGCGTGACTCCGTCGTCCACTCGGCGATCGAGGACGAGTGGGAGGGCTACCGGGACGTCTGACCCCCCTCTGAGCGTAGGGTGTGGCGAACCACCACAGCCGACATACGAGGGCAAATGACAACAGGGCTGACCTTCCGCCTGTTCGGCACCCTGGAGGTCCGCGACGCCTCAGACCGGCCGCTCGGTCTGGGCACCCGTAAGGAACGCGCCGTACTGGCGATGCTGGCCCTCGACCCCGGCCGGGTGATCCCGCTCGACCGGCTGATCGACGAGCTGTGGGCCGGTGAGGCCCCCTCCGGGGCGACGGGCACGCTCCAGGCCTACATCTCGCACCTTCGCAAGGTCCTCGAACCCGGCCGCAGGCCCCGCACCCCGCCCTCGGTGCTGCTCACCCGTGAGCCCGGCTACCTGCTGGCCGTCGCCCCCGGCCAGGTCGACCTGACACGCTTCACCGCCTGGGCGCAGGACGGCGCCCGCGCGCTTGCCCGGGGAGAACACACCGAGGCCCGCCAGACGCTCGACCGGGCACTCGCCCTGTGGCGGGGCGAACCGCTCGGGGAGTTCGCCGAACTGGCCTTCGCCAGGCCCTCGGTCACCCGGCTCACCGAGATCCGGGCCACGGCCGTCGAGGACCGCTTCGAGGCGCTGCTCGCCCTGGGCGAGGACGCCGCGCACGTACCGGCCCTGGAGGCGCTGACCGAGGAGTTCCCCTACCGGGAACGGTCGTGGAGGCTGCTCGCGCTCGCCCTGTACCGCGCGGACAGGCAGGCCGACGCGCTCGGCGCGCTGCGCAGGGCCAGACGGCGGCTCGCCGAGGACCTCGGCATCGACCCGGGCCCCCGGCTCAGGCGCCTTGAGGAGGCGGTGCTCGGGCACGCCCCCGAACTGGAGGCCCCCGCGCCGACCGTGACCGTGCGGACCGTCGCACCCGCCGCGGGCGAGGAGCTGGTCGCGCGCTCCGCCCAGCTCCGGTCCGTCGGGGAACGGCTGGCCTCGGTACGGCGCGGCACCGGCGGCGTGCTGCTGGTCACCGGGGAGGCCGGGATCGGCAAGACCAGGCTCGCCCAGGCCGCCGCCGAGGAGGCCGAGGCCCGGGGCTTCACGGTGGCCTGGGGACGCTGCCTGGACGGCGGCGCCCCCGCCTTCTGGCCCTGGCGGCAGGTGCTGCGGGAGTGCGGTGCCGGGTCCTGGCCGCCCGGCGGTCTCACGGGCGGGTCCGACCCCGACGCCGCGCTGTTCGAGCTGTACGAGTCGGTCGTCTCCGCGCTGACCGGAACCGGCGGCCCGCTGCTCGTGATCCTCGACGACCTGCACTGGGCCGACGTCTCCTCACTACGGCTGCTCGGCTTCGTCGCGGGCGAGCTGGCCCGGCGCCCCGTGCTGGTGCTGGCCACGCTGCGCCCGGAACCCGGCGAGCATCCCAGGCAGCTGCGCGACACGCTCGGCGCGCTGGCCGGGCAGCCGGAGACGGAGCGGATCGAGCTGACGCCGTTCGGCGCGGAGGAGGTCTCGGCGTACCTGCGGCGGCACCGGGTCGAGGAGACCCCCGGCCTGGCCGCCGCGCTGCTGGAACGCAGCGGCGGCAACCCCTTCTACCTGGGTGAGCTGGTGCGCCTCAGGAGGAGCGAGCGAGGACTGTCCTCCGCCCTGCCGCCCGGGGCGCGCGACGTCATCGGCCGGCGCGTCGCCAGGCTCCCCGAACGGACGCGGGAGTTGCTCGGCGTCGCCGCGGTCGCCGGGCGCGACGTGGAGGCGGGCCTGCTCGAAGCCGTGACGGACGTCCCGGTCGAGGAGGTGATGTCCCTGCTCGAACCCGCGGTGGCGACCGGGCTGCTGGCCGAGGTGCCCGGCGGCCTCGACTACCGCTTCTCCCACGCCCTGGTGCGTGACGCGCTCTGCTCGGACCTGAGCCGCCTCGCGCTCGCCCGGCTGCACCTGAGGATCGGCCGCTGCCTCGAACGGACGCCGGGCGTCGAGCCGGTACGGCTGGCTCACCACTTCGCCGCCGCCTCCTCGGTCGGCGGGGCGGCCAGGGCCGTCGAACACGCGGGGCACGCGGCGCGGCAGACCGTGGAGCGGCTCGCCTACGCCGAGGCCGTCGAGCTGTGGGAGCTGGCGCTGTCCTGTCTTCCCTCCGGTGACGAGGCGGGCCGGTGCGCGGTGCTGACCGAGCTCGGGCAGGCCCGCCGTACCGTGGGGGACGCCGAGGGCGCCTTCGGCGACCTGGAGGAGGCGATCGGCCTGGCCCTGCGCACCGGCGACCGCGCCGCGCTGGTCTCGGCGGTCACCGTCTTCGGCGGGCTCGCCGTGTGGAACTGGCGGCCGTACGGCGTGGTCGACGAGCGGATGATCGCCGTCCTGGAGGACCTGCTCGCCGGGCCGCTCGTCGAGCACGACCGGGCCGCGCTGCTGGGCACACTGGGCATGGAGCTGTACTACGGGCCCCGGCGCGCCGAGGGCGAGCTGCACGCCACGCGGGCGGTGGAGATCGCCCGCACCCTGGGCGACCCCGGGCTGCTCGCCCGCACCCTGAACAACCACCTGCTGGTCAGCTGGGTCCCCGGGCGCAACGCCGAACGGCTCGCGGTGGCCGGGGAGATGCTGGCCGTACCGGGGCTGACCAGGGCGGCCGAGCTCGTGGCGCGGGTGCTGCGGATGGCCTGCCTGCTGCGCGCGGGCGATCTGACGGCCTGGGACCGCGACCTGGCCCGTTGTGAGGAACTCCTCGACGAGGTGCGCCGTCCCGAGCTTGAGGCGATGGTGCGCATCGCCGAGACCGCCAGGTGCACCTTGGAGGGACGCTGGGCGGACGCCGAGGCGCTCATCGGCGCCTTCGACGACGTCCGGTACGGCTCCAGCCTGTGGCAGGGCGCCGAGTTCCGCAGGCTGCTGACGAGGTTCGTCTGCGAGAGCGGGCGGGGCCGGCCGCAGCTCGTGCTCGACGAGCTGGTCGAGGCGGCGGAGCGGGCGCCGATGATCCCGTTGCGCCCGGTCGCCGTGCTGGCCGCGGTCGAGGCGGGCAGGCCGGACCTGGCGCGGGAGCTGGCCGAGCGCTGGGGTACCGAGGTCGGGCAGGACTGGATCGCCGACTTCCTGCTGCCCGTCTGGGGGGCCGTCTCCGCCGGGATCGGCGTGCCGGAGCCCGGGCCGCTCTACGAGGCGCTCCTGCCCTGGGCCGACCAGCTGGTCGTGGCGGGCACGGGCTGTGTCGCGTGGGGCTCGACCCACCATGTGCTGGCCGGGCTGGCCGCGCGGCTCGGCCGTACCGAGGCGGCGCGGGAACACGCCCGCGCGGCCGTCGCCACCCACCGTGCGCTCGGTCTGGCCCACTGGGCGGAACGTAGTCAGGCGCTGCTCAGCGAACTTGGAACGGTCGAACGGCGTGTTCCTCCACCCTCGGAAATGTCGTGACGGAATTGCCGCCTTTTTCGCTGACGGAAAGCGTGAAATGGGCCTAGAGTCCGCGCATGTGAGTGAGAGTTCCATCCTCCCCGTACGCGGGCGCGCCGTGCGGCCGTCAGGCAGGCACCGCAGACCCGTGCCCTCCCACCTTCCGCCGGAGGCACCCGCGCTGGTGCTGGCCACGCTCGGTGACGGCTCCGGTGTCGCCGCCGAACTGACCGCCCTGATCCGAGGGGACAACCCGCAGATCGAGGTCCGTCTCGTCGGTCTCGGCGAGGACGGCAAGGAGCTGGTCGCCGCGCTGGAGGACTCCGGCCGGGAACGGCCGCAGGACGGCACCGCCGCCGTCGTGGTTCCGCTGCTGACCGGCCCGCACCCGGTCGCCGACCCGCTGATCGCCGGGGCGGTCGCGGCCAGCGGGGTCACGGTCACGGTCACCGAGCCGCTGGGGCCGCACCCGCTGCTGGCGGAGGCGTTGCACATCCGCCTCGCGGAGCGGGACCTCGCCAGGGCCGACCGGATGCGGCTGCTCAACGTGTCCAGCCCGGTCGACGCGGTCATCCTGGCCACGGTCGGCGGGGAGGCCGCGGCGGCCGAGGCGCAGCCGACCGCTGTGCTGCTGGCCTCCCGGCTGACGCTGCCCGTCCTGGTCGCCTCACTGGACAGCGCCCCCGACGCCGCCGACGCCGCGGCACGGCTGCGCGGGATCGGCGCGCAGCGGATCGCGCTGTCCCCCTGCCTCATCGGCCCCGAGGCCGGCGCGGACCTCGCAGGCGCCACCGCCGCGCGGATCGACGCCGAGTGCGCCGCCCCGCTGGGCGCGCACGGCCTCATCGCCGATCTGGCCGCCCGCGCCTACGGGAGCGTCCTGGCCGCGGGCTGACGCCGGGGCCCTCTCCCCTCGGGTCAGGGCTCCAGCCAGACATAGCCGGCGAAGCGGCCGGTCCTGCCGTCCCTGCGGTGGGAGAACAGGTCCTCGGTCTCGATGGTGCAGCGGGTGTCGTGGGTGACCTCACGCACCCCGGCCTTGCCCAGCTGGGAGTTGATCGCGGCGCGCAGGTCGAGGGCGGGGGTGTCGTCGCGTGTGATCGACCACGCCTCGGGCAGCACGGCCGCGACCTCGGCGCGCAGGCCCGCGGGCACCTCGTAGCAGCTGCCGCAGGCCATCGGGCCGATCAGAGCGGTCATCCGCGCCGGATCGGCGCCCCGCCGGACCATCTCCTCGACCAGGGCCGGGACGACGCCGAGGACGGTGCCGACCCTGCCCGAGTGCGCGGCCCCGACCAGTCCCGCCACCGGGTCGGCCAGCAGGACGGGGGCGCAGTCCGCGCACAACGCCGCCAGGCCGAGGCCGGGAACGTCGGTGCACACGCCGTCCAGCGGGGGCGGATCGTCCCCGAAGGGCTCGGTCACGTGACGGACGTCGGCGCTGTGCACCTGCCGCATGAACACGACCCGTTCGAGGCCGAACTCCGCGGCCGTCGTGGCCCGGTTGGCGGCCACCGCCTCCGGGTCGTCGCCGCACAGGCCGCCGAGATTGCGGCCGTGGTACGGCTCCGCGCTGACACCGCCGTGGCGGTCGGTGATCCTCATCTGAAATTTCACGGCCCCGACCTTACCGACCGATGGAACCGCCCTCCCGGTCCCGTCCGTTTCTCCGGACGACGCATCCCCACGGAACGGGAGTCCGATGACGAAGATCGTCTATGACCGGAAGGAACAACTGCAGCAGATCGAGAGCGGCCTGCTGCCGGGGGAAAAGATCATCGCCGTCTACGACGCGATCGGCACCGGCACCGGTTTTCTCGGCCTAACCGACAAACGGGTGATCGTGCAGGACAAGTCCTTCGTCGGCAAGCGGATGGCCCTCACCAGCATCCCCTACGCCAGGATCTCCGCGGTGAGCGTGGTGAGCAACCGGTCCTTCGCCGGATCGTTCTTCTCCTCCGGGGCCATCGCCGTCCATGTGGGAACCCACACCTACGAGGTCGAGTTCCGCGGCGACGAGAAGGCCCACCACACGCACAACGTGATCCTGCACTTCATCACCGGGTCCTGAAGCCCCGGTGCGCCGGCGGTCAGGGACGGGTGAGCGAGCGGTACAGATCCATGGTCCGCTCGGCGATCCTGGGCCAGGAGAAGTGCTCGACGGCCCTGACCCGCCCGGCGGCCCCCAGCTCGGCGGCCAGCGCGGGGTCGGCGAGCAGCCGGTTGACCCGTTCGGCGAGGTCGGCGGCGAACCGCTCGGGGTCGTCGGGAGTGCCGTCGGCGGCCGACTGCGCGATCGGGACCAGCAGGCCGGTCGAACCGTCGGCGACCACCTCGGGGATGCCCCCGGTCGCGGTGGCGACGACGGCGGTCTCGCAGGCCATGGCCTCCAGGTTGACGATGCCCATCGGCTCGTAGACCGAGGGGCAGACGAAGACCGTGGCGTGGGTGAGGATCTGGATCACCTCGGGACGCGGCAGCATCTCCGAGATCCACACGACGCCCTCCCGCTCCTGTTCGAGCCCCCGCACCAGCCCGGCGACCTCCTCGGCGATCTCCGGGGTGTCCGGCGCGCCCGCGCACAGCACGAGCTGCACCCCCGGGTCGAACTCCCTGGCCGCGTGAAGCAGGTGGACCAGTCCCTTCTGCCGGGTGATCCGCCCGACGAAGACCACGTACGGCCTGCCCGGGTCGATCCCGTGCCGGGCCAGCACGTCGACGCCGTGGTCCGGGGCGTACTCGCCAGTGTCGATCCCGTTGTGGATCACGCTGACCCGCTCCGGCGGGATCTCCGGGTAGCAGGCCAGCACGTCACGGCGCATCCCCTCGGAGACGGCGATGATCGCGTCCGCGGTCGCCAGCGCGCCGCGCTCGGCCCACGACGACAGCGTGTAGCCGCCGCCGAGCTGCTCCGCCTTCCACGGGCGCAGCGGCTCCAGGCTGTGCGTGGTGACCACGTGCGGCGTGCCGTACAGCATCTTGGCGACGTGACCGGCGAAGTTGGCGTACCACGTGTGGCTGTGCACCAGGTCGGCGCCCGCGCAGCCCGCCGCCATCTCCAGGTCGACGCCGAGCACCCGCAGCGCGGCGTTGGCCTCCTGGAGCCCCTCGGGAACCCGGTAACCCGTGACCCCCTCCTCGGGACGAGGCGGACCGAAACACCGGACGCGGACGTCCGCAA
Organism: Streptosporangium sp. NPDC049376; assembly: GCF_044466505.1. Classification (NCBI taxonomy): domain Bacteria; kingdom Bacillati; phylum Actinomycetota; class Actinomycetes; order Streptosporangiales; family Streptosporangiaceae; genus Streptosporangium; species Streptosporangium sp. NPDC049376. Next base: position 34,343 of record NZ_JBITMT010000016.1, on the reverse strand, counting down.
GCCGGCGCAGCTCACGGGCGAGGTACTCGACGTGAACCCCCGCCCCGCCGTACACCTCGGGCGGATACTCACGGCTCAGCAGATCAACGCGCATGCGATCACCCTAGTGTTTCATCCCAGTGCGTCAGGTTAGGGTCCTGCATATGAGAGTCCTCGCGATCGTGCTCGCCGGTGGTGAAGGTAAACGGCTGATGCCGCTGACGGCTGACCGGGCCAAGCCCGCAGTACCTTTCGGGGGGATATATCGGCTCGTCGACTTCGTCCTGTCGAACCTGGCCAACGGCAACTACCTGCAGATCGTGGTGCTGACGCAGTACAAGAACCACAGTCTCGACCGGCACATCTCCCAGACCTGGCGGCTGACGTCGATGCTGGGCAACTACGTGACCCCGGTGCCCGCCCAGCAGCGCCTCGGCCCGCACTGGTTCTCCGGTTCCGCCGACGCGCTGTTCCAGAACCTGAACCTGGTCTACGACGAGATGCCCGAGCACGTCATCGTGTTCGGCGCCGACCACATCTACCGGATGGACCCCCGCCAGATGGTGGCCCAGCACGTCGACTCCGGCGCGGAGGTGACGGTCGCCGCGATCAGGCAGCCCCTCTCACTGGCCGACCAGTTCGGCGTGATCGAGACGGACCCGGCGGGCCGGAAGATCGCCGCCTTCCGGGAGAAGCCCAAGGACGCCGTCGGCCTTCCCGACGCGCCCGACCAGGTGTACGCCTCGATGGGCAACTACGTCTTCAGAACCCAGGCGATGCTCGACGCGCTGCGGGAGGACGCGCTCGACCCCACCAGCAAACACGACCTGGGCGGGAACATCATCCCGATGATGGTGAAGTCGGGCAGCGCCGAGGTCTACGACTTCGCCGACAACGTCGTGCCCGGCTCGACCGACCGGGACAAGGGCTACTGGCGGGACGTGGGGACCCTGGACGCCTACTACGAGGCCCACATGGACCTCATCTCGGCGCACCCGGTCTTCAATCTCTACAACACCCAGTGGCCGATCTACACCGGCCACGATCCGCTGCCCCCGGCCAAGTTCGTGCACAACGACGGCGACCGGATCGGGCGGGCCGTGGACTCGCTCGTCTCCGCCGGTGTGATCGTCTCCGGCGGCCTGGCCGAGCGCTCCGTCCTGTCCCCCGGCGTGGTGATGCACTCCCACTCCAGGGTCGAGGACTCGGTGCTGATGGGCAACGTGAAGGTCGGGCGGGGCGCCGTCGTCCGCAGGGCCATCATCGACAAGAACGTGGTCATCCCGGACGGCGCCAGGATCGGCTTCGACCTCGAATACGACCGCAGCCGCTTCGCGGTGACCCAGAACGGCATCGTGGTCATCGGCAAGAACGAGGTCATCGAACGTTAGTGTCCGCGCGCCGTCGGACGGCGCGCGGGACGGTCCTTCGGTCAGGCCGGGGCGGGAAGCCGGTCGAGGATGGCCTGGAACATGGCGGCGCTGGTCACCGCCATCTCGTCCATCCGCTCCTCCAGCCGGTCGAAGCGCCGGTCCATCACATCAAGACGCCCGTCGAGCGCCTCGAACCTCTTGGCCATGGCCTCGAACCGCTCGTCGATCATCTCGAACCGCCGATCAATGGCCTCAAACCGCCGGTCCATGGCGTCGAAGCGCTCGTCAACGGCCTCGAACCTCCTGTCGATGGCGTCGAAGCGCTCGTCGACGGCCTCGAACCTCCTGTCGATGGCGTCGAGGCGCCCGTCGACGGCCGCGAAATGCTCGTCGATCGCGGCGAAGCGCCGGTCGACGGCCGCGAAGCGCTCGTCGATCGCGGTGAAGCGCCGGTCGACGGCGTCGAAGCGCTCGCGCACCTCGTCGCGGAGCAGGTCCACCTTGGCGTTGACCTGCTCGACCCGCCGCTCGACCCGCTCGACGCGCCGCCCGACCTGCTTGAGCCCGTCGGCCAGCAGGTCGACCCGGTCGGTCAGCACGTCGAGCTTCGTGTAGACGGGCGTCAGCGCCTCGTAGGCCCGCACCGAGGCCTGCTGTCCGCATCTGGTGCCGAGCACGATGAAATCCTCCTCCAGGCGGGTGACCCGGTCCTCGATGGTGGGGGTGAGCATGGGGGGCTCCGTACGTCGTGGTCCAGCGTAGTCAGGCCACGCCGGCGAGAGTGGGAACGCGGGGGGTGAGTCCTCGCGGGTCTCAGCTTGGCCCCTCCTGAGGGCACTCCGCGGCCACTTCGCCAAAGAACCTTCCTCTTTTTCCCAGCGTTCTGACCTGCGAAAAGAACATATTTCGGGTCACCCGGTGCCAGGGATCTCAATATCTCCGTTGACGGAGTGAGTACTCACTCCGCATCATGAAAGGCATGAGACCCAAAGAGAACGCGACACCCGACCCGGCCCGGCGGCGTGCTCCGGGCATGAGCCAGGAACGCCGCCGGGAGATGATCGTCATGGCCGCGCTCCCCCTCGTCGCGGAGTACGGCGCCGCCGTCACCACCGCGCAGATCGCCAGGGCGGCCGGGATCGGCGAGGCCACCGTCTTCAGGGCCTTCACCGACAAGGAGGAGTTGCTCGACGCCTGCGTCGTGGAGGTGCTGCGCCCCGACCACGTGCTCGAACAACTCGCCTCCGTCCCCCTCGACCAGCCGCTGACCGAGCGGCTGACCGAGGCGGCCGAGGCCATGCGGGCGCACATGGCGCGGATCGGCACGGTCCTGGGCGCCCTGCACGCCTCGGGGCGCCGCTCACGCGGATCCCGCACGCAGGAGGAGGGGGCCGGAGCCCCGTCCGACCGCGCCGCCTCGTTCAAGGCGACCCGCGACGCCCTGACCGAGCTGTTCGAACCCGAGGGCGACCGGCTGAGGCTGCCCCCGGAGCGGCTGGCGGCGCTCTTCCTCAGCCTGACGTTCGCCGGCGCCCGCGGTTCGGCCGCCGACGTCGAACCGAGCGTCGCCGAGATCGTGGACGTGTTCGTCCACGGAATCCTGAATTGACCGAGGCGAAAGGACAGTCATGACCGTCACCCTGAACCACACCATCGTCCCCGCCGCGGACAACGGACGGGCCGCCCGCTTCCTCGCCGACGTCATGGGACTGGAGTGCCTGCCGCCCACGGGCTCGCGCGGCCACTTCGTCCCGGTGCGGGTCAACGACTCCCTCACCCTCGACTACATGACGGTCGAGGAGCCTCACGCGGTCCATCTCGCCTTCGAGGTGGACCCGGCGACCTTCGACGGCGTCCTGGCCCGGCTGCGCGCCGGCGGCGTGCCGTACGGCAGCCGCCCCGACGCCCCGGACAACGGCCGCGTCGACCATCCGCTCTGCCCTCGCGGGCTGTTCTTCAGGGACGAGAACGGTCACCTCTTCGAGGTCATGTCCCCCGGGTGAGCGGGGGTCACCGGCGCCATGGAAAGCGGGCGGCCCTTCCCTCCAGGAAGGCGGCGACCCCCTCGGACCGTTCCGCGCCGGAGCGCCGCTGCCAGTCGCGTACGCGTGCCTCGGCGTCGCCTCCCTCGACGATGTCGCCGATGATCTCCTTCGTGGCGGCCAGGGTGAGCTGGGAGCGTCCCGCGAAGGTACGTGCCAGGCCGTACACGCGTTCCCCGAGTTCGCGGGGCGGGTGGACCTCGTCGACCAGGCCGGTGCGCAGCGCGGTCGCGGCGTCGACGAGGTCGGCCGAGTAGAGCAGGAGCTTGGCGGCCGAGGGACCGACGAGGCCGACCAGGCGGCGGGTCGCGCTCAGCGGGTAGACGACGCCGAGCCTGGCCGGGGTGATCCCGAAACGGGCGTCGTCGGCGGCCAGGCGCAGGTCGCAGGCCATGGCGAGCTGGCAGCCCCCGCCCACACAGAAGCCCTCGATCATCGCGATCGTCGGTTTGGGGAAGCCCGCCAGGGCCTCCTCGGCGACGACGGTCAGGCCGGTGTCGTCGCCCGCCTCGGCCAGCCCGGCGATCTCGGAGATGTCCGCCCCCGAGCAGAAGGTGCCGCCCGCGCCGGTGAGGACGAGGACGCGCACGGCCGGATCAGTGGCTGGCGAGGCCAGGATCGTGGGCAGCGCCCGCCACATCGCCGCGGTCATCGCGTTGCGCTTGGCGGGACGGTTGATCCGCAGGGTCGCGACATCGCCGTCGACGGACAATTCGAAACCATTAAAGATCTCCACGAGATAGATTCTTCCTGGACATTTCACACAGCGCCGAGGCACCCCCGAACCTGAGAGGCCGGATGCGGCTGAAGCCCCCCTTCCCGAGGATGAACTCCGCCGAGCGCCGCATCTGGGACGCCTACCCCTCGGGTTCCTGGGTCGATCTGCGCAGCGGGGACGACCAGGCCGACGACCCGGCCAACGGCCCCGGATGGGGACCGGAGCGGACGGTCAGGGCGGAGGTCGTCGCGGCGCTGCTGCGGGGCGCGCGGCCGCCGGAGTCGGGCAGGAGCGCCGGGCTGCGGCTGGCGGGCGCCCACATCACCGGTGTGCTCGACCTCGCCGACGCCACACTGACCGGCAAGCTGCACATGGTCAACTGCTACCTGCCCGGGGGCGTCTCCATGACCGACACGATCGCCGTCGGCGTACGGCTGCGCGGGTGCGAGATAGCGCGGATCAGGGCGGCCGGGTGCACGGTCAACGCCATGCTCGACTTCGACGGCTCGACCGTCCACGGCGGTATCCGGCTGGACAACGCCCAGGTCAAGGGACAGGTCCGGTTCTCGGGACTACGGGTGAGCGCCGAGGAGACCACCGAGGCGTCCGACAACGCGGTCCGGGACGTGCGCAGGAGGATGTCGGAGGAGGAGCTCAGGGAGCGGGGTCACCGCCACGGGCAGTGGGCGCTGTGGGCGGGCGGCATGACCGTCGAGGGCGGGGCCTTCATGCGGGACATGCGGGTCAACGGCGGCCTGCGGATCATCGGCGCGAAGTTCCGGGGTGGCATCTACCTGCAGCGGTCGGTCATCACCGCGACGGGCCCCTACGCGATCCAGGCCGACTTCATGGAGGCGGGGGCCGCCGAGCTGAGCCGTGGTTTCCACGCGACCGGCACGATCAGGATGCGCAACTCGCGCGTCAACGGCGTCCTGTCCTTCGACGGGGCGACGCTGCGGGCTCCCGGCCGGGTGCTGCACCTGAGTCACGCCCAGATGGACGAGCTGATCCTGCGGCCCGACTCCATCGAGGGCGAGGTCAACCTCGCCTACTCCCGTATCGGCGTGCTGCTCGACGCCCCGGCGGACTATCCGGGCGCGGTGTATCTCAACGGGCTCGTCTACGAGGCGCTGCGCGGCTCGGCCTGGAGCGTCAACGACCGCCTGGTCTGGGTGGACAAGGACTCCTACGGCTACCGTCCGCAGCCGTACGAGCAGCTGGCGGCGTGGTTCCGCCGGATCGGCCACGAGCAGGACGCCCGGCGGGTGCTGCTGGCCAAGCAGCGGCGGCGCCGCCGTACGCTCAGGCCCGCGGGCCGGATCTGGGGCAGGCTGCTCGACCTCGTCGTCGGGTACGGCTACCGCCCCTGGCTCGCCGGGCTGTGGGTCGCGGTGCTGCTGGCCGCGGGCACCGGGGTCTTCGCCGCGGTCCCCCCGACGCAGATCGACCCGGAGGAGATCAGGGTCTTCCAGCCGTTCGTCTACACGCTGGACCTGCTGGCCCCGGTGAGCGTCTTCGAGCAGCGGGGGGCGTGGGACCCGACCGGCTGGACGCGGTGGCTGGCCTGGACGCTGATCGCCTCGGGATGGATCCTGGCCACCGCCCTGATCGCGGGCACGGCCCGGGTGCTGCGTCCAGGCCCGTCGTCCTGAGCGGGCCGTCCTGAGCGCGCCGGGGTCAGGCCATGTCCACCCGGAGTCTGGGCAGCGCCTCCGGGTACTTCTCCCTGACGTATCTCACCAGGTGCTCGCGCATGTCGCACTTGAGGTCGAAGGCGCTCGGCGAGTCGGCGGCGCTCATCAGCGCCCGCACTTCGAGCAGCCCGTTCGGCAGGGTGTCGGTGACCTGGAGGGTCCAGTCCTTCTGGTCCCACAGCGGGTGCTCGCGCAGGGCCCGGTAGAGCTCGACGCGCAGTTCCTCGACGGGGACGGTCCAGTCGATCCTGAGCATCACCGCGCCGATCACCCGGCTGGTGTGCCTGGTCCAGTTCTCGAACGGGTTGGTGGTGAAGTAGGAGACCGGGAGCACCAGCCTGCGTTCGTCCCACAGGCGCAGCACCACGTAGGTGAGGCTGAGCTCCTCGATCCGCCCCCACTCCCCCTGCACGACCACCACGTCGTCGAGTCTGAGCGCGTCGCTGAAGACCAGTTGCAGGCCGGCCAGCAGGTTGCCCAGCATCGACTGGGCGGCGATGCCGACGACGACGCCCGCGATGCCCGCCGAGGCGAGCAGTCCGGCGCCGAGCGCGCGTACCTGCGGGAAGGTGAACAGCATGGCGCCCAGCGCCAGCAGGACGACCACCGCTGAGGCGACCCGGCGGACCAGGGAGATCTGGGTGCGGATCCTCCTGGCCCGCCGGTTACGCTCCCCCTCGACGCTGACCAGGCGGTCGAGGACCACGTCGGTGACCGCGTAGGCGGCCTGGATGGCCAGCCAGGTGACGCATCCGATCATGAAAAGGGTGATCGTCCGCTCGATCGCTTCGTCGACCGGCCCCTTGGCCATGCCGGGAAGGTAGAGCGTGTTGGCGGTCGCCACGACCGCCAGGGCGAAGGCGGGCCAGGTGCAGCGGCGCACGAGCGGCCCGGCCAGGACCCACCGCTCGCCGATCAGCCTCCAGCGCAGTGCCCGCCGTACCATCTCCACGCAGGCGACGGCGGCCAGCATCGAGGCGATCAGGATGATCCATCTGGACACGGACGCTCTTCCCCCCTGACGGTCGCTTGCCGGGTGGATGCCCCGGGACGCGCGGCCTATTCAGAAGGCCTCGTCAAAAGCGACAGTTCCCTCAACTGCTATCTGATAGGCCGAAACTCTCCGCTCGAAGAAGTTCGCGAGCTCCTGGACGTCCTGCAGCTCCATGAACGCGAAGGGGTTGGCGGTGCCGTACCGGACGGGCAGCCCGAGCCGGGTCAGCCGCTGGTCGGCCACGTATTCGAGGTACTGCCGCATCTGGCCGGGGTCCATGCCGGACCGGCCCTCGCCGCACAGGTCCTCGGCGAAGGCCAGCTCCGCCGCGACCGCCTCCTCCAGCATCCGGGTGACCTGGACGCCGAGCTCGTCGTCGAACAGGCCGGGTTCCTCGGCCCGTACGGTGTCCACCACGGAGAAGGCGAACTCCATGTGCATGGACTCGTCGCGGAAGACCCAGTTGGTCCCGGTGGCCAGGCCGCCGAGCAGGCCCCGCGAGCGGAACCAGTAGACGTAGGCGAAGGCCCCGTAGAAGAACAGGCCCTCGATGCACGCGGCGAAGCAGATCAGGTTGAGCAGGAACGCCCGCCGGTCGTCCCGCGTCCGCAGGCTGGTCAGCCCGCCGAGCGAGTCGATCCACCGGAAGCAGAACTCGGCCTTGTCCCTGATCGAGGGGATGTGCTCGATCGCGGCGAAGGCCCTGGCCCGCTCCTCGTGGTCGGGCAGGTAGGTGTCGAGCAGCGTCAGGTAGAACTGGACGTGCACCGCCTCCTCGTAGAGCTGCCTGCTGAGGTACAGGCGCGCCTCGGGGGCGTTGACGTGCTGGTAGAGGTTGAGCACCAGGTTGTTGGCCACGATCGAGTCACCGGTCGCGAAGAACGCGACGAGACGGTTGATCAGGTGGCGCTCCTCCGGCGTCATCCTGGCCAGGTCCGCCACGTCGGAGTTGAGGTCCACCTCCTCGACGGTCCAGGTGTTGCGGATGGCCGCCCGGTAGCGTTCGTAGAAGTCCGGGTAGCGCATGGGGCGCAGGGTGAGGTTCATACCGGGGTCGAGCAGCATTCGGAGAATGACCTTTCGGCTTGGGTCACGGGGCCTACTGGCAGGCGTCGCAGTACTCGGGGTTCTCCAGCGAGCAGGCGATCACGTCCTGCTCGGGGAGCGACTGTGCCGCGGTGGCCGGCACAGCGGCCGGCACAGTGGCTGACACAGCGGCTGACACGGTGGTCTGCGCGATGCGGGTGGCCGGACGGGAGCGCAGGTAGTAGGTGGTCTTCAGGCCCGAGCGCCAGGCGTAGGCGTACATCGAGGAGAGCTTGCCGATGGTCGGGGTCGCCATGAACAGGTTGAGCGACTGCGACTGGTCGATGTACGGCGCGCGCGCCGCGGCCAGGTCGATCAGCGCCTTCTGCGGCAGCTCCCACGCGGTCCGGTAGAGCGTCCTGAGGTCGTCGGGGATGCCCGGGACGTCCTGGATCGAGCCGTCCGCCCGCTTGATCGCGTCCCTGATCTGCGGGGTCCACAGGCCCCGGGCCGTGAGGTCGGCGACCAGATAGCGGTTGACCTGGAGGAACTCCCCGGAGAGGGTCTCGCGCTTGAAGACGTTCGACACCTGGGGCTCGATGCACTCGTAGCAGCCCGCGATGGAGGCGATGGTGGCCGTGGGGGCGATCGCGATCATCAGCGAGTTGCGCAGGCCGGTCACGGCGATCCGCTCCCTGAGCGCCGTCCACTCCGCCGAACGGGCGGCCCCGTAGTGGTCGGGGTGCAGTACGCCGTCGGCGGCGCGGGTGTCCCCGTAGGAGGGGTGGCGCCCTCGCTCGGCGGCCAGGTCGCTGGAGGTGGCGTAGGCGGCCAGCGCGATCTCCTCGGCGATCCGGGTCGACAGCTCAAGCGCCCGCGGCGAGTCGAACGGCAGCCGCAGCGCGAAGAAGACGTCGGCCAGCCCCATCACGCCCAGCCCGACGGGCCGCCAGCGCTCGTTGGCCGCGCGGGCCTCGGGCGTCGGGTAGAAGCCCAGGTCGATGGTCCTGTCCAGGAACCTGACCGCGGTGCGAGCCGTACGGCGCAGCCGCTCCCAGTCCACACCGTCCGCGGTGAGGTGGGCCGCCAGGTTGATCGAGCCGAGGTTGCAGACGGCGGTCTCCGCGTCGCTGGTGACCTCCAGGATCTCGGTGCACAGGTTCGACAGGTGGATGACGTTGCCCGGACGGGCCGTCTGGTTCGAGGTCCGGTTCGAGGCGTCCTTGAAGGTCATCCAGCCGTTGCCGGTCTGGGCGAGCGTGCGCATCATGCGACCGTACAGGGCGCGGGCCGGGACCTGCCTGACGAATCCGCCCTCGGCCTCCGCCCTGCGGTAGGCCTCCTCGAACGCCTCGCCGTACAGGTCGGTGAGGTGCGGGACCTCCTTGGGGTCGAACAGCGACCACATCTCGTCGGCCTCGACCCGCCGCATGAACTCGTCGGGGATCCAGTTGGCGAGGTTCAGGTTGTGCGTACGGCGCGCCTCCTCGCCGGTGTTGTCGCGCAGTTCGAGGAACTCCTCGATGTCGGCGTGCCAGGGCTCCAGGTAGACGCAGGCCGCGCCCTTGCGACGGCCGCCCTGGTTGACGGCGGCGACGCTGGAGTCGAGGGTGCGCAGCCACGGCACGATGCCGTTCGAGTGGCCGTTGGTGCCGCGGATCAGCGAGCCGCGCGAGCGGACCCGGGTCCAGGCGATGCCGATGCCCCCGGCGTACTTCGACAGGCGGGCGACCTGGCCGTAGCGCTGGTAGATGGCCTCTAGCTCGTCCCTCGGGGAGTCGAGCAGGAAGCAGGAGGACAGCTGGGGCCTGCGGGAACCGGAGTTGAACAGGGTGGGCGAACTGGGCAGGTAGGACAGGGTGGCCATGAGCCCGTACAGTTCGGCGGCCTCCTCGACCGTCTCCGACAGACCGCAGGCCACGCGCAGCAGGAAGTGCTGGGGGCGTTCGAGGACCTTGCGGGTGCTCGGGTGGCGCAGCAGGTAGCGGTCGTAGACGGTGCGCAGCCCGAAGTACTCGAACCTGTCGTCGGCGGCCGGGTCGACCAGCGCGTCGAGGGCGGCGGCGTTGGCGGCGACGAAGGCGGCCAGCCCGTCCTGCAGGAGCCCCGCGCCGTGGGTCGCGGCGATCGACTCGGAGAAGGTCGTGACGCCGTGCTCGGCGGCCTCCTCGGCGATCAGGCCGGTCAGCAGCCTGGCGGCGGCTCTGGAGTTCTCCGGGTCGGTGATCACCCGGGCCGCGGCCTCCTCGATCGCCCGCCTGCGATCGTCCGGCGAGTGCCCGGTCTTCTCCGCCTTCTCGGCCAAGGTCTGTGTCACGTGCCACCCCTCGTGCAGGTAATCCCCGTACGGCTCACGGAGCAGGGCGCGCGTCAACGGGCGGCTCCCGGGCACGCCGGACCGCCTCGTCCCGCGGCTCTCCCTCGAAGCCCTGGACAACTCTCGTGCCGAGCGGGGACCTGGTCGGTCCCCTCTCCACACACCGCGGGCAGGTCTTCGGACTCACGGGCGTGACGCGCGCTCCTACCGGCCGTCGCTTCCCGGGCGTGGTTCACCCAGTGCTCAGTTGACGGCTTTCGTTCCCGTTCACCGCTGCGGGGCAGTCCCGGTCTCTCACCGGGTTCCCTGTTGCCTCGCCCTCGTGGGCGAACCAGCGACGACCAGGATCCTACATCTAGTGCCGCCTGACGCAACCACCCCAACAGTTTGTGTCGGGGATGCTCAGCAACCCGAGCTCGTTGAGCACCGCGCGGGTACGGCGGGTCTCCGTGACCAGCCACCGGCGGAAGTCGTCACCGCTCAGGTACGCCCGGTGCCAGCCGTTGGCCGCGCACACGGCCTGCCATCGGGGCGAGGCGTCGATCCGGTCGCACAGGGCGACCGCCCCGTCCCGGTCATCGGGGCTCATGGCCCGGGGACCGAGCACCCCGCACCAGTCGGCGTACTCCAGGCGCACCTCCCGCTCCATCAGCGTCGGCGCGTCGATGCCGTCGATCCGCTCCCCCGAGGAGACCGCGAGCGGCATCAGCCGGCCCGTGGCGATCTTCGGCAGGAGGGAGCCGGCCGAGCCGAGGAGCGCGGCCACCCGCCCCTCGTGCAGCGCCTCGACGGCCTCCGACTCGGTCGGGTAACCCGCGTACTCCATCAGCCTGACGTCGACGCCGAGGCACTTGCCGATCATGCCGTAGAGCACGTGGTCGGAGCCGCCCCCGGCCCCTCCCCCGACCACCAGCCGCGCCGGGTCGCGGCGCAGCGCCGCGACGAAGTCCTCGAAGGTCCGCAGCAGGGAGTTCGGGGAGACGGCCAGGACGGACCAGTCTCCGGCCAGCCTGGCCAGCGGGGTCGAGGCCGCCAGCACGGAGTCCGCGTCGGCGGTCTCGCCGCCCGCCAGCATCGGCACGCCCGCCAGGAACACCCGGCCCTCGCGCGCGAAGGGGCCCCCGACGGCGGCGGCGAACGCGGTCAGGGCGGCCATCCCCTGGGCGCCCGCGCCGCTCACCTCGACCGCACCGGCCATCCTCTCGCCGGTCAGGATCGCGGCCAGCGCGTGGGCGGCCTGGTCCCAGCGCCGCCCGCGGACGACCGGCGCGACGATGGTCAGCCTGCGCGCCCACCCCGCACCGGGGCCTCCCATGTCACCGCAGCCCCCGGCGACCATGACCCCCAGCGCGAGCGCGAGGAATCGCCTACGGTGCATAAGCGTCCCTTCCGCCGAGATCCCCCAGATCTCTCGATACCCTACGTTGCAGATATGTCACTCTCTGCACCGCAATTGGGGCATCAGGCGCTCACTCCACGGTGACGCTCTTGGCGAGGTTGCGCGGCTTGTCCACGTCGCGGCCGAGCGCGACGGCCGCGTGGTAGGCGAACAGCTGCAGCGGGATCGACAGCAGGATCGGGTCGAGCTCGATCTCGTTCCTGGGCACCACCAGGCAGTCGTCGGCCAGCCGGGGATCGGCCTCGCGGTGCCCGACCATGAGCACCCGCCCGCCGCGCGCGCGGATCTCCCCCAGCGTGGTGAGGTTCTTGTCCAGCAGCTCGTCGTCGGGGACGACCGCCACGGTCGGCATCTCCGGGCCGATCAGCGCCAGCGGCCCGTGCTTGAGCTCGCTGGCCGGGTAGGCCTCGGCGTGCACGTAGGAGACCTCCTTGAGCTTCTGCGCGCCCTCCCTGGCCACCGGGTATCCCCTGACCCTGCCGACGAACATCATGCTCGGCGAGCCGGCGTACTTGCCGGCCAGCTCCTTGATCCGGGGTTCGAGGGCGAGGATCTCCCCGATCTGGCCGGGCAGCGCGCGAAGGCCCTCCACGATGCGCCGGCCGTCGGCGGGCGACAGGTCGCGCACCCTTCCCAGGTGCAGGGCGAGCAGCGCGAAGGCGACCGCGGTCGAGGTGAAGGCCTTGGTGCTCGCCACCGAGACCTCGGGGCCCGCGTGCAGGTAGAGACCGCCGTCGACCTCCCTGGCGATGGCGCTGCCGACGGTGTTGACGATGCCGAGCACCCGGCCGCCCTTGCGCTTGAGCTCCTGGACGGCGGCCAGGGTGTCGTAGGTCTCCCCCGACTGGCTGATCGCCACGTAGAGGGTGTCCGGCTCGACGACCGGGCTGCGGTAGCGGAACTCGCTGGCGGGCTCGGCGTCCGACGGGATGCGCGCCAGCTCCTCGATGAGCTGGGCGCCGATCTGGCCCGAGTAGTAGGCCGAGCCGCATCCGATGATCTTCACCCGGCGGAAGGAGCGGCTCTCCCGCGCGTCCATGTTGAGCCCGCCCAGATGGGCGATGTGGAAGCGGTCGTCGAGGCGCCCGCGCAACGTCCTGGCGACCGTCTCCGGCTGCTCGGAGATCTCCTTGAGCAGGTAGTGCTCGTAGCCGCCGGTGTCGTAGTGCCCGGCCTCCCAGTCGACCGTCAGCGGCTCCTTGGCCGTCTCCCGCGCGTCGCTGGAGAAGGTGTTGAAGCCGTCGGCCTTCAGCACCGCGAGCTCGCCGTCCTCCAGGTGCACCACCTGGCGGGTGTAGCGGACCAGCGCGGCCACGTCCGAGGCGGCGAACATCTCCTTCTCGCCGATGCCCAGCACGATCGGGCTGCCGTTGCGCGCCACGACCACCTCGCCGGGGCGCCGGGCGTCGACCACCGCGACGCCGTAGGTGCCGACGACCCGCTTGAGCGCGGCGCGGACCGCCTCCGCCAGCGAGTCGGTGTCCTCGACGGTGCGGGCGATCAGGTGGGCGAGCACCTCGGTGTCGGTCTCCGACAGGAAGACCGCGCCGTCGGCCTCCAGCTTGGCCCGCAGCTCGTCGGCGTTCTCAATGATGCCGTTGTGCACGACGGCGACGCGCTCGTCGGCGGACAGGTGCGGGTGGGCGTTGACGTCGCTGGGCGCGCCGTGGGTCGCCCAGCGGGTGTGCCCGATGCCCAGGGTTCCCTTGAACCTGGCGGGCATTACGGCCGCCAGGTCGGCGACCCTGCCCTTGACCTTGCGCATCTTCAGGCCTCTGTTGGAGACCACCACGCCGGCCGAGTCGTAACCGCGGTACTCAAGGCGCTGCAGGCCCTCAAGCAGGATGGGGGCCGCGTCCTTCGGCCCCACGTAGGCCACGATTCCGCACATCTGACCGCTCCTTACCCGTAGACGATCCGGCGCAACTGGCGCAGGGACAGTTCCGGTGCGGCGACACGGCGGGAGCTCAGCTCGGCGGCGATCCTGGGAAAGATCGCGTCGTTGACCAGCCCCCTGGACTTGAGCTCGGCGTGACGCCGCCGGACGAACTCCTCGGTGGGCTCGGAGAAGTAGGCCAGCACGTCCGCCACCACCCTCGCGGCCTCTCCCGGACCGAGCGCGCTCGTCCGGGTCAGGTGGGCGATGAGGTCCTCGTGGGGATGCCATGCCGTCGACACAGAGGAGGACCATACGCAGCCATGTTGGCGTTTACCAAGTTTTCTGCCCGATTCCGGGCAGGAAAGATTGCCGTGGATCTCCCTCCGCCCGGCCATAAGACGGTCCGCGACCACCCATAACTCTGGGTAGTGATCACGCCGGAAGGGAACCTCATGCGCCGTCTGCCGGGGATATCGATCGTCGCCGCCCTCTCAGTGGCGGCTCCGGCACCCGCCTGGCAGCCCCCGCCGTACGGCTCCGCGTCCCCTGCCGCCCCCGCGAGCCTGCGGGAGGCCTTCACCCGGGCGGCCGGAGAGTACGGCGTGCCGGAGAACGTGCTGCTGGCCGTGTCCTACCTGGAGTCCCGCTGGGACGTCAACGGCCGGCTGCCCAGCGTCGCGGGCGGCTACGGCCCCATGCACCTGGTCGACGGCCGGGCCTTCACAGGGAGCGGCGTCCACCGGGACGCCGAGGGCGACCCCCGGGGCGACGAGAGCAGGCCGTACCGGGTCGGGACCCGGGACGTGGCGCCCGCGCCGCCCGAGGACACCCTGCGCCGGGCCGCCGAGCTGACCGGGATCGACCCCGGTGTGCTGCGCGCGGACCCGGCCGCCAACATCCGGGCCGGGGCGGCGCTGCTCGCCGACCACCAGCGGCGCTCCGGAGGCAGGCCGGACGCCGGAGCGGCCGGTTGGTACGCCGCGGTCGCGCGGTACGCGGGACCCGGTGAGACCGGGGCAGGGCGGGCCTTCGCCGACGCGGTCTACGCGACGATGCGCGCCGGGGTCTCCCGCGTGACCGACAGCGGCGAGCGGATCGTCCTGCCGCCCGCGCCCGGCCTGGGACCGGCCGGGACGGGGACACCCGGGCTGCGCCGCGCGTCCGGCACCGTGACGCCCGACTGCCCCCCGGAGGTCTCCTGCGAGTGGGTTCCCGCCGCCTACCGGCGCACGAGGAACGGCGGGCACGGCAACCACGACCGCTACGACGGCCGTCGCCAGGTCGACTACATCGTCATCCACGACGGGGAGACCTCCTACGACGCGATGACCAGGCTCGTCAGGAACCCCGACTACCTGAGCTGGCACTACACCGTGCGCTCCGGCGACGGGCACATCGCCCAGCACCTGAGGCCCGACGACATCGGCTGGCACGCGGGCAACTGGTACTTCAACTCCCGCTCGATCGGCATCGAGCACGAGGGCTACCTCGCCAAGGGCGCCTGGTTCACCGAGGCGATGTACCAGGCCTCGGCCAGGCTGGTGGCCCATCTCGCCGGGCGTTACGACATCCCCCTCGACCGGGCGCACATCCTCGGCCACGACAACGTGCCGGGCACCACCCCGGAGACCGTCCGCGGTATGCACCAGGACCCCGGCCCCTACTGGGACTGGGCCCACTACTTCGAACTGCTCGGCCAGCCGCTGACCGCCTCCGGGGACCAGGACGCGCGCTCGGTGATGATCAAGCCCGACTACGTCCTCAACCAGCCCTACTTCACCGGCTGTCTCCCCTCCGGGGAGTGCATGCCCGCGAGCGCGGCCTCGGTCTGGCTGTACAGCGCCCCCTCCGATGAGGCGCCGCTGGTCAGGGACGTCGGCAGGCACCCCGGCGGCGACTCGACCTACAACGTCTACGACCACGCGGCCCGCGCCTCCACCGGTCAGCGCTACGCCCTGGCGGGCCGCGAGGGCGACTGGACGGCCATCTGGTACCTGGGCCAGAAGGCCTGGTTCCACGACCCCGCCGGCGAACCGGCCTCGGTGCCCGCCTCGGGAGGCCTGGTGACCCCGAAACCCGGCCGCTCCTCCGTCAGGCTGTACGGCAGGGCCTATCCCGAGCGCTCCGCCTATCCCAGGGGTGTGTCCGCGCAGCGCCTCGTCCCGTTGCAGTACTTCCTGCCCGCCGGGCAGTTCTACAGTCTGGGGCTGACGACGAGGGGCTCCTACCTGCGCTCCTCCGCCACGGCCGCGGTTCGGCACCGGGTCGTCACGGGGGACGCGCGCTACCGGCAGATCCAGTTCGGCCACCGGGTGATGTTCGTCCGCGCCTCCGACGTCCAGGTGATCTCACCATGACGATCTTCCGCACACCGCCTCGGTTGCGCGCATCCGCCCGCCGGAGGCGCTAGAGTTTTCCCGTGCACCGGACATCGTTCCGGGCGACACGCGGAAGTGGCTCAGTGGTAGAGCATCACCTTGCCAAGGTGAGGGTCGCGGGTTCGAATCCCGTCTTCCGCTCCGGCAGGTCCGCGAGGGCCTGACTGGTGGAGTGGCCGAGAGGCGAGGCAACGGCCTGCAAAGCCGTGTACACGGGTTCAAATCCCGTCTCCACCTCAGTGCACCGACGTCGGGGGCTCCGGCATCCGATAAGGTAGCGCGAGTGCGGCCGAGGGGAGACCCGAGGCGGTTGTGCGGAAGTGGCTCAGTGGTAGAGCATCACCTTGCCAAGGTGAGGGTCGCGGGTTCGAATCCCGTCTTCCGCTCTGATGTTTCCCGAGGACGATTAGCTCAGCGGGAGAGCGCTTCCCTGACACGGAAGAGGTCACAGGTTCAATCCCTGTATCGTCCACCACGACAACGAAGCCCCGGCCCGCCAAGGGTCCGGGGTTTTTCGTTTCCCATGTGCACAGACTCACGGTCGTTCACGCGGCCGGGTACGGCAAGGCGCGCGACGACCCGGGACCTGGAACCCGAGGGCAGGTGCCCGGGGTCGCCTGAGCAGCCGGCGGCGGGGGTCTGCGGGGGTCCTGAAGGTCCCCGCCGCGTTGATCGAAAACTCAACGTCACGTTTCACACGCGGTTCTTACCGCTGAGGAGGCACCATAGAGGGACACATAATGCAAAAAACGGTTGATTGCCACGTTCGTCAGCCGTGGTGGAAGGGGCGAGCCTGTGCATCGCGTGGTGGTCGATCCGGAGGTACCGGCCGAAGTCGCCAGCCTCATGCGCCGGAACGGACGCCTGCTCTCCCGGTTCAGATCCGGCTGGAATCCCGAACCGGACGGCGCCGCACGCGTCCCGGCGGTGATCGTGGCCACCTTCGGTGCCACGATGCTGGCGGGGCTGGGCGGCACGCTACTCGTCGGGGTCCCGCTGGCCTTCTCCATCACCGCCGCCGTCATCTGCCTGACCGTCCTGGGTGTCATCTACCTGGCGACGAAGCCCGCCCCCGCCGACTCGGTCGAGCGCGTCCTGTACCGGCACGCCCGGCACTACCAGGGGGGCTACCTGATCCTTGAGGACTTCGACTACGGTGCCAGGGAACTGCTCGGCCGGGCGCAGCGGGCGATCGACCACATCCTGCGTTCCCGGGTCAACGTCATGGGCATGCTCGACAGCGTGCGCAACGCGGTGATGCTCCCGGCGGAGGAGTGGCAGATCGCCCGGCTGCTGACCAAGCTGTCGGAGCTGCGGGCCAGGCACCGTCACATGGCCAGGGGCGGCAGGACCCCCGAGGTCGCCGCCGCCATGGCGCCGATGGAGCGGGCCCTCGCGGCCAGCGAGGCGGCCGTCGTCGCGCGGGTCGAGGCGCTCGAACGGTACGCCGCCCACGTGACGCAGGCCGACCACGCCCTCGTCTCCCAGGGGCAGATCGAGGTGCTGCGCGCGCAGCTTCCCGAGTACGAGCAACTGGTCGCCGAGACGGGCGCCGCCCGGTTCCTCGCCCCGGAGATCGGCAACCTCAGCGAGGACGCCGAGCAGTTGCGGCGTGCCCTGCGGGACAGTCTCCGCTCCGCCCACGAGGCGTTCCGTTACCTCGACGGCCCCCTCTCCCGTTGACCCTGAATCGGTATCCCCTCCCACCGGATGGGTACCTTTTTCCCATGACGGGACAACCAGTGCTGTTGTATGACGGCGACTGCGGTTTCTGCGCCACCTGCATCGGGTTCGCCGAACGCAGGATCGGTCTGCGCGCGCGCCCGGTCCCCTGGCAGTTCGCGGACCTCGCCGAGTTCGGCACCACGCGGGAACGCGCGGAACACGAGGTCCTGTGGGCCGAGGACGGCCGTCTGTACGGCGGCGCGCAGGCCGTCGCCCGGCTGTTCCTGGCCGCCGGGAGGCCGTGGAGCCTGGCCGGGCACGCGCTGCGGGTTCCGCCGCTGCGCTGGGTGGCCCACTGGGGCTACCGGCTCGTGGCGGCCAACCGCCATCGCCTGCCGGGCGGCACCCCCGCCTGTGCCCTGCCCGCGAAACGACGATGACCGTCCTGCTGACCGGCTTCGAGCCGTTCGACGGCTCCTCGGTCAATCCGTCCTGGGAGGCGGTCAGCCTCGTCCAGGGGGTGCGGGCCGTACGGTTGCCGTGCGTGTTCGGCGAGTCGCTGGAGCGGTTGCGGGCGGCGGTGGCCGAGCACGACCCGTCGGTGGTCGTCTGCGTCGGCCAGGCCGGGGGCAGACCGGACGTGACGGTCGAACGGGTGGCCGTCAACCTCGACGACGCCCGCATCCCGGACAACGCGGGACGGCAGCCGATCGACGAGCCCGTGGTGCGCGGCGGCCCCGCGGCCTACTTCGCCACGCTGCCGGTCAAGGCGTGCGTCGCGGCGGCCAGGGCGGCCTCGGTGCCCGCGAGCGTCTCGCAGAGCGCCGGGACGTTCGTCTGCAACCACCTCTTCTACGGCCTGATGCACCTGATCGCCACCGAGCGGCCCAGGATGCGCGGCGGGTTCGTGCACCTGCCGTTCACCCCGGAGCAGGCCCTGGGCCACGGCGTGCCCGCTGCGCCCTCGATGCCCTCGGCGACGGCGGCGACGGCGCTGACCGCCATCGTGACCGCCGCCGTCTCCGTGGGTGACGACCTGCGCCTGGTCGGCGGCTCCCTGCACTGAGCCCCGCCACGGGGGCCGGTCTACAGGGGGACGCCGAAGACCGCGCGGCGTCCCGCGAACTCGGTGACGCTCCACAGCGTGTTCCTGTCCCGGACGCAGGTGAGGTCCTCGGGACCGCTCGGGTAGGGCCGCCTGGCCACCGTCTCCCCCGCCACGAGCAGGGCGCCGTTCCTGGTGGAGCCCGCGCCCTGGCTGAGGTACCAGGTCCCGTTGCAGGAGAGCGCGCCCTGGATCTTCGGCTCGGGCAGGAGGTAGGCGTCCACGGCCCTGGCGACCCCGGCGTCGTCGGCCCGCAGGGAGCCGTCCTGGTCGAAGGCCCAGCGAGCGACCCTGCCTGCCTCCTGCCGGGTCTCCACGTACTCTCCGGAGACCAGCGTGCCGGGGGTGGTGCTCCGGTCCACGGTCGCGAAGGAGAATCTGGCCTCACCCGTACGGCTCCAGGCGCCGGTCTGCGGCATCACGTAGCGGTAGCCGAAGGCGGTGTACACCCCGCCCCTCCTGCCGATCGTGGTCGTGCCGTCGCCGTTCACCTCGAAGATCTGCCGGGTGTCGAACACCCGCATGCCCCGCTCGGTGTCGGCGACGTACAGCAGGTCGCCGTACCAGGCGACGCCTCCGGCGTGGATGTTGATCGGGGAGATGCCGCCCGCGGTGTCGGCCACCACGAGCAGGACGTGCCGGTAGCGCAGCGTGGCCGGGTCGAGGAAGGACAGCCGGATGCCCCGTTCCGGCGCGGACTGGGGTTTGAAGTACCAGCTCACCACGAAGGCGTTCCTGGCCAGGCCCGCGTCGGAGGAACAGGTCAGGCCCTGGGGGTACCAGTCGGTGACCTCGTTGTCCGCGGCGTCGAAGCAGTACCAGTCGACCGGTTTGGGGTTCATCGTACCGAACGCCCTGGTCCCGGCCGCTCCCTTCCTGATCGCCACCCGGTTCGCCTTGGTCAGCACGGTCTCCAGAGGGACCCGCTTGAGCCATCTCCCCAGTGCCCCGGCCCCGGCCGCCAGGTCGCCGTCGTCACGTCTCAGCTCGAACGGTTCAACCGCCGTGGCCGTCATCGCGCTCATAGGGGGATTCTCCTTCTCCGACGGCCGTCCTGGCAGGCGGTCGAGATGCGGAGTTCACGAGTATGCCGGTCTCAGGCCCCTTTTGTGATCATATCTGGAGGATCATTCCGGCCAGGTGTGCACGGGCGCGCCGGTCAGCGCCAGCTCCCGGTAGCGGGCCACCATTCTGGCCCGTGCCGCCGGGTCCCCGGCGAGGTCACCCAGCGCCTCCCGCTGCCAGACCGACCCGGTACGGCGCCGCCCGACCCGCTCCCGGATGATGTTCAGCGTCCACTCGGCCTCCTCGGGCAGCACGCCGACCCGTTCGAGCCCGGCGGCGGCCGCGGGGAGCAGGTCGAGCGCCAGCCGCGCCGCCGGGATCTCCCCCGGCCTGCCCGGCCAGGCCAGTGGCGCGTCCAGGCCGTGGATCGCGGCCCGGTAGAAGTTGCGGTAGGCGGCGGAGAAGGGGAACTCCTCGACCGGCTCGACCGCCAGGGCGGCG
Source organism: Streptosporangium sp. NPDC049376 (assembly GCF_044466505.1). NCBI lineage: Bacteria > Bacillati > Actinomycetota > Actinomycetes > Streptosporangiales > Streptosporangiaceae > Streptosporangium > Streptosporangium sp. NPDC049376. The sequence continues at coordinate 14,268 of NZ_JBITMT010000016.1, read as the reverse complement.
GTGAGTCCGAGCAGGAACGCGCTGTTGGCCGCCATGTCCAGCGGCGTCGGCCCCGCGGGCAGCGAACGCATCTCCACCCGCAGGTGACCGCCGTCCGCCGGGTCGTAGACGGGCCTGTTCCACTGCCACACCGTGCCCTGGTGCAGCCGCAGCTCGGCCAGTTCCGGCACCTCCTGCTCCTGGCTCTCCTTCCAGGTCATCGGCAGCACCGGCTCGTAGTCACGGACGCACGCCTCGAAGATCTCCCCTGCCCCGGTCACCCACCCGGAGCCGAAGGCGACCCGCCTGTCCCTGCGGTCGCGCCGCTCCACGTCACGGTCGTCGGCGGCCTCCTCGAACAGCGCGATCCTGGTCTCCTCCCACAACCTCCTGCCCAGGAAGCCCGGCGAGTTGCCGCTCACCGCCAGGACCGGCCCGATGGCCAGCTGGGAGGCGTTGTAGACGCGGGCGAAGTCACCGGGAGGCGTGCGGAAGTGCACCTGCCAGGAGGTGTTCGCGCTCTCCAGGATCACCCCCTCGACTTCGAGCTCAAGCTGCTCGGCCCCCTCGATGCTCACCCGGAACGGTTCGGCGCGCAGCCGCCGCATCCCCCGGCTCAGCGCCCGGTAGCGGCTCTCGTCGCTGAGCGCCTCGTGGGTGAAGTCGAACTCGCTGAGCGAGGGCAGGATTCCGATCGCCACGACCCGGCCGCCCTGCGTCGCCGCCGCCGCGTCCGCCATGGCCATGGTCTCCTGCAGCTCGCGCACCAGCCCCGTGAACGGGCGCCCGGCGATCGGCAGCGGCGTCAGGTTGACCTCCAGGTTGAACCTGCCCAGCTCGGGCACGAGCCGCTCGTCGTCCGCCGCCTCGCGCACCTCGTGGTTGCGGGGAAGCGGCCTGCCCTCCGGGGTGACGAGGAAAAGCTCAAGCTCGGCCCCGATCGTCGCCGGTCCCGCGCCGAAGCCCGGCCTGGCGAGCAGTTCCCGAAGCTGGTCGAGCTGCTCCTCCAGCCGTTTCCCGAAGCGGGCGAACTCCGCCTCGGTGAAGCGGTCCTTGTCGACTTGCTGGCCCATCGGCACCATCCGATCAGTCGCTCCTGCTGTTGCCTCCTCCCTGTCCCGGCTGGACGGTTCTAATCAGCCCACCGCGCAAGTGCCGCCACGTACGGCGATGCGGCCAGGCCGGGGTCAGGCCAGGCAGGTCAGCGGCCTGCCGCCGTTGAACGCCAGCATGTCGGTGATCACGGCGGTCAGGTCGACCGGTCCGCCGAGGGCGGCTCCGTCCAGGTCGGCGTAGGCCCGGTGCAGGTTGCCGACGATCCGCTCGGGGTCGAGCAGCGCGCCGTACTCGCCGAGGTCGGTCTCCCTGGCGGTCTCCAGCGGCGAGAGGCCGGCCGCCCTGCCGCGCTCGGCGGTGTCCATCACGAACCGCAGATATCCCCGCACCCGGCCGATGACCTCGGGGCCGCAGACGTCGCCGTGCCCGGGGACGATGGTCGTGGCGCCCAGCTCCTCGATCCGGTCGAGGGCTTCGAGCGACCCCAGGACCGACCCCATCAGCACGAACGGCGTGCCGCCGTTGAAGACCAGGTCTCCCGCGAACAGCAGCGACCGCTCCGGGATCCACACGATGGAGTCGTTGGTCGTGTGCGCGGGCACGCCGATGTGCCGGACCTCGCAGCGCAGCTCGTCCGAGTACACGGTCACGCCGTCGGTGTAGGTGAGGAACGGCGGGCAGGCCCGCAGGTCGCCCCAGTCGACCTCGGTCCAGGCGATCGTGCGGTAGGCGGGGATGCCCTCGGCGAGGATCGCCTCCCTGGTCCGTTCGTGGCCGACGATCGTCGCCTCGGGAAAGGCGAAGTTGCCGAAGGTGTGGTCGCCGTGGTGGTGGGTGTTGACCAGCGTCGTGATCGGGTTCGCGGTGACCGACCTGATCGCCTCGCGGTAGGCCAGCGTGCGGCGTTCGGTCGAGCAGGAGTCCACGCTGATCACCCCGCGCTCACCGACCAGGAAACCGGTGTTGTTGACCCACCAGCTCCCGTCGGGCTGAACGTAGGCGTAGACGCCGTCCGAGACCTCCTCGATCCGGGCGGGTGGCAGGGGATGGTCGTGTGGGGATGAGCTCATAACGGCATTGTCGGGCCTGAACCGGCGACCCACGATCAGGAGGGCACGCCGTTCATCCGTCCGAGCCGCCTGCGGATCCGCTCGGCGGACAGCACGTTGAGCGCCTCACCCGCGGCGAGCGTGCGGGGCAGCAGCTCCGCCTGGGTGGTCAGGGCGCGGAAGAGGACCTCGACCGTCACATCGTGCTCGGGACGCAGGACGACCTCGACCCGGTCTCCCGCCTCGATCCGCCCCGGTTCGATGACCCTGAGGTAGGCGCCGGGCCTGGCGACCTGGGTGAACCGCCGTACCCATCCCTTCTCCGCGAGCCAGCCCGCGAAGGTCCGGCAGGGAATGCGCGCGGAGGTGACCTCCAGCACCAGATCGGCCCCGATCCGCCAGCGTTCGCCGATCAGTGCCCCGTTGACGTCCAGGCCCGAGGTGGTGAGGTTCTCCCCGAAGACACCGTTGGACAGCTCGCGCCCGAGCTCCGCCTGCCAGAGGTCGAGGTCCTCCCTGGCGTAGGCGTAGACCGCCTGGTCGTCGCCGCCGTGGTCGCGCAGGTCGCCGATCACGTCCCCGGCGACGCCGCTTCCGGCCGTGCCCGTCGGCCCGCCCGGCGCGGCCACGGCCACCGGCCCCGCCACGGGGCGCTTGTCGATCCCGGTGAGGGCGGCGTCGGTGTAGTCCGCCGGACGGCCGCGCCCGGCGTTGACGGAGAGAAGCTGAGCCATGAAGGCAGCCTACAAAGCTCTCCGGAGAAGTACGCGCCTCCCCGGTACCGACCTCGAAGGAGCTCGGGAGGACCGCTGAGGACATGTCCGCCGGGCGGACACCTGCACCCTTTTGGGCGGGATTTTTGACGCTCTGTCACCCGACCGAAACTGAGAGAAAAGGGCGGCCGTCACACCACATGACCAGTTTGTCCTCGTCATGAAAGATCCTTATCCCGTTCATTACAGCGTCGATCCCCAGTTGTTGATCTTCAAATCACTCCGATGGAAGCCTGTGAACGCCGCGGAGGCAACGTGCCCCCGCGCCGTCTCATCGCTGTTTCGAAAGGTGATCGACCCATGCGTTCCCTCGTCCTGTCCGCCGCCGTGGTCTCCACGGTCGCGGCTTTCGGCATGGCCCTCGCTCCCGCCGCGAGCGCCACGCCGTCCCCCTCCGAGTCTCCTTCCGCCTCCTCCAGCGGCGCCGGACAGACCGCACGAGGCGAGCAGCACTGCGTGATCCGCCCGAGCACCAGTAAGCGCCCCGTCAACATGAACTGCTACCGCACCTACACCGAGGCCGTCTCCGACGTCACCGGAGGGAGGGTCGCCGACGCCCCCGACCCCTCCATCATGACCAGCGCCGACCGCGCCGCCCTTGACCGCCGCATCGCCGCCGCCGGCCAGGCCGGCAAGCAGGCGGGCGTGCTGGCGGACGAGTACCCGGTCCGTGTCGCCACCGCGTGGGAGCACGAGAACTACCAGGGCTCCAGCATGATGTTCGCCAGCAAGCAGGGGTGCTACGGAAACTACAACGTCTACAAGTACGCGGAACTGGCGTACGGCTGGAACGACATCATCTCCTCGATCCAAACCTTTGAAGGCTGCCGAGGCCTGCTCTACGAGCACACGTACTTCGGCGGCTCCTACACCTACCGGTTCAACAAGCTCTCATCCCTTGGCCGGATGAATGACCGGGCCTCTTCCGCCCAGATCGGTTACATGCCGAACGAGTAAGCGTTCGTCGCCCGGCTGAACCTCTCCCGCCCCATCGACGGCGGGAGAGACGAGCCGGTTGGTACGACCGAAACCACGAGCGGTCATCGAGCCGATGTCGCCCGGACGCCGGCGAAGAACACACCGGTCAGGGTGGAATCCCCGTTCCTGGGATCCCCTCGGCGGCGGGCCTGTCGCCACACGTCGTGACAGGCCCGCCGGTGCCACCCTCGAACCGTCAGCGGGCGGGAACGAACCGCACGCTGCCGAACCCGGCGGACTCCAGGGACTCACCCGCCCACGGGGCCGCCCTCTCAGCAGGGGCTCGCGTACAGCAACGCGAAACGGTTCGTCCCGTTGACGGCGTCCCCCTTGGCGCGGCCGACGGGGTAGCACCTGAAGTCATGCGGGTTGCTCAGGACATGCGTCCCGGCCCAGGCTCTCGTAGCCGAAGGTTCCCGCCCCGGCGAAAGCGGAGCCGGGCACGGCCCCGATAAGCGCGACACCGACGGCGAGAGCCGCAGAGCGGTGGACATTGCACAGCGCAAAGCAATCACCCCTTGTCGTCGATCAACCACATAGGGCGAACCAGGGGACTCAACCCCGGGAAGAGGAAAGAAAAACGCGCGGACGCAGGCGGCGGAGAAACCCACCAAGAAACACCGGGCAAAGACCATTATTGACGATGAAGCGAAATATGCATTGATGGGCAGTGAGCTCGTAAACCCGTGTGGGGCGGCCGGCGGCGGCGACACCTTTTTCGAGGCGCCGGTACCACACAGACCGGTGGAACCGGCCCTGCCGTAGCGAGTGATACCTCCACGCCGGATATATCCGGCCTTCATGGGCAGGCGGACCACAGCCGCCTTTTTGCGTTTTCCATCCGCGCACAATGGCTCCGCCAGCTCCGAGCGACCACTCGTCACCTCCGAGACCGCCCCGAATCCGCACTTATACGGATGAGGAAGGGCTGCCACGTTTTCGGTGACCAGGCACGGCGACCGGGGCCACTCCAATCCCGATGACGCCAGGTAATGGTTACCGGGAAACACAGATCCATCGCCTGACGGAATAACTCATTGCAGCACTACCCTTACCCTCGGTAATCGATTCGGCGCCACACCAAAGGCAATCGCAGAAAGGATCTCCATGAAACTCGTCACCTGGACCCTCGTCGGCATCGCCGCTGTCGCCCTGCTGACGCCGGTCACCGCCCACGCGTCCTCCTCCGACTCCGCGGCCAACGCCGCCCGCAGCACCAAGGTCGTCTTCCACAACGACACCGACTGCACACTGACCCAGATCGGCAAGGAGACCTACCACGGCATCTGGGTCATCGAGCCCAACTCCAGCATCGCCCCGCACAGCAGCGACTACTTCAAGACCGAGTCCGACGGCGTCCTCACCGGCACCGAGGCCGCGATCAAGTACCGCGCCGACAACTGCTCCCGCGCGGGCAAGCAAGTCCGCTTCCACTGGGACAACCCTTACTACGGCCGTAACAGCTACGACTTCGACGGCACCGACGGCGCCTTCACCACCCGCTACACCGGCGGAAACGGCGACAACGCCACCGTCGACGCGCACGTGAGCTGACCCCTCCCCGGCCTGACCGGTCCCGGCGGGACCGGTCAGGCCCCCGGCGTCCACATGGACCCTCCCGCGATCGAGTGCTCCCGGCCCCGGGTCGCCATCCACTGAGCGCACCGGAGCCGTCGGCGATCTTTCCCCAGGCTTGCCGCCCACGTGCCGGTCTCTAGATCGAAAGCCGCGTATAGCAGGGAGGTGACGTCTCCAAGCACGGACCACCGGGGAAAGGCCAGCATGATTCAGCAGATGATCGCCCTGTCAGCCGTCGCCGTCATGGCGCTGAGCGGTACGGCCGCGGGCGCGGTTGCGTCCACGGCGCCGCCGGACGCCAACGAGCAGGACAGGAGGTTCCTGGTCCAGGCCCACCAGGACAACCTGGCCGGGATCACGGCGGGCAGGGCCGCCGTTCGCAAGGGTCACGACCGGGACGTGCGGGCCCTGGGCAGGCGGCTGGTCACCGACCACACACGGTTGGACGCGGAGGTCAGGCAGGTGGCCCAGCGGCTCGCGGTGTCCCTGCCCGAGGAGGCGACCACGGCGCAGCGCATCCAGTACAACCGGATCTCCGCCAGGAACGGGGACGCCTTCGACTGGGCGTGGCTGTCCGTCGCGGCCGTCGACCGCCGTGCGGCGCTCGCCCGGGGGGCCAGGGAGCTGGCCGACGGCTCCTCGGCGCAGGTCAAGCGGCTGGCCGCCGACGCCAGGCCCGTCCTGCTGAGGCACCTCGAACTGCTGCGGCGCCACTCGGGCAGCGGCGCGACGGCCGGCGAGCCGGGCAGGCCGGGCCGGACCACGGCCGAGACCACCACCGGAACCACCGAGACCGTCGAGCCCTTCCTGATCCAGGAGGAGGGTTAGGGTCGGACGATGACCGATCTTACGGACCTCGCGCAACTGGTCGGCGGAGACCATGGCCTGGCCGTCGTCTCGACCTTCCGCTCAGACGGGACGATCCGCTCATCCGTGGTCAACGCGGGGGTGCTCGACCACCCCGTCACGGGGCGGCCGATCGTCGGGTTCGTCGTCAGGGGTGACTCCCGCAAACTCGCCGACCTGCGGGCCAGGCCGTACGCCTCGGTGGTGCTGCGCGCGGGCTGGCGGTGGGCGTCTGCGGACGGGCCGGTCGAGCTGGCCGGGCCGGACGACCCGCTGCCCGGGATCGACGCCGAGGGGCTGCGGCTGCTGCTGCGGTTCGTCTTCGGCGCGGCGGGCGGAACCCACGACGACTGGGCGGCCTACGACCGGGTCATGGCCGAGGAGCGGCGGACGGTCGTCCTGCTGACCCCCGACCGTCAGGCGGGCAATCCCTGAGGTGGTTCCCGGCCGGGTGACCGCGGCTCCTGATCGACACCTTGACCCGGGGCCGCCGGCACCTGGCCGGTGCCCGTCCGAGGCTGTGGCCCGTCCGGCCGGCTGCCCGCCTCTGGCCGGTGCCCGTCTGAGGGGTACCGGCCCGTCCGGCGGGTGCCCGCCTGAGCGGGTGGTGGACCGTCCGGTCGGGTGCTCGCCCGGCCGGGGCGCCGGACCGTACAGTCGAGCGATGGACCCTCGTGACCGCGTGATCGAGTTGTTTCATCGGGTGGCGGCGTCGGTGCCCGCCTATGGCGCGTTTCTCAGGGAGCGGGACATCGACCCCGCCCTTATCAAGACATTTGATGACTTCGTACGGCTGCCGCTGACCAGCAAGGACACCTACACCCGCCGCTATCCCCTGCCCGAGCTGTGCCGGGACGGCGTGATCGGGGACATGATCTCGGTCTCGTCGGGGTCGACGGGGACGCCGTCGTTCTGGCCGCGTTCCGTCGCCGACGAGCAGGTGATCTCCGAACGCTTCGAGGAGGTCTTCAGGGACGCCTTCGGGGCGGCGGGGCGCCGTACGCTGGCGGTCGTCTGCTTCGCGCTCGGCACCTGGGTCGGCGGCCTGTTCACCCTGGCCTGCTGCCGTCACCTGGCCGCCAGGGGGTATCCGATCACCTGCGTCGCGCCCGGCAGCGACCGGCGGGAGATCCTGCGGGTGATCCCCGAGCTGGCCCCGCACTTCGACCAGGTCGTGCTGCTCGGCTATCCCCCCTTCCTCAAGGACGTCATCGACGCCGGGATCGCCGAGGGGGTGCCCTGGGCCGACTACTCGATCAAGCTGGTCACCGCCGGGGAGGTGTTCAGCGAGCAGTGGCGCACCCTGGTCGCCGAACGGGCGGGGATGACCGACCCCGCGCTCGACACCGCCTCCCTGTACGGCACCGCGGACGCCGGGGTGCTCGGCAACGAGACGCCGCTGTCCATCCGCATCCGCCGTTTCCTGGCCGAGCGCCCCGAGGTGGCCGAGGAGCTGTTCGGCCGGCAGCGGCTGCCGACCCTCCTGCAGTACGACCCGGCCGTGCGTTTCTTCGAGGAGCACGAGGGGACCCTGTTGTTCTCCGGCGACAACGGCGTCCCGCTCGTCCGCTACCACATCGCCGACGAGGGCGGCCTGGTCCCCCATGACCGGATGCTCGGTTTCCTGGCCGGGCACGGCTTCCGCCCGACCTCGGCGAAGCCGCGTCTGCCGTTCGCCTACGTCTTCGGCCGCAGTCACTTCACGGTCTCCTACTACGGCGCGAACGTCTATCCGGAGAACATCTCGGCCGGACTCGAACAGCCGCAGGTCAGCTCCCTGGTGACGGGCAGGTTCGTCCTTGAGGTGGCCGAGGACGCCGGGCACGACCGGCGGCTGGCCGTCGCGGTCGAGTTGGCGGCCGGGGTGCGCGGCTCGGCGGAGACGGAGCGCCTGGTCGGCGAGTCGATCCTGGCCCAGTTGCTGCGCCTCAACAGCGAGTTCGCCGCGTACGTGCCCCCGGCGCGGCGGCACCCGGTCGTCTCCCTGAGGGAGAAGGGCGACCCGGAGTACTTCCCGCCGGGCGGAAAGCACCGTTACACCAGGGGGTGAAACCCTCGCCGGGAGAAGGATCATTTCCCCGCCGGACCTTCCCAAAAATGATCGCGAATTCCTCGACGAGGACGGCCCGGCCGATCGGAACCAATCGTCTCCCCAGTTCAACGGACCACTCGCGAAAAACAGGGGCTTCGGTGATCGAATGGCGGCCGCACCCCGAGACCTACCGTAAAGAATGTCGTCGCGGCACCAAGAAAACACAAAGGCCCGGTTATGCTGGCATCCAGACGAAAGTGGAAAGGTTCTTTCATGAACAATGACGCCGTCTGGGTGCGGGGTGTCACCGGCGTCCAGATGCACCACACCACCGACCTGCAGGACGCGACCCGCTTCCTGGGCAACGCGGTGATGGCGCTGCGGGCCGCGCACGTGCGGACCGGCGACGAGCGCTACTCCGGTCTCGCCGAGCAGCTCAAGGCCGTGACCGCGCAGGCCCGGGGGCTGGAGAGCCAGGCCAGGGCGAGCATGGAGGACCTGCACGTGGCCGACCCCGAGCTGTTCCTGCGCTGCCGTGACGGCGAGGAGCCCTGGCCGGACGAGATCCAGGCGGGGTTCATCCCGCGCCACACCTGCCGGGACCGGTGCCTCTACCACGACCACGACGTCCTGGGCGCCATCACGCAGTGCACCTGCGGGCGGCCCCCGTGCCGGGCGTGCGCCATCGGCGGTGCGCCCGTGGCGTAGCCCCGGGAGATCTAGGCTTCTGCCATGGCACGAGCTAACGACGCCGTGGCGGCGGCCCTTGAGGAGTACGCCGAGCTGTTCGCGATGGCGGGCGGCGACGCCTTCCGGGTGCGCAGCTACCAGAAGGCGGCCAAGGCGATCGCCGGGTTTCCCGAGGACATCGCGGCCACCCCGGTCAGGAACGTGCCCGGCGTCGGCGCGGCGATCGCGGGCAAGGTCGAGGAGTACCTCGAACGGGGCGGCTTCCGCCAGCTCGACGAGCTGCGGGCGCGGATTCCCGAGGGGGTGCGGCGGCTGACCCGGATCGCCTCCCTCGGCCCGAAGAAGGCGGTCTTCCTGTTCCAGGAGCTCGGGATCGACTCCCCGGAGGCGCTCGCCGAGGCCATCGGGCAGGGACGGCTCCGGGGGGTGCGGGGCTTCGGGCCCAAGACCGAGGAGAACCTCCTCAGGGGGATCGAGCAGCTTGAGGTGGCGAGCAGGCGGGTGCACATCGGCGTGGCCATGGAGCTGGCCGAGCGGATCATCGCCTCACTGCCCGCCGAGCGGATCGCCTACGCCGGGTCGCTGCGCCGGATGAGGGACACCGTCGGCGACGTGGACATCCTGGCGGTCGGGCCGGAGAGCCTCATGGAGGTCTTCAGGGCGCAGCCGTACGTGGCGGAGGTCATCGCCTCGGGTGAGAAGAAGACCTCGGTGCGCACCCACGAGGGGCTCCAGGTCGATCTGCGCCTGGTTCCCGCGGAGTCGTGGGGCGCGGCGATGCAGTACTTCACCGGCTCGAAGGAGCACAACGTGCACCTGCGCGAGATCGTGGTGAAGAGGGGCTGGAAGCTCTCCGAGTACGGCCTGTTCGACGGTGGCCGGGTGATCGCCGCCGAGCACGAGGAGGACGTCTACCGGGCGCTGGGCATGGCGTGGATTCCCCCGGTGCTGCGGGAGGACGGCGGTGAGATCGACGCCGCGCTCAGGGACGGGCTGCCCGTCCTGGTCACCGAGCGCGACCTGCGGGGCGACCTGCACACCCACACCGACCTGACCGACGGCATCGCCTCGCTTGAGGAGATGGTCGCCGCCGCCCACGCGCGCGGCCACTCCTACTACGCGGTGACCGACCACGCCCCCGACCTGGCGATGCAGCGGATGACCCTGGACAAGGCCCTGGAGCAGCGCGAGCGGCTGCGGCGGCTCCAGGAGGACTATCCGGACATGCGGCTGCTGCACGGCACCGAGCTCAACATCGCCCCGGACGGCTCGGTCGACTGGCCCGCCGAGGTGCTCGCGGGCTTCGACGTGTGCGTGGCGAGCGTGCACTCCCACTTCACCCAGTCGCGGGAGGAGATGACCAGGCGGTTCGTCACCGCCTGCGAGAACCCGCACGTCCACGTGATCGGCCATCCGACGACGCGCCGGATCGGCAGGCGCCCTCCCGTCGACGCCGACTGGGACGAGGTGTTCCGCGCCGCGGCCCGCACCGGGACCGTGATGGAGATCGACTCCTTCCCCGACCGTTCCGACCTGCCCTCGGACCTGGTACGGCTGGCGCGCCACCACGGGGTGCGCTTCTCGATCGACAGCGACGCCCACGCCGTGCCCCACCTGGACAACCAGCGTTTCGGGGTCGGCGTCGCGCAGCGCGCCTGGCTGACCGCCGAGGACGTGGTCAACACCTGGCCGGTCGAACGGCTGCTGGACCTTCTGCGTCCATGATCCGCGGCGCTTCATGCCGTTCGCATGCGCAACCCTTACCTGACCGGGTGGGATGGAACGCCCTTCCTGTACGGCATGCGTATTTAGTGTGGTGAAGAGCGGGGGCGTCCTGAGGCCCCGGGGCGAAGCGGGGCGATGATGGACGTGAACAGTCTGTTTTCCGTGAGAAGGTCCGACCGATGCGCCAGCTGACCGCCCTCGACGCACAGTTCCTGCACGCCGAGACGCCGACGACCACGACCCATGTCGCCGGGCTGGCGATCCTCGACCCGGCGGGGTGCCCGGGGGGCACCCTGACCAGGGAGGCGCTGGTCGACCGGCTCAGGGAACGACTGCACCTGGCGCCCGTGCTGAGCCTGCGCCTGGCCGAGGTGCCCTTCGGCCTCGGCAGGCCGTACTGGGAGGAGGTCACCGACCTCGACGTCGCCGGCCACGTCCGCGAGCTGACCCTCCCCGCGCCCGGGGACGACAGGCAGCTCGCCAGGAAGGTCGCCAGGCTCCACGAACGGCGCCTCGACCGCGGCCGCCCGCTGTGGGAGATGTGTCTCATCCACGGACTGGCCGGGGGGCGGGTCGCGCTCTACGCCAAGATCCACCACTGCGCCCTGGACGGGGTCACCGGCGCGGAGACCCTGGCGGCCATGCTCGACCTCACCCCCGAGGCCCCCGAAACCTCAAAGGCCCCCAAGGATCACAGGGCTCACGGGGCTCACGGGGCCTCCAGGAGCCCCGAGGCCGAGGCCGCCCCCGGTCAGGGGACGCTCGCCGTACCGGAGGGCGAGGAGGCGCTGGGGCCGCTGGCCATGCTCACCGCCGCGGCGGGCAGGTCGGTGACGTACCCGGGCAGGGCGCTGCGCGCGCTCGGCCGGATGATGACCGACCTCGACGCGATACCGGGGGTCTCGGCGCTGCCCGGCGCGCGGGCGGTCGCGGAGACCGCCAGGACGATCGCCGGGAACCAGGCGGAACTGCCCGAGCTGCCGCCGCTGACCGCTCCCCGCACGCCGTTCAACGGCCCGATCAGCGCCAAGCGGCGTCTCGCCTACGGCTCGATCCCGCTCACCGAGGTCAGGCACGTCGCCAAGTCCTTCGGCCTCAGCGTCAACGACGTGGTCATGACGGTGTGCGCCTCGGCGCTGCGTTCCTGGCTGCGCGAGCACCACGCGCTGCCCGACCGGCCGCTGGTTGCCGCGGTCCCGGTCTCGGTCCGTACGGCCTCCGCGCGGGCCGGAGACGTGGTCGGCAACCGGCTGTCCGTCATGGTCACCCAGCTGCCGACGGACGTGGCCGACCCGCTGGAGCGGCTGCGGGCCATGGGCGCGACGATGCGCGTGGCAAAACGCCGGTTCGCCGAGTCACCGGCCACCTGGCTCGACGGGCTCTCCACGCTGCTGCCCACGGTCCTCACCTCGGTGGCGACCCCGGCGATCTCCCGGCTGGCCTCGGTCACGCTGCCGCCGATCAACCTGATCGTGTCGAACGTGCCCGGTCCCCAGCTGCCGCTCTACCTGTGCGGGGCCCGGCTGCTGGCCTATCATCCGGTCTCGGCGCTGAGCGACATGAGCGGCGGCCTCAACATCACCTGCTTCTCCTACGACGGGTCACTGGACTTCGGGGTCCTCGCCTGCCCGGATCGGGTGAAGGACGTGTGGCGGCTGATGGACCACCTGCGGGAGGCGATGGAGGAGCTGGCCGCGCTGGATCCGCGCTCCTGACCGTCCTCATCCCAGGGCGTGGGCGATCAGTTCGGCGACGGCGTCGGGGTCGATGTGGTGACCGGTGAGCTGGCAGAGGTTCTCCTGGTGCAGCAGCACGGCGGCGAAGGTGACCGCCGCGACCTCAAGCCGGGCCGCGTCGCCGCGCGGGGTGGGCAGCGCCAGCTCCAGGGCGAACCTGGCGCGCCTAACGATCTCCCCGTTCAGCCTGCCGAGCCGGTCGCGGACCGAGCCGTGGGTGTCGGCCTCGCGGAACAGGATGCGCCGCATCGCCGGGGAGGCCCGCAGCGGCAGGCGGCGGGCCAGCCGGGACAGGCTCTTGGCCGCGTCGCCGGGGACGGCCTCGACCTCGGGGGTCTCCTCGACGAGTGTGCGCTCGTCGACCAGTGCGACCAGCACGTCGATCTTCCTGGGGAAGTAGTGGAAGACGAGCCCCTTCGGCACCCGGGCCAGGCGGGCGATCGCCGCGGTCGGCGTGGCCTCGTAGCCGCCGCCCGCGAACAGTTTCTCCGCGGCGTCGAGGATTCGTGTGCGCGCGTCCGGGCCCGGGGCGTCGCCGGAGCGCGGTCTGAGGCTGCCCACAGCCAGACGATAACCGCCTGGTGGCGCGGTTTTCCATGCCGGTTTCCCGCTGGTTTCCCTACCGCGGGGAAAGCGGCCCCTCATCGGTTCCCCGCTCACCCGCCGTCGCCCTTCGCGACCGTTTCCGGACCGTCGCCAAAGGGTGCCCGGTGCGGTCCGTGATCATCGGACGCCTACCCTGATCAGCATGACCTTCTCCGAACTGAGCCTCTTCCCCGTCTGTCTCGGCGGCAACGTCTTCGGCTGGACCGCGGACCGTGACGCCTCCTTCGCCGTCCTGGACGCCTACGCCGAGGCGGGCGGGAACTTCGTCGACACCGCCGACGTGTACTCCGAGTGGATCCCGGGTCATTCCGGGGGCGAGTCGGAGACCGTCCTGGGCGAGTGGCTTGAGTCCCGGGGCAACCGCGACCGGATGGTGATCGCGACGAAGGTCGGCGCGATGAGCGGCCGGGCCGGCCTGTCGGCGGCGAACATCCGCCTGGCCGTCGAGGACTCGCTGCGGCGGCTGCGGACCGACCACATCGACCTGTACTGGGCGCACGTCGACGACCAGGAGACGCCGATTGAGGAGACCCTCGGCGCGTTCGACGCCCTGGTGCGCGAGGGCAAGGTTCGCGACATCGGGGCCTCGAACTACGGGGCCGAGCGGCTCACCGAGGCACTGGCGATCTCCGAGCGGGAGGGCCTTGCCCGTTATGTCGCCCTGCAGCAGCACTACAACCTGCTCGAACGCGACTACGAGGGTGGGCTGCGCGAGGTGGTCGCCGCCAACGGCCTGGTCAGCACGCCGTACTTCGGGCTGGCCAGGGGGTTCCTGACCGGGAAGTACCGTCCCGGTGTCGAGGTGCGCAGCGCCCGCGCGGGCGGGGCGACGCCGTACCTGGCCTCCGAGCGTGCCCTCAGGGTGCTGGACGCGCTGGACAGGGTGTCCGCGGAGCGTGGGGTGGCCCAGGCGACGGTGGCTCTGGCCTGGCTGGCCGCCCAGCCGACGGTCGCGGCCCCGATCGCCAGCGCCCGCACCGTGGAGCAGCTGGAGCAGCTGCTCGCCGTCGCCGATCTGAAGCTGGGCGAGGAGGAGCTGGCCCTGCTGGATGAGGCCTCACGCTGAGAATCCGGGCACCGACGGGCCCCCGCCCACCGGTGCCCGGACGTTATCCGGTGCCGTTCCTAGGAGCTGTTTAGAGTTCGGATCATGTGGTTGAGGTAAGGAGCTTCAGCCACATGATCGAGCCTCGGAGGTAGAGCCCGGCCTCGTAGCTTTC
>NZ_JBITMT010000015.1:2428-173408 GCF_044466505.1 Streptosporangium sp. NPDC049376 | reverse complement strand
CGCCCACATGCACAACCTCGCCCTCACACCATGACCACGACAGTCACCACCCCGGCCCCGAACTGCCTAAACACCACCTTCTGCAACAAGCTTTAGGCGGTGTTCCTTTTGCGCCGCCTGGCGGCGTCGCGGGGCTGGGGCGCCGGCACTCCTCACGCACGGCACCGGTACCAGTGACGCGAAGGACCCGGCCACGCGGGTGCGTGACCGGGTCCCTTGAGCGCTCAAGCGGGTCAGTAGGCCTTGAGGACGTCCACCAGGAAGACCAGCGTGTCGGTCCCCTTGATCTTGTCGCCGGAGCCCTCCTTGCCGTAACCCAGGCCCGGCGGGATGCTCAGCAGCACCCGGCTGCCGACCGGGACGCCGACCAGGCCCTGGTCCCAGCCCTTGATGACCCGGCCGGTGCCGATCTGGAACATGATCGGCGCGCCACCGCGCGACCAGCTGCTGTCGAACTCCAGATCGGAACCCCAGATCTTGCCGACGTACTGGACCAGGATCGACTGGCCCGACTTGACCTCGGGACCGGTGCCCTTGATCACGGTCTTGGCGACCAGTTCCTTGGGGGCCTTCTCGTCGGTCTTGGTGGTCAGCTTGGGCGCGGCCTCCCCACCGGGGTTCTCGACCTTGATCCCCTTGAGGGTGGGGTCGGTCGCCTCGCCCTGGGCGGCCTTGCCCGCGGGGACGTCGATCACGTCGACCACGAAGACCTGCGACTGGCCCGCGGGCGCCTGGGCCTGCTGTTCCTTGGGCAGCGCGTCCTTGCCGACGACCGACAGGAACCTGCCTCCGCCCTTGGTCTCGGCGAAGCCCTTGCGCAGGATCTCGGGGATCTGCTCGTTGAGGGTGATCAGCTGCGGGCCACCCTCGTCGTAGGTCGAGCCGACCAGCTTGTTCTGCTTGCCGTCCCAGGTGAAGACGGTGAGGTTGGCCACCACGCTGGCACCGTCCTTCGCGGGGGTGCCGACGGTTCCGGGCGTGAGCACCCGGTAGGAGGAGGCCTCCGTGACCTTCGCCGGGAACTCGACGGTCGGTTTGGTGTTCACCGCCCCGGTGACCTTCAGCTCGGGCGCCGTCCCGGCGGAGGTGGTGGCCTGTGCCCCCGACCCCCCTTCGGAGCCACAGGCGGCGGCGAACAACAGTGGCACTGCGGCCAGTACGGCCAGGCTGCGGCGGCGCATGAATATCCTTCTGAAAGACGTCAGGTTTGCGTCACACTACCCGTCAACACATACGGGCGTGCTAAGACCGCCGATGACCTTACCGAAGCATGACCGTCACATGCCCGCGATCAACTTGTCCACCCTTTCGTCCACGCTACGGAAGGGGTCCTTGCACAGCACCGTGCGCTGTGCCTGGTCGTTGAGCTTCAGGTGGACCCAGTCGACGGTGAAGTCGCGCCGCTTCTCCTGCGCCCTGCGGATGAACTCCCCGCGCAGCTTCGCCCTGGTGGTCTGCGGCGGCACCGACTTGGCCTCGAAGATCTTCAGGTCGGAGGCGACCCGCTCGACCGCGCCGCGCTTCTGCAGCAGGTAGAACAGGCCCCGGCGCCGGTGCACGTCGTGGTAGGCGAGGTCGAGCTGGGCGACCCTGGGGCTGGACAGCGGCAGGTCGTACTTCCTGCGGTAGCGCTCGATCAGCTGGTACTTGGTGACCCAGTCGATCTCCCTGGAGACCAGGTCCAGGTTTCCCGTCTCGACCGCGGTGAGCGTCCGCTCCCACAGCTCCAGCACCCGCTCGCTGATCTTGTCACCGCCCCTGCGGTCGACGAAGTCACGCGCCTTGGCGAGGTACTCCTGCTGGATCTCCAGCGAGGACGCTTCCCTGCCGTTGGCCAGGCGCACCCGCCGCCGCCCGGTCATGTCGTGGGAGACCTCCCTGATGGCCCGGATCGGGTTCTCCAGCGAAAGGTCGCGCATCACGGTGCCCGCCTCGATCATGCGCAGCACCAGGTCGGTCGCGCCGACCTTGAGCAGCATCGTCGTCTCGCTCATGTTGGAGTCACCGACGATGACGTGCAGGCGGCGGAAGCGCTCGGCGTCCGCGTGCGGCTCGTCACGGGTGTTGATGATCGGCCGGGAACGGGTCGTCGCGCTGGAGACGCCCTCCCAGATGTGCTCGGCCCGCTGGGAGACGCAGTAGACCGCGCCACGCGGGGTCTGCAGCACCTTGCCCGCGCCGCAGATGATCTGCCGGGTGACCAGGAAGGGAATGAGCACGTCCGCCAGGCGGCCGAACTCCCCGTGCCTGCCGACCAGGTAGTTCTCGTGGCAGCCGTAGGAGTTGCCAGCCGAGTCGGTGTTGTTCTTGAACAGGTAGATGTCCCCGGCGATGCCCTCCTCGCGCAGCCGCTTCTCCGCGTCGACGAGCAGGCCCTCCAGGATGCGCTCACCCGCCTTGTCGTGGGTGACGAGCTCCACGACGTTGTCGCACTCGGGGGTTGCGTACTCCGGGTGGCTGCCGACATCGAGGTAGAGGCGCGCGCCGTTGCGCAGGAAGACGTTGCTCGACCGGCCCCAGGAGACGACTCTGCGGAATAGGTAACGCGCGACCTCGTCGGGCGACAGCCGCCGCTGTCCCCTGAACGTGCAGGTGACGCCGTACTCGTTCTCAAGCCCGAAGATGCGACGGTCCATTGCCTCACACTATTCGCCGAACCCCTCCTGCGGGAGGGATCAGTGGGGTTTTCGGTCGTATGGCTTATGCCCCCGGCGGGGATCGGCTAAGCGTGAGCGGGGCTCACGCCCGGTGAGGCGAGCGCGAGCCGTACGGAGATGATGGGGGCGCCGGTGCGGATGGCCGCCCCGCGCCCGGCTCAGGGGGTGTAGATCTCCTGGACCTTGACGATCTGTCCCCGGTACACGGTGATCAGCGAGGGGCGGGTGCTCTTCGCCCTGGTCAGCAGGGCCTTCCTGGAGCACCGCTTGGCGCCCAGGCCCCCCTTGTCGACGGTGGTCCCGGTCATCTTCGCCGAGCAGCCGAAGGCGCTCAGGAAGACGACGTTCTTGGCGACGGGTGAGGCGTAGGCGGTCACATCCCCCTCGGGCGGACCGACGAAGTACCCCTCGGTGTACTTGTCCCTCTTCCACTTGATCGGCTTGTACTCCACCTGGGTACGTCCGACGTGGGTGATCCAGCCGCGCAGGATGCCGTCCTTACGGGAGCTGATGTGCTTGGTGAAGTCGTGGCCCGGATCGCTCTGGAAGGTGGTCCCGAAGATCTTCGGCTTGGGGAAGTTCGGAATCGCCGCGGCCTCGGCGGGGATCGCGCCGCCCAGGGCGACGGAGAGGGCGGCGGCCACGGCCAGCATGGAGCGTTTCATGCCCGTTACGACGACCACCGTGTGGGCCGGGTTCGCCGGGAGGACAGTGATCCACATCACAGCGGAGCGCCGTGCCCCACACGGGACACGGCGCTCTCACCACAGCCGGGACGGCCCGTCAGCCGTTGGAGCCGGTGTCGATGTCGCCCTCGGGCGCGGTCGGCGGCAGATCGGAGGCCTGCGCCGTACCGGACTCCGCCTCGGACGCGGCGTCCTGGGGCCGTCCCTCGGCGAGCGCCTGCTCCAGACGCGGACCGTTCAGGCGCAGGAACTTGCGGTGCGGCCGGTTGCGGTCGAGCACCGCGACCTCGAGCTGACCGGCCGGAGGACGCTCGCCGCCCGGCTCGGTGAGCGCGAACAGCGCCGCCTCAAGGGCCTCGGCCAGCGGCATGCCCTCGCGGTAGCGCTCCTTGAGCCTGCCCGCGACCGCCTCCGCCTGACCGCCCATCGCCACCAGGCCGGTCTCGTCGAAGACCGAGCCGTCGAAGGTGAGGCGGTAGATGTGGTCCTCCTCCGCGCTGTCACCCACCTCGGCGACCACGATCTCGACCTCGAAGGGCTTGGGCGACTCGGTGAAGATCTGACCGAGGTTCTGCGCGTAGAGGTTGGCCAGTCCGCGCGCGGTGACGTCGTCCCTGGCGTAGTTGTAGCCGTTGATGTCGGCGTAACGGATGCCGCCGAGGCGCAGAGCCTCGAACTCGTTGTAGCGGCCGACCGCGGCGAACCCGATCTTGTCGTAGATCTCGCTGATCTTGTGCAGGGCCCGGGAGGGGTTGGGGGCGACGAACAGGATGCCGTGCTCGTACTGCAGGACGACGACGCTGCGGCCTCGCGCGATCCCCTTACGCGCGTAGTCCGCCTTGTCCCGCATCTGCTGCTCGGGCGAGACATATCCAAAGGGTATGGACACCTGGGGTGATCCTCTCGTGTTAGCGCAGCGGGGCGACGGGGCCGTCGGGGGAGCTCATGCGCCCTTCGAGGACTGTCTGGACGTGGGCGCCGACCTCCTCGTCGGACAGACGGCGGAAGCCGTCGGCGGTGATCTGCGCTACGACGGGCCAGATCTTGCGAGTGACGTCGGGGCCGCCGGTCGCCGAGTCGTCGTCGGCCGCGTCGTACAGCGCGTTGACGAGCGCCCGCACGACCTCCTCCGGCGAGGAGTTCTCCCGGTAGAGCTTCTTCAGCGAACCACGCGCGAAGATCGATCCCGAGCCGATCGCGTGGTGCTGGTGCTGCTCGTACGGCCCGCCGCCGACGTCGTATCCGAAGATCCGCCCGCCGTCGATCTCCGGGTCGTAGGCGGCGAACAACGGCACGACGGCCAGGCCCTGCATCGCCATGCCGAGGTTGCCGCGGATCATCGTGGCCAGGCGGTTGGCCTTCCCGGCGACGGAGAGCGTCCTGCCCTCCATCTTCTCGTAGTGCTCCAGCTCGACCCGGTAGAGGCGGGCCATCTCAAGGCCGGTGCTGGCCGCCCCGGCGATGCCCATGCACGAGAAGTCGTCGGTGCGGAACACCTTCTCCATGTCCCGCTGGGAGATGATGTTCCCCGAGGTCGCCCTGCGGTCACCGGCCATCACCACACCGCCCGCGCAGGTCGCGGCGACGATCGTGGTCGCATGCGGGACGTGGTCTCCTACCGGGGCCGCCAGGGTCTCGTTTCTGCCGGGCAACAAGTCCGGCGCGTAGGAGCCGACGAACTCGGTGAACGAGGAAATGCCGCTGTTCGTGAAGATGTGATTCACCATGCCGGCGGGCAGGTCCCTGTGCGATCCCACGCGACTCCCTCCAAAGGTGCGGTCCTATAAGGCCCGACCTTACTCATCTTGTCGTGCTGCATGCACTTCCCTGGATCAGCTCAGCGCGAACCCTCTCCGGGAGCGTCTTCGAATCTTTACATCCGCGCGGGCGCCGCGTTCCGCGCCCACGCGCGGGGGTCTCCTGCCCGGCTCTCCGCACGGACGGGAGGGCCCTTCAGGCGGCCGGAGAACCCAGAAAAAAGGGGACGGGTGGCTGTTTCGTCTCACCCGTCCGCCCGCGCCGGTCCGCGCCGTCAGGGCGCGGCGGGACCGGCGACGGCCGATCGGCCTGTCGTCGCACGGCCCGGCCGTACCCTGAGCCGGTCCGCCTCTCGTCTTCCCACGTTCACCAACGCCGTCGAACCACCCGGGGGGCCGGTGCCGCCGCGCGCGACCTCACCCCGCTCTGCCCCGGGCCCGTCTGACTTCCCCTCTCGTCTCCGGACGCTCACCCCGGAGGCGCCGATCCCGGGCTCTCACCCGCGAAGCCGCCGCCTCCGGACTTCCGCCTCCGGACCGCGGACGCGGACGACCGGCTACTGGCCGCCCTTCTGGACGTAGGACCTGACGAACTCCTCCGCGTTCTCCTCAAGCACCTCGTCGATCTCGTCGAGAATGGCGTCGACGTCGTCGGAGAGCTTCTCGTGGCGGTCCTGGACGTCGGTGGAGTCGGCCTGCGCGGTCTCCTCGACCTCCTTGTCGGTCCGCCCGGTCTGCTTCTGGCCTCCGGTGTCCTTGCTAGCCATCTGTGGCACCTCCACATGGGGGACGTCGTTGTCCCATATCTTCCCCGAACCGGCGGACATTTCGCGTGGATCGTCCTCGATCTTTACGAGGACCGCGAACTCCCCGGACTCGCCCCAAGACAACCCTCCCGAAGCCTCCGGCGGCAAATCCCACTTGACTAGATAGCTACTCTATCCAATGATGGGCCGACATCGGCCTTCCAGAAGGAGCCCAATGCCCCCCGAGACGCTGAGCACCGCCGGAGTGCTCCTGATCACCGTGCCCACCATCGCCTTCGGCGGGCTCATGCTGCTGACGCACATCATGCGCAACGTCCCCGGCTACCTCGACAACCCCGTACGGCAGAACCTGTGGCGAGCCGGGCACGCCCACGCCGGCGTCCTGGTCCTGTTCTCGCTCGTCGCGCTGTTCTACATCGACCAGACCCACTGGGGAGAGGGCCTCCAGAGGCTGACCAGGCTCCTGATCGTCTCGTCACCGATCCTGATGCCGCTCGGCTTCTTCCTGTCGGTCGTACGCCCGTCGGACACCAAGCCGAACAAGCTGATCTGGCTCACGGTCCTCGGCGGCGTGTTCCTCGCCGCGGGCACGTTGCTGCTCGGCATCGGCCTGATCTGAGGCCGCTCCGGCGAGTCAGGACCGTTCCGAGTAGGCCAACCCGGTGTAAAACTGCGATCATTGGACCGTGAGCACCATCGTCGCCAGCCGTTACAAGCTTCACTCCCCCGTAGGCCGGGGTGCGACGGGCGTGGTATGGCGCGCCTACGACCTGTTACTCGAACGGAAGGTGGCGCTCAAGGAGATCGCCCTGCCACCGGGTCCAGCCGCGGCCGAGCAGCGGCGGCGGGTGGTGCGCGAGGCCCGGATGGCCGCCAGGCTCAGCCATCGGGGCATCGTGACGGTCCACAACCTGGCCGAGGAGGCCGAACGGCTCTGGATCGTCATGGAGTTCCTCGAAGCCCTCACCCTGCACGACACGCTCGTCCAGGCGGGGCCGCTCCCGGTCGACCTGGTGGCGGGGATGGGCCGCAGACTGCTCGACGCGCTGCGGCACGCGCACGACGGCGGCGTGATCCACCGTGACATCAAGCCCGCCAACATCATGCTGACGGGCGACCGGGTGGTGCTCGCGGACTTCGGCTTCGCCGCCCCCGAGGGCACCGCGGGCAACTCGATGCGCGGCACCCCGGCCTTCATCGCCCCGGAGACCCTGCACGGCCGGGGCGGCACCCGCGAGGCGGACATGTGGTCCTTCGGGGCGACCCTCTACATGGCCGTCGAGGGCAGGACCCCGTTCAGGACGGTCAACTCGATGCCCGCGCTGGTCGAGGCGCTGCGCGAGCCCGCGCGGGCCCCGCAGCGGGCGGGCGCGCTCGAACCCGTCCTGCGCGGGCTGCTGCGCAAGGACCCCAGGGCGCGTCTGAGCGCCGAGCAGACCTCGGCCATGCTGGCCAAGGTCCGCTGCTTCAGCGCCGCCTGAACCGTTTTCCGTCGTCCGCCATGGGACCCGCCCTGCGCGGGTCCCATGGCGTCGTGCTTTCCAGAGCCGACGCCTTTACTATGTAGATCGGATACAGGCCTCGACGAACCGGGTGGCCAGCCGGGGGGTGCCCGCCCAGTGCAGGTGGAGGTAGGAGGCCACAACCGGGCCGGAGGCGAACCCGTCCGCCCCTCCCCTCCAGCGGAACAGCGGCCTTCCCGGCGCGGGGTCGACGGCGGTGCGGTGGAACTCGTGCCCCCGGTAGCGCTCCCCCGCCCGGGTCAGCACCGAGTCCTCGACCGCGACCGCGTCGCGGTAGCCCAGGGTGAGGGTCCCCGTCATCCTGGCCTCCAGGTCGAAGACCCCGCACATGGGTCTGCCGTCCAGCCGCCTGGCGAGATACAGCAGGCCGGCGCACTCGGCGGAGATCGGCCCGCCGAACGCGGCGACCTCCCTGCGCAACGGCTCGTTCGCCGACAGCTCGGCGGCGTAGACCTCGGGGAAGCCCCCTCCGATGACGACGCCGCCCGTCCCCTCGGGCAGGGCCTCGTCCGCCAGCGGGTCGAAGGGGACGACCTCGGCCCCCGCCGCCGCCAGCAGCTCCGCCTGCTCGGTGTACCCGAAGGTGAACGCCTGCCCTGCGGCGACCGCGACTCTCTTGGTCGCCGGTACGGCGGGCCCCGGGCTCCACGGCCGCGCGGACAGGGCGGGGGCGGTGCGGGCGAGCCGCAGCAGTTCCTCCAGGTCGCACGAGGCGGCGACCAGGTCGGCGACGGCGTCCATGGCACCGGCCGCCTGCGTGGCGCGTTCGGCCGCGGGGACCAGGCCGAGATGGCGGGAGGGGGTCGTCACGAGGTCGCTGCGGTGGATCGCGCCGAGCACCGGGACGCCGCTCTCGGCCAGGACCGCGCGACACAACTCCTCGTGCCTGGCGGAGCCGACCCGGTTGAGGATCACCCCGCCGAGGCGAATCCGGGTGTCGTAGGAGGCGAAACCGTGCACGAGCGCCGCGACCGACCGGCTCTGCCTGGCCGCGTCGACCACCAGGACGACCGGGGCCTGCAGCAGCCTGGCGACGTGCGCGGTCGAGGCGAACTCGCTCGTGCCCGCCCCGTCGTACAGGCCCATCACCCCCTCGACCACCGCCAGGTCGGCCCCGGCGGCGCCGTGCAGGAACAGCGGGGCGATCAGTTCCTCACCGACGAGCCACGGGTCGAGGTTGCGTCCGGGACGGCCGGTGGCCAGGGCATGGTAGCCCGGGTCGATGTAGTCGGGCCCCACCTTGTGCGGGGAGACCCGGGTGCCTCTCCGGGTGAGCGCGGCCATCAGCCCGGTCGCGACCGTGGTCTTCCCCGCACCGGACGCGGGGGCCGCGATCACCAGCCGGGCTACCATTCGATGCCCTTCTGCCCCTTCTGCCCGGCGTCCATGGGGTGCTTGACCTTGCCCATCTCCGTCACCAGATCGGCGGCGGCGACCAGGCGGGGGTCGGCGTCCCGCCCGGTGACGACGACGTGCTGGCCGTCGGGGCGGGAGGTGAGCGTGGCGACGACCTCGTCGACGTCGATCCAGCCCCACTTCATCGGATAGGTGAACTCGTCGAGGACGTACAGCCGGAAGGTCCGCGCGGCCAGGTCACGCTTGATCTGCTCCCAGCCCTCCCTGGCGTCCGCGGCGTGGTCCTCCTCGGCGCCCGGCCGCTGGATCCAGGACCACCCCTCCCCCATCTTGTGCCAGGACACCGTGCCGCCCTCACCGGACTCACCCAGCACCCGTAGCGCCCGCTCCTCGCCGATGCGCCACTTGGCGGACTTGACGAACTGGAACACGCCGATCGGCCAGCCCTGGTTCCAGGCCCGCAACGCCAGGCCGAAGGCCGCAGTCGACTTGCCCTTGCCCGGCCCGGTGTGGACGATCAGCAACGGCCGGGTGCGGCGCTGCCTGGTGGTCAGCCCGTCGTCGGGCACGCTGACCGGTTTCCCCTGGGGCATCGTCATCAGCCTTTCGTTCTCGTACGGCTCGCGGGAGCGGTTCTCACGCGGCGGCCCGCCTGTCACGGACCACTCCGGCGAGGTCGGTGAGGTCGTCGAGGCGCACGGCCCGCGCGCCCATCCGCCGGGCCAGGGACGCGGCCAGCCCGAGGCGGATGTGCCCCGTCTCGCAGTCGACCACGACCGTGGCGACCCCGGCCAGCAGCGCCGCCGCCCTGTGGGCCTCCTCGACGGTGCCGGAGGTCGCCCGCCCGTCGGTCACCAGGACCAGCAGCGGGCGCCGGGACGGGTCACGCAGGCGCTCGATCCGCAGGACCTCGGCCGCGCGCAGCAGCCCCGCCGCCAGCGGGGTTCGCCCACCGGTCGGCAGCTCGCGCAGCCGGGCGGCCCCCGCCTCGACCGAGGAGGTCGGCGGCAGCACCAGGTCGGCGCGGGTGCCCCGGAAGGTGACCAGGCCTACCTTGTCACGGCGCTGGTAGGCGTCGAGAAGCAGGCCGAGCACGGCGCCCTTGACCGCGCGCATGCGCCGCCTGGCCGCCATGGATCCGCTGGCGTCCACGACGAACAGCACCAGGTTGCCCTCCCTGCCCTCGCGCGCGGCCTCTCTGAGGTCCTCGCGCCGCAGCAGCAGGCCGGGCCCGCTCCTGCCCCGTCCCACCTGGTACGGCGCGGCGGCCTCGACGGTCGCCCGCAGGTGCAGTGAGGCGGGCCGTCCCCCCGGGACCCTGGCCCCGGTCACCCTGCCCAGCGGGGTCGCGGCCCTGGACCTGCGGCCCGGGGCCCCGGCGCCGAGACCGGGCACGGTGAACAGCCTGGCGCGCCTCGCGGGGTCGGCCTCGGCGACCCGGTCGTCTCCCGTCCGCCCGGTCGCGGCGTCTCCCCCGGCGGGCGCGGGGACGCCCTCCCGGCTCGCCGGCTCGGCCGGCTCCGTCCCCGAGACGTCCTCGCCGGAACCGCCGGGGCCGCTCCCCGGGCTGTCCGGGCCTCCTCCTGGACCGCCCTCGGGGCCGTCGCCGGGGCCGCCCTCCGGACCGTCACCGGGGTCGTCCGGCTCCTCCGGGTCCTCGGGCGTCTGGTCGAGGAGTTCGTCCAGCCTGGCCTCGTCCAGGCCCGGCGCGTCGAAGGGGTCGCGACGGCGGCGGTGCGGGAGGGCGAGCCTGGCGGCCTCGCGGACGTCCTCGGCCGTCACGGTCGTCCCGCCCCGCCACGCGGCGTGCGCGATGGCCGCCCGCGCGGTGACCAGGTCGGCCCGCAGGCCGTCGACCTCGAAGGCGGCGCAGACCGTGGCGATGCTCCGCAGCGCGGAGTCCGGCAGGGTGACCTCGGCGACCCTGGCCCTGGCTTCGGCGACACGCGTGGCCAGCTCCCGTTCCCGCGCCTGCCACGAGGCGGCGAAGGCGACCGGGTCGGCCTCGAAGGCCAGGCGCCGCCGGACCACCTCGGCCCGCTGGGACACCTCCCGCGACGCCCTGACCTCCACGGTCAGCCCGAACCTGTCGAGGAGCTGGGGACGTAGCTCCCCCTCCTCCGGGTTCATGGTCCCCACCAGCAGGAACCTGGCGGCGTGCCGTACCGAGACTCCCTCGCGTTCGACGTAACAGGTGCCGAGCGCGGCGGCGTCGAGCAGCAGGTCCACCAGGTGGTCGTGCAGGAGGTTGACCTCGTCGACGTAGAGGACGCCCCGGTGCGCGTCGGCGAGCAGGCCGGGCTCGAAGGCCTTCACCCCCTCGGTGAGCGCCCGTTCCAGGTCGAGCGAGCCCGCGAGGCGATCCTCTGAGGCGCCGACCGGCAGCTCGACGAGCCTGGCGGGCCGTACGGTGCCGGGGGCGGCCTCGTGCGGGCCGTCCGGGCAGCCGGGGTCCGGGGCGGCGGGGTCACAGGAGAAGCGGCAGCCACGCACCACCTCGACGGGCGGGAGCAGCGCCGCGAGCGCCCGCACGATCGTGGACTTGGCCGTGCCCTTCTCCCCTCTGACCAGGACTCCGCCGACACCGGGGGAGACGGCGTTCAGGATCAGGGCGAGCTTGAGGTCCTCCGACCCCACGATCGCGGTGAAGGGATAGCGCAGGTCGCGCACCTTGACTGCCTCCTCGGCTCTCGTCATACGGGGTAACTCAGCCGCCAGCGTCCGCCCCGCCCGGTGAGCGTCACCAGGGCGAGGGGCGCGACGTCGACGCGCCAGAAGGCATGGGCCGGGGCGCCGAGGGCGTGCACGACCGCGGCCCTGACCACCGGGGCGTGGGTGACGGCGACCGTCCGCCCCGGGCCGAGGACCGCGAGCCAGGCCGCGACCCGGCCGACGAGTCCGGTGATCGGCTCCCCGCCGTGGGGGGCCGCCGCCGGGTCGGTGAGCCAGGCCGCGAGTCCTTCGGGATCGGCCGCCTCGACCTCGGCCAGCGTCATGCCGCGCCAGCGCCCGTAGTCGCAGTCGGCGAGCGACGGCTCCGGCCCGGCACGCAGGCCGAGCGCCTCGGCCGTCTGCGCGCAACGCAGCTCGGCTCCGCGGACGGCCCGGCCCGGACCGATCCGCGGGGCCAGCGCCCGGGCGCGGCGCAGGCCGTTCCCGTCGAGCGGCTCGTCTCCGGGAAAGGCCGCCCGTGCCGTCGCCCGTGTCGAGGCGTGACAGACCAGCAGCAGGCGCGCGACCCCCGAGGGGGCCGTCACGCCGGGCTGCGCCTGCGCGCGGCGAAGGCGAACAGGGCTCCTACGCCCAGCCAGAACACCGCCTGTGTCCCGAGGGAGGCCAGGCGGAAGTCCCACAGGAGACCGGCGGGGAACCCCTCGGGCACCTCGTCGATCCCGGGCAGCAGGATCCAGGCCGCCGCGACCGGCACCAGCAGCGCCGCGCCGCCCGCGAGCCAGCGCGGCCACGCCTCCTCGGAGGAGACGTAGCGGTGCGCGGCCGCCGCGGCGCCGACGGAGAGGATGCCGATGGCGACGGCGACCAGGTAGAGCACCGTGCGCTGGTTGATCGTCTCCGGGTCACCGACGGCCGGTGGGTTGGCGGGATATTTCACGAAAGGGATAAGGACGATCGCGACGAACGCCGCCGCCGCGAGGGAGACCGCCAGCAGCGGTTCCGATCTCGGGCCGACCCGGCCGCGCACGCCCGCGTACACGAGGGCGAACAGGCCCCCGAGAGCCAGGCCGTACAGGGCCAGGGCGAGGAAGAGGCCGAAGCGCTGGCCGTTCCTGCTGACCGGCGCCTCCTCCCCGTGGGAGTGGGCGGGCTCGGCCGCCTCGTGACTGTGGGCACCGGTACCGGAGGAGGCCGCCGCGGCCTCCTCCAGCGCGATGGCCCGCTCGACGCGGGGTTCGCCCACGGTGTAGGCGAACACCCCGGCGAGCAGTCCTGCGAGAAGGCCGACGAGCATGCCTCTGACGATGAGTTTGGTGATCACGTGTGGCTCGGTGCGCTCAGTGGCAGGGAACACCGAGCAGGTGACGCCCGTCGTGCATGAGTTCGTGCAGGTAGTTACCGGCCTGCGAGATCGCGCCCTGGTCGAAGGCGACCAGGTAGGCGAGGAGCAGCAGCACCGGTACGGCGAGAAGCCAGCGGGTGAGCGAACCGAGCGGGATGGGCTTGACCGGCGGAGCAGAGATCTGGCTCACGGCCACCTCCTTCAGGGGATTGACGCGCCCCTTTTCGTAGGTCGGTGGCGGCCGAGTGACCTGGCTCCCCGCCCTCTCGGGCCGGTTACAGTGGCGCGACCGCACCGGAATCTCACCGGATTTCCCTCGCACCGCCACAAAACACCCGGAATGTATACCGGTTCACAGCGTCCGTCAATCCATGCAATAGCGGACACAAAGCCATAAACCGCGCGGGCGGGAGCACCCGCCCGCACGGGAGGTCACTGATCGCCGGTGAGAGCGGTGACCAGGTCGGCGGCGGTGCGACAGCGGTCGAACAGCTCTCCGACATGGGCCTTCGTACCGCGCAGCGGCTCCATGGTCGGAACGCGCTGCAGGGACTCCCTGCCCGGGATGTCGAAGATGACCGAGTCCCAGGACGCGGCGGCGACCGACTCGCTGAACTGGCTCAGGCAACGACCCCTGAAGTAGGCCCGCGTGTCGCTCGGCGGCGCCTCGATGGCCCGCCGCACCTCGTCCTCGGTCACCAGGCGCTGCATCCTGCCCCGGGCGACCAGCCGGTTGTACAGGCCGCGCTCGGGGCGGATGTCGGAGTACTGCAGGTCCACCAGCTGCAGTCGCGGGTGGGACCAGGCCAGGCCGTCACGGGTACGGTAGCCCTCCAGCAGTTCGAGCTTGGCCACCCAGTCGAGCTCCCGCGACAGCTGCATCGGGTCCTCGGCCAGACGGGTCAGGACGGACTCCCAGCGGTCGAGGACGTCCTTGGTGATCTCGTCGACGCCGTTCCCGCTGCGCTCCTCGGCGTACTTGCGGGCCAGCTCCAGATACTCCATCTGCAGCTGCACCGCGGTGAGCCTGCGGCCGTCGCGCATCGCGATCTCGTACTTCAGCGTGGGGTCGTGGGAGACCGCGCGCAGCGCCTGGACCGGGTTGTCGACCGCGAGGTCACGGGTGAAGTAGCCGTCCTCGATCATGGCGAGGACCAGCGCGGTCGAGCCCAGCTTCAGGTAGGTCGAGATCTCCGACATGTTGGCGTCGCCGATGATGACGTGCAGCCTGCGGTACTTCTCCGGGTCGGCGTGCGGCTCGTCCCTGGTGTTGATGATCGGCCGCTTGAGCGTGGTCTCCAGGCCGACCTCGACCTCGAAGAAGTCGGCACGCTGACTGATCTGGAAGCCCTCGCCCCGGGAGTCCTGGCCGATGCCGACCCTGCCGGCACCGACGACGACCTGCCGGGAGACGAAGAACGGGGTCAGATACCTGACGATGTCTGCGAACGGCGTGGCGCGCCGCATCAGGTAGTTCTCGTGGCAGCCGTAGGAGGCGCCCTTGTTGTCGGTGTTGTTCTTGTAGAGCTGGATCGGAGCGTTGGCGGGGACGGCCGAGGCGCGCGTCGCGGCGTCGTGCATGACGCGCTCCCCCGCCTTGTCCCAGATCACCGCGGCTCGTGGATTGGTGCATTCGGGAGTCGAGTATTCGGGATGGGCGTGATCCACGTACAGCCGGGCCCCGTTGGTGAGGATCACGTTGGCCAGGCCCAGATCCTCGTCCGTGAGCTGGCTCTGGTCGGCCACCTCCCTGGACAGGTCGAAGCCCCGGGCGTCGCGCAGAGGGTTCTCCTCCTCGAAGTCCCAGCGTGCCCGCCTGGCCCTGGCCGCCGAGGCCGCCAGATAGGCGTTCACCACCTGGGAGGAGGTCACCATCGCGTTGGCCCCCGGCTGTCCGGGCACGGAGATGCCGTATTCGGTCTCGATGCCCATCACCCGCCGTACCGTCATGCGCACCCTCTGTTCATCCAGGACGACTACTCCGCCGTATATATCCCCGACCCTAGACCCTTCACTATCCCCGGTGACCAGACAGTTATGGCACAGAGGCCTTTTCTGAGGCGTTTTCTCCCGAGGCCCCCGGAGCGGGAACCGCTCCCCCGCCGGGACCGCGTCCGTGCCTCCCCTGTGGTACGGCCGCCCGCCGCCGCCTGGCCTTGACGAACTCCTGGATGGGCCGCTCGACGAGCCGGTGGACCAGGTAGGACAGCACCAGCGTGACCAGCACGGTGACCGCGACGGTCAGCCAGGGCGCGAGCGTGTCGCGCAGGACGGGCACGAGCACGGCGGCGACCGTCGAGTGGAACAGGTAGAGGGGGTAGGTCAGCGCGCCGAGCACGACCAGCCCGCGCCAGCGCAGCCAGCCGAGGGCGCCCAGCGCCACCAGCGCCATGAGCACGTAGAAGATCACGACGGTCACGACGACCGCCCAGCCGGGCACCGGCATCGCGGCGTAGCCCACCGCGTCGATGCGGCCCTCGACCCTGGCCAGGGCCGCGTAGACCGCCAGCCCGCCGCTGAGCCCGGCCACGCACCACAGCACCGGCCTGGGGCCGTGCTTGGTCATGAGGAAGAAGGCCATGCCGCCGACGAAGTACGCCGCGTACTTCGGCATCACGATCAGCTGTACCCACTCGTTCTCGTTGCCGGTGAAGATCCCGGCCGCCAGCAGCCACACGCCCATGAAGACCAGGCAGCGGGTGAACGTCACCCCGACGATCACCAGGATCGAGATCAGCAGGTAGAAGCGAAGCTCGGCCCAGAGCGACCAGTAGACGCCGTTGGCGTCGGTCAGGCCGAAGGCGCGCTGGAACATGGTCAGGTTGACCAGGTAGTCACGCAGGCCGAGCTTGGGGTCCAGGGCGGTGGCCGCGCCCAGGCCGTAGACGGCCGCGACGACGCCCACGCTGATCCAGTAGGCGGGAAAGAGCCGCACCAGGCGTGACAGGGCGAAGGCGCCCAGCCCTCGCCCCCAGACGCTCATCAGGATCACGAAGCCGCTGATCATGAAGAACAGCTCGACGCCGAGGATGCCCAGGCCCGCCGGGGTGGCCGTCTCCGGGAACAACTTCGCCGGACGCTCCCCCCAGACCGAGGCGAAGGCGATGAGGTAGTGGAAGGCGACGACCCCGACGGCGGCGAGGAAACGCAGGAGGTCGAGTTCGGCGAGGCGGCCGGTTCCCTTTGCGGCCGTGCCGGTCATGTGCCCGCCGGGGCGAAGTGTTCACGCACGCCACTTGGACGGTGTTTCGATCAACCGGGTTCCCTCGGCCCGGATCTTGTTCCCGCTGTTTTCCGTGACCCGCCTTCCGGGCCTCGCGGCGGTTTTCCGAGGGCCCGTGGAGGGGACACGCGAAGGCGGCGCGCGCCCTCGGAGGGCACGCGCCGCCTTGGTGGTGCTTCTACAGGTACTGACCGGTGTTGGCGACCGTGTCGATGGACCGGCCCGCCTCGGTGCCCTGCTTGCCCGTCACGAGGGTGCGGATGTAGACGATCCGCTCGCCCTTCTTGCCGGAGATGCGGGCCCAGTCGTCGGGGTTGGTGGTGTTGGGCAGGTCCTCGTTCTCGGAGAACTCGTCCACGCAGGCCGCCAGCAGGTGCTGGATCCGCAGCCCCTTCTGCCCGGTGTCCAGGAACTGCTTGATGGCCATCTTCTTGCCGCGGTCCACGATGTTCTGGATCATCGCGCCGGAGTTGAAGTCCTTGAAG
This sequence comes from Streptosporangium sp. NPDC049376, assembly GCF_044466505.1. Classification (NCBI taxonomy): domain Bacteria; kingdom Bacillati; phylum Actinomycetota; class Actinomycetes; order Streptosporangiales; family Streptosporangiaceae; genus Streptosporangium; species Streptosporangium sp. NPDC049376. The sequence continues at coordinate 156,939 of NZ_JBITMT010000015.1, read as the reverse complement.
TACAGGACCTCCTTGTCACCGTTGGCGTAGGTCACCTCAAGGAAGCGGTTCTCCTCGCTCTCGGCGTACATCCGCTCGACCACCCGCTGGATCATCGCCGAGATCGTGCCGCCACGGCTTTCACCGTGCTCGGCAAGGTCGTCGGTGTGCAGCGGAAGGTCCTCGATGAGGTACTTCGAGAAGATGTCCCTGGCCGCCTCGGCGTCCGGCCGCTCGATCTTGATCTTGACGTCCAGACGGCCGGGCCGCAGGATCGCCGGGTCGATCATGTCCTCACGGTTGGAGGCGCCGATGACGATGACGTTCTCCAGGCCCTCGACACCGTCGATCTCGGACAGCAGCTGGGGAACGATGGTGTTCTCGACGTCGGAGGAGACGCCGGAGCCACGGGTCCTGAAGATCGAGTCCATCTCGTCGAAGAACACGATCACCGGGGTGCCCTCGGAGGCCTTCTCCCTGGCGCGCTGGAAGACCAGGCGGATGTGCCGCTCGGTCTCGCCGACGTACTTGTTGAGAAGCTCGGGACCCTTGATGTTGAGGAAGAAGCTCTTGCCCGACTGGCCGGTCTTCTCCGCGACCTGCTTGGCCAGGGAGTTGGCCACCGCCTTGGCGATGAGCGTCTTGCCGCATCCGGGCGGGCCGTACAGCAGCACGCCCTTCGGGGGACGGAGCTTGTGCTCGCGGAAGAGGTCGGCGTGCAGGTAGGGAAGCTCGATGGCGTCCCTGATCTGCTCGATCTGCCGCATGAGCCCGCCGATCTCCTCGTAGGAGATGTCGGGCACCTCCTCCAGGACGAGTTCCTCGACCTCGGACTTGGGAATGCGCTCGTAGACGTAACCGGAGCGCGGCTCAAGCAGCAGCGAGTCGCCCGCGCGGATCGGCTGGTCGAGCAGCGACTCGGCCAGTCTCACCACCCGCTCCTCGTCGGCGTGCGAGATCACCAGCGCGCGCTGGCCGTCCTCAAGGAGCTCCTTGAGCATGACGATCTCGCCGACCTCCTCGTATCCGAGGGCCTCGACGACGTTGAGCGCCTCGTTGAGCATGACCTCCTGGCCACGCTTCAGCGAGTCGACGTCCACCGCTGGACTGACGTTCACTCGAAGTTTGCGACCGCCGGTGAAGACCTCCACCGTGCCGTCTTCCCTGGACTCAAGGAACACGCCGAAGCCGGAGGGCGGCTGCGCCAACCGGTCGACTTCCTCCTTGAGCGCGACGATCTGGTCCCTGGCCTCCTTGAGGGTGGCCACGAGCCGCTCGTTCTGGCCGGTTACGGCCGCGAGGTTCGCCTGTGCTTCATGGAGACGCTCTTCGAGAATCCTGGCCTGCCGGGGAGACTCCGTCAGCTTCCGACGTAGCGTGGTGATCTCCTCCTGCAGGAAGGAGACCTGTGCTGTGAGGTCGGCGACCTCCCGTTCGCGCTGCGCGGCACGAGCCTCGGCGTCGTCGCGAGCTGCCACGGCGTCACCTCCTTCCCAGTCGAGACCGACTACTCAAAACCCTACCCATCTGGGGGCTGTCCCTTACCTGGCCGAGCAGTGTTCGTATGCCTACATTAAGTAGGCACTTAACAATCCCTTATGGTGCGTTTAGTCCTTGGAGCATAAGAACACGGAGTTCTGTTCCCGCGTCACTCTCCGGTGCACCCTCGTGGCTGAATCGTCATCAACTGGTGGAAGAGGTGGACTCTTCGCCATATGCCCCCTTTGCTGGACGCCTGCGACGCGGTGGTGGGGTCACCCCGTCCGCCATGCGACGCGCGGTGACGAGAAACCCGGTGTGCCCGACCATCCTGTGGTCCGGCCGTACGGCGAGGCCCTCGACATGCCAGTCGCGAACCAGGGTCTCCCACGCATGAGGCTCGGTGAAACTCCCGTGTTCGCGGAGAGTTTCCACCGTGCGGGACAATTGGGTGGTTGTCGCCACATAACAGCAGATGACACCACCCGGAGTGAGGGCCTTGGCCGCGGCGTCGACGCACTCCCACGGCGCGAGCATGTCCAGGATGATCCGGTCGACGTCGCTCTCGTCGAGCGCGTCCACGAAGTCACCGACGACCAGGCGCCACTGGTCCATCGGGCCGCCGTAGAACTTCTCCACGTTCTTGGTGGCGACCTCGGCGAAGTCCTCACGCCGCTCGTAGGAGGTGACCCGGCCCTCGGAGCCGACCGCGCGCAGCAGGAAGCAGGTCAGCGCGCCCGAGCCGACCCCCGCCTCGACGACACGCGCGCCGGGGAAGATGTCGGCCATGGCGACGATCTGCGCCGAGTCCTTGGGGTAGATGACCGCGGCGCCACGCGGCATGGACAGCGTGTAGTCCTGGAGCAGGTGCCGGAACGCGAGATACTGGGTGCCGCCGGACGAACGCACCACCGACCCCTCGGGCCGGCCGATCAGGTCGCTGTGCGGGATGCCGCCCTTGTGCGTGTGGAAGACCCCGTCTTCCTTCAGCGTCACCGTGTGACGCTTGTTCTTGGGATCGGTGAGCTGAACCTGATCCCCGGCCTGAAACGGCCCATGCCTGCGAAAACCCATGCCCGCAAGGTTATCGGCGCCCGGCCGCCACCCGTCCCGCCGGCGAGGACCCGATGAAGGCCCGATGAAGGCCTCGACGCACGCCGGAGAGCGTGATCGGACCGAAATGATTGGTCCCCCTTCATGGGGAACTGATAGCACTTGGGGATGCTCCCACAAGACGTGATCCTTTCCCGGGACGTCGTCCTGCGCCCACCGGCCGAGACCGACGTCGAGTCGATCGCCCGCGCCTGCGACGACCCTCGGATCAGCCGTTTCCTGCCGACCCTGCCGGTGCCGTACACCCGTGACGACGCGTTCGCCTACCTGAGGGCGGCCGAGCGGTCCTGGCGGGACGGCGGCGCCTCCTTCACCATCGCCGACACCGAGACGGACGAGTGGATGGGCAACATCGGCCTCAGGCCGCTCGACGCGCGCGGCAACGGCGAGGTGGGCTACCTGGTCGCTCCGTGGGCGCAGGGGCGGGGGGTCGCGACGGCGGCCACCAGGGCGCTCACCGAATGGGCCTTCGCCCTCGGGGTGCGGCGGCTCGAACTGCTGACCGATGTCGAGAACCTGGCCAGCCAGCGGGTCGCGCTCGCCGCGGGCTTCCAGCGCGAGGGCGTCAGGCGCTCGGCCGAGGCCCGCAGGGACGGCGGCAGGAGCGACCTGATCGCCTTCGCCCGCCTGTACGGCGAGTCCGGCGAACGCGTCCAGCCCTTCCTGCCCGCCCTGCCGGGCGGTTCCCTGTCCGACGGCGTGGTACGGCTGAGGCCCCTGGGCCCCCAGGATGTCGCCGACCACCACGCGCTGGAGAACCTGCCCGACGTCGTGCGCTACAGCGTCCCCCCGGAGGGGCCGGACATGGCCAGGGTCGAGAAACTGTGCCGGGAGGCGGGGGCGCACTGGCTGGCGGGCGAACGCGTCGAGCTGACCATCAGGGAGGCCGCGACGGACGCCTTCGCCGGGCACATCCAGCTGACCTCGATCGTCCCGGTGCTCGGCCAGGCGATGACCGGCTACAGCCTGCTGCCCGCCTTCCGTGGCAGGGGGTTCACCGCCCGGGCGGTGAACCTGCTCGTCGAGTGGGCCTTCGAGCACACCCCGCTGACCAGGGTCGTCGCGGGCACCGCCCCGGACAACCACGCCTCGCACCGGGTGCTTGAGCGCGCGGGCTTCACCAGGGAGGGCCTGGTGCACGGCCTGCTGCCCGGCCCTGACGGCACCCGCCTGGACGACCTGCAGTGGTACAGGCTGCGAGGGTAGGACCGGCCCCCTTCAGTCGAGCAGCGCGTGCAGGCGGTCCGCGACCCCCCTGGCGGTCGGCCGCGCGGCCATGTCCCCGATGCAGGCCCGGACGAGGTCGGCCAGCTCCGGCTCCAGATCGCCGCTGACCGACGGCGGCGTCGTGCTGACCCTGCGCAGGGTCAGCAGCGGGTCGTGGACGGGCAGCTCGCCGTACAGGCCGGTGCGGGTCATCGACCAGTGCAGCGTTGCTCCGAGCGACCACACGTCTCCCTCGGGAGAGGGGTCACCGCCCCGCAGCAGCGCGGGGTCGGTGAACTCGGCCGACCCGATGCCGCCCATCCCGGTCACCGTCGCGCCGGGCGCGAACACCTGCGACAGGCCCAGGTCCGACAGCTTGCCCCCGGTCTCGGTGAGCAGCACGTTGCCCGGATGGACGTCCCGGTGCAGGATGCCCCCCTCGTGCAGCGCCTGGACGGCCTGGGCCGCGCACGCGACCGAACGCAGGACCCGCTCCCGCGAGGGCGTCCCGGCGGGCAGTCTCAGCGAGCCCTCGGGTAAGTACTCCATCGAGTAGTAGAAGACCCCACCCTGCTGCCCCGCGTCGTAGAGCGTAACGAGGTACGGCGAGCGCACCGTGGCGAAGGCCTTCAGCTCCCTGGTCGCCCGCCGGAAGGCGTCCTTGCCGGTGCCGCCGACCACCTTCACCGCCACCAGGTCGGCCTCGACCGGCAGCCGCCGTGGTCTCCTCGCCAGGTAGAACTCGCCATGGTTGCCCGTTCCCAGCGGGCGGACGAACTCGTAGTCGGCGATACCCTCCACCGGCGTTCCCTTCGACGTGCCCCGCGACGCTCGCGATGATCTATTAAGACGGTAACGTCGCCTTGGTCACTCTCGGGGCTTTTCATTACTTTCATTACTTACGGGGAAGCGTGTCCCAGTGTTCCACGTTGATTTGCTGCTGCTCGACCTCGTGATCGTCCTCATCTCCGCGCGATTATTGGGGGCCGTGGCCCGGCGGCTCGGCCAGCCACCGGTCGTCGGGGAGATCGTGGCCGGCATTCTTCTCGGCCCGACCCTGCTCGGGCCGCTTCTCGGCGACCGGCTGTTCGGCGACGGGATGATGCCCCCGCTGCGCGCCCTGGCCGACGTCGGGCTCGTGCTGTTCATGTTCGTCGTCGGCATGGAACTCGACCAGAAGCTGGTCAGGGGCCGGGGCAGGACCGCGGTGACCGTGGCGCTCGGCTCGACGCTCGTGCCGTTCGTGCTCGGCTGCGCGCTGGCGCTCGGCATCGCGGGCGACCACGTCGACGGGGCCAGGACGCTGCCGTTCGTGCTGTTCATGGGCGCGGCGATGGCGGCGACGGCCTTCCCCGTGCTGGCCAGGATCATCACCGACCGGGGGATGCAGCGCTCCACGGTCGGCGGCCTCTCGCTGGCCTCCGCCGCGGTGATCGACGTGCTCGCCTGGACCGCGCTCGCCGTCGTGGCGGGCCTCGCGGGCGCCGGCGGGAGCGCCGGTGGAGGCGTCGGCGAGGGCGCGGACCAGTGGCGGGTCGCGCTGGCCCTGCCGTACGGGCTGCTGATGTTCCTGGTCGTCCGGCCGCTGCTGGCCCACCTGGTGCCCGCCAGGCAGCGGGCGGGCAGGCTGACCCCGGGGCTGCTCTCCCTGGTGCTCATCGGCCTGCTGGCCTCCTCCTGGGCCACCGAGTGGATGCATGTGCACTTCATCTTCGGAGCGTTCGTCTTCGGCGCCGTGATGCCCCGTGAGGGCGCGGAACGGCTCAACCACGAGATCCTGGAGCGCCTCGAACAGCTCGCCGTGCTCCTGCTGCTGCCGATGTTCTTCGTCGTCGCGGGGCTCGACGTCAACCTCCGCACGCTCGACCTGTCCAGCCTGGGGACTCTGGCCGCGATCCTGGTGGTCGCGATCGGCGGCAAGCTGCTCGGCTCCTACGCCGCGGCCCGCACACGGCTTCCCGGACGGCAGGCGCTGGCGATCGCCACGCTTCTCAACACCCGTGGACTCACCGAACTCGTCATCCTGTCCGTCGGGCTGCAGAAGGGCGTCCTCGACGAGGAGCTGTACTCGCTGATGGTGGTGATGGCGTTGCTGACCACGGCGATGACGGAGCCGCTGCTGCGCAAGGTCTACCCCGGGCGGCGGGTCGCGCGCGACATCGAGCAGGCCGGACGCGAGGCCCTCGGCACGCGCGCCGCCACCCGCGTGCTGGTCGTCGTACCCGGCTCCCCCGCCGAGCAGGTCCCGCTGGCGGAGCTGGCGGCCCTCCTGGCCCGCTCCGCCGCGCCCGCCGAGGTGATCCTCGCCCATCTGCGGCCCTATCCCGGCGGCCGGCTCGAACTCGGCGGGGGCCTGTCGTCGGAGCTGGCCGAGCTGACCGAGACGCTCCACGAGCTTGAGGTCCTCGCGGACGCCGTGCGCGCGCACGGCCCCGAGGTGAGGGTGGTGAGCCGCTTCAGCGCCTCCGTCGGCGCCGAGCTCGCCGAGCTGGCCGCGGAGGCCGCTCCGGGCCTCGTCGTGCTGCCCCGGGGAACCCCCGGGCACGCCGCGATCCGCGACGGGGTCGCCTGCCCCGTGGTGACGGTGGCCTCACCCGGTCCGCCGGGCCCGCCGCCCGCCGGGCCGGTCGCGGTGCCTCATGGGCAGGCCGGCGAGGACACCGTCCGCGTGGCGCTCACCCTGGCCTTGGCCTGCGGGCGCCCGCTGGTCGTCGAGGGCGGCGGCAGGGCCCCGGCCCTCGTCAGGCGGCTGACCCGGCTCGGGGTCGAGGTGACCGGCGGCCCGGTGCCCGGGGACGCCCTGACCGTGGCCGGGGACGGCGCCGGGCAGGTCACGGGGCCGGCGGCGCATCTGCTGGTCCGGGCAGAGCGGGACGCCGACCCGGTGGACTGGCCCGCGCTCGTCTCCGCGCTGCGCCGGACCCCTGCGGAAAGCCCTGTCGAGGTCTCCGTACGGAGCTGAGCGCGGCCCGCGCCGGTCCTCAGCGGTTACGGTGCGACTCGTAACGCATCGTGCGTGAGACGCCGATCCGCACGGTCGTGCCCGGCAGGATGGCGACCGGCTCGTTCGGCGGGATGTCGTAGAAGTTGGGGTCGCCCGGCGGCTGGATCTGGGTGCCGTTGACCGAACCCAGATCGACCAGGTTGACGTCCCAGCCGTCCAGCGCGACCCGCAGGTGACGGCGCGAGACCGACCCGTCGGGACTGGTGACCTTCGCGGGACGCACCGACCCGTCGGCGACCTCGGGGGCCCGCTCGGGGTCACGGCCGACCAGGTAGTCACTGTCGAGGCGGAGCGTCATGCCGTCGTCGAGCAGGAGCACGCCGAGCGGCGGGCGCGGTCCCTTGTAGGGGACGAGCGTGCGCTGGACCAGCGCGATGCCGCAGACCGCGCAGTACGGCACGCGCGGGTCGTTGAAGTGGTCGTTCTTGCAGTCGACCCCGTAGACCAGCGGGCGGGACTCGGCCTGCTGGTCCGCGGGCGCCGGGGAGAGCGGGGACTCCGCCGTGCCCTGGAGACCTCCCGGCGTCAGCAGCTCGTACTCGAAGGGCTGGTCACGGATGTCGGGGACGGGCTCCGGCTCCTCGTGCTGGGCCATGGCGGGAATCTGCGGCCCCGGATCGGAGTGCCATCCCTGGGGAGCGGACTGGTGCGCGGGCGGGCCGGAGGCGTAGTGGTCCGGGGAGCCCATCGGATAGGGAGCGGGCGGCCCCGGGGGCATCGGGGACGCCGCGGGCTCAGGGGAGGCGGGGGGCGGTGACGCCGCCTCGGGCACGGACCAGTCCACCGACGGCTGGGACCGCGCGGGCTCGGCCCACTCGGCGGGTGCCGGGACCGGCGGGGGCGCCGCCTGAGCTCCCGTTGAGGGCATCGGCTCCACGGCGGACGCGGCCTGCGGGAGGGCCTCGGCCACCGGCTCACGGCGCGGGACCCCTACGGGCTTCTGCCCGGGCTCGGCGGGGTCGCATAGGACTCCGCCCGCGGTGACCACACCGCTGTCCAGCCGGGTCAGCGGATGCGCCTGCCCCGCCTCCGGAAGGCGCAGCTCGACCCGGGTGACCGGGCCGGGCACCAGCCGGTCGGACCAGGTGAGGGCGTCGCGCCCGGCGAGCTGCACCTCACCGCCCTGACCGGTGACCGAGGCGAACGCCGGGCCGCTGACCAGCACGGCCACCCCGGAGGCCACCGGACCGGCGACGGCGCACGCCACGGGTTCGCCCATCACGACCGCGAGCACCTGGGCGACGCGGCGGGCCAGGGCCCGGCCGTCGCCGCCGGAGGCCGCCGTCTCCCTGAGCGCGCCCAGAAGGTCCTCGACGACGGGCTCAGCCGCGTCACACACCAGCAGCAGGCCCCCCACATGGGCGACCAGCCCGTTGCCTGGAAGTGGACGCACCACTCCGAAGCCCTCGTCGGTCACAGAACTCTCCCTCCCGGAAACGCCACCCGATGAACGGAACCCGCATCGGCCCGTCCGTCACCAGCCGCACCCAGCCCGGACGGTTGTGCGCGTCCGGAACACGGCAGGTGGGACCGGGTCAATCAAATCAACCGCATCGGACCGTAGCAAAAAGTACAGCAGAAGACCTTCAGGAACGAGGGCCGGAGAACCCGGACGGCGCCTCTCCCCCGGGAACCGCGGGACGGGCCCGTACCGTACCGTCTAGGCCCCGCTGAACACACGGTTCACGTCGGAGGTCGCCAGCACCCCGAAGATCTCACCGCCGCGCTCGACCAGGAGGTACTCCCCGGCGGGGCTCTCACGCATGGCGTCGATCAGGGCCTCGCCCGTCAGGTCCGCGGCCAGCACCAGCGACGGTTCGAGGTTGCGCGCCAGTGAGCCCGCGCTCACCCAGGGGCGGCGGTTCTCCGGGGTCGCCTCGACCGCGACCTCGTTGACGATCCCGGTCGGGCGGCCGTCGTGGTCGACGACGACCATCGCCCCCGCCTGCGCCTCGGTGGCCCGGCGCAGCGCCTCGGCCAGCGGCACGTCCGCGGTCACCGGGATGGCGCGCCTGGCCAGGGCCCGGGCGTTGACCTGCGGGATGCGGGCGCGCACCCGGGCGCTGCGCAGCGACTGGGTGGCGCCGAGCCAGATGAAGGAGGCCAGCAGGATCGACCAGATGAGCATGCTGGTGTTCGGCGCCTGCCCGCTGATCAGCGCGAGGCCGACCGGCACCGCGACCAGGAGGACGGCCAGCGCCCGGCCGACCCAGGCGGCGGTCGCGGTACCCGAGCCTGAGCTCTTGGTGAGCTTCCACACCCCGGCTCGGAGCATGCGGCCGCCGTCCAGGGGCAGGCCGGGCAGGAGGTTGAACACCCCGACGATCAGGTTCGCCAGCCACAGCTGGAAGACCAGGACGCCCGCGACCGTGCCGGGGTCGATGACCCGGTAGGCCAGGAACCCGATGACCGCCAGGCCCAGGGACAGCAGCGGCCCGGCGAAGGCCACCATGAACTCCCTGCCGGGGGTCTCCGGCTCACGCTCGATCTCCGAGACGCCGCCGAGCAGGTAGAGGGTGATGCGGCGGACCGGCAGGCCGTACATCCTGGCGACCACGCAGTGGGCCAGCTCGTGCAGGAGCACCGAGACGTACAGCAGCACCGCGAAGACGAAGGAGACGACGTAGGTCATCGGGACGTCCAGCTCGGGCAGCTGGGCGCTCACCGACCCCTGGAAGGTGAAGGTGATGAACGCCGCGACGATGAACCAGGTCGGCGAGACGTAGACGGGGATGCCGAAGGGCCGCCCCATCCGCAGTCCTGGCTTGTCCTGGCGCGGGCTGTCGCTGCTCACCGCTGGCTCACCGTTCCTCGCTCACATCGTCTTCAGGCCTCGATGCTACGCGCCATCGGGCCGCCCGCAGCCGCCCGCGGCCAACCTGGTCCTCCCGAGACCCCTCCGAGATCTCCCCGAGACCTCCCACCCGTGAGGCCCCCGGAAGGACCTGTGAGGTCCGCGTGGGGTTCCGCGAGCCGTCCCGAACTGTCGCCACCGTGACCTACAGTGCGGACATGCCACCGACCGAGCCCACGATCATCGGAGCGTTGTCGCCGTCCCGGGCGGGCGACTTCATGACATGTCCGTTGCTCTACCGTTTCCGGGTGATCGACCGGCTGCCCGAGCCGCCGTCACCCGCCGCGGTGCGCGGCACGATGGTCCACTCGGTGCTCGAACGCCTCTACGACCTGCCGGCCGCAGAACGCACCCGGGCCGCGGCGCTCGACCTGCTCGAACCGCAGTGGCGCAGGCTGCTGGCCGCCGAGCCGTCCTACGAGGACATGTTCACCGACGAGGCGGAGCTGGCCGCGTGGCTCTCCCAGGCGGCCGTCATGGTCGAGCGCTACTTCACCCTTGAGGACCCGACCCTCCTCGAACCCGCCGAGAGGGAGCTCTACATCGAGGCGACGCTGGACAACGGCCTGGTGCTACGGGGCTACATCGACAGGCTCGACGTCGCGCCGACCGGGGAGGTCCGGGTCGTCGACTACAAGACCGGCAGCGCGCCCGGCCCCGCCTTCGAGGCCAAGGCGCTGTTCCAGATGAGGTTCTACGCGCTGGCGCTGTGGCGGTTGCACGGCTCGGTGCCGCGCGTGCTGCAGCTGATGTACCTCGGCGGCCAGGGAGAGGTCCTGCGCTACGCCCCCGACGAGGCCGACCTGCTGGCGACGGAGCGCAAGGTGCGGGCGTTGTGGACGGCCATCGAGCGGGCCATGGAGACCGGCGAGTGGCCGCCGCGACCGAGCCGCCTGTGCGACTGGTGCAACTACCAGGAGCTGTGCCCGCAGTTCGGCGGCACTCCCCCGCCGTTGCCCGAGCGGCAGCCCGGCGACACCGTGCGCAGCACGAGAAGACGTCCTGCCAGGGCCGCGACCGACGAACTCTGAGCACCTCCGCAGCCCTCCGAGGCGTTCCGCGTCATCCGTGGGTATGAGTGCGATATCCACCCGCAGCAGGGCGGCGGCGGAGACTGGGCGCCTAAATTGATTGTGTGCGCAACCCCTCCGGCGTCCTGCGGGCCTGGCTCAACGACCGTCCACTGGTCCCCGACACGGCTCTCGCGGTGGCGCTCGCGGGGGTCGCCGTGCTCCTCCTGCGCGCCGTCCCGCCCCGCGAGGGGACGCAGGAGGGCCTCGTCGCCGCGCTGACCGTGGCCTGGTGTCTGTCCCTGGTGCTGCGCCGCCGCGCGCCCTTCTCCATGCTGCTGACGACCTGCCTGGCGGGGATCGCCCTGGCGACACTGGGCGTCGACGGGCTGCCGCTGTGGCCCGCGGTGCTGCTGCTGGTCTACACGGTCGCCGCCCACCGCGGCCTGGCGCTAAGCCTGTGCGCGCTGGTGTGGAGCCTGGTGTGCCACTTCGTCACGACGGTTCCCGGCGGCACGCTCGGCGACTGGGGCGTCCACCTGCCGGTCACGGTCCTCACCGTCACCATGTGGCTCACCGGCCGGAGCGTACGGCTGCGCAGGGCGTACCTGGAGGAGCTGCGCGACCGGGCCCGGCGCACCGAACGGGCCAGGGAGGCCGACACCAGGGCGGCCAGGGCGGAGGAACGCTCCCGCATCGCCAGGGAGCTGCACGACGTGGTCGCCCACCACGTCAGCGTGATGACCGTCCAGGCCTCCGCGGCGCGCCGGGTGCTGGCGACCAACCCGGAGGGGGCGCGGGAGGCCCTGTCCGCGATCGAGGAGATGGGCCGCACCGCGATGGCGGAGATGCGCAACATCGTGGGTGTGCTCAGGACCGACGCCTCCCCCGCCGAACGCAACCCGCAGCCCGGGGTCGCCGAGATCCCCGCGCTGGTCGACCAGATGCGGGAGGCGGGCCTGCGCGCGCAGCTGTGGGTCGAGGGCACCCCGGGGACGCTGCCGCCCGGGGTCGACCTGGCCGCCTACCGGCTGGTCCAGGAGGCACTGACCAACAGCCTGCGGCACGCGGGTCCCACGGCCCGCGCCTGGGTGACGGTACGGCACGAGCACGGCCAGCTGGCCGTCGAGGTCGAGGACGACGGCCGGGGCCTCGACGGCGACGCCGTCCCCGGGGAGGGCAGCGGCCACGGCCTCGTCGGCATCCGTGAGCGTGTGGCCCTCTATGGTGGAGTCCTGAGGATCGGCCCGCGCCCAGAGGGCGGGTTCGAGGTCAATGCCCGGTTCCCCCTCAAGGACGTGTGATGACGATCAGAGTGCTGCTGGTGGACGACCAGCCACTGCTGCGCACCGGCTTCCGTCTCATCCTGGAGGCCGAGCCCGACGTCACCGTGGTCGGCGAGGCCGGGGACGGCAAGGCCGCCCAGGACCAGTCGCGGGCTCTGCTGCCCGACGTGGTGCTGATGGACATCAGGATGCCCGGGGTCGACGGCATCGAGGCGACCAGGAGGATCGTCCGGGAGGCGACCGGTGGGGCGCACGTTCCCAGGGTGCTGGTGCTGACGACCTTCGACCTCGACGAGTACATCGTGGAGGCGCTGCGCGCCGGGGCCAGCGGCTTCCTGCTCAAGGACGTCCCGCCCGACGAGCTGGTGCAGGCCATCCGGGTGGTCGCCGCGGGAGACGCCATCGTCGCGCCGAGCGTCACGCGCAGGCTGCTCGACCGTTTCGGAGCGCGGCTGCCCTCGGCCTACCAGCAGTCGACTCCGGCCCGTCTGGACCGGCTGACCGAGCGGGAGCTCGAAGTGCTGAAGCTCATCGCCAGAGGCATGTCGAACGCGGAGATCGCCGCCGAGCTGGTGGTCAGCGAGACCACGGTCAAGACCCATGTCGGCAACGTGCTCACCAAACTCGGCCTGCGCGACCGCGTCCAGGCCGTCGTCCTGGCCTACGAGACCGGCTTGATCACTCCGGGCGCCATTCCCTAGCCCCGAGTGCCCGCAGGACGCCGGCCAGCACAGGGCGGGTGTCCGCGCGCCGCCAGGCCAGGGCGGTGGCGCACCTGGGACCGCCGGTGAGGGGGACGAAGACCACTCCGGCACGGGCGTAGTGCTCGTCGGTCCCCTCAGAGAGCAGGGCGACGCCCCGTCCCGCCGCGACCAGTTCCAGGGTCTCCTCGATCGCGTCCGAGCCGACCTCCCCCGCCACGTCCGTCACCCCGACCGCCTCAGGACGGCGAAAGGCCCGCCAGACCTCGTCCCGGCTGCGCGGCACCACCCAGACGCGGCCCGCCAGCTCGGCCGGCCCCGCGGTGGCGAGCCCGGCGAGAGGGTCTCCGACGGGTACGGCCACGGCACGCCGGTCGGTGCCCAGGAGCAGGGTCTCCAGGGCGTCACCCGCCTCCAGCGGCGGCCACACCACGGCCAGGTCGCTGGCCCCGGTCAGCAGGCCGCAGGACGGGTCGTCGAAGTCGAACCGGCGCAGCCGTACCTCTCCGCCGCGGGCGCGGCGCACGACGGCGAGCAGCCGGGAGGTCAGCGGGCCCGCCGCCTCACCCATGAAGCCGACCGTCAGCTCCGGGGTCTCCCCCGCCAGCAGCGCCTCGAAGTCGTCGGCGGCGCTCACCACGGCCACCGCGTGGGCCAGCAGCCGGTGGCCCAGCTCGGTCGGCCGTACGCCGTCGCGGTCACGAACCAGCAGCGGCCGTCCCACGGCGGTCTCCAGGCGTCTGACGGCGGCGCTCACCGTGGGCTGGCTGACGCCGAGCCGGGTGGCCGCCCCGCCGAACGAGCCCTCCCTGACGACGGCCACGAAGGCCCGTACCGCGGGCAGCGTAACCTCCATCCCGCAACGATAGCCTCCGGCTATGGGCATAGCCGGAGGCTGTTGAACAGGACGGGGGTCCTTCGCCGAGGATCGGCGCATGAGACGACGAACGGGCACGCCCCCTCCCGGACGACGGGGCGGCCTCCGGGAGGACCTCGGGCTCGCGCTGGGCGCGGCGGGCGGGGCCGCCGTCTACTCGGCGGTGTTCGGCGCGGCGGCGGTCGAGCGAGGCTGGTCCGTCTGGGAGGCGGTGCTGGCCAGCGTGGCGGTGCACGCGGGCGGGAGCCAGATCGTCGGGCTGGCCGCGCTGGACGACGTGGGAACGCGGGCTCCGGCGGTCCCGGGGGCCACGGCGGCCGCCTCAGTGGCCCTCTCAGCGTCCGTTTCAGTGACCGTTTCAGTGGCCGCCGCGGTGGCCACGGCGTCGCTGGTCAACCTGCGGCTGACCGCCTTCGGCCTGGCGCTCGGCGACGTCTTCCCGACCCGGTGGGGGCGCGCGCTCGCCGCGCACCTGGTCTCCGACGAGTCGGTGGCCGCGGCGGTGACGCGTGAGTCCCCCCGCGCGCGCAGGCGGACCTTCCTCGTCGTCGGGTCGGTGCTCTTCACCGGCTGGGTGGCCGGGACCGTCGTGGGCGCGACGCTGGGGGCCGCGCTGCCCGACGAGGCCCGGCAGGCCGTCGACGGCGCCGCGGTCGCGGCCTTCGCGGCGCTGCTGGCCCCGTTGCTGCGCACCCGTGCCGATCTGGCCGTCGCGGCGGGCGCCGCGGCGACGGCGCTGGTGTCCTCGTGGTGGCTGCCCGCGGGCCTGCCGGTCGCGCTCGCGGCGCTGGCCGTACTGCCGGGGGCGGTGAGACGGGCGTGAGCGTCGTGCTGTTCGTGACGGGGCTGGCGGTGACGACCTACCTGCTGCGGCTGGCCGGTGTGAGCGCGGCGGCCTCGGGACGCGTCGGCGGCCCGGGATTCGGCGCGGCGGCCGCGGCGCTGCCGGTGGCCCTGCTGGCCGCCGTGGTGACCGTCCAGGCGGCGCCCGGCGGCGCTCCCTCGGTCCGGTTGGCCGTCGCCGCCACGGTGGCCGGGCTGTGCGCCCGCCGTACCGGGTTCCTGCCCGCCGTGCTGCTGGGCACCCTCGCCGGGGCCCTGCTCCCCTGAACGCCGGCCGCCCCGTACGGCGGGGCCGTACGGGGCGGGAGGTCCGGATGCCTCGGCGCCCCGGCGCGTCGGCGCCTCAGGCGGAGACCGTCTCGGCCGGGGTCGCCCGGCCTGTCTCCGGGGCGTTCTCCGGGAAGTGGCAGGCCACCTGGTGCCGGGGGGCCAGCTCGACCAGCGGCGGCTCGACCGTCTTGCACACCTCCTGCGCCTTCCAGCAGCGGGTGTGGAAGCGGCAGGCGGGCGGCGGGTTGAGCGGGCTGGGCACGTCGCCCTGGAGCCGGATGCGCTCGCGGTCGTTACGCCTGGCCGGGTCGGGGATCGGCACCGCCGACATCAGGGCGTTGGTGTACGGGTGCATCGGCGTGTCGTACAGGGACTTGCGGTCTGCCAGTTCGACGATCTTGCCGAGGTACATGACCGCGACCCGGTCGCTGATGTGCCGGATGACCGACAGGTCGTGCGCGACGATGACGTAGGTCAGGTCCAGCTCGTCCTGCAGGTCCTCCAGGAGGTTGACCACCTGGGCCTGGATCGACACGTCCAGCGCGGAGACCGGCTCGTCGGCGATGATGAGCTTGGGCTTGAGCGCGAGTGTGCGGGCGATGCCGATGCGCTGGCGCTGGCCGCCGGAGAACTCGTGCGGATAGCGGTTGTAGTGCTCCGGGTTGAGGCCGACCAGTTCGAGGATGTCCTGGACCGCCTTCTTCGTACCCTGCTCGGTCTCGATCCCCTGGATGCGGAAGGGGGCGCCCACGATGGCGCCGACCGTGTGCCTGGGGTTGAGCGAGGAGTAGGGGTCCTGGAAGATCATCTGCATGTCCCGGCGGAGCGGGCGGATCCGCGACGCCGACATGTGGGTGATGTCGTGACCCTCGAAGTGGATCTTCCCACCGGTCGGTTCGAGCAGCCGGGTGATCAGCCTGCCGGTGGTGCTCTTGCCACAGCCGGACTCACCGACCAGGCCGAGCGTCTCCCCCTTGCGGACGTCGAAGGAGACCCCGTCGACGGCCTTGACCGCGCCGACCTGGCGGCGCAGCAGCCCCTTGGTCACCGGGAAGTGCTTCTGGAGCCCCTGGACGGACAGCAGGACCTCGGCCTCGTTCTTGTGGTCCTCGTGCGAGGTCACGCGCCCTCTCCCGTCACTCGCGGGCATACGGTGTGCCCACCGGCTCGCTGGCTACGCTCGCTCACGTGCTCTCCATCATCGGCTTGATCTCGTTGTCCCAGATGGACCGCCGCTCCGCGCGTGGCATGTGGCAGCGGACCAGGTGACCGCCCTCGGTCTCCAGCAGTTCGGGCACCTGTGTGGTGGACTTGCCCTCGGTACGGCCCGCGTAGGCGCACCGGGGGTTGAAGGCGCAACCGCTCGGGACGTTGATCAGGGAGGGCGGCGTGCCCTTGATCGGGAGCAGGCGCTCGGTCCGATCACGGTCCAGACGGGGCATCGACCCCAGCAGGCCCCAGGTGTAGGGGTGCTCCGGCCGGTAGAAGATGTCCTCCGCGGAGCCGTACTCGACGCACTTGCCGCCGTACATCACCAGGATGTCGTCCGACAGCTCGGCCACCACGCCGAGGTCGTGGGTGATGATGATCAGCGCGGAGTTGAACTCGCGCTGCAGGTCGGTCATGAGGTCCAGGATCTGCGCCTGGACGGTCACGTCGAGGGCCGTGGTCGGCTCGTCGGCGATCAGCAGCTCGGGGTCGCAGGAGAGCGCCATGGCGATCATCGCGCGCTGGCGCATGCCACCGGAGAACTGGTGGGGGAAGTCGTCGACCCTCCTGTCGGGCTGCGGGATGCCCACCCGGCCGAGCATGTCGATCGCGTGCTTGCGCGCGACGGCCTTGCTGACCTTGTTGTGGATCCGGTAGGCCTCGACGATCTGGGCGCCGACGGAGTAGAAGGGATGCATCGACGACAGCGGATCCTGGAAGATCATCGCCATCTTCTTGCCGCGCAGCGTCCGCACGTGGTCGGCACTGGCGCTGACGAGTTCCTCGCCGTCGAGCCAGATCTCACCGGAGATCTTCGCGCTGCCGCCCTTGTGCAGGCCGAGGATGCCCAGGCTCGTCACGCTCTTGCCGGAGCCGGACTCGCCCACGATGCCCAGGGTCTTGCCCCGGTCGAGCTTGTACGACAGGCCGTCGACGGACTTGACCAGGCCGTCCTCGGTCGGGAAGTGAATGCGCAGGTCGCGCAGTTCGAGGAAGGACTCGGGTGGCTGAGTCGTCATGAGAGCCTCACCCTCGGGTCGACCACCGCGTACAGGATGTCCACGATGAGGTTGGCCAGGACGATGAAGAACGCCGCGAACAGGGTCACCCCCAGCACGACCGGCAGGTCGTTGCCGCGGATCGCGTCGATCACCAGCTTGCCGACTCCCTGGATGGAGAAGGTGCTCTCGGTGAGCACCGCACCGCCCAGCAGCAGCCCGAGGTCGAGACCGAAGATGGTGAGGATGGGGGTCAGCGTGGCGCGCAGGGCGTGCTTGGTGACGACCGTGCGCTCCCTGAGCCCCTTGGCGCGGGCGGTGCGGATGTAGTCCTCACCCATCGTCTCCAGCATGCCCGCCCTGGTGAGCCGTGCGTACAGGGCGGCGTAGAGGAAGGCCAGGGTGATCCAGGGCAGCACGAGCGCCTGGAACCACATGACCGGGTCCTGGGTGATCGGGGTGTAGCTGCCGCCGCCGGGGAAGATCCCGAGCGTGTAGGCGAACACCGACAGGGAGACCAGGCCGGTGAAGTAGATCGGCAACGACACTCCGGCCAGGGCGATCGTCATGGCCGCTCTGTCCAGTGCGGTGCCGCGTTTCAGCGCGGAGATGACACCGATGCTGACACCGGTGACGAGCCACAGGACGGCGGCGCCGAGGGCCAGCGAGAGCGTCGCGGGCAACCGGTCGAGCAGCGTCGGCCAGACCGGCTGGTTGTTGTTGAACGAGAAGCCGAAGCAGGGCGCGGGGCACTCGGCCTTCTTGGGGCCGAGGGAGTAATCCTCACCGGCGACGATGCCCTTGACGAAACGCCCGTACTGCACGAGCAGCGGGTCGTCCAGGTGCAGCCGCTTGACGGCTCCCTGGATCGCCTCGGGTGTGGCGTCCCTTCCCACGTAACGCGACGCCATGCCCTCAGGGGTCTGTCCCAGGGCGCGCGGGATGAGGAAGAAGATCGCGAAAGTGGCCATGCTGACGACGGCGAGCATCAGCACGGCGGCGATCACGCGGCGGACGATGAAAGCGACCACGATCGTTCGGCCGGGATGCCCGGGAGGGTCGCTCCCGGGCATCGTCAGGCCTTCACCTGCCTTTGGCTAGCTAGAGAAGGACTACTGCTTGACACCCAGCCACGTGTAGTCGTACATGCCCCAGGCGGGGTGCACGTACGCGTTGGTGAGGCTGGCGGGACGGAAGATCAGCGTCTTCTCGTAGACGAAGGACATGAACGCGGCCGACTCCATGACCTTCTGGTCGACCTGGGCCCAGATCTCGTTGCGGGCGGCGGCGTCGGAGGTCTGGACGCCCTTGTCGAGCAGCTCGTTGATCGACTTGTCGTCGAGCTCCATCATGTTGTAGTTGCCGGAGGGCTTGATGGCCCGGCCGTCGACGATCTGCGACAGGAAGCCGAAGCCGGACGGCCAGTCGGAGCCCCAGCCGGCGATCATGATGCCCAGGTTGTTCTTGTGCACGAAGTCCGGCTTGCCGGCGTACTGCGCGCTCCAGTCACCCGAGGGGTACTTCTTGATCGTGAGCTTGATGCCGACCCGGTCGAGGGAGGCCTGCATCGCCTCGGCGACCTGGACCTCCTTGGTCCGGTCACCGCGGACCGCGATGTTGGTCGAGAAGCCGTCCGGGTGACCGCAGGCCGCCAGGGCCTCCTTGGCCTTGGCCAGGTCGCCCTTGTGGTCGGCGCCGTTCGGGTAGAGGTCGAACGGCTTGTAGCCGACCGTGGTCGGGGTCATCGCGGTGGTGCCGATGTCACCGCCGAGCGGGCCGCCCCACGGCGCCTGGGTGGCGACCTTGTCGGTGGCGTACTGCACGGCCTTGCGGCACTCGACGTTGTCGAACGGCGCGACCTTGGTGGACATCATCGCGTAGCGGTTGAAGGGCGTGAACGGGTTGTCCGTCGAGTCCTTCAGCTGCGGGTTGCTGACGACCTTCGCGCGGCCGGCGGGCTGCAGACCGGTGCCGCCCAGGTCGACCTGGATCTGCCCGGCGATCAGGCGGTTGTCGATGTCCTCGGCGTTCTGCTTGTACTGCACCTCGATGCGGTCAGGCAGCTGCTTGCGGGTGGTGTCGGTCGCCTGGTCCCAGTTCTCGTTCCTGACGAGGTTGAGCTGCTTGCCGACCTCGTAGCTCTCGAACTTGTAGGGACCGGTGGAGGCGACGGCCTTCTCGTAGTCGACACCGGTGTCCTTGGCCTGCGGCACCGGGGCGGACTGCGGGTTGGCGACCAGGAAGTCGAACTCGGAGAAGGGCGCCTTGAGCTTGAAGACGACCGTGTAGTCGTCGGGGGTCTCGATGCCCTTGAAGTCGTCGAGGTTCTTGTCCTTGTAGGGACCCTTGTAGTCGCCGGCGTCGAGGTACTGCGCGAAGTACTTCGGACCGTCGGTGAGCTCCGCGGTGAAGTTGCTGCGGGCGATGGCGTACTTGACGTCCGCGGCCTTGACCTCGGTGCCGTCGTCGTACTTGATGCCCTTCTTCAGCTTGTAGGTCCACGTCTTGCCGTCGGCGCTGACCTCACCGGGGGCCTCGGCCAGGTCGGGGACCAGCTTCAGGCCCTCGGGACCGGGCTTGGCCGCGTAGGTCATCAGGGGGCGGGCGTAGAGCCGGGTGAAGTTCCAGTTCCAGGCGTAGTAGGTGTTGCCCGGGTCGGCGGAGTCCGGCTCGTCGGTCAGCGCGAACTTGAGCGTGCCGCCCTTGGCGTCCGACGGGTTGACGACCTTGGTGTAGCCGTCGTTGTGCTTGGCGGCCGAGGCGTTACCGGTGCCCGTCGAGCCGTTGTTCGCGGGGGACGTGTTGCCACCGCCACCGGCTGTGCCGCCACAGGCGGCGAGCCCCATCGTCAGCACGGTGCCCAGCGCCGCGAGCGCCAGGACGTTGGTCTTCCTCATCGTGGTGGTACACCCCTTGTCATGAGTGACAGTGATATGGAGAAACGGTCGTGTTCCGCTATCGGGCGCGCGGGTCGAGGGCGTCCCTGAGCCCGTCGCCCAGCAGGTTGAAGGCCATGACGGTGATGAAGATCGCGAGGCCCGGAACGATCATGAAGTGCGGGGCGATCTGGTAGTAGTCCACCGCCCGGGTGAGCATGCCGCCCCACGAGGCCTGCGGTTCGTTCACGCCCACTCCGAGGAAGGACAGCGCGGCCTCGAAGAGGATGTTCGTGGGGATGAGCAGCGTCGCGTACACCAGGATCGGCGCCACGAGGTTCGGCAGCATCTCGCGGAAGATGATGTAGCCGTTGCCCGCGCCGAGCGAACGCGCGGCGTCCACGAACTCCCGCTCACGCAGCGACAGCGTCTGACCACGCACGATACGCGCGATGTACGGCCAGCTGAAGAAACCGATGATGAACACGATCACGGCGATCCGCAGGCCGTTGCCGGTCAGGCCGAGCGCCGAGTCGGGCAGCGCGCCCACGATGGCGATGGCGAACAGCAGCAGCGGGAAGGCCAGGAAGATGTCCATCAGGCGGCTGATCAGCGTGTCGACCCAGCCCCCGAAGAAGCCTGCCAACACACCCATCAGCGAGCCGATCACCACCGACATCAGGGTGGCGAGGAAGGCGACCAGCAGCGAGATCTGGGCACCCGACAGGACCCTGGCGAACAGGTCGCGCCCGTTGACCGGTTCGAGGCCGAACGGATGCTCCAGGCTGATGCCGCCCCAGGCGCCGCTGGGGGCGCTGGTGAGCGGGTCGATCAGGTCGTTGTTCGGAATGTTCGGGTTGTCACCGAACAGCGCGATCAGGCCCCCGAAGGGACGTTCGGCGAAGATGGCGACCAAGGTCAGGAAGGCCACGATGAAGGCGCCGATGATCGCCGCCTTGTCGCGCTTGAGGCGAATCCACGCGATCCGCCCGAGCGAACGGCCTTCGATGGCCTTTCCGCCCGCCCCTTCGAGAACGGCCTCGGGCTGGGCCTCCATGGCCTGCCCGGAGACATCGAGCGGTGCGGTCATACCAGTGGCCCCCTGGGTCCCAGACGACATTGTCCTATTACGCGTGCCCGGGTCGGGTAGCGCGCCTGAAGTCTATGGGCCGTTTGACGGTCCCGTGACGCAGAATCTATGGGCTGATCTGCGCTGACTAGTCCCCTGGCACACCATGTGGCTCAACTGTGATTCATGCGAAATTCATTTGTTTTGATCTTGAAGCGAATGTCCAGAAGCCGTTCGGCTTGTGTCTCAGATTTGTGACATTGCACCCAAGGGGTGACGCTGGGTCATCCGATCCCGCGGCGCTTGAGAATGGCCTCGATATCCGAGAAGTCGTCGTCGGCGGCGGGCGAGGCCCCCCGGGCGCCGGGCTTGGCACCGGTCTGGGCGCCCGGCTTCGCTCCGGCCTGGGGCTGGCGCCGCGGCAGGGGCTGGGTGGCCGGGGACCCGGCGGTGACCCCCGGCGCGGCGGGGGCGGCGGAGGCCGCGGGAGCCGCGGCCGCCTTGGGGGCGGCACGGCGGCGCAGCACGCCGGACACCAGGAACAGCAGCGCGGAAAGCCCCGTGACGGCGACCCCCGACCACACGATGGGGTTGAAGACCAGGCCGGTGAGGAATCCGGCGATGGCCGTACCCGCCTGCCAGAGCGCGGGCAGCGCACCGGTGAGGTAGGCCGCCATGGGCAGCAGCGACCAGGCCGCCCCTCTCAGTCCCGCGGCCGCGCCTCTGCGGCGCAGCGCCAGGAAGCTCAGCACCAGCCCCACCCCGGTGACCCCGGCGCACAGCGGCAACCACGCGATCTGACCGTACGACAACATGCGGACCGCCCCTCAAAGTCGGCTTACCCGATCCATCCTGGCATGTCGCGCGAGGACCGTTCCTCCTCCCAGCGGAGGGAACGTCCCCTAGGGGGCCGCCGGGGACCCTCTCAGGGAAGAGTCCGGGTGGGTCACAGGCTCGCGGCGGACAGCTCCCGCAGCGTCTCGACGCCGACCTCGCGCAGCGAGCCGACGACCAGGCGCCCGGGTGCCTGCGGGACGGGCAGCACGCTGGGCACGGCCACGACACGGCAGCCCGCCGCGGTGGCGGAGGTCACACCGTTCGGGGAGTCCTCAAGCACGACGCAGCGGGCCGGGCCGACCCCGAGCAGGCTCGCGGCCAGCAGGTAGGGCTCGGGGTCCGGCTTGGTCCTCGTCACGTCGTCCCCGGTGACGACCCGGTCGAAGTTGTGCCTGCCGATGCCGTCGAGACAGGCCTCGGCGATGGGCCTGAGCGAGGAGGTGACCAGCGCGGTCGGCAGCCCCGCCCGCCGTACGGCCGCCAGCAGCTCGGCGGCGCCCGGCATCATCTCGACCCCATCGGCGAGCCTGGAGGTCATGCCCTCCAGCATCCAGGCCGCCACGTCCGCGGGGTCCGCGCCGGAGCCGGAGGCCTTCAGCATGTAGGCGACGGTCGAGGGCATCGAACCGCCGACCAGGTTCTCCTGGTCGGTCGGCCTCCAGTCGCCGCCGAGCCGTTCCATCACCTCGCTCTCGACCTGGAACCAGATCTTCTCGCTGTCGACGAGCAGACCGTCCATGTCGAAGAGAACCGCGTCCATACCCTGAAAACCCCTTACACGTCAGACGTTGAAATACTTGGCCTCAGGGTGGTGGACGACCAGCGCGGACGTCGACTGCTCCGGATGGAGCTGGAACTCCTCCGACAGGCTCACCCCGATCCTGGCCGGGTCGATCAGCTGGGTCAGCTGGACCTGGTCCTCCAGGTTGGGACAGGCTGGGTAGCCGAAGGAGTAACGGCACCCGGTGATGTTGACCTTCAGCATGTCCTCAAGCGACTCGTCGCCACCGATGCCGAGCTCCGCGCGGACCCGGGCGTGCCAGTACTCGGCCAGCGCCTCGGTGAGCTGTACCGACAGGCCGTGCAGCTCCAGGTAGTCACGGTAGGCGTCCTTGGCGAACAGCTCGGCCGTCGCCTCGGAGATCCGGCCGCCCATGGTGACGATCTGGAAGGCGACCACATCCGTCTCACCGGACTCCCTGGACCTGAAGAAGTCCGACAGGCACAGGTGCCGGTCACGGCGCTGGCGCGGGAAGGTGAACCTGGTGCGCTCCCCGCCCGCCTCGTCCAGGACGATCAGCGCGTTCCCCTCGCTGACGCAGGGGAAGTAGCCGTAGGCGACGGCCGCCTCAAGCAGGCCCTCTGTCTGCATCCGCTCCAGCCACATGCGCAGGCGGGGCCTGCCCTCTGTCTCGACCAGTTCCTCGTAGGAGGGGCCCTCCCCGCCCCGCGCGGCCTTCAGGCCCCACTGACCCATGAAGGTCGCGCGCTCGTCGAGGAAGGCGGCGTAGTCGGCGAGCGGGATGCCCTTGACGACGCGTTCACCGTGGAAGGGCGCCCTCGGCACGGGGTTGTCCGCGGCCACGTCCGAGCGGGCGGGCAGCTCCTCCTCCGGCGTCCTGACCAGTCTCGCCCCGGTCCTGACCCGCCGTTCGCGCAGCTCGGGCAGCCTGGCGCCCTCCTCACCGCGCTTGACCGCCATGAAGGCGTCCATCAGACGCAGCCCCTCGAAGGCGTCACGGGCGTAGCGGACCTCACCCTGGAAGAGCTCGGCGAGATCCTGCTCGACGTAGGCGCGGGTGAGCGCGGCGCCGCCGAGCAGCACGGGATAGCGCTCGGCGATGCCCCTGGAGTTCATCTCCTCCAGGTTCTCCTTCATGACGACCGTGGACTTGACCAGCAGGCCGGACATGCCGATCACGTCGGCGCCCTTGTCCTCGGCCGCCTCAAGGATCACCGAGACCGGCTGTTTGATGCCGAGGTTGACGACCTCGTAGCCGTTGTTGGACAGGATGATGTCGACCAGGTTCTTGCCGATGTCGTGCACGTCGCCCTTGACGGTGGCCAGCACGATGCGGCCCTTGCTCTCGCCCTCGACCCGCTCCATGTGGGGTTCGAGGTAGGCGACGGAGCTCTTCATCACCTCGGCCGACTGGAGCACGAACGGCAGTTGCATCTGGCCGGAGCCGAACAGCTCGCCGACGGTCTTCATGCCGTCGAGCAGCACGTCGTTGACGATCTCCAGGGCCGGACGCAGGGCCAGGGCCTCGTCGAGGTCGGTTTCGAGCCCCTTGCGCTCACCGTCGACGATACGGCGCCTGAGCCGCTCCCACAGCGGCAGGGCGAGCAGCTCGGCGGCCCTGTCGGCCTTGACCGAGGCGGCGTCCACCCCCTCGAACAGCTCCATGAACCGCTGCAGCGGGTCGTAGCCCTCCCTGCGCCTGTCGTAGACCATGTCCAGGGCGACCTGGCGCTGCTCGTCGGGGATGCGTGACATCGGCAGGATCTTGGAGGCGTGCGCGATGGCCGAGTCGAGGCCCGCGTTGACGCACTCGTTGAGGAAGACGCTGTTGAGGACCACCCGCGCGGCCGGGTTGAGGCCGAAGGAGATGTTGGACAGGCCGAGCACGGTCTGCACGCCGGGGTACAGCCGCTTGAGCTCCCTGATCGCCTCGATGGTCTCGACGCCGTCGCGCCTGGTCTCCTCCTGGCCGGTCGCGATGGGGAAGGTGAGGGTGTCGACGACGATGTCCTCGATCCGCATCCCCCAGTCCCGGCGCAGGTCGTCGATGATCCTGGAGGCGATCCTGACCTTGTCGGCCGCGGTGCGGGCCTGGCCCTGCTCGTCGATGGTCATGACGGTCACCGCGGCGCCGTGCTCGCGGACCAGCCGCATGATCCTGTGGAAGCGCGAGTCCGGGCCGTCGCCGTCCTCGTAGTTGACCGAGTTGACGATCACGCGCCCGCCGAGCATCTCCAGTCCCGCCTCGATCACGGCGGGCTCCGTCGAGTCGAGCACGATCGGCAGCGTCGAGGCCGTGGCCAGCCGGAAGGCCAGCTCCCGCATGTCGCCGGCGCCGTCACGGCCGACGTAGTCGACGCACAGGTCCAGCATGTGGGCGCCGTCTCGGGCCTGCGCCCTGGCGATCTCGACGCACTCCTCCCAGTCGCCCGCGAGCATCGCCTCGCGGAAGGCCTTTGAGCCGTTGGCGTTGGTGCGCTCACCGATGGCCAGGTAGGAGGTCTCCTGGCGGAAGGGGACGCTCTGGTAGAGCGAGGAGGCACCCGGCTCGGGACGGGGACGGCGGGCGGGCACCTCGTGGCCGCGCACCCGCTCGACCACCTGGCGCAGATGCTCGGGCGTGGTGCCGCAGCAGCCGCCGACCAGGGACAGGCCGTAGTCGCGGACGAAGGTCTCGTGGGCGGAGGCCAGCTCCTCCGGCGAGAGCGGATAGTAGGCGCCGTCCGAGGTCAGCACGGGCAGGCCCGCGTTCGGCATGCAGGACAGGCGCACCCGCGCGTGGTTGGCCAGATGGCGCAGGTGCTCGCTCATCTCGGCCGGGCCGGTGGCGCAGTTGAGCCCGATGACGTCGACGCCGAGGGGCTCGACGGCGGTGAGCGCGGCGCCGATCTCGGAGCCGAGCAGCATCGCGCCGTTGGTCTCGATCGTCACCTGGGCGATGATCGGCACGTCCCTGCCCCCGTCGGCCACGGCCCGCTTCGCCCCGACGACGGCCGCCTTGACCTGGAGCAGGTCCTGGCAGGTCTCGACGATGAGGGCGTCGGCCCCTCCGGAGATCAGACCGGCCGCGTTGTCGTAGTAGGCGTCGCGCAGCACGCCGTACGGCCGGTGCCCCAGGGTGGGCAGCTTGGTGCCGGGCCCGATGGATCCGAGCACGTATCGGGGACGGCCGGGCGCCGACCAGTGGTCCGCGGCCTGCCTGGCGACCCTGGCCCCGGCCTCCGAGTACTCGAAGACGCGTTCCTGGATGTCGTACTCGCCCAGCGCGGCCAGGTTGGCGCCGAAGGTGTTGGTCTCGACGCAGTCGACGCCGACCTCGAAGTAGGCGTCGTGCACGGCGCGGACGATGTCGGGGCGGGTGACGTTGAGGACCTCGTTGCAGCCCTCGTGCCCCTCGAAGTCGTCGAGGGTGATCTCGTGGGCCTGGAGCATCGTCCCCATGGCCCCGTCGGCGACCATCACCCGCTCGGCCAGAGCCTCACGGAAAGACGGGGTGCTCGTCATGGGACAAGACTACTGGGGCCCCTGCGACCGTCACCGCCCCGCCGTACGGCACCGCGGCGGGCAGGACGGGGCGAACGTGCCGTGGCCGTCCTGATCATGCGCACCCCTGGGAAGGTGACGTAAAGGCCCCCTCACAGCATAGGCTTAGCGGGATAGACAGTACGGCGAGGAAACCAGGAGGAGGCCGCGCGTGATCGAACTCGAAGGTCTACCCGAGCTCGTCGACCCGGTGCTGATCGCCGCGTTCGAGGGGTGGAACGACGCGGGCGAGGCTTCGAGCGGAGTGATCGCACACCTTGAGGAGGAGTGGAAGGCCACCCCGTTGGTCTCCTTCGATCCGGAGGAGTACTACGACTTCCAGGTGACGCGCCCCATCGTGGAGATGGGTGAGGGCCTGACCAGGTCCATCACGTGGCCGACGACCAAGCTGTCCTTCGCCCGTCCTCCCGGCGCCGACCGCGACGTGGTGCTGGTGCGCGGCATCGAGCCGAACATGCGCTGGCGCTCGTTCTGCGAGGAGATCGTCGTGATCTGCCGCGAACTGGGCGTCGAGCTGGCCGTACTGCTCGGCGCGCTTCTCAACGACTCCCCGCACACCCGGCCCGTGCCGATCGTCGGCTCGGCGACCGACGAGGGGCTGGCCAGAGCGATCAACCTGGAACTGAACCGCTACGAGGGGCCGACCGGCATCGTCGGCGTGCTCCAGCACGCGCTCGGCACCGCCGGGGTGCACGCGGTCTCACTGTGGGCCTCGGTGCCGCACTACGTGGCGCAGCCGCCCAACCCCAAGGCAACCATGGCGCTGCTCAGCCGGATGGAGGACCTCCTCGACATCCCGATGCCGATGGGCGCCCTGGCGGAGGAGTCGCGGGCCTGGGAGCACGGGGTGGACGAGCTGGCCTCACAGGACAGCGAGGTGGCCGACTACGTCAAGGAGCTTGAGGAGCGCAAGGACGCCGCCGAGCTGCCCGAGGCGAGCGGCGACGCCATCGCCGCGGAGTTCGAACGCTATCTCCGGCGCAGAGATCGCGACGGCGATGGCTGAGACGCCCGCGACATAGTTATAATCGTTTACTCCTTTCTCCACTGATTTAGAGTGATAATCGGTGACCATCCGGGTCTTCCTTCGGGTCGCACCGGGTTGGGAAACCGGTTCACGACGTTTGGACGACCAGGAGAAACACCGTTCTGTAAACACCGGTGAACGGGCCCGTCACCGCGCCGAACATTGTCCACGTGACAGCGCACGTTAGGGCGATCATGGCCACTCCACAGCTCGATCCGCACCAGAAGGCACAGGAGGCGCGACGCCGTGTCCTCGAGATGGCCGTGATCATGAAACGCGAGGACGGTGAGAACGTCCCCTCCTACCCTCAGGTGCGGGGCACGACCCCCGGGCAGGCGGTCGACATGTTCCTCGCCCTGTTGCAGGACCGGCTTCCGGTCTGGGTGCGCATTCTCGACGACCTCATGTATCTCGTCGGAAAAGGGCGGGTGAACGACAACCTGCTGCCCATCGCGAGGGCGGGCATCGACTACTACCTGGAGGTCCAGGCCGCGGCGCTGCCCGCCTTCACCTCCCCCTCGGTCACCGTCCGCTTCCGTGAGGCGATGCGTGACAGCGAGATGGGCCCCATGTCCGAGGTCGTCCCCCTGGCCGAGTACCTCGCGGCCGAGCAGCGGATAGGCCGGATCTCGGCGGACGCGGACCCGCTGGCCAGCGCCCGGCTGCTGCTGGCCGGGTGTTTCCGCCACGCCTACTACGAGATGTTCGTCGGCACCGGTTTCCTGCCGTCGCGGGACGACAGCGCCGAGGAGATCATCCGCGAGCTGCGCCTGGAGCGCGCCCCCGGCGAGGACCCCGCCGGCGGCACCCCGCCGGAGTGAGCCCGCGCACCGGCCGGAAGACCGATGCGCTCCCTTCGCCCATACGGCCAAGCGGCCCCCACGGGGGTTGGCCGGAGGCGACAATGGGAATCGTGTGCCTGTCCGCCCGCCGACCCGGGGAGTGCGCGTGACCGTCCAGCCGATCCGACTGTTCGCAGACCCGGTGCTCAGGACCGCGGCCGAGCCGGTGACCGACTTCGACCGCGAGCTGCGCGGCCTGGTCAAGTCGCTCCAGGCGACGTTGCGCGCGGGCTCGGGCCGAGCCGGTCTGGCCGCCCCGCAGATCGGCGTCTCGCTGAGGGTCCTCGTCTACGAGCTCGACGGCAGGTCCGGGCATCTGGTCAATCCGCGCATCGAGGCGTCAGAGCGCAGAATCGTGGCCGATGAGGCGTGCCTGTCGGCGCCCGGCCTCTGGTGGCCGCTGGAACGCTCCTACATGGTCACGGCCCGTGGCCGCGACATGTTCGGCAAGCCCGTGACCGTCCGCGCCCTGGGGACCCTCGCCCGGGTCCTGCAGCACGAGGCCGACCACCTCGACGGCGTCCTGTTCGTCGACCGGCTCCCCGAGGAGGAGCAGGAACGGTTCTTCGCCGCCAACTCGTGACTTGTCAGACGGTAACCCCTCTGATAAGGTCGCCCGGTTGCAGTCGTAGTTCTCAGCAAGCCTTATCATCTCAAGTGCTCAATGAGGTCCGCCGACGGCGGGCTTTCCGGTTTCTCCCGATGGTTTCGTGGGTGCAGGCGAGGCCCGCAACGCAGCCCCGAACCGCCGGCTTGGCGGTCCGGTGAGGCTCCCGACGAGGAGAAGTGGGTTTTGTCCGAAGGTACCGTCAAGTGGTTCAACGCCGAAAAGGGTTTCGGATTCATCGCGCCGGATGACGGCAGCGCCGACGTTTTCGTGCACTACTCGGCCATCGACTCCAGGGGCTACCGCTCCCTGGAGGAGAACCAGCGGGTCAGCTTCGTCATCACGCAGGGCCAGAAGGGTCTGCAGGCCGAGCAGGTCCGGATCGTCTGACCCTGACCTCAGGTCTCCCGCCGGAGCACCGGATTGCCTTCCGGTCGCACGTCCCGGCCTCGGGCCCGTGCCGCTCTCCGCGGCACGGGCCTGCGCGTTCTCAGAGTTCGACGCCGAGCAACGCGTCGGTGATGTCCTTGACGAGCCCGGGCGCCTGCGGGTCGGTGCCGCCGTCCGCCAGCGCCCGCTCCGCCCAGCCGTCGATCAGCGCCAGCGCCCCCGGGGCGTCCAGGTCGTCGGCGACCCTGGCCCTGACCTCCTCAAGCAGGTCACGCGCCTGGGGACCGGTCTGCAGCCCGGTCGCCGAGCGCCAGCGGGCCAGCCGTACCTCCGCGGAGGCCAGCTGGTCGGGGGTCCACTCCCAGTCGGCGCGGTAGTGGTGGGCCAGCAGCGCCAGCCGGATGGCCATCGGGTCGGCCTGCCTGCGGAGCTTGGAGACGAAGACCAGGTTGCCCTTGGACTTGGACATCTTCTCGCCGTCGAGGGCGACCATTCCCGCGTGGACGTACGCCTTGGCGAAGGGCCACTCCCCGCAGGCCACATGGCCTTCGTGGGCGCCGCACTCGTGGTGCGGGAAGATCAGGTCGGAGCCGCCGCCCGCGACGTCGAACCCGCTGCCCAGGTTGGCCAGCGCGATGGCGGTGCACTCGATGTGCCAGCCCGGCCTGCCCCTGCCGAGGCGTGAGGACCAGGACGGCTCACCGGGACGCTCGGCGCGCCACAGCAGCCAGTCGAGCGGGTGCTTCTTGCCCGCCCTGTCCGGGTCGCCGCCGCGCTCGCGGGACAGGGTGAGCATCAGCTCCTCCGGATATCCGGAGACGGCGCCGAACTTGGGCGCCGCCGCGACGTCGAAGTAGACGTCACCGTCGAGCTCGTAGGTCGCGCCCTTGTCGCGCAGGCGCTCGATCAGCTCGGCGACCTGGTCGACGACCTCGGTCACCCCGACGTACTCGCGCGGCGGGAGGATCCGCAGCGCCTCCATGTCGGTCCTGAAGAGCTCGATCTCACGCTCGGCCAGCTCACGCCAGTCGACGCCGGTCAGCTCCGCCCGCTCAAGCAGCGGGTCGTCGACGTCGGTGGCGTTCTGGGTGTAGTGGACCTCGTGACCGGCGTCCCGCCAGGCGCGGTTGACCAGGTCGAAGGCGAGGTAGGTGTTGGCGTGCCCGAGGTGGGTCGCGTCGTACGGCGTGATGCCGCAGACGTACATCCGCGCCGTCGGGCCCGGCCTGGTGGGGCCGGTCTCCCCGGAGGCGGTGTCGAACAACCGCAACGGGACACCGGCACCGGGAAGCCGAGGGACCTTCGGCGCAGACCACGATCTCATGTGATGAGCCTATCCAGCAGACAGACCGTCCCGGTCAGGCAGGGACGGTGGGTGGTACAGGGGCACTTTCTCAACCTCGGCGACCCCGTGGATCATTCCGGCAGGACGCGGCGGAAGGCCGCCGGGTCCCGCGGATCGCCGGTGAAGTCGTAGCGGACGCCCTCGGCGGACAGCCCGAGCAGGGAGACCGACAGCGAGCCGAAGACGCGTCCGTCGGGCAGCTCATGCCGGACGATCATGGCCCGGGGATCGTCCCTGGCCAGGCCCGCACCGGTGGCGGCCTCCCGCCACTCCCGCCAGGGGCCGCCGAGGGTGTCCGGCCTGGTGGCCTTGGCGAACAGCGGGCGGAAGAAGGCGACCCGCTCGTTCTCCTCACCGCGCTCCCAGCCGCTGTTGACGATCATGTGCGTTCCTCCGGGGAGCTCCTCGTCCCACAGCCCGGTCCCGTCCCAGTGCCACAGCCGGACTCCGCTCCGGTCGGCCAGGACCAGGTGGAAGGGGTCGTAGCCCGCGGGGTCGAGGCCCGTGAGACCGCCCTCGGCCGCGGCCGTCAGCGGCAGCCCCCCACGCGAGATCCTGCCCTCCTGCGGGGCGGGCACGCCCTGCCCGTTGACCAGCGCGGCGATCCTGCCCTCCGCCGGATGCACGGCGAGCCAGGTCCCGCCCGCGAGCAGGTCGCGTCCACCGAACAGGCCCGGCCAGTGCGGCCCCGGGGGCGACCACGGCCGGTCGACGAACTCGTCTCGCACTCCGACCATGATCAGGGGAACGTCGGCGCCGGGATCGACGCTGACCACAACCGTGCACATGCCCGGCAGGCTACGCCCCCGCCGCCGGACGGGCCGGACCGGGGTCCCTCGGATCAGGGCCTCGGATCAAGAACCTCAGATCGGGGGCCAGGGAATGGCGGGCCAGTCCTGGGAGGGCAGGGGGTGCAGGCCGGTGTCGAGGAGCCTGCGAACCCGTTCGCCCGTCGCCTGGACCTCGGCGGGGGTCAGCAGCTCGCGCAGCCGGCGGCCGAGACCTCCCTGTTCCAGGTCACGTTCGAGACGGGCCAGGACGTTCACGGCCTCGCGCGACAGCGGCTTGCCACGCCACTGCCACAGCACGGTGCGCAGCTTGTTCTCCGTGGCGAAGCAGACCCCGTGGTCGACGCCGTGGACGTGCCCCCCGGGCAGCGGCAGCAGGTGGCCGCCCTTGCGGTCGGCGTTGTTGACGACGGCGTCGAAGACCGCCATCCGCCGCAGGGAGGGCTGGCGGCTGCGGATGAGGACCATCAGGTCGGCGTCGGGGTCGGCGTCGATCCACATCTGGCACATTCCCGGGCCGAACGGGCCGTCACGGTAGACCGTCGGCGGGACGATCCGCCAGCCGGTGGCCGCGGAGACCTCGAAGGCGGCCACCTCGCGGGCGGCGAGAGTGCCGTCGGGAAAGTCCCACAGCGGGCGTTCTCCACGCACCGGCTTGTACACGCAGGCGGCGGACAGGCCGCCGAGCCGGACCGAACAGTAGAGCGTCATGTTGCTCGCCTCGACCAGACGGCCCTCGACCTCCAGGTGCCCGTCGCGGAGCAGACGCAGAGCGGTCTCGTCGTCCAGTCCCGCCATGGGAGCCGCGCTCAGCGTGAACTCGCCCTCGGCACTCATTCGCCTCCTTCTGCCTGTGAAGCGCTCCTACCCCGGTAACCGTTGAGACGCACGCAAATATGCCCATCCGCGTCGAGAGGCTGGCCGCACAACGGACACGGTGGGCGTCCTGCGGCGACCAGGGCCATGGCGCGCCTGGTGAAGGCCCTGGCGGCGGCGGGACTGATGTGCACGCGCAGCACCGCGGGCTCCGACAGCGGGGAGGGTTCGAAGTCCTCCTCGTCCTCCGCGACGGCCTCCTGCGCCTCGATGACCACCTGGGCGGTCTCCGCGTCCCAGGCCAGGGCCATGGCGCCCACCCTGAAGTCCTCGCTGATGGGCACGTCGAGCGGGTCGTTGTCCGTCAGCGCGGCGGGGGCGGCGGCGGGCACCTGGGCCCCTCCGCGCCGCAGCACCTCGTCGAGCAGCTCGTCCAGCCGGTCGGCCAGCGCGGCGACCTGGAACTTCTCCAGCCCGACCGTGGTCAGCCGGCCCTGCCCGCGGGCCTGCAGGAAGAACGCTCGCGATCCCGGTTGCCCCACGGCACCGGCCACGAATCTCTCAGGTGGGTCGTAGTCGAAGACCGGCATAGCCCTGACCTTACGTGGTCCCGGCACCGCCGCCGACCGCGGCGTCGCTCTCGGTGAGGTTTTGTCCCCCGTCCTTCTCCCCCGCTCCGTCCTGGGTTTCCTCTGGCGGGCGCAGCCCGGCGACCTCTCCGCCCAGGTCGTTGAGCCTGAGCACGAAGGGGCGCAGGGGGGTGTAGCGGATCGCGGTGAGTGAGGCGGGGTCGGCGGTTATCCGCTGGAACTGGTCAAGGTGCAGGCCCATCGCGTCCGCCACGATGGCCTTGATCACGTCTCCGTGGCTGCAGACGAGATAGACCCCCTTCGGGCCGAGCCGCTCGTTCCACTCCCTGACGGCGCTCACCGCCCGGTGCTGTACGGCGGCCAGCGACTCCCCGCCGGGGAAGGTCACGGCGCTCGGATGGGTCTGCACGACCCGCCACAGGGGCTCCTTGGCCAGCTCGGCGATCGGGCGGCCGGTCCAGTCTCCGTAGCGGCACTCCCCGAACCGCTCGTCGGTCACCACCTCGGTCTCCCGCCCGGCCGCCACGGCTCCGGCCGTCTCCTGGCAGCGTTCCAGCGGGCTGGAGACGATCGCGTCCAGCTCCAGCGGGCCCAGCCGTACGGCCAGAGCCTCGGCCTGGGCCCGGCCTGCGTCACTGAGGTGGAGTCCTGGCGTCCAGCCCGCCAGCACGGGACCGGTGAGGGGGGTCAGGCCGTGTCTGGCCAGCAACAGGGTCGTCACGCGGGCAAGTCTTGCAGGCCTCGCTCCACTACTTTTAACCGGCCGGGCGGTACCCTGGCCGGATCATGGAGCAGCGCTATGTGGGCCGGAGCGGCCTGTCGGTGTCCCGCCTCGGACTCGGGACGATGACATGGGGACGCGACACCGGCGCGGAGGAGGCCACGGCGCAGCTCCGGACGTTCGCCGATGCCGGGGGCACCCTCATCGACACCGCGGACGTCTACTCGGGCGGCGAGGCGGAGCGGCTGCTCGGGCGGATGATGCGGGACTCGGTGCCCCGTTCCGAGCTGGTGATCTCGACCAAGGCCGTGCTCACCCCGGCCGGACACAGGCCGCGCGACGCCTCAAGAAGGCACCTGATCGCGGCCATCGACGCCTCCCTCGGTCGCCTCGGGATCAACGAGGTCGACCTGTGGCAGCTGCACGCCTTCGACCAGGAGGTGCCGCTTGAGGAGACCCTGGCCGCGGTGGACGCCATCGTGTCCTCGGGCAGGGCGGCCTACGCGGGTGTCTGCGGCTACACGGGCTGGCAGCTCGCGGCGGCGGCCGTCAGCCAGCGGGCGGTCCCCGGGCGGACGCCGATCGTCGCGGCCCAGGTCGAGTACTCGCTGCTGGCGCGGGAGGCCGAGCGTGAGCTGGTCCCGGCGGCCGAGCACGTCGGCGCGGGGGTACTGGCCTGGTCGCCCCTGGGCAGGGGGGTCCTCACCGGCAAGTACCGCACCGGCATCCCCGCCGACTCCCGGGCCGCGACCCCGCACTTCGCCGACTTCGTCACGCCGTACCTGGACGAGAGGTGCCGGCGGGTCGTGGAGTCGGTGACGACCGCGGCCGAGGGGCTGGGGGTCTCGCCACTGTCGGTCGCCCTGTCCTGGGTGCGGGACCAGCCGGGGGTCGCGGCGGCGATCGTCGGCGCCAGGACCTGTGCCCAGCTGACCGGGGTGCTCCAGTCGGAGGACCTCGTCCTGCCGGTGGAGATCAGAGAGGCTCTTGACGACGTCTCGGCGGACTGAGGAACTCGGAACGAGGAAAGCGAGCCCGAACAGAACGAGAATCCATCTCGCGTATCACTACTCGATACCGAATGGCAACTTTACGTGGAAAACCCTGGCCTCCCCACAAAACTGTCAATGGTGACAGGAGGGGCACTCAGGTGTCAGCGACGTTCCGTCACCGATGCACAAGGGGGACAATTGCGAACCGCGATCTCCGTCGGCGCCCTGGCGCTGACACTCGGCGGCGTACTGCTCGCCGTCGCACCCGCCCCCGTGAGCGCCGTCACCCAGGCGGGTGACTGTGAGGGCGGCGGGCTTCTCGGCGGGGTGACCGGCGGTCTGTGCGAGGCGGTCGGCGTCCTGGGCAACACCGTGAGTGCCACCGCGAACGACACCGTTAGTGACACTGTGAGTGACGCTGTGGGCGGCGCCCTGCTCGGCGGCGTCGTCGTGGACGACACCGTGAACGTCACCATGAGCACCACCGCGGGCACCACTGTGAGCGACACGGCGGGGGGCCCGCCGGACGACACCGTGAGCGCCACTCCGGGCGGCGCCATGAGCAGTGCCACGAGCGGCCCCGCGAACGGACCGGCCGGCGGCCCCTCCCCCGGCGGGGAGGGCTACGGCTACGGACAGAACGCGGAAACCCCACCGCATACCGAAAAAGCCGGAAAGAGCAAGAAAGACGATAACGCCAAAAAAGGCGATAAAATCGGAAAGGCGCAGAGCGGGGCCGACGTGCTGGACGCGGAGAGCGTTCTGGACCAGCCTCAGCCGTCCGTCCTTCCCGAGATCCTCGTGACCCCCTGGGGTGAGGACACCGCGGACGTCCAGGACGTCCCCGACATCCAGGATCCGGCGGACAACGACGTCCTGCCGTCCCAGAACCCGGGCGGCGCCTGTTCCCCGCTGTCCGACTCCCCCGGATGTGCGGGCACCTCGGCGAACCCGGCCCACAAGACGGCACCGTCCCCGCACGCCTCCCCGAGCCCCCGGCCCTCCCACGCCGGCGGCACCGTGCCCGCGGAGGAGGCCACGCGGCGGCCGGCGGGCGAGCAGGCGCGTCCTCCGCAGACCCGCAGGCGCGTGGCGGAGACCGACGGGGGCGGCGAACGCGGCGGCAGGCGTGGGGAGGCCACCGGCTCCGAGACCCCGCCGCCCACGGTCGACGCCGAGGCGCCCCGGCTCGAACTGCTGTGGCCCGCGGGCCCGGTCATGCGCAGGTTCCAGCGGGCCGTCACACCGACCAAGACACCGGACCCGCTGGGCACGGCTTTCACCGCCGTGCTGCTGCTCGCGGCGATCCTCGCCGTCCGCCTGCTGTACGTCAGGCGGATCGGCGAGAAGTCCATCCCGCTTGAGCCGCTGCGGATGAAGCGGCACAGGACGGCCTGAGCCGCCGGTCAGCCGATCGCGTGCACGCCGCCGTCGACGTGGACGATCTCCCCGGTCGTCGCGGGGAACCAGTCGGAGATCAGTGCCAGGCAGGCCTTGGCCGCGGGCACGGTGTCGCGCAGGTCCCAGCCGAGCGGTGCCTTCTCCGGCCAGCTGTCCTCGAACTCGGCGAAGCCCGGGATGCTCTTGGCGGCCATCGTGCGCAGCGGCCCCGCGGCCACCAGGTTGACCCGGATGTTGTGCTTGCCCAGGTCACGGGCCAGATAGCGGGAGCAGGACTCAAGCCCGGCCTTGGCCACGCCCATCCAGTCGTAGACCGGCCAGGCCTTGCTGGCGTCGAAGTCGAGCCCGACGACCGCGCCCCCCTCCTTCATCAGCGGCAGGCAGGCCACGGCGAGGGACTTGAACGAGTAGGTCGAGACGTGCACCGCGGTGGCCACGTCCTCCCACGAGGTGTTCAGGAAGTTTCCGCCGAGGCAGCTCTGCGGGGCGAAGCCGATGGAGTGCACCACGCCGTCGAGGCCGTCGAGGTGCTCGCCGACCCGGTCGGCCAGCGAGTCGAGGTGCTCGGTGTTCTGCACGTCCAGCTCGATCACCGGCGGCGTCTCGGGCAGCCGCTTGGCGATGCGCTCGACCAGGCTGAGCCTGCCGAAGCCGGTCAGCACGACCTGCGCGCCCTCCAGCTGGGCCAGCTTGGCGACGGAGAACGCGATGGAGGCCTCGGTCAGGACACCGGTGACCAGGATGCGCTTGCCTTCGAGAATTCCCATTGTCAGTGCCCCATTCCCAGGCCGCCGTCCACGGGGATCACGGCCCCGGTGATGTAGGCGGCGTCCTCGCTCGCCAGGAACCCGACCACGCGCGCGATCTCCTCGGTGCTCGCGTAGCGTCCCAGCGGGATGTTCTTACGGATCTGCTCCTGGTAGGCCTCTTCGAGCTCGGCCGTCATGTCGGTCTCGACGAACCCGGGCGAGACCACGTTGACCGTGATGCCGCGCGAGCCCAGCTCTCTGGCCACCGACCTGGCGAAGCCGATCAGCCCGGCCTTCGAGGCGGCGTAGTTGCTCTGGCCGGCCGAGCCGAGCATGGCGACCACCGAGGAGATTAGCACGATCCTGCCGCGCTTGAGCCTGAGCATGCCGCGCGTGGCTCGCTTGGCGACCCGGTAGGCGCCGGTCAGGTTGGCGTCGATGACGTCGGTGAAGGTCTCCTCCTTCATCGTCGGCAGCAACGTGTCCTTGGTGATGCCCGCGTTCGCGACGAGCACCTCGACCGGGCCGTGCTCGGCCTCGATCTTCCCGAACGCCGCGTCGACGTCGGCCATGCTGGTCACATCGCAGCGCACGCCGAACAGACCCTCCGGGGGCTGCCCTGAGCGGTAGGTCACGGCGACGGAGTCACCGGCCCTGGCGAATTCGCGGGCGATCGCGAGGCCTATGCCGCGATTGCCGCCGGTTACGAGAACAGATCGAGCCATGCACCCGACGCTAGCGGCTACCCGGCGGTAAACCTCTTGTCCGTGAGGGACAAGATCACAGGGTTAGGATCGTTGACATGCGCCAGATCGATCCCGATTTCCTCGCCCTGCCGATGAGGCGACTGGCGGACGCGGCTCTGCAGCGCGCCCGCGACCTCGGCGCCGAGCATGCCGACTTCCGGTTCGAGCGCGTCCGCGCGGAGACACTCAACCTGTCCGACGCGCTGCCCGAGGGGTCCTCCGACGCCGACGACCTCGGCTACGCCGTACGGGTCGTCAAGAACGGCACCTGGGGGTTCGCGGCCGGTGTCGAGCTCACCGCGGAGGCGGCCGCGCGGGTCGCGGAGCAGGCCGTCGAGGTGGCCGTCGTCTGCGCGCCGGTCAACCGCGAGCCGGTCGAACTGGCCCCCGAGCCGGTCCACTCGGAGGTCACCTGGGTCTCCTCCTACGACGTCGACCCGTTCGAGGTGCCGATGCGCGACAAGGTCGCCCTGCTGGCGGCCTGGTCGGAGGGGCTGCTGCGAGACCCGCGGGTCGATCACGTACAGGCCTCGCTGATGCAGGTCAAGGAGCAGAAGTTTTACGCCGACACGGCGGGTGCCTCGATCACGCAGCAGCGGGTGCGCGTGCACCCCCAGCTTGAGGCGACACGGACCCAGGACGGCAGGTTCGAGTCGATGCGCACGCTCGCCCCTCCGGTCGGGCGCGGCTACGAGTACCTCACCGGCACCGGCTGGGACTTCCCCGGCGAGCTGGCCCGCATCCCCGAGCACCTCGCGGAGAAACTCGCCGCCCCCTCCGTCGAGGCCGGGCGCTACGACCTGGTGATCGACCCGTCGAACCTGTGGCTGACGATCCACGAGTCGGTCGGGCACGCCACCGAGCTCGACCGGGCCCTGGGCTACGAGGCGGCCTACGCCGGGACCAGCTTCGCCACCTTCGACCAGCTCGGCACCCTGGTGTACGGCTCGCGGGCGATGAACGTCGTCGGTGACCGCACCGCCGAGCACGGCCTGGCCACGATCGGCTACGACGACGAGGGTGTGGCGGCCAGGCGGTTCGACATCGTCTCGGACGGCGTCCTGACCGGTTTCCAGCTCGACCGCAGGATGGCGCTGCTGAAGGGGCTCGGCTCCTCCAACGGCTGCGCGTTCGCCGACTCCCCCGGCCATCCCCCGATCCAGCGCATGGCCAACGTCTCGCTGCTGCCCGCCCCCGAGGGCCCCTCGACCGAGGAGCTCATCTCCGGGGTCGAACGCGGCATCTACGTGGTCGGTGACAAAAGCTGGTCGATCGACATGCAACGATATAACTTTCAGTTCACCGCGCAACGGTTCTACCGGATCGAGAACGGCAGGCTCGCCGGCCAGGTTCGCGACGTCGCCTACCAGGCGACGACCACCGACTTCTGGCGGTCGATGGCGGCCGTCGGCGGACCGCAGACCTACGTGCTGGGCGGCGCGTTCAACTGTGGCAAGGGCCAGCCCGGCCAGGTGGCCCCGGTCAGCCACGGCTGCCCCACGGCGCTCTTCCGGGATGTGCGCGTCCTGAATACCCTGCGGGAGAGTGGCACGTGAGCCGGTGGGGAGACGGGTACGCCCTCCCTGGCCCGGGCCTGGAGAGCACGCCCACGAGCGGGCAACCGACGAACACCGCACGCCGGGGGACGCCCCTGCGGACCACCGGGCAAGGAGTGGGATGAGTCCCCAGGAAATCATCGAGAGGGCACTGGAGTTGTCCACGGCCGACGAGACCGTCGTGATCGTGGACGAGACCTCAAGCGCCAACCTGCGGTTCGCGGGCAACACGCTCACGACCAACGGCGTGACCCGCTCGTCGCAGCTCACCGTGATCTCGGTCGCGGGACGGGGGGTCGGCGTGGTCTCGCGGGCGGCGGCCCGCCCCGAGCAGCTCGCCGACATCGTCGCGGCGGCCGACCACGCGGCCGAGGACGCCAGGCCGTCCGAGGACGCCAGGCCGCTGGCCGAGGGCGCCCAGTCGGCCGACTGGCAGGAGGCGGCCGAGCCGACCTCCATCGGGGTCTTCGGCGCGTTCGCCCCGGCGCTCGGCGAGACGTTCGCCGCCGCC
This sequence comes from Streptosporangium sp. NPDC049376, assembly GCF_044466505.1. Lineage (NCBI taxonomy): Bacteria > Bacillati > Actinomycetota > Actinomycetes > Streptosporangiales > Streptosporangiaceae > Streptosporangium > Streptosporangium sp. NPDC049376. The sequence continues at coordinate 117,962 of NZ_JBITMT010000015.1, read as the reverse complement.
GAGTCGGGCGGGCGCAGGCTGTACGGCTTCGCCGAGCACCTCGTCACCACCACCTTCGTCGGCACCTCGGCGGGCACCAGGCTCCGCCACACGCAGCCGACGGGGCGCCTGGAGCTGAACGCCAAGTCTCCGGACATGCGGCGCTCGGCCTGGGCGGGTGTGGCGACCCCGGACTTCTCCGACGTCGACGTGGCGGCGCTCGACGCCTCGCTGGCCACACGCCTCGAATGGGCCAGGAGGCGGATCGACCTGCCCGCGGGCCGCTACGAGACACTGCTTCCGCCCTCGGCCGTCGCCGATCTGATGATCTACCTGTACTGGACGGCCGGGGCCAGGGACGCGATGGAGGGCCGCACGGTCTTCTCCAGGCCCGGTGGCGGCACCCGTGTCGGGGACACGCTCTGCCCGCTGCCCGTCCGCCTGGGCAGCGACCCCGCGGCGCCCGGCGTCGAGTCCGCCCCCTTCGTGGTGGCGCACTCCTCGAACAGGCAGAGTTCGGTCTTCGACAACGGGCTGCCGCTGGCGCCCACCGACTGGATCTCGGACGGCAGGCTGGCGAACCTGCTGCAGACCAGGCACTCGGCGGAGCTGACCGGCCTGCCCGTGACCCCGGCGACGGACAACCTGATCATGACGGGTCCCGGGGACGGCCGTTCACTCGACGAGATGGTGGCCTCGACCGGCCGGGGCCTGCTGCTGACGTGCCTGTGGTACATCCGCGAGGTCGACCCGCAGAGCCTGTTGCTGACCGGCCTGACCCGCGACGGCGTCTACCTGGTCGAGAACGGTGAGGTCGTGGGTGAGGTGAACAACTTCCGCTTCAACGAGAGCCCGGTCGGCCTGCTCGGCCGCCTCACCGAGGTCGGTGCCGCCGAGCGGACGCTGCCCCGTGAGTGGAGCGACTACTTCACCCGCGCCGTCATGCCCGCGGTCCGGGTCCCCGACTTCAACATGTCGACGGTCAGCCAGGCCAGCTGAGCCCTCCGCGGCGCCCGCGGACCGTCCCTCACGGACGTCCCCGGGCGCCGCGCGGCCTCAGGCGTCGTCCTCCAGGCGGAAGCCCACCTTCAGGCCGACCTGGAAGTGCCCGATCTCGCCGTCCACGATGTGCCCCCTGACCTCGGTCACCTCGAACCAGTCGAGGTGACGCAGGGTCTGCGAGGCCCTCCGGACGCCGTTGCGCACGGCCGCCTCGATGCTCTCCCCCGACGTGCCCACGATCTCGGTCACCCGGTACGTACGATCCGTCATCGTGTCCTCCTTGCCCGAAGGCCCCGGAGACCCCCGTAGGCCCCTGGAGGCCAGGGTCGCACGCGCTTTCCCGCCCGCCGGAGGCGAGGTCTAGGTTGGAGATGTGAGGAAATGGCACAGGCGCCGACAGGTCCACCAGGTGACCGACGCGCAGCCCTCCCTGAGCGAGGACATCGGCAGGCGCGAGAGGAACTACCTCATCAAGATGGGGATCCGGCTGCTCTGCCTCATCCTCGCCTTCACCGTGCCCGCCCCGCTGCCCGTGAGGCTGCTGCTCTTCGCCGGCGCGATCTTTTTACCGTATGTTGCCGTGATCGGGGCCAACGCACCACGTCGCGAGGCGGAAAGTGGCTTCGGCATTACGGATGACAGCCAGAACGAGATCCCACGCCACCGACGCGAGATCGGGTCGTGACTAACTCTTGACGCATCTCAGGGGTTGGAGGTGTACGCTTTAAGCAAGTGCCCTGGTCCCCCGTCGGGGCACTGGTGCCGGCGTTCCGGGCCCCCGTCGGAACGCCGATGAAGCGACGCCGGGTGGTTTGCCCCCGTAACCACCCGGCGTCGCCCTTTTCTCCGGAATCTCAGTCTCCGGTCTTTCTCTCCCATTCCTGAGCGAGTTCGATCAGCCGCTTGAGCGTGTCGTCGCCCGCGGTTCCCGCCCCCTGGGCCAGGCCCAGCAGGTAGGCCGTCAGCGGGGCGGCCGGGCGTGCCACCCCGTGGGCGACCTCCTTCGTCAGGTCGAGCACCGCGTCCCTGTCGACCCGCGCCGGATCGACGCCCAGTTCCCGGCAGACCAGCTCGGTCCACTCCTCCAGCACGTTCATCGCTCGCTCCTCGTCGACGGCCTTGTCGGCGTTCTCCGCCGCGTCCGGCTCACCGCCTCCGGCACGCAGCAGATCATCCGGTGTGTCGCAATCGAACCACGGTTTCCCGGGAAGGCGGAGCCCGACGGGCCCGAGCGGGCCGAGCAGTCCGTGCAGCGACCGTCCCTCGTAGCCGTCCAGTGCCCGGGTGAGCTCCGCCGTACGCCAGACTCCGGCGAGCCACTGCTGTCTGTCCTCCTCGTCGAGGAGCACCGCCCCTGCGGCCCCCTCGGCGGCGGCGAACAGCGCCGAGACGTGCCCGGCCGTCAGGAACGGCAGGTCGGCGGCGAGCAGGGCGACCCAGGGGGCGGTCACGGCGGTCATCCCCGCCCGCAGCGCGGGGACGGGCCCCGCGCCCGGCGGGCGCTCGCGCAGGAAAACGGCCCCGGGCAGGCCGGAACGGGGGGAGCCGACGACGATCAGCCGCCGCGCGTCCGGTACGGCCGCCGCGACCCGCTCGACCAGTGGGCGTCCGCCGACGTGGAGGCCTGGTTTGTCCTGTCCGCCGAGCCTTCTCGCCATGCCGCCCGCCAGGATGCAGGCGTCGTGACGGACGCTCATCCCGCTCATCCGCCGATGGCGGACATCGGGCGGGACGGTTGCAGGAAGGACGGGTCGTCTATGCCGTGCCCGGCCTTCTTGACGCGCACCGCGGCCAGCCAACGCTCGGCCAGTTCCTCATCGCCCGCGCCCGCGCGCATCGCCGCACGCAGGTCGGACTCGTCCGTGGCGAACAGGCAGTTGCGGACCTGGCCGTCGGCGGTGAGCCGTACCCGGTCGCAGGAGCCGCAGAACGGGCGGGTGACCGAACCGATCACACCCACCCTGGCCGGTCCGCCGCCGACCAGGAAGAGCTCGGCCGGGGCGCTGCCGCGCTCTCCCGGGTCGGCCTCTGTCAGGTCGAAGCTCTCCCGCAGTCCCGCGAGGATCTCCTCGGCCGTGATCATGTCCTGCCTGCGCCAGCCGTGCTGGGCGTCCAGCGGCATCTGCTCGATGAAGCGCAGCTCGTAGCCCCGTTCCAGGCAGTGGCGCAGCAGCGAGGCGGCCTCGTGGTCGTTGACGCCGCGCATCAGCACGGAGTTGATCTTCACCGGGCGCAGGCCCGCGGCGTCGGCGGCGGCCAGGCCGTCGAGCACGTCGGGCAACCGGTCGCGGTGGGCGAGTCTCCTGAACGTCTCCCGGTCGAGGGTGTCGAGGGAGACGTTGACCCGGCTCAGGCCCGCCTCGGCCAGGGGGACGGCCAGCCTGGCCAGGCCGATGCCGTTCGTGGTCAGGGAGACCTGGGGCGCGGGGCGCAGGGCAGAGGTACGGGCCACGATGTCGACCAGTTCGCGGCGCAGCAGCGGCTCACCGCCGGTGTAGCGGACCTCGGTGACGCCCAGCCGTTCCACGGCGACGGTCACCAGCCTGACGATCTCGTCGGCGGTCAGCAGCTCGGGTTTGGGCAGCCACTCCAGCCCCTCGGGGGGCATGCAGTAGGAGCAGCGCAGGTTGCAGCGGTCCGTGAGGGACACCCGCAGATCAGTCGCCACCCGGCCGAACGAGTCCCGCAGCACGGGGCGCCACCTCCTCACATCCGTCTGCTCCGGCAGGGGCCCAGCCTATGGCCGGTACCCGCCGGGACCTCCCACGGGTCTCCTCCTGGCGACAACATCACCATCGAAGGGTTGATTCCTCCATAGGAGGACATGTCCGGCTTCTGGGAGCGCTCTCATCTGCGCGATCAGACTTCCGGGGCGTTGTGCAGGTCACAAACACCTCCATAAATCACAGAAAAATTCAGGCGATTCATGGATATATTTCCAATTATCACATAACGCTTTGATGCCAAGGCCCCCGCGCGCCGGGGAGACCCCGGGAACCGCGCCGATAATCCGTAGCGACGGCCCCGGGATCACGAAAGGAGCCGGACCCACGTGAGACCGGTAGCGGACAACCGCCTGAGCGCGCTGATCCTCGCAGCGCCCCTGCTCATGACCGCCCCCTGCCTGCCCCAGGGCGTGACCGGCCTTGCGTCAGGCCCGGCCGTCGTCCCCGTGAGAACTGCCGGGAACGCCATACTCCCCGACCGCCGAACACCACCGGAAGGTAACGGAAGCGGATTTATGGAGAAAATCCCGGATCCGCCTTCCGGGTTTTCGACCGGGCCGATTCCGGAGAGAGTTCTTCACCCGTTTCCACATGCCGCGTTCCGGGCGGCCGGCGTGGACGCGGCCGGGCCACGAAAGCCGTCCGAGAAGCCGCAGGAGTCCGGGGAGGACGCGATCCCCGCCGTCCCCTTCTTCGTCGGCTCCGGAGTGATCCTGCTGGCCGTCGCCCTGCTCTTCCGGGGGACGTTGCGGGCCGACCTGCGCGCGGAACGGAACCGGAGATCCCGTCTGGAACGTTCGAGGCGCCGGGCCGTCCCCCAGGAGGAGCACGGCCCGGAACCCGAGCCCGGCTCCCCCGCCTGAGCCGCCGGTCCCGGCTCCGTGTCCCGGCGGGTGAATCCGGCGAACGGTAAAATAAGTGGGATTTCCTTTCTGGGCTCGCCACACTGATCGACAGCCGGTCCAAGGAGATTCACACGATGCCGAACCAGCCCGCACCGAACCTGCTGTCGTGGGCCAGCGAGATCGACGAAGGCGCGATCATGCAGGCCGCACGCACCGCCCGTCTGCCGTTCGTCTCCGGCCACGTCGCTCTCATGCCAGACGCGCACGTCGGCATCGGGGCGACGGTCGGCTCGGTCATCCCCACCGAGAACGCCATCATTCCCGCCGCCGTCGGAGTGGACATCGGCTGCGGCATGGTGGCGACCGAGACGACGCTCACCGCCGCCGACCTGCCGGACACCCTCGCCGCGCTGATGCCGATGGTCGAGCACCGCATCCCGGCCGGGGTCGGCAAGGGGCACAGCGACCCGTCCATCGACCGGGCGCTCGACGACCTCGGCCTGCCGTACACGAACCTGAACCCCAGGCAGGAGAAGAAGGTCGCCGAGCAGTTCGGCACCCTCGGCTCGGGCAACCACTTCGTCGAGGTCTGCCTCGACGAGCGTGACCGGGTCTGGACGGTGCTCCACTCGGGGTCACGCGGCATCGGCAACCAGCTGGCCACGATGCACATCACGGGCGCCAAGCGGATGATGAGGAAGCAGGCCGTCGGTCTTGAGGACCCGGACCTGGCCTACCTCGTCCAGGACACCCCGGAGTTCACCGCCTACATCGAGGACATGCTGTGGTCCCAGCGCTACGCGATGGCCTCGCGGGCCCGGATGGACCGGGTGCTGGTCAACGCCCTGTTCCGGGTCGTCGGCGGCGGGCAGCGGGTCCGCACGATCAACTGCCACCACAACTTCACCCAGCGGGAGACCCACTACGGGAAGTCCCTGTGGATCACCCGTAAGGGCGCCATCAAGGCCGACACCGGCGACGAGGGCGTGATCCCGGGTTCGATGGGCACCCGTTCGTACATCGTCCGCGGCCTGGGGAACCCGGAGTCCTACACCTCCTGCTCGCACGGGGCGGGACGCCGGATGTCACGGACGAAGGCCAAGCGGGAGCTCTCGGCCGACTCGCTCGCCCAGGCGATGCGGGGCCGTACGTGGAACTCCGACAGGGCCGCCTCGCTGGTCGACGAGCACCCGGAGGCGTACAAGCCCATCGACCAGGTCATGGCCGACCAGAAGGACCTCGTCGAGGTCCGGCACACCCTGCGCCAGATCTTCAACTACAAGGGCTGATCGTACGGCGGGCGGGATCTTGCCCCGCCCGCCGTTCTTCTGCAAGATCGCAGTATGCGCGGTTGCCTCCGGCGGGACGCGGTTCAGGGCACGACGGTGATCGTGGTGGTCGTGGCGAGCAGGAGCAGGACGTCGAGCGCCGCGACGGCCACGGCTCCCGCGAAGGGGGCCTTCGGCGACCGGTTCGCCGCCAGCGGCCCGGCACAGGCGAGCGCCACGGCGACGGCGAGCGCGGCCCACTCCCCGGGCCCGGGCGCCCCCGGCGGTCCCAGGACCAGCGTCACGGTCGCCAGCAGCAGGGGAACGGGGACAAGCGCGCGCACCCGCGCGGCGCCGAGCCGCTGCGGCCAGCCCCTGACCCCGGCCGCCAGGTCGTCCTGGATGTCGGGCAGCACGTTCGCCAGGTGCGCGCCGCAGCCCAGCAGGGCCGCGGCGAGGACCGCCCACCACGCGGGCCACGGCGCGCCGGGCAGCCCCAGCGTCACGAACGGCGGCAGGGAGCCGAACCCGACCGCGTACGGCAGCCACGAGAACACCGTCGCCTTGAGCCCCAGGTCGTACGCCCAGGCCGCGGCGACGCCCGTGAGGTGGACGCCCCCCGCGACGGGACCGAAGGCCAGGGAGAGCGGCACGCAGAGCGCCAGGGCCGTCCACGCCGCGGCCCACACCGTGCGCGCGGCGAGCAGGCCCTCCGCAACCGGCTTTCCCGTACGGCCCGCGGCGGTGTCCCTGGCCGCGTCGGCCGCGTCGTTGCACCAGCCGATCGACAGCTGGCCGGTCAGCACGGCGGCGGCCACCAGGGCGCATCCGGCCGCGTCGTGCCCGCAGACCAGGGCCAGCGCGCCCACCAGGACGGTGACGGCCGCGGTCGGCCCGGGATGGCAGGCGCGCGCCAGCGCGACGACCATCGTCAACCCGGTCCCCGGCCTGCCCGCCGTCCGCACCCGCCCCGCCCACCGGCTCGTCACAGAGTCGATGTTAGGCACACCCGCGGCGGGAAGAAGGCTTGCCACGGACACGGACGGGCAGAAGCCAGATGTCCGCACCCCCCTTTCCCACGAGGCCCGGGAGTGACCCTTTCATGACGCGAATCGCCGCCGTCCGCGGCGCGCTTCCGCCGAACCGCCACCCCCAGGCCGAGATCACCGACGCCATCGCGCGGCTGTGCCTGCCTGAGGGCGCCGACCGGCGGGTGCTCGACCGGTTACACGCGAGTGCCAGGGTCGGCTTCCGCCACCTGGCGCTGCCCCTGCACCGCTACGCCAAGCTCGACGGGTTCGGGGCGGCCAACGACGTCTTCGTCGAGTGCGCCGTGGAGCTGGGCACGGAGGCGGTCGGCGCCGCGCTCGACGCCGCGGGGCTCACCCCGGGGGACGTGGACATGATCATGTTCACCTCGGTGACCGGCCTGGCCGCGCCCTCGGTCGACGCCAGGCTGGCGGGCCGGTTGGGGTTACGTCCCGACGTCAAACGGGTGCCGATCTTCGGGCTCGGCTGCGTGGCGGGGGCGGCGGGGATCGCCCGGCTGCACGACTACCTGCGCGGCTGGCCCGGGCACGTGGCGGTACTGCTCTCGGTCGAGCTGTGCTCGCTGACCCTGCAGCGCGGCGACTCCTCGGTCGCCAACCTGGTCGCGGGCGCGCTGTTCGGCGACGGCGCGGCGGCCGTGGTCGCCTGTGGCGCCGAACGGGCCGCCGCCCTGCCAGGAGGGGGGCCCACGGTCGTGGCGACCCGTGGCCACCTGTATCCCGACTCGGAACACGTCATGGGCTGGGACGTCGGCGACACCGGGTTCCAGGTGGTCCTCGACGCCGGCGTCCCCGACGTGGTGCGGACCTACCTGGCCGACGACGTGGACGGCTTCCTCGCCGACCATGGGCTGACCAGGGACGACATCACGGCCTGGGTGTGCCACCCGGGCGGCCCGAAGGTGCTCGACGCCGTCGCCGAGACGCTCGGGCTGCCGCAGGACGCGCTCGAACTCACCTGGCGCTCACTGGCCTCGGTCGGCAACCTGTCCTCCTCGTCGGTGCTGCACGTGCTGCGGGACACCCTCGCGCTTCGCCCGCCTCCTGCGGGGACTCCGGGGCTGCTCATCGCGATGGGCCCCGGTTTCTGCTCCGAACTCGTCCTGTTGCGCTGGTGACCCGTGGGGGGAACGGTGTCCTGGTATCTGTGGCTCGTCCTGCTCGTCGGCGTGGAGCGGCTGGCGGAGCTGGTGGTCGCCCGGCGCAACGCGCGCTGGAGCCTGGCCCGCGGGGGGATCGTCCACGGGCGCGGCCACTATCCGTGGATGGTCGCCCTGCACACCGGGTTGCTGGCCGGGTGCGCGCTGGAGGCCGGTCTGGCGGGACGGCCCTTCGTCCCCGCGCTCGGCTGGCCCATGCTCGCCCTGGTCGTCGCGGCGCAGGGGCTGCGCTGGTGGTGCGTCACCACGCTGGGCAGGCAGTGGAACACCGAGGTGATCGTGGTCCCCGGCCTGTCCCCGGTGACGGGCGGGCCGTACCGGCTGCGGTGGCTGCGCCACCCCAACTACGTGGCGGTCGCCGCCGAGGGGGTGGCACTTCCGCTGGTGCACGGCGCCTGGGTCACCGCGGTGACGTTCACGGTGCTGAACGCCGCGCTCATGGTGGTGCGGATCCGCTGTGAGGAGGCCGCCCTGGCCACGCTCTCCCCCGCGCCGTCCGCCGGGCGGGCCCCCGCGTGATCGACGTCCTGGTCGCCGGCGGGGGGCCTGCCGGTCTCGCCACCGCCATCCACGCCGCGCTGGCCGGGATGGAGGCCGTCGTGGTCGAGCCCCGGCCGGGCCCGGTCGACAAGGCGTGCGGTGAGGGGTTGATGCCCAGCGGCGCGGCGGCGCTGCTGGGGCTGGGCGTGCGGCCCGAGGGCAGGCCTCTGGCGGGAATCCGCTACGTGGACGGCGGCGACCGGGTCCAGGCCGAGTTCAGGAAGGGAAGTGGGCTCGGGGTGCGCCGCACCGCCCTGCACGACGCGCTGTCGCGGCGCGCCGCCGAGGTGGGCGTGCGGGTCGTACGCGGCAGGGTCGAGGAGGTACGGCAGCACCACGACCGCGTCGAGGCCGCGGGGCTGCGGGCCAGGTGGCTGGTGGCCGCCGACGGTCTGCACTCCCCGCTGCGCGCCATGCTCGGGCTCCGGCTTCCCGACACCCGCCCCCGCAGGTACGGCCTGCGGCGGCACTATCTCGTCGCCCCCTGGACGGACTTCGTCGAGGTGCACTGGGCCGACGAGTCCGAGGCCTACGTGACGCCGGTCGGCGACGACCTGGTCGGGGTGGCCGTGCTCAGCTCACGGCGGCGGGGCTACCAGGAACATCTGGCGGACTTCCCCGAGCTCGCGGCCAGGCTCACCGGACCGGCGGCGACCAGTGTGCGGGGGGCGGGGCCGTTGCGCCAGCGGGTGCGCCGCCGGGTCTCGGGGCGGGTGCTGCTGGTCGGCGACGCCGCGGGTTACATCGACGCCCTCACCGGTGAGGGGCTCTCCCTGGCGCTGTTGTCCGCGCGGGCGCTCGTCGGCTGCCTGCGGGCGGGGGACCCCGACTCCTACGAGGAGGCCTGGCTGCGCCTGTCGCGCAGGCACAGGCTGCTCACCGGGGCGCTGCTGGGGACCCGGCGGTACCGCGGGGCCGCGCGGCTGATCGTCCCGGCCGCCCGGCGGCTGCCCGTCCTGTTCGGGGCCGCGGTGCACGCGCTCTCGTGAGGGTCCCGGCGGTCGCGCCTACGGCGGGCGGCGGACCGCCCCGCGCGGGCGGGGCGGTCCTGGGCTCGCTCACCGGTCGGTCAGCGGAAGACCCTGACCCAGTCGCTGTCCTCGGACGGCGCCAGGCCCCTGGCGCCCTCGAAGACGACGCGCCAGGTGCCGGAGGTGTAGACGCGGACGTCCGTGGCGAAACGCCCGTCACGGCCGGTCTCGATCGCGTCGACGAACTCCCACTTGCTCCTGCCGCTCGCGCGGAAGAGCACCACGATCTTCTGCCAGCCGGCGGAGCCCGCCCACTGGGTCCTGCCGTTGTCGCAGGGGTTGTGGCGGGTGGCCAGGCCGGGACCGCGCTCGTGCGGGTTGCAGTCCTCACCGACCTGGAGCTGGCCGCTCAGCGTGATGCGCTGGAACCTGCGGGCCGGGTTGGGGTCGGCGTTGAAGCCGGCGATCCTGGTCTCGGTGTAGGCCCGGCTCCCGGCCTGCGCGGACACGGCCTGGGTGGTCGCGGCCTGCGCCGGTGCGGTGACCGCGAGCGCGGAGGCGCTCAGCGCCGCCGTGGCCAGGACGGTCGCGATGCGTCGCAGCATCTGGAACTTCCTTCCCCGTTGAAGGACGCGCCCCGCGGTGGGGCGCGCCTACCGTCAAAGACGCTTCAACATAAGGAAAAGTCACAGTAAATAGGAAATTAGCCACTCCAAATGGAATAACGATATGGCGATTTGTCCTATTAAATGCACTTATGCGGTGGTCGGGTGGATGATGCTGCGTCTGCCCGCATAGTGTCCCGTCCCGGCGAACAGGATGCGCCACTGACCGTCCCTGATCCCCGGAACGTCCCTGGCGAAGCGGCCCTGCGCGTCGGTGGTCGCCGAGGCCACGCTCTGCCAGGGCTCCCCGGGCTCGCTCCGGTGCAGGATGCCCACCGGCTGGCCGGGGAAGGGGGCGTAGTCCAGGTAGCCCTGCGGGTCGACCCGGTTCAGGACACCGCGAACCCGCGCGCCCGTCTCCCCCGCGGCCACCCGCACCGCGCTGAACCTGGTCTCCCTGCGCAGCCTGAAGACGGTGTGCCCGGTGACGACCTCACCGCCGGCGCCCCTGGCGGTCACCGTGACGGTCCAGCGCCCCGTCGGGTACCAGCGGGTCAGACCCTTGTCGGGCACGAACCTCCAGATCTCCCACTCCGGCGCCGGGGCAGGCGCCTGCGCCCCCTGACCGTCTGCGGTCCCGGTGACCCCGGTGTCCTCGGCGTCCTCCTGGATCGGCGGGGAGGCCGGCTCGTCGGCCGCGTCCGGGGCGCCCGGCTCGACCTCGATCGTCACCCCGTCCGGCCCCGCGACCCCGCCCGCGACCACCTCGATCACCACCCGCACCGATCCGGACGGCCCGACGACGGGCGCGCCCGGGGTCACGGTCACCGAGCGGATCACCGGTTCCCCGGCCACGCCCGCCCCGGCCGGGACGGGCGGGACGACGGTCGCCGCCGCCAGCAACGCGAAAAGGAATCTCATGACCCAGGACGCTAGGAACGGCGCGGTAATGGCCGGGGGACGGACACGCGCCCGTTGGGCAAAGGGACAGGCACGGGTCAGGACGCGTACAGGCCTTCGATCACCTCCGCGTACCTGGTGTGGATGATCCGGCGTCTGAGTTTCAGGCTCGGCGTGAGCTCCTGGCTCTCCGGCGTCCACTCGACCGGCAGCAGCCGCCAGCGCTTGACCTGCTGTACCCGGGCGAGCCGCCCGTTGGCCGCGGCGACCGCCCCGGCGACCTCGCGGAGGACCTCGGGGTGCTCGGCGAGGTCGGCCAGGCAGGTGAACCCGATGCCCCGCTCCTTCGCCCAGCCGGGAGCCGTCTCACCGTCGAGGGTGAGGATCGCCACCGGGTACGGCCTGCCGTCGCCGTAGACCAGGGCCTGGCCGACGATGGGGTGTTCCCTGAGGAGGCCCTCGATGTTGGCCGGGGAGATGTTCTCGCCCCCCGAGGTGATGATGAGTTCCTTCTTGCGGTCGAGGATGCTGACGAAGCCGTCCTCGTCGACCACGCCGACGTCGCCGGTGTGCAGCCAGCCGTCCTCGTCCAGCAGTTCCGCGGTCTCCCCCGGCCGGTTGAGGTAGCCGACGGCGTTGGCCGGGCTGCGGGTGAGGATCTCCCCGTCCTCGGCGACGCGGATCTCCACCCCGGGCCCGGCCTGCCCGACCGTGCCGAGTTTGAAGCGGTCCTGGGCGTTGGCGGTGAACGCGCCCGTCGTCTCCGTCATGCCGTACACGTCCAGGACGCGCAGGCCGAGACCGGCGAAGAAGCGCTGGACCTCGCGCGGCATCGGCGCCGCGGCGGTGGCGAGCCAGCCCGCGTTGTCCAGGCCGATCAGCGAGCGCACGCCGGACAGCAGCGCGGCGTCGGCCCGCTCGTAGGCCTCGCGGACCCCAGGTGAGGGCGTGCGGCCGTACTGGCAGGCCTCGATGTGGGCGAGACCGGCGGCCATGGCCAGACGCGCCTGCTCGCGCCGATCCTGCGGCTGCATGGACAGCAGGGCCTGGAGCCTGGCCATCATCTTCTCCCACACGCGCGGCACGCCGAAGAAGAGCACCGGCCTGACCTGGCCGAGGATCGCGCCGAGCTGGGACATGTCGGTGCAGAAGTAGGTGTGGGAGAGCTTGAAGAGCGGCAGGTAGAGGCTGAGCACCCGCTCGGCGATGTGCGCGTAGGTCAGATAGGAGATCTGGGTACCGCGTTCGGGCACCCGCGCCAGCCGGTCGGTGGCTACGACCTCGTAGAACACGTTGGCGTGGGTGAGCGGCACGCCCTTGGGGTCGCCGGTCGTGCCGGAGGTGTAGAGCACCGTCAGGACGTCGTCGGCGGCCACCGCGCGCCAGCGGGCCTCGACCTCGCCGGGTTCGGCGGCCAGCCGTTCGCGGCCCATGGACAGCAGGTCCTCCCAGGAGACGAAACGGTCGTCCCGGGGCGCGCCCTCCAGCATGACGATCCTGTGCAGCGCGGGCAGGTCGCCGAGGATCGGCTCCCATCTGGCCAGGTCGGCCGGGCCGCCGAGCACCGCGATCCGCGCGCCCACGTCGGCCGCGACGAAGGCGACCTGCTCGGGGGCGAAGGTGGGGTAGACCGAGCACGAGACGCCGCCCGCGTGCACCGCACCCAGGTCGGCCAGGACGTGCTCGCTGCGGTTGACCATCATCAGGGCGACGGCCTCGCCCCTGCGCAGCCCGAGGGCGGCGAAGCCCGCGGCGATCTCCAGCACCCTCCGCCTGGCCTCGCCGTAGGTCATGGTCGTCCAGCCCTGCCCCGAGGGGTCGGAGTAGGCGGGGGCTCCCGCGTCCCGTTCGGCCGCCTCCCTCAACTGGGCGCAGACGGTACGGCCCGCGATCTCCCGCTCGATCGCGGCCCGTTCCTCAAGGACACCGGCCATCGAAGCGCCTCCTGGAAGTGCTCACTTGCCTTCGTGAGGCATGCATCGCATCACACGGGATACGGGGGGACAAGACCTTCGGCGTTAAGGGACCGACGACGCACGACCTTTCGGTCCGCCCTCGCCGGAATGAACACGCAGAGTTACAGTTCGATCACACACTGAGGTCGGGGGGCGCTATGACATCGGAGACAAAGGCGGAGGAGAAATCCTTCTTCGGGCATCCACGCGGCCTCGCCACGCTGTTCGGCACCGAGATGTGGGAGCGCTTCAGCTGGTACGGCCTGCGCGCGATCCTGGCCACCTTCATGGCCGCCTCCCCCGCCGTCGGCGGGCTGGGCATGGGCAAGGGGACCGCGCAGGCGCTCGTCGGCGTCTACGGCGCCCTGATCTATCTGGTGGCCCTGCCCGGCGGCTGGGTCGCCGACCGCGTCCTCGGTGCCCGCAGGGCGGTGCTGTGGGGCGGTCTGATCATCATGTTCGGGCACATCAGCATGGCGATACCGGCCAGGACGGGCCTCTTCGTGGCCCTCGGCCTGCTGCTCATCATCGCCGGGACCGGGCTGCTGAAGCCGAACATCTCCGCGATGGTCGGCAAGCTCTATCCGGAGGACGCCGACGCGCGCAGGGACGCGGGCTTCTCCCTGTTCTACCTCGGCATCAACCTGGGGGCCTTCGTCGCCCCCATCGTGGTCGGCTGGCTCGCCGACGGCGACCGCTGGCACCTGGGCTTCGGGGCGGCGGCCGTCGGGATGGCCCTCGGCCTGGTCCAGTACGTGGCGGGCCGCTCCCGCCTCCGGGGCGCCGGCGACGAGCCCGGGCACCGGCTGACCCCCGCCGAGCACCGGCACTTCACCCTCGTCGCGCTCGGCTCGACGGCCGTGATCGTCGTGGCCCTGACGCTCTGGGCGCTCTCCGGGACCTTCAGCCTCGACGCCTTCGCGCTGGCGCTGACCGTGGTGATCGTGATCGTTCCGGTGGTCTACTTCGGCTACATCCTGCTGGGCAGCCACAACCTGACGCCGGAGGAGCGCGCCGGGATGCGGGCCTACATCTGGTTGTTCGCCGCCGCGGCCGTCTTCTGGATGATCTACGACCTGGCCCCGACCGTGCTGCTGTTCTTCGCCGCGGACCACACCGACCTCTCACTGTTCGGTGTGCGCATCACCGCCGCGGCGACGCAGTCGTTCAACCCGCTGTTCATCATGATCTTCGTACCGGTCTTCGCGGCGTTGTGGGTGAAGCTGGGCAACCGGGTCACGGCCCCGCAGAAGTTCGCCTTCGCGCTGGTCATGGTCGGCCTGAGCTTCGTGATCATGGCGGCGGCCTCCGCCCTGGCCGGGAACGGGAGGGTCTCGGTGTGGTGGCTGGTGGCGGTCTACCTCGTCCAGGTCTTCGGGGAGCTGGCGCTGAGCCCGGTCGGGCTCTCGGTCACCACCAAGCTCGCCCCCCAGGCGTTCAAGGGACAGATGCTCGGCGTCTGGTTCATCGCCGTCTCGGTCGGTGACGCGGTCGGCGGGCAGACGGGCAGGCTCAGGGAGCACATGTCCGATCCCGCCTACTTCCTCACGCTGGCGGCGATCGCGGTCGTGGCGGGCGTGCTGCTGTTCCTGTTCGTGCCGCGGCTGCGCGTCCTGATGCGGGAGCACGACCACGCGCCTTCCGGACACCAAGAAATATGATGTAAGACCCATAGAGCCGGTCATGGGATGATTTATCAGTGAACCAATGGCTTGACCTCGTCGGAATCTTCGTCTTCGCTCTCTCAGGCGCACTCGTGGGCGTCCGCAGGCGACTGGACGTGGTCGGCATGGCCGTACTGGCGGAGATGACCGCGCTCGGCGGCGGCATCCTGCGTGACCTGATCCTCAACGTCCGGCCCGCTGCCTTCTCCAGCACCGGATACGTGCTCGCCCCGGTGATCGCGACGGCCATCGTGTTCTTCTGGCACCCGCACGTGGAGCGGGTGATGCCCGCCGTCAACGTGTTCGACGCGGCGGGCCTCGGCCTGTTCTCCGTGGTGGGCACGGAGAAGGCGCTGAGCTACGGCCTGAGCCCGCTGCACGCGACACTGCTCGGGGTCACCACCGGTGTCGGCGGCGGCGTGCTGCGCGACGTCCTGTCCGGGCAGATCCCCATCCTGCTCTACGACCGCCAGCTCTACGCGGTGCCCGCCCTGTTCTGCTCGGCGGTGATGGCCGTGCTCTACATCCTGGACCTGCACGGCTGGCCCGCCACGCTGGCCGCCGCCGTACTCGGGTTCGGGCTGCGCATCGCCGCGATGCGGCTGCGCTGGCGCGCCCCGCTCGCCCGGGGGGTCGCGCCGGAGTAGCCCGGTGAAAACCCTGGTCAAGTCGCGTTACACGGCGTACGGCCCGGGCATCGCGGCGGTAGGCGTCCAACCCACGGGAGGCCACCATGGCCAAGGGGAAGAAGACCGCGGGCCACGGGCGACGGCCCTGCACCGTCAGTCTGCCGCTGGTCGGGACGGTGGCGGTGCCGCCACCCGAACGGCTGGCCTTCTACGCGGTGCTGGGGGTGCTCGGCGCCCTTGAGGTCATCGACTGGCCCGTCGCGATCGTCGTCGGGGCCGGTCACCTGCTCTCCGAGCAGCATCGCTCCGGCCTCCTGCAGGAGGCCGGAGAGGCGGCGGAGGCCGCCTGACGATCACAGGGCGGGGGTGAGCGGCGGAGCCGGGCGGGCGCCGTACGGGCCCCTGATCCTGGCCTCCGCGATGCGGGCCACTCCCTCGGTGACGACCTGCGGGGACTGGGTGAAGGGAAGCCGGAGCCTGCCTTCGAGCGTGCCGTCGACGCCGAACCAGGTGCCGGGGGCCAGCCGTACGCCCTGGCAGGCGGCGGCCTCGGCCAGCAGGCTGCCCGAGTGGTCGGGCAGCCTGATCCACAGCGAGCCGCCGCCCCTGGGCACGGTGTAGTCCCAGTCCGGCATGTGCTCGGCCAGCGCGGTCGTCAGGGCGGCCCGTGACGCGCCGAGGCTGCGGCGGCGTTCGGCCCTGGTCTCCTCGATGTCCTCGAAGAGCCTGGCCACGACGAGCTGCTCGAACAGGGAGCTCGCGATGTCGACCGAGGCGCGCAGGGCGGCCAGGCGGCGCACCATGGCGGCGCCCGTGCGGATCCAGCCGATGCGCAGGCCGCCCCACCACAGCTTGGAGGCCGATCCCAGGCTGATCACCCTGCCGTCGGTGTCGAAGGCGGCCAGCGGGGCGGTCCTGGGCACCTCGTCGATGTCCAGCTCGCTCCAGGTCTCGTCCACGATCAGCGTGGTGTCGTGCCTCCTGGCCGCGCTCACCAGCCCGGCCCGGGTGGCGTCGTCCATCAGGTGGCCGGTGGGGTTGTGGAAGTCGGGGATGACGTAGGCCAGGCGGGCCCCTGACTGGCGCATCGCGCTGGTGAGCAGGTCCAGGTGCCAGCCGTCGTCGGGGATGCCGACCGGGACGATCCTGGCGCCTCGCGCCCTGGCCAGGTCGATGGCGTGCGGATAGGTCGGCGAATCGAGCAGGAACGGGTCGCCCGGCGCGAGCAGCGCCATGGCCAGCAGGTGGAGGCCGTGCTGGGCGCCCGCGGTGATGAGGATCTGCTCCGGCCTGGTGGCCAGCCCCCGCGCGCAGTACCGGGCGGCGACGGCCTGGCGCAGCGGCGCGATCCCGACCGGGTCGTAGCCCATGCCCAGGGTGTAGCGCGGATAGCCCTCCCCCGCGGCGGCGATCGCGGCGGGCAGCGTCCTGGCCGCGGACGGCGCCGCGCAGTGCAGCGGCAGCAGCCCGTCGTCCTCTGCGGCGATCCAGGGGTTCTCCGCGCCGAGCGAGCCCGCGTCCGGCAGCGCCGTCCAGCTCCCCGCCCCCTGCCTGCTCTCCAGGTATCCCTGCTCGCGCAGCCGGTCGTAGGCGGAGGTCACGGTCGTACGGCTGACGCCCAGCGCCTCGGCAAGGTGCCGCTCCGCCGGGACCCGTACCCGCACGGGCAGCCGCCCGTCGAGGATCAGCGACCGCACGGTCGCGGCCAGGGTCCGGTAGTACGGCTTGGCGCCGGGGTCGATCGCCAGGAGGCGAGCGAGCTGGACGCCACTCAGATAGCGGTCCACCCGCCCCACTATAAGGCCACTTTTCGTGATTGGCCCTTTTGGATGGCAGTAATGGCATGGACGATAAGTGCCATTATGAGCGAGGCAACACTTCCCACCCTCGGGTCGTTCCCCGGCCGCCTCCTGCGCCTGTACGCCGGACTGGCGCTCTACGGCGTCGGCATCGGCCTGCAGATCGAGTCACGGCTCGGCGGCAGCCCGTGGGACGTCTTCCACCAGGGCCTGTCCATCCATCTCGGCCTGTCCATCGGCACCTGGATCATCGTCGTCGGCGCGGCCGTGATGCTGCTGTGGATCCCCCTCAGGCAGCGGCCCGGCATCGGCACCCTCAGCAACGTCCTGTTCCTCGGGCTGTTCGCCGACGCCGCGATGTGGCTGGCCCCCGAGCCGGGACCGCTGGCCCTGCGGTGGGTCTATCTGGTGCTCGGCGTCGTCGCGACCGGCGCGGCCACCGGGCTCTACATCGGCGCGGGCCTGGGCCCCGGACCGCGCGACGGCCTGATGACCGGCCTCAACCGCCTGGGCATGTCCATCCGTTCGGCCAGGACCCTCATCGAGGTGACGGTGCTGGCCGTCGGCTGGCTGCTCGGCGGGACCGTGGGCCTGGGAACCGTGGTCTTCGCCCTGGCGATCGGCCCGCTGAGCCAGTTCTTCATGCCGCTGATGCGCCCCAAGGACTGATCGGGACGCCGCGGAGGCGTTAGCGTCGAGCACATGCGGATCGAGGACTACGCCCTCATAGGCGACATGCAGTCGGCGGCACTGGTCGGCCGCAACGGCTCCATCGACTGGCTCTGCCTGCCCAAGTTCGACTCGCCCGCGTGCTTCGCGGCACTGCTCGGCGACAAGCACCACGGGCAGTGGTGGCTCGGTCCCGCCGGCGCCCGGCGGCCCGACGCCACCAGGCGCCGTTACAAGGGCGACTCCCTGGTGCTGGAGAGCGAGTGGGACACCCCGGGCGGCACGGTCCGCGTCACGGACTTCATGCCGACCAGGCACGTCAACCCCGACCTGGTCAGGATCGTCGAGGGTGTCTCCGGCACGGTCGAGATGGCCACCGAGATCCGCGTCCGCTTCGACTACGGCCGCATCGTGCCCTGGGTGCGCCGTACCGACGGGCTGCTGCAGGCCGTGGGCGGCCCCGACTCGGTGTGGCTGCACTCCCCGATCCCGCTGCAGGGCGGCGACTACGCCCACAAGGCGAGGTTCCAGGTCGCCGCGGGCGAACGTCTGGCCTTCGTCTTCACCTGGCACCCCTCCCACGAGGCCAGGCCCGTCGAGATCGACCCCTTCGAGCAGCTCACGCAGACCGAGCAGCTGTGGGAGGAGTGGCTCGGCCAGTGCGCCTACCAGGGTCCGTGGCGGGACGCCGTGGTCCGCTCGCTCATCACGCTCAAGGCGCTCACCTACGCCCCCACCGGCGGCATCGTCGCCGCCCCGACCACCTCGCTGCCCGAGGACCTCGGCGGGGTCCGCAACTGGGACTACCGCTACTGCTGGCTGCGCGACGCGACCATGACGCTTGAGGCCCTCATCGGCGCGGGCTACCTGGAGGAGGCCCGCTCCTGGCGGGCGTGGCTGCTGCGCGCCATCGCGGGCCGCGCCCAGGACCTGCAGATCATGTACAGCGTGACCGGAGAGCGCAGGCTGACCGAGCTCGAACTGTCCTGGCTGCCCGGCTACGAGGCCTCCCGCCCCGTCAGGATCGGCAACGACGCCGTCACCCAGCTCCAGCTCGACGTGTACGGCGAGGTGATGAACGCCCTGTACCTGTCGCGCGCCTCGGGCATGGAGCCCGACGACCGGGCGTGGACCATCCAGCGCGAGCTGCTCGGATACGTGGAGGCCCACTGGGACGAGCCCGACGAGGGACTGTGGGAGGTCAGGGGTCCGCGCAGGCACTTCACCCACTCCAAGGTGATGTGCTGGGTGGCCCTCGACCGGGCCGTCAAGCAGGTCGAGGAGTTCGGCAGGACGGGGCCGGTGGCGCGCTGGCGGGAGCTGCGCGACCGGATCCACGCCGAGGTGTGCCACAAGGCGTTCGACTCCGCGCGCGGCACCTTCACCCAGTCGTACGGCTCGGCGGAGCTCGACGCCTCCCTGCTGCTGATCCCCATGGTGGGTTTCCTGCCCCCCGAGGACCCCAGGGTGGTCGGCACCGTCGAGGCGATCCAGCGTGAGCTGATGGTCGACGGCTTCGTGCTGCGTTATCCGCTGGACGAGGACAACGACGTGGACGGCCTGCCGGGGGGTGAGGGCGCGTTCCTGGCGTGCAGCTTCTGGCTGGCCGAGGCGCTGGCGATGATCGGGCGCAAGGAGGAGGCCGTCGAGCTGTTCGAGCGCCTGCTGGCGCTGCGCAACGACGTCGGCCTGCTCTCCGAGGAGTACGACCCCCGCTACGGCCGCATGGTCGGCAACTTCCCGCAGGCCTTCAGCCACGTCCCGCTGATCCACACGGCCCGCGCGCTGAGCTGACCCCGCCCGCCGTACTCCTCGGGAGGACCCCGGGAGGGCGCTGACGAGCCGAAATGCGGCGGATCCGGAAGGCCAGAAAAGTCGTGAAAAAATTTTTCCCCTCGGGTGCAACTAAACACGGCCAAGGTCACTCTCACCTGTTGAACACCACCCGAAAGGAACAAACATGAGCGACTTCGCTACCTCCGACCTGGTCGACTACGACGGCGACGGCAGCGCCGACGCCCAGCTGATCGACACCGACGGCGACGGCTACGCCAACGAGGAGCGCTACGACACCGACGGTGACGGGGTGACCGACGTCGTCTACCTCGACAACGACGGTGACGGCTACATCGACGAGGCCCGGGTCGACTACGACGGCGACGGCGTCGCCGACTACACCCAGACCTCGGGCCCCTTCCCCACCGCCTGACCGCACGAGCAGCGTGAGCCCGTGTGTCCTCACGTGTGATCCCGTCGCGGACCACACGGGCGAATGACGAGGAAGACAACCGATGGAAGATCGACGCGCGCTCCTGCCCCTGATGCTCCTGCTGGCCTGCGCGGCACTGACCGCCTGCGGCCTCGTGGGAGGGGAGACGGGCGGGCAGACGCGGACCGTCGCCACGTCATCGGAGCCCGGCGAGCCGGGTGTCTCCCAAGGAGAGGCCGTACGGCCCCTGCGCAAGGGGCGGGGGGTGACGCCCGGCGAAACGGGGACGCCGGGCGGACCGTTCCCGCTCCCCCTCCCCCTGATGCTCGCGATCGGCGGCGGGGTCGCCGTGGCGGGCGCGGGAGGGCTCTACCTGTGGTCGCGCGGCCGGCGGACGGTCGCCGCCACACCGTCCCCGGCGCCGCCGTGGCAGACGGCTTCCCAGGCCCCTCAGACCCCCCAGGCCCCTCAGATGCCCCTGACCCCCCAGGCTCCCCCTGGGACGATGGCCGCCGAGGCGCCGCCGCACCCGTGGGCACCCGAGCGTGACCCGCTGGCCGAGGCGCTCACCGAGGTGGCGGGCAGCGGGATCAGCCAGGCGCTCACCCAGCAGGTCGAGCGACTGTTCTCCGGAGGGCATCCGGGCAGGGAGACCCTGGTCGAGGCCTGCATCGGCTACCGGGACCAGATCGCCGAACGCCACCCCCGGCTGGCCGACACCCTGGGCGACGGCCTGAACCGGGCCGGGGTGCGGGAGATCGTCCCGGACGGGCAGCGGTTCGACCCACGCCTGCACGAGGCGTTCGGCTCCGAGCCGACCGACCGGCCCGAACTGCACGACATGGTGGCGGAGACCGTCAAGAGGGGGTACGCCGACGGCGGCCGGGTGATCCGCGTGCCGCAGGTCGCCGTCTACCGTCACCCGGCGCCCGGAGGCGAGGGTGTGGGGTGAGGCGCTCAGCCGTCGGCCAGGCCGGTCTGCAGCCGCCTCCTGGCACGGTGGATCCAGGCCCGGACCGTGTTCAGCGGCACCCCGAGCGAGAGCGCGACCTGCTCGTAGGTCAGTCCGCCCGCCCACAGCAGCAGCGCCTCCCGATGGGAGGCGGGCAGCCCCGTCAGCGCCCTGCGCAGGTCGGCCAGCCTGGCGACCGAGTCCTCGAAGGGGTCGGCGACCAGGAGTTCCTCGGCGACCTCGGCCATGAGCGCGTCCCGGGGAGGACGGCGCCTGATCACCGAGTGGGAGGCGTTGCGCGCGATGGCCAGCACCCAGGCCCTGAAGGGCGACCTGCCCTGAAAGGCCGGCAGGCCGCGCCAGGCCGCCAGGTGCGTGTCCTGGAGCGCGTCGAGGGCGTCGGCGCGGTTGCCGGTCAGGTGGTAGCAGACGCCGAAGGCCGGGCGCCGCGCCATCGACCACAGCTCGGCGAAGGCCCTCTCGTCACCCCTGCGGGCCGCCGCCACGAGCAGGCTCTCACCATCGGCGGCGTCCTCGGTCCTGTCCTCGACGGCCCCGCCCAGCGCCACGCTCGTCATCGGTCACCCATCGTCCGGGAGCGGAAAATCAGCCAATGACATCACGTTCCGCGACCGCCCGGTATGTGGTGGTCCGCCATGATATTGGACCGTGATAATCCCCATTCCCGGTCGTCCCATCACGAGTCAGACGGCCTGACCGACCTGCGTCGACTCCCTCAGGGAGGGCCGGGAAACCGATACAGGAGGAGAACCTGCCCATGGTGCCGCGGACGTTCCCGCCCGCCCCCCGCCCACGGCCCGCGTCCGGCGGTGACGCGTGACGGCGGGCCCCGCCGACCTGCTGCGCGACCTCTGCGACTCCACCTCGGCCAGGCTCGCCGGGCCCGAGCTGCGCGAGCGGATCGCCCAGGTGCGCGCGAGCCTCGACGCCCCGCTGCGGGTCGCGGTCGCGGGCGCGGTCAGCAGCGGCAAGTCGACCCTGGTCAACGCCCTTCTCGGGCTGCCCGTCGCCCCGGTCGACGCGGGCGAGTGCACCTTCGTCGTCACCCAGTACGAGTACGGCGAGGACGACGGACTCGTCACGATCGAGCTGAAGGACGGGGGCGTCGCCCACTCGCGGCTGCTGCCCGGCCACCGGCTGCCCTCGGACCTGGGGGTCGAGGTCGCCCGGATCAGGCGCCTTCGCGTCACGCTGGACCAGCCCTCCCTGCGCACGGTCACCATCGTCGACACCCCCGGTATGAACACGGTGACGGCGGCCAACGAACAGGCCGCCAGGAGCATGCTGTTCGGCTCAGGGGACGAGGACGACCGCGCCCAGGCGATGATCTACGTGCTGCGTTACGTCCAGAAGTTCGACGACACCACCCTCGCCGAGTTCCGCGGCCTCACCGGCGCCTGCGGGATGAGCTGCGTCAACACCCTGGCCGTGCTGGGCCAGGTCGACCGGCGCGGCGACGAGGACGACCCCTGGCCCACCGCGCGCCGCCTGGCGGCCAAGGGCTACCAGGACCTGCGGACCTCCGTCTTCGACGTGGTCCCGGTGATCGGCCTGCTGGCCGAGACCGCGCGGGCGTGCCCGCCGGACGCCGAGGAGTTCGCGGCGCTGTCCGAACTGGCCCGGATGGACGAGGACGACCTGGAGGACTACCTCCTCGACCTGGAGGACTTCCGCACCGCTGCCGACCTTCCCGTCCCCGCCGAGGTACGGCACCGCCTGGTCGCGAAGCTGCACCGCTACGGCATCGTGACCTCGGTGCGCGCGCTGCGTGAGGGCGTCGCCGGGGACGCCGGGGCGCTCGCGGCGCACCTGCTGGAACGGTCGGGATACGCCTCCGCGGGGAAGGCCGCGACCGGCTCGGTCGCCGCGGGCATCGCCCACTTCGCCCGCCGCGCCGACCACCTGAAGGCCCTCGACGCCCTGACCAGGCTGCGCGCCCTCGCCCGCACCCCGGCGCTCGGCTCGGATCGCGTCACCCTGGACGCGCTCGCGGCCCAGCTCGACGAGAACAAGCCGATCGCCACCGCGCTCGGCGGCCTGCGGATCTTCGCCGCGGCCGAGGCGCTCGGCAGGGGCACGCTCGTCCTGAACGAGGAGATGACGGCGGAGCTGCTGCGCATGGCCCGCCACGACGACCCCGCCGAGCAGCTCGGCCTGGCCGCCGGGGCGCCGAAGCCGGAGATCGCCGCCGCGGCCACCGCCGCCTCGATGCGCTGGCGCACCCTGGCCATGATGAGCGAGGGCCGCACCGGCGGGCACCGGGCCAGGGACGTGCTGACCGTCCTTGAGGACGTGGTCGGCGCGGCGCTCACCGAGGACCGGGGACCGGCCGCCCCCACGGGGGCGGGCCCGCTGCCCCCTGTCTCCGTGGACCGGGCGGCGGCCGAGGCGCTGCGCTCGTCCCCGATGGTCCCCGCGGACGAGCGGCGCTCCGTCGAGCTGCTGCTGACCGGGACCGAACTGGCGCTCCAGCTCGGCGCGCCGCCCTCGGCCCCCCGCGCCGAACTGGCCGGCTACGCCGCCGCGCTGGCCGCCAGGTTCCGCGTGCTGACCCACAGACCCCTGCCCATCAGGCAGCGCAGGGCGGCCGAGACCCTCTGCGAGGCCTACGAGGCCGTCTGGGCGTGGTGCGACCGGCCGGACGGCCCCTCCGGCACCCCCTCACCGGCACGATCCCGACAGGAGAACGTCAGTTGACGACCCCCGACCAGGCGGGCCCGGTGGCCCGGCTGCTGCGTTACGCCAACGAGGTCCACGGCCTGGCAGGCCGGTGCGGCAGGCCAGACCTGGCCGAGGTGCTGGCCGCGAGCGCGGCCAGGTGGAAGGACGAGTGCACCGACATCGTGGTCGCGGGCGCGCAGAAACGCGGTAAGAGCCGCCTGCTCAACACCCTGGTCGGCCACCCCGACCTGCTGCCCGTCGACGCCGACGTCGCGACCAACTGCTTCCTCTCCCTGCGGCGCGGCCCCCGCCTCACCGCCGTCGTGCACCGCAACACCGACACCGGGCTCGTCGAGACCCCGATCACCGTCGAGTCGATCCCCGACTACGCCTCCATGCGCGGTGACGCGGGCAAGCGGCGCGACGTCGTCAGCGTGGACGTCACCCTGGACAACCCGCTGCTGGACGGCCTGCGGCTGCTCGACACCCCCGGGGTGGACAGCCTGACGGTCGGGCACAGGCAGGTGACCGTGGCCATGCTCCAGCGGGCCGACGCCCTGTTGTTCACGCTCAGCGCGCAGGACCAGCCGGTGCTCAGGCACGAGCTGGAGTTCCTCGCCGAGGCCGCCGAGCGGGTCCAGGCGATCGTGTTCGTGCTGACCAAGGTGGAGGACTCCGCCAACTGGCACAGCCTGCAGGAGGAGAACAAGGCCCGGCTGAGGACCTTCGTCACCGAGGCGATCGCCGCCGACCCCGGCAGGACGGCGACGCTGAGCCCGCTGCTGCGGGCGCCCTGGATTCCGGTGAGCTCGAAGCTCGCCGAGGCCGCCGCGGCGAAACGGCGGGAGGGACGCGCCGAACGGGCCGACGCGCTGCGGGCCCGCAGCGGCATGGACGTCCTGGAGCGGTACCTGCGCGGGTTCGCCGACGGCCGGGAGTCCGCGCGTGGCGCGACCGTGGTCGCCGCCGCGCTCTCCGCGCTGAACTCACTGGCGGCCGGGGCGCAGGACGACGTCGCCGCGGGCTCCGACGACGCCGGGGACATCACCGCACGGCTCGCCGAGCTGGACGCGGAGCTGGCCGCCCTCGGGGAACTGACGGCCAAGCGCAGGGCGGGCGCCGTCGCCAACACCTTCCTCGGGCGTGAGGTCGGCGGGATCGTGGCCGCCCGGGTGGCCGAGATCCGCCAGCCGTACGAGAACGCGATCGCCACGCTGAAGAAGCAGGAGCAGATCGACAGGTACATGGCGGAGCTGCCGGAGAGCGTCCAGCGCTCACTTGAGGCCGTCTGGTCGCAGATCGTCTACGACGTGGAGAACCTGGCCAGGACCACGCTGGACGCCTTCGCCCGCGACCTGGGCCTCGACCCGGTCGAGCTGACCTCCGACAGGCGCGCGATGCCCAACCTGTCGCAGGTCCAGGTCAAGGGGGACCAGGCCGCGGACACGCCGGTCGACGTGGACATGGTGCGGGACGTGCTGCCCTCGATCTCGATGGCCGCCTCGTTCGGCGGCCTGGCCGCGGCCATGCTCGGCCCCGTCGGCTTCCTCCTGGTCGCCCCCGCCATCGGGGCCTCTATCTTCTTCGGGCGGCGCTCGCTGGAGAAGGTGCAGCGCAACCAGGCCGCGATCAGGGGGGCGCTGCGCGACCAGTTCTCCGTCGTCGCCAGGGAGATGACCCTCGACCTGGAGCGGATGGTCGCCACCTGGCGGGTCAGCGTCGAGCAGGCCGCCGACGACAACCTGATGCGAAGGCGCAAGGACCTTGAGAGCAGGCGGGCGGAGCTGAAGGCCGCCTCGGCCCGTTCGGCCGCCGACCGCCAGAGGTCGCGGCAGTCCGGCCAGGACCGCATCGCCGCGATCAACGCCCTCACCAGGCGCGGCCACGAGCTGCGTGAGGAACTCGCCGCGGCGGTCGCCGCCCTGGGATCGGCCCCCTGACCGTCCTGTCCCCGTTCGCGCCCCGTGCCCCCGGCGACGTCCGCCGGGGGCACGGTCGTCTTCCTGGCGTCACAGCGGCAGGTGCACCAGGGCCGCCGGCTGGTCACGGGTGGCACCGGTGGTGTCTCCCGGCCGGTGCAGGCACAGCAGGCCGCTGGGGACCCGGACGACCGGCTCGAACAACCCCGGCGTGCGGTGCACCTCCCGCGCCCCCGAGGGGGTGACGTGCACGAGCCTGCTGCGACCGGCGTCCAGCATCGTCATCCAGATCGAGTCGCCGTCCACGACCAGCCTCGGCCGCTCCCAGCGGTTTCGGGAGGTCAGGTGACCGGCCAGGGTCGCCGACTGCTTGCCCATCAGGAACTCCAGCGTGTGCGAACGCTGGTTGAAGATCCCCACCGACCAGCCCCTGGCGGGACTCACCTGGTCGGCGCCGACCGCGTAGATCTGACCGCCCGCCGGGACCCAGCGCAGGGCGCCCGCCCTGGGGCGGGGCATGACGAGCTTGGTCCTGCCGTCGGCGGTGTCGGCCTCAAGACCGGCCGAGCTTGAGGTGAACCACCTGCCGTTGTGCAGGACGACCTGGTGCAGCCAGCTACGGCCGGGCTCCCGCACCGTCGGGCGCACGACACCGCCGGGGTCGATCAGGCACAGCACCTGCCAGGGCCTGAAGTCGTGGTGCCTGTTCTGGAACATCGGCTTGTTGCTGCTGAACTGCCCGAGCACCACCGTGCAGCCTGGCGCTCCGACGGAGGGCGCGGGGTCGTTGCCGCTGGGCCCCTCCTGGTCGACGAGCCGCCGCGACCGGTTGTCCTCGTTGAGGAACCACTGGGTGTACGGCCCCAGGTCGCGCGGCTGCGGCGCCTGGAACATGAAGCCCCCGCCCAGGTCGAACTCGACCACCGACAGCTGCCCCGTCTCCCCCCAGGGCAGGCCGACCGAGCTGTCCACCGGGACCGGCTGTCGTGGCTGGAAGAAGACCCAGGCGGTACGGCCGTGCGCGATCACGGTCGGGTTGCCCCACACCTGGAGCGGGTGGGTGCCGCGGATGGCCAGGTCGGGGGTGAGGACACGCACCAGGGTCTGCGCGGGCCCGACCTGCTCGACCGCGGCGACGCCCTCACGTGAGACGTCCCACTCGACCAGCCTGCCGAAGCGCAGCTCACGGTCGTGCCTGCCCTCGACGCCGTCGAGCCTGCGCAGCAGGTGGCCGCTGTCGAAGGCCTGGTGGACGAAGACCCTGCCCGCCTCGGCGCGGGCCTCAAGCACACCGTCGAGCACCTTGGCCACGCCCGGGACGACCGGCCCGTCCTGCGCGCCCCGCTGCGCCCCCTGCGGACCGTTCCCGGGGACGACCTTGTGGCCGCCGGTGTGACCGCCCTCCGGGCCGGTGAAGACCTGCCCGCCGCCGGTGACACCGAGGCGTGCAGAGGACTTGGCGGGCGCAGAGGGCTCGGCGCGGGCCGCCGGGACGCTCTGGGACTGTTCGGGGTCCCGCTGCTCGACCTTGAGCTTCCAGGCGAGCTGGGCGGCGCCGTACGCGACGACGATCTTCGGGTCGTCGTAGGTGCGCACCCGGTCGCCGAGCCTGTCGCGCACGGCCTCCTGGACCAGCGGCATCCGGCTGGCGCCGCCGGTCATGAACACCGCCGCCAGTTCGTCCTGCGTGATCCCGGCCCCGCGGATCGTCTCCTCCAGGATGTCGACCGTCTTGACGATCTCGGCCCCGATGAGGTCCTCCAGGTCGCTCCTGGCGATGTGCACGTCCTCGTTGATGCCGACCACGTAGTGGGAGGAGGTGTCGAACTTCGACAGCGCCTCCTTGGCCTCCCTGGCCATCTTGAGCAGGTCGGCGGCGTAGCTCACGTAGCGGCGTTCCGGGTTGCTGGTCACCTGCTGCCACCAGTCGGCGTCCAGGCGCTCGATCTGCGCCCCGAGGAAGGCGAAGATCTGTTCGTCGAACACCTCCCCGCCGATCTCGTCGCTGCCGCCGGGCTCGCCGACGACCTTGAAGTCGCTGCCGTCCGCGGTGAGCACGGCCGCGTCGAACGTGCCGCCGCCGAGGTCGTAGACGGCCAGGTGGGAGCCGTCGGCCCGTTTGGCGGTGGCGAAGTAGCGGGCCGAGGCGACGGGCTCGTCGACGAGCACGATCCGCACCCCGCGCACCACCTGCCTGGCCGCCTCAAGCAGTACGGCCTTGCGGTCCTCACCCCAGGCGACGGGGTGGGTCAGCGCGATGCAGTCGGGCGGGGCTCCGTCGAAACGCCTCCTGCCCTCGCTCACGAACAGTTCGAGCAGCGCCGCCATGGCGTCGGCGACGGCGACCGGTACCCCGCCGAGCAGCATCCGGCCCCGGCCGACGTAGCGCTTGGGGTTGCGCTCGACGCGTTCCGGATTGAGCGCGATGCCCCGCTGGGCGATCCGGCCCGCGACCAGCGTGCCGCGCTCGTCGAGCATGACGGCCGAGGGGATGCGCCGTTCCCCCTCGACCTCCAGGACGTCGAAGCGCCCTTCGGCGGCTATGACCCCGGCGGAGAAACTCGTCCCGAGATCGACGCCGAGGCACCACTGCGCCATTTGCCACTCCTCGTAGATGCGGACCCGGTCGTCCCACGTTCACAGGCCGCGGCCGATCGTGGCGGGCACGCCGGGGGCGGCCGGGGTGCGCGGGAGGCTCCTCGGGATGAGTGCGGGGCGGGAAGGCACCATCTTACGGTTCCCCGCGCTCTCACGGTGATCCCGTAGTGATCCCGTAGTGATCCCGTGGTGGCCTCCCGGGCCGTCTCAGCCTCCGGGGCCGCCCTCCGGGCGGGTGGCCAGGGAGGCGAGCACCCGCGCGAACGCCTTGGGCGGGGCCACGACCAGCCGGATCTGGCCGTCCTGGCTGACGAGGTCGGCCCTGATAAGGGTGAGCCTTCCCTCGTGCCACCAGTAGACCTGGGGGCTGAGCCCGTCGGCCCGCAGGTCGCACTCGCGCTGGGCGAACAGCCGCAGCCGTTCGATCGCACGGACGACCTCGATGCCCTCGACCGGGTGGACGATCATCTCCGAACGGCTCGGCAGCGCGACCAGCACCCCGTCGGCCGGCACCCGGAGGTAGTCACCCAGGCGACGCAGGTGGGCGGCGGCGCCGGCGGTCGCGCCGCTCAGCCGCAGCGCGGTGGCGCCGCCGAGGTCGATCGCGTCGGCCGACAGCCGCCCGTCGCCCGCCGCGTTGCCCACGGCCTCCTCCAGCGCCTGCGCGGCGGTGACCGGCCAGCAGCCGACCTCCTCGGGACGGAGCGGCCTGGCGGCCTCGCCGTGCCCGACGGTCAGCACCTCGACCAGGTCGGCGCTGAGGTGGCGGCCGACGACGGCGCCCGCCAGGTCGTCGGCGGGCTGGAGCCGGGTGCGCAGCAGCGGGCGGACCTGGTCCAGGTCGCAGGCGTCGAACGGCTCCCCGGCCGTGGCCAAGACGTGGGACAGGTGCTCGGAGACCAGCACCGGCCAGTCCTCGCGCGAGCGCCTGCGCGCCTCGGCCCGCAGTCCCGCCAGCCGTACCACGTGCCTGACCGTCCGCTCGCCGGAGTCCGACAGGGTCAGCGTCCCGCCGTCGGCGGAGAAGGCACAGGAGTAGCCGAGGGTGTCGGCGACCAGGGAGAGCAGGGAGTCGAGATCGACGTCCTCGACCGGCCGCGCGGCTCTCCTGGCCTGCCGGTCGCGACGCCGCCGGAACAGCCTCACACGCCCATCCCCTCTGCGCTCTCCTCCTAGGTCCGCACCTAGACTGCCTCCACGGGGGCGGTGTTTGAGCCGGTCAGAGAGCACGATTCTGCATCAATAGCACCAAGTGCCCCTAGCAGCACACTCAGCTGTGGTGTGCCGTGCCCCACGGGAAGGCCCGCGATGACCGGCACCCCGAGCGGCGCGAGCCGCTCCCGCAGCACCGGGTACGGATCGCCGCAGCGCTCCCAGGAGCCCAGGGCGAAGCCCGCGGCCCCGTCCAGCGCCCCCGACATGAGCAGCTGGGTGAGCATCCTGTCGATCCGGTAGGGCGCCTCGGTGACGTCCTCAAGCAACACGATCCTCCCCCGCGCCCGCAGCTCGTACGGCGTGCCGCACAGCGCCGCGAGCAGGCTGAGGTTCCCGCCGGTCACCGGCGCCTCGACCCGGCCCGGAACGATCACCCGATCCCCCTCGACGGGCGCGGGCGTGCCGAACAGGGCAGCGGCGAGATGTTCAAGCGTACGGGGTTCCGGCCCCTCCGGGTCACTGAGGGTCGCACAGGCGGGCATCGGCCCGAACCACGAGGCGACACCCAGCATGACGGCGAAGGCCCGGTGCAGCGCGGTGACGTCGCTCGAACCGGCCAGTGTCTTCGGCCCCGCGGCCCGCATGGCCTCCCAGTCGAGCAGGTCGAGCACCCTCGTCGCCCCGTAACCGCCCCTGGCGCAGAACACCGCGGCCACGTCCGGCTCGCACCAGGCCGCCTGCAGGTCGGCCGCCCGCGCGGCGTCCGTCCCCGCGAGGTAGCCCTCCCGGTCGAGCACGTGGGCTCCGGTGACGACCTCCAGGCCGAGCTCCCGTAACAGCCGCACCCCGCGTGCCAGGCGTTCGGGGTCGGGAGGCCCGCAGGGCGCCACGACCGCGACCAGGTCACCGGGGCGGAGCCTGCGCGGGACGGTCACGTGATCACGCACAGGATCAGGCACGGAATCGGGCGCGACCGGTTCGCTCACCCCCCAAACGGTGCCACACTGGGCTCACATATGCGACCTCCGACCCACATCCTCGTGGTCAACGGCATCAAGGTCCGCCAGCCGGTGTTCGTGCTCGCCGCCCCGCACTCCGGTTCGGATCTGCTTGCCCGGGCCCTCAAGCGCTCCCCCGGTTTCCACGTCACCATGGGACGCGCCTCGGTGACCCATGTCGTGTACGCCTTCGCCAGGCGGCCCTCCATCACCCGCAGGGGCATGGGCGCGACCCGGGTGCTGCGCGACGCCCTGGCCGAGTCGTGGCAGATCGTTCCCGGCGCCTGCCGGGAGTGCCCGGCCCCCTGCCGGGAGGCGGGCGGGGTGACCGGGGAGGGCCCGTGCGTGACCTCCGGCTCCGTCGCCCGGTTCGGTGACGCCAGTCCCGACCTGATCTACAGCGCCTCGGTGCTGCTGCAGGCGTTCCCCGACGCCAGGTTCGTCCAGCTCATCAGGGACGGCCGTGACGTGGCGGCCGACATGATGGCCGACCCCGCGGCGCTCTCGTGGTTCAGGCCCGCCATGCTGAGCGAGGAGACCGAGTTCCCCAACCCCTTCCTCGGCGTCAACTCGGGCGAGCACGGGGAGCGCTGGAAGGCCATGCCGACGGCGGGCAAGTGCGCGCTGCGCTGGCGCAGCGCCGTACGCCTGTCGGCCACGCTCCACCGGGAGCTGCCCCGCGAGCAGCTGCTGACCCTGCGCTACGAGGACCTGGCCGTCTCCCCCGCCGAGGCCGCCCAGGGGCTGTCCGACTTTCTGGGCACCCGGGTCTCCAAGGTCGCTCTGTACGGCAGGCACGCGCCACAGGTCGGCGTCTGGCACACCCGGCTGCGCGGTACGGACGCCGAACTCGTCGGGAAGGTCGCCCGTGAGGAGCTGACCCGGCTCGGCTATCGCTGAGCCGTCACTCCCGCAGCCCCGAGGGGGAGCTGAACTGGGTGCGGTGGAGCTCCGCGTAGAGCCCTCCCTCGGCCAGCAGCTCCTCGTGCCGGCCCCGTTCCACGACGCGGCCGTCCTGGACGACCAGGATCTGGTCGGCCTCCCGGACGGTGGACAGCCGGTGGGCGATGACCAGCGAGGTCCGCCCGGCCAGCGCGGTCTTCAGGGCACGCTGCACCGCGGCCTCGGACTCGGAGTCCAGGTGCGCGGTCGCCTCGTCGAGCACGACCACCCTGGGTGCCTTGAGCAGCAGCCTGGCCAGCGCCAGGCGCTGTTTCTCCCCGCCGGACAACCGGTAGCCCCGGTCGCCGACGACGGTCTCCAGGCCCTCGGGCAGCGCCTCGACCAGGTCGGCGATCTGCGCGGCGCGCAGGGCCTCCCAGATCTCCTCCTCCGTCGCGTCCGGCCTGGCGTAGGAGAGGTTGGCCCCGATGGTGTCGTGGAAGAGGTGGGCGTCCTGCATGACTACGCCGACGCTCTCACGCAGGGAGGCGAAGCCGACGTCGCGGACGTCGAGGCCGTTGATCCTGACCGTGCCCTCGTCGGCGTCGTAGAGCCGGGAGACCAGGCTGGTGACGGTCGTCTTGCCCGCCCCCGAGGGACCGACGAGCGCGACCATCTCTCCGGCCCTCGCGGTGAAGGAGACCCCGCGCAGCACCTCCTGGCCGGGGGACGTCTCGGGACGGGCCACCGTCTCAAGTGAGGCGAGCGAGACCTCCGAGGCCGCGGGGTAGCGGAAGCGGACGTTCTCGAACTCGACGGTCACGGGCCCCGGCGGGACGGCGACCGCGTCCGGCCGTTCGGCCACCATCGGCTTCAGGTCGAGCACCTCGAAGACCCGGTCGAAGCTGACCAGGGCGGTCATCACGTCGACGTGCACGTTGGACAGGCTGGTCAGCGGGCCGTACAGGCGCATCAGGAGGGCGGTGAGCGCGACGAGGGTGCCCAGCTCGAAGGCGCCGCCGACGGCCAGCACGCCGCCCACGCCGTAGACCAGGGCGGTGGCCAGCGCGGCGACCAGGCCGAGCGCGACCCGGAAGACCGTCCCGTACATGCCGACGACGACACCGACGTCACGCACCCGGCCGGCCCGGCGTCCGAAGGCGTCGGCCTCCTCCTGCGGCCTGCCGTACAGCTTGGCGACGGTGGCGCCCGCGACGTTGAACCGCTCGGTCATCATGGAGCTCATCTCGGCGTCGAGCTGCATCTGCTCGCGGGTGAGCCCCGACATCTTCCTGCCGACCCACCTCGCGGGCAGGAGGAAGAGCGGCAGCAGCACCAGCGCGACGAGCGTGATCTGCCAGGACAGCACCAGCATGGCGCCCAGGACGAGCACCAGCATGACCACGTTCGAGACGACGGAGGACAACGTGCTCGTCAGCGCCCGCTGCGCGCCGATCACGTCGCTGTTGAGCCTGGAGACCAGGGCCCCGGTCTGGGTGCGGGTGAAGAAGGCCACGGGCATGCGCTGCACGTGGTCGAAGACCTCGGTGCGCAGGTTGTAGATCAGGCCCTCGCCGATCCTGGCGGAGAACCAGCGCTGCGCCAGCGTCAGCGCGGCGTCGGCGACGGCCAGCGCCGCGATGACCCCCGCCAGGGTGACCACGACGCCGGAGCGGCCCGGGGTGATGCCGTCGTCGATGATGGCCTTCATCAGCAGCGGGTTGACGATCACGATGACGGACCCGGCCACGACCAGCGTGAGGAAGGCGAGGATGTGCCGGGTGAAGGGGCGCGCGTAGCCCGCGATGCGTCTGACCGTGCCCGGCGCGAGCCGCTCCTTGGTCACCGAGCTGTCACGCCGCAGGGAACGCATCGTCTGGGGGCCGAACCCCCCGCCCATCATCGTCATGTGGCCTCCTCCGCCGGTGCGAGCACCGTGGCGGGCCCTGGCATTCCCTCGTCAGCTCCCGGCGAACAACGCCCTGACCCGGGCGATCTGCTCCCGGCGCTCGGCGGCGCCCTGTTCCTTGAGCGTGCGCTCCCGTGCCCCCTGGAGCAGGCGTTTGGTCGCGGTCGCGGCGCCCCTGTCGACCGACAGCAGCGCGGCGGCCAGATCCCGTACGGCCCGCGTCAGCTCCTCCCCGGCGACGACCAGCTCGGCGAGGCCGAGGGCGGCCGCCTCCCGCGCCCCCACGGCACGGGCGGTGAGACAGATCTCAAGGGCTCTGGGCAGGCCGACCAGGTCGACCAGTGGCTTGGTGCCCGTCAGGTCGGGGACCAGCCCGAGGGCGGGCTCCCTCATGCACAGTGTGGCGTCTTCGGCCAGGATCCTCAGGTCACAGGCCAGGGCCAGCTGAAACCCGGCTCCGATCGCGTGGCCGTTCACGGCGGCGATGGAGACGATGTCCGGGCGGCGCAACCACAGGAATCCCCGCTGCGCCTGGGCTATCCGTTGTTCGAAGGTCGAGTCGTCGGCCGCCGCGAGAGTCGCGAGCGAACCCTGACCCGGGATGCCCTCGGGGTTGAGCAGACGCAGGTCGATGCCTGCCGAGAAGGACGGCCCCTCACCTCGGACCACGACGATCCTCACCTGCTGCGGCAGGGAGTCACCG
Organism: Streptosporangium sp. NPDC049376; assembly: GCF_044466505.1. Classification (NCBI taxonomy): domain Bacteria; kingdom Bacillati; phylum Actinomycetota; class Actinomycetes; order Streptosporangiales; family Streptosporangiaceae; genus Streptosporangium; species Streptosporangium sp. NPDC049376. The sequence goes on along the minus strand of NZ_JBITMT010000015.1, from coordinate 84,194 downwards.
ATGCGAGCCAGCTCGGACCAGGTGGCGAACGTCTGTGCGTTACGCCTCTCCGGCCGGTCCAGCGTGATCGTCGCGATCTCGCCGTCCACCTCGAAGCGCAGACCGGCCTCCTCGTGAGAGACCTTCTCCGCGCTCCCCCCGATCGCCGCTTCCGCCATCGCCCGCTCCAGCTGTCGTTCGTACGTCTCGCCCGAGCCTATCGACTCTCTAGAAGGAGGTTCTACAGGCCCGAGCGGGACGTGTCAGCGGAGGACGAGCGGCTGCGGTCGCGCGTTTCCGAGGCGGGGTCAGCGCTTCGACTTACCTCGGGTGGCGCCGCCGCGCCCACGCAGAGTCACACCGGACTCGCTCAGGATGCGGTGGATGAAGCCGTATGACCTGCCGGTTGAAGCGGCCAGCGCCCGGATGCTCTCACCGGCGCTGTAGCGCTTCTTCAGATCGGCGGCCAGTTTTTCACGGTCGGCCCCGGTCACCCGGGTGCCCTTCTTGAGAGTCTCGGCCACGAGTACCTCCTGTAGTGCCAGACTTCCGCAGCGTTACTCACGCCATGATCAGTCATTTCTGCGAGATCGGCTACCTACTCCATGGGAAAAGATCCGTACCCGCTCAAATTAAGATCAGGCAAGTGCCACAAGATCGGAAAATTCCTCGCTCCAAGCGTCTTCAACTCCGTCTGGTAGCAAGATCACCCTATCGGGTCGGAGAGCCTCTACAGCCCCCTCATCATGCGTAACAAGGACAATCGCCCCAGAATAGGATCTTAGTGCAGAAAGAACCTGCTCCCTGCTGGCGGGGTCGAGGTTGTTCGTAGGCTCGTCGAGCAGCAGGACGTTGGCCGAGGAGAGCACCAGCGTGGCCAGGGCCAGCCGCGTCTTCTCCCCACCGGAGAGCACCCCCGCGGGCTTGTCCACGTCGTCCCCGGTGAACAGGAACGAGCCGAGGACCTTGCGCAGGTCGGAGTCTGCGAGCTCCCCGCCCGCCGAGCGCATGTTCTCCAGCACGCTCCTGTCCGGGTCGATCGTCTCGTGTTCCTGGGCGTAGTAGCCCAGTTTGAGCCCGTGGCCGGGCTTGACCTCGCCGGTGTCCGGCTCCTCCAGACCTCCCAGGATGCGCAGCAGCGTGGTCTTGCCCGCGCCGTTCAGGCCCAGGATGACGACCCTGCTGCCCCTGTCGACGGCCGCGGCGACGTCGGTGAAGACCTCAAGCGAGCCGTAGGACTTCGACAGGCCCTCCGCGCTGATCGGCGTACGGCCGCAGGGGGCGGGCTCGGGGAAGCGCAGCTTGGCGACCCTGTCACTGCGCCGCTCGGCCTCCAGGCCGGACAGCAGCCGCTCGGCGCGGCGCTGCATGTCCTGCGCGGCCTTGGCCTTCGTCGCCTTGGCCCGCATCTTGTCGGCCTGCGACATCAGCGCCGAGGCCTGCTTCTCCGCGTTGGCCCGCTCGCGCCTCCTGCGCTTCTCGTCGGTCTCCCGCTGGGTCAGATAGGCCTTCCAGCCGACGTTGTAGGTGTCGATCACCGCACGGTTGGCGTCCAGGTGCAGGACCCGGTTTACCGTCGCTTCAAGAAGCCCGACGTCGTGGCTGATAATGATCAAACCACCTTGATGCGATCGCAAAAAATCACGAAGCCACCCGATTGAGTCTGCATCGAGGTGGTTTGTCGGCTCGTCAAGAAGGAGAGTCTCCGCTCCGGAGAACAGGATGCGGGCCAGCTCGACCCGCCTGCGCTGCCCTCCTGACAGTGTCTCCAGCGGCTGTCCGAGCACCCTGCCGGGCAGTCCCAGGCTGGAGGCGATCGAGGCCGCCTCCGACTCGGCGGAGTAGCCCCCAAGGACGTGCAGCCGGTCCTCAAGACGCCCGTAGGCGCGCACCGCGCGGTCTCTCGTGCGCCGGTCCTCCGAGGCCATGCCCTGCTCGGCCTCGCGCAGCTCGCGCAGGACCTCGTCGAGACCCCGCGCCGACAGGATCCGGTCGCGGGCCAGCACCTGCAGGTCGCCGGTGCGCGGGTCCTGCGGCAGGTAGCCGACGGAGCCCGAGGTCGAGACCGTCCCCGCCGCGGGGAGGCCCTCACCGGCCAGCACCCTGGTCAGGGTGGTCTTGCCCGCGCCGTTTCGGCCCACCAGACCGATCTTGTCACCGGGGCCGACCCGGAACGAGGCCCCCTCGATGAGCAGCCGGGCCCCGGCGCGGAGTTCGATGTCAGAAGCTACGATCATGGTTGGAGAACACTCCCAGAATGGACGTACACGGGCTCACCTCACTGGCCGAACCCGCCGCCGCCCTGTGTCTCCCGGCTCCGGCCCGGCTGTCTCGCCTCATCGGGGGCGGCGTCAATCGGAAGTGCGCATACCGATCAGTGTACGGCGCACCCGAGCAGCCCTGGTCTCCCCGAAGCCGCCGGTCCGGCCGCTTCGACCTGCCCCGGCGGTCCCGCGCCGGATCGCTCAGCCGGGATCGGTGACCCTTATCCTGACGGCGCGGAACTCCGCCGGGGTCCCCGCGAGCACCACGAGCCGGGGATCGGGCACCGTCAGGAACGGTCCCGTCTCCAGCGCGAAGACCGGCGCGAGCCTGCGGTCGGCGCGCAGCGCGTCGACCGCGCGCCTGTCGCCGCCGAGGATCACCGCCTCCAGCTCCGCCACGTGCGGCCCGAGGACGCGCAGCGCCACCTCGGCCGCCGCCTCGTGCGCCTGGCCCACCTGCTTCTCCCTGCGCCTGGCGAATCTCTGCTGGGACCACCCGCCCGCCGCGCTGCGGCCGTGGACCTGCCGCGACCCCACCTTGGAGGACAACAGCTCGTCGCCCTGGAAGACGCCCGCCGCGTGGCCGCCGAGCCGTACCAGCAGGACGCCGACCCGGCGCTCGGTGCGCGCGTGGGTGATGAGGCGCGCCAGCGGGCCACCGCCCGAGGTGGTCAGCGGCGGGAAGGGCACCTGACACTCCGCCGCGGCGCCGTCCGCACCCAGCAGCCGCACGACCTCCTCCCCGGCCGTCACCGAGGGCGGCCCGTGCCGCTCGGCGAAGCCGTCGATCCAGCGGCCGATGCGGGCCGGGCCGACGCTGACCCAGCGTCCGCCCCCCTTCGCCGGTCGTGACGTCATATGACGGGACACTACCGGCTCCTGTCCGGACGAACCGCCTTCAACGAACGGCGAAATATCGGTGAACATCATTGAACGTCGCTTATGCGGTTGCTGACGATGGTCCATTCTCTGTACGTGTCGAGCAGAACACATCTCCTCCCGCCGGGCACCGCGACGGCCGCCACAGCGGCCACAGCGGGGTCCACAGCGGCGTCCGCCATGGACGCCACCCCGATCGTCGACCTCGACACCGGAGGCGTCATCGCCCTCCAGGCGCCTGGCGACGGTCACGGCAACCTCTCCTCCGCCGTCCGCACGGTCCTGCAGATCTCCAGGAGTGAGGCGCTGCTCCCCCTGGTGCTTCCGATCCCCTCCTCCGCGGTGATCGGCGGATCGGCCGCGCTGGCCCCGCTCCATGAGGCCCTGCGCACCGCGGGCCGCAGGCCGCGCGAGGTCATCCTGATGGTCAGGGGCGACTTCGCGCAGGTCGAACGCCAGTCCCTGATCACCGGGCTCGACGGGCTGCGCGCCATCGGCTACCTGATCGCGGTCGGCGACCTGGGCACCGCCCACATCCCGCTGGACCTGCTCACCGACGCGGCACCGTACCTCGCCGTGCTCTCCTCCGACCTGGTCGCCAAGATGCCCCGCGACCCACGTCGTGCGGCCCTGACCGAGTCGCTGGCCACGTTCTCCCGCGGGATCGGCGCCCATGTCCTGGCCCCCGGCGTGTCCGAGGAGGCCCAGCTGACCGCGCTGCGTTCCTGGGGGGTACGGCTGGCGCAGGGCCCGCTGCTGGTGCCCGGCCCTTCGGGGAGGGTCCACGTGCCCATCGCGGCCCCGCGCCAGGAGCCGTCGCAGGCGCTGCTGGGCCCCCGCGTCCAGGAGTTCCTGCTGCCCGCCATGACCCTGCCCGTCGAGGCGACCGCGGAGGACGTCGTCGAGGCCTTCGGCACCGACCCGTCCATCACCAGCGTGATCCTGGTGGACGAGTACCAGCGGCCGAAGGGCAGTCTCGACCGCAGCCGGTTCCTGCTGTCCATCGCCAGCCGCTTCGGCCACGCCCTGTACGGCAAGAAGCCCGCCCTACGCCTGGCGGACCCGCCTCGCAACGCCCCGAAGACCACCCCGGTGATCGCCGCCATGCAGGTCGCCGGACGCGACGCCGAGCGTGTCTACGACGATCTGGTCGTCGTGGACGAGTTCGGCCGATGCATGGGCATCGTCCGGGTGGCCGACCTGATCCGCCAGGTCGCCGCGCAGCGCTGACATCTTTACACCGTAGATCATCAGGCGAGCGCCTCGGCCCATCGGGCGGTGTCGGTGATCTGGACCAGCCCGGCGATCAGACCGTCCCTGAGGCGCAGGTCGTGGACGAAGGCCGCCTCGTGCGCCCTGCCGGTCGCACGGGCGGTCCCCCGGTAGTGCCCGAACACCACGGCCCGCTCCGGCTCCGGCCAGACCTGTTCCTCGGCGTGGGGCACGCTGTCCAGGTGCGAGAAGACCACCGCCCAGCAGTCGCGGAGCATCGCCTCGGGGCCGGCGTGCGTGCCGCCGACCCCCAGCGGCATGCCCGCGCTCACGGTGCCCACGAACTCCGGATGGAGCGCGCCCAGGATCCCCTCGGGGTCGCGGGCGGCGAACCCCCGGTACAGACGGTCGACCGCGTTCACCTGAACCTCCAATAGTTCTAGAGAGTGCTATCTAGAATAGCAGTCTGGATACCTCACAGACGAGAAAGGACAGGGAAGCGGACTCCAGACACTCGCCGCGAGCCCAAAATAGGGATATTGATCCACAAAAGGGATTTAAGGCGACACAACCAAGGGTCATCCAGAGAAACCGCCAAGCGGCTATGCCACTTAAATCACCGTATGCTACTACTTAGGGCAACCTAACTTGACGACCATCGGAGAGCGACCATGGCAGAGGGCAGACCGGCGCGTAAGACCATCCGTGGCCAGGTGAAACGGGTCGAGTGGATCACCCCGCACATGATCCGGGTGGTGCTCGGCGGCGACGGACTCGCGGGATTCGGCGCGGGCGCGTTCACCGACCACTACGTCAAACTCCTGTTCCCCCCACACGGGGTAACCTATTCCGCACCATTCGATCTGGAGCGGATTCAGGGCGAACTGCCCCGCGAGCAGTGGCCGACCACCCGGACCTACACCGTGCGCTCGTGGGATCCCGAGACGCTCGAACTGGCCATCGACTTCGTCCACCACGGCGACAGCGGCCTGGCCGGCCCGTGGGCGGCGGCCGTACAGCCCGGCGAGGAGATCCACTTCTTCGGTCCCGGCGGCGGCTACGCCCCCGACCCCGAGGCGGACTGGCACCTGTTCGTCGGTGACGAGAGCGCGCTGCCCGCCATCGCCGCCTCCCTGGAGCGGCTGCCCTCCGGCGTCCCGGCCCACGTGTTCGTCGAGGTCGCGGGCCCGCAGGAGGAGCAGCGGCTGGACTCCCCCGGCGACACGAAGATCGTCTGGTTCCACCGGGGCGACGCCCCGGTCGGCGAGGCGCTGGTCACCGCGGTGCGCGAACTGGACTTCCCCGAGGGAACCCCGCACGCCTTCGTCCACGGCGAGGCCGGCTTCGTCAGGACGCTGCGCCGTCACCTGCGGGCCGAGCGCGGCATTCCGCTGTCGCGGCTGTCCATCTCCGGCTACTGGCGCGTCGGCCGCGACGACGAGACCTGGCGTGCCGTCAAGCAGGACTGGAACCGGCAGATCGAGGAAGAGGAGGCCGCGACCCTGCCGTCCTGACGTGGGCGGGCCGACCAGAGCCACCCCTGCGCCTGGGCGCGCCGTACCGCCTCGATGCGGTCGCGGGCCCTGGGCCTTCCGGATGGCCGAGGACAGGTGATCACCGACCGTCCCCTCTGGCGGGTGCGGGCTCAGCGCGATGTCACCGACGGCCGAGCCGTCGGCCGCCGCGGCCAAGACGTCACGGCCAGGACGTCGCGCTCCCCGGGCGAGAGCGGATTGGGCCCGGCACTCGGCGCGGCGGCGGCCGGTCCCGGGCCGATGACCCGTGCGGACCCCGCGGATGGCGGCGGCGAGTTCACGGGCCGGGCCCTCCTTCACCGGGAAGGCCGCCGCGGGCGGCCGGGACGACCGAAGGTCGTCAGGATCACGATCCCGGGCAGGGCCGTGCGGACACCCGCCCCGGCGGTGATCCCGTCCCCTGATGCCGTTCACGACGCGACACCGGGAGCGGGCCCGCCGACGGCGTCAGTGCCGGTGATCCGGCGTTGACGGTGACATCTGCCAGAAGGCCCGCACCTCGGACGAGGGCGAGAGGAACCGGTTCAGACCCGGCAGGCGAAGATCGCGGTGACCAGGATGGCCTTGGCGCCGATCTCCCAGAGCTGGTCCATCACCTGCTGGTGCCCCTTGCGCGGCACCATGGCGCGGACCGCGACCCAGCCCTCCCGGTGCAGCGGGGAGACCGTGGGCCCTTCCATACCCGGGGTCAGGGCGATGGCCTCCTCGATGCGCTCGGCCCTGATGTCGTAGTCCATCATCACGTAGTCACGTGCCATCAGCACGCCCTGCAGCCTGCGGACGAGCTGCTGCACCCCGGGGCTCTCCCCGGCGCCGATCCGCTTGATCAGCACGGCCTCCGAGGTGGCAATCGGCTCGCCGAAGACCTCAAGGCCGATGTTGCGCAGCGTGGTGCCGGTCTCGACGACGTCGGCGACCGCGTCGGCGACCCCCAGCCGGATCGCCGTCTCGACCGCGCCGTCCAGCTTGATCACCCGGGCGTCCACGCCCTGTTCGGCCAGGTAGGAGCCGAGCAGGCCGGAGTAGGAGGTCGCGACGCGCTTGCCCTTGAGGTCCGTGACCGTGGCGAAGGCGCCCGGGTTGGCCGCGAAGCGGAAGGTCGAGGCGCCGAAACCGAGCGGCATGATCTCCTCGACCTGCGCGCCCGAGTCGTGGAGCATGTCACGGCCCGTGATGCCGGCGTCGAGGGTGCCCTCGCCGACGTAGACGGCGATGTCCTTCGGACGCAGGAAGAACAGCTCGCAGGAGTTCTCCGGGTCGACGACCACGAGTTCCTTGCTGTCCTTGCGGGGACGGTATCCGGCTTCCTTGAGGATGGTCTGGGCGGCCTCGTTGAGGGCGCCCTTGTTGGGAACGGCGAGACGGAGCATGGCGGTGGCTTTCCTTGACGGATCTGCGGTCATGGGAACGTGAGCCGGGCGCACCGGCTCACAGATGCCTGTAGACCTCGTCCAGCCCGATCCCCTTGGCGAGCATGAGAACCTGCACGTGGTAGAGCAGCTGGGAGATCTCCTCAGCGGCCCGCTCGTTCGACTCGTGCTCGGCGGCCATCCAGCTCTCTGCGGCCTCCTCGACGACCTTCTTGCCGATGGCATGGACCCCGGCGTCCAGCGCGGCCACGGTGCCCGACCCCTCGGGGCGGGTCCGTGCCTTGTCTGACAGCTCGGCGTACAGCTCTTCGAAGGTCTTCATGGTCTCTCTCGGCGTCGTGGGATGTCGTTGCCAAGCCTAACGGCCCCGGGGACCACCACGGATGGGCGTCCACGCTCTGGACACGGCCGCGCCCCCTCCCACCCGGGCATATCACCGCGAAACGCCGGACGGGGCCGGTACGGCGTGTGCCGTACCGGCCCCGTCGGGGTGTCGTGGAAAGGTGCGGGACGCTCAGCGCCCGTGGTAGCCGCCGCGCCTGCCGCGGCTGTCGGGACGGCCGCCAGAACGGGACTCCCCGCCCCGGAACTCGCCGTTGCCGCCGCCGCTGCGGAACTCACCGCCACCGCTGCGGAAGCCGCCCTGGCGGTCACCGCGGAACGGCTCCCTGCGCTCGCCACCGCGGTAACCCTCGCGGTCGCCGGTGGGCCGCTGCTCGGAGGACCTGAAGGGACGCTCCCCGCGGAAGGGGGGACGGTCGCCGCGGAACGGCTCCCTGCGCTCACCACCGCGGTAGCCGCCGCCGGTACCGCGGCCCTCGGAACGACGCTCGGGGCGCTCAGTGCGGAAGTCGGAGTGCTCGGGACGCTCGGCGCGGAAGGGACGCTCGCCCCGCCCGCCTTCGCCCGCGGAACGCTCGCGCGGCTGGTAGCCCTCGCCGCCGTGGCCGGGACGGTCACGGAAGCGCCGCGGGCCGCGTCCGCCGCCGAAGCCGCCGCGCCGCTCGCGCTGCTTGGCGACCGGAGCCGCGGGCTCCCAGACGGGGATCGACTCGCCGCTGGGCTGGCGAGCCCCCGCGACCTCCTCAAGGCGGGGGTGCCCCGGGGTGGCCTTGAGCCGGAACGGCTTGATACCCGCGCGGCGGGTCATCGCGTCGGTCGAGCGGCGCTCGTTGGGGAGCACCAGCGTCATGACGGTGCCCTTCTCCCCCGCGCGCGCCGTACGGCCGCCACGGTGCAGGTAGCTCTTGTGGTCCTGCGGAGGGTCCACGTGCAGCACCAGGCTGATGTTGTCGACGTGGATGCCCCGGGCCGCGACGTCGGTGCAGACCAGGACGTTGATCTCGCCTTCCTTGAACTCGGCGAGGATGCGGGTCCGCTGGTTCTGGCGCTTGCCGCCGTGCAGGCCTCCGGCCTTGACGCCGACCTGGGCGAGCTGCTTGCACAGGCGGTCGACCCCGTGCTGGGTGCGCACGAAGATGATGGTGCGGCCCTCACGGTTGGCGATCTCGGCGGTCACCGGGAACTTGTCGTCGCGGTGGACCTCCAGCACGTGGTGCTCCATGGTCTCGACCGAGGAGGCGGGCGGCGCCATCGAGTGGGTGATCGGGTCGGTGAGGAAGCGCCGCACCAGCTTGTCCACGTCACCGTCGAGGGTCGCCGAGAACAGCAGGCGCTGGCTGTCGGGGGGCGTCTGCTGCAGGATGGCGCTGACGACCGGGAAGAAACCCAGGTCGCACATGTGGTCGGCCTCGTCCAGGATGGTCACCTGGACCTCGTCCAGGGTGCACTCACCCTGCTGGATCAGGTCGGTGAGGCGGCCGGGGGTCGCGACGACGACCTCGACGCCGCGGCGCAGCGCCTCGATCTGACGGCCCATGGACATGCCGCCGACGACGGTCTTCATCCGCAGCGACAGGCCACGGCCCAGCGGCTCAAGCGCGTCGGTGACCTGCATGGCCAGCTCGCGGGTCGGCACCAGGACGACCGCCAGCGGACGGCCGGGACGTGCCTTGCCTCCGGCGATGCGGGCCATCATGGGCAGGCCGAAGGCCAGCGTCTTGCCCGAGCCGGTCTGGCCGCGCCCGAGGACGTCGTTGCCGGCGAGGATGTCGGGGATGGTGGCCCGCTGGATGGGGAAGGGGCTGTCGATGCCCTGACGGGAGAGCCCGTTCACCAGCGGCTTGGGCAGGCCGAGGAGGGTGAACTCGGACACCTCTGAGGGGGCCGCGGAGACCTCGGCGACCTCGGTGATTTCGGGCAGGGCAGCGTCAAGCATGGTCACGAAGATTCGTGCCTTTCGATAGAAGGACGGGGGCACGTCACTTCTGCGAAAGGACGAGCCTGGAACGCGTGGCCTGAGGCCACGCTCGATCTACGCCCACTGTGGGGGCGGTGGTGCGGCGCAAGTCGAGGCGCACCGCACGAGACGGGTGAATATTACCCGCACGCAGTCAAACCACGATCAAGCATACCCGGCGTTCGCAGTGCCGGGTCCGGCCGGGGCGTACGGCACGGGCCGACGCTTGTCCGTTACGAAGTCAACGCTCCGCCGCCGGGCCTTTCTTCCCGGCCCGGGCATTCTCTCACACATTCCGGTACGGCCCGCACCCGTTTTTCCGGGCGCGGGCCGTACCGGAACGCCGATCAGACGTTGAAACCGAGCATGCGCAGCTGCTCGCGCCCCTCGTCAGTGATCTTGTCGGGACCCCACGGGGGGAGCCAGACCCAGTTGATCTTCACATCGGAGACCATGCCGTCCAGGGCGGAGTGCGCCTGGTCCTCGATGACGTCGGTCAGCGGGCAGGCCGCGCTGGTCAGCGTCATGTCGATGGTGGCGATCGGCGGTCCGCCGGCCTCGGTCTCGTCCAGGTTGATCCCGTAGATCAGGCCGAGATCGACGACGTTGATGCCGAGTTCGGGGTCGACCACGTCCTTGAGGGCCTCCATGACCTCGTCAAGGGTGGTCTCCCCGTCGTACGCCGAGGTCGGCGTCTCAACAGGCTTGCTCATTCGCTACTCCTCACGACCGCGTCCTTGTAGGCCATCCAGGCGAGGAGCGCGCACTTGACCCGCGCGGGGAACTTGGCCACCCCGGCGAAGGCGACGGCGTCGCCGAGGACGTCCTCGTCTGCCTCGACCTGACCCCTGCTCTGCATGAGCCGGGTGAACTCCTCCACGACGGAGAGGCTTTCCTCGACCGTCGACCCGGTGGCCAGCTCGTACAGCACCGAGGCCGCCGCCTGGCTGATCGAACACCCCTGGCCGTCGTAGGACACGTCCTCGACCTTGCCGCCGTCGCCCAGTTTCACGCGCATGGTGATCTCGTCGCCGCACGTCGGGTTCACATGGTGGACCTCGGTGTCGTACGGGTCTCGAAGTCCCCGCCCCTGGGGATGCTTGTAGTGCTCCAGGATCAGCTCCTGGTACATGGACTCGGCGATCATCTGGGCTGCTCCGGCATGGCTAGGCGAACACCTTCCGCACGTGGTGGAGGCCGCGGACCAGGGCGTCGATCTCGGCCGGGGTGTTGTAAAGATAGAAGGAGGCCCGCGTCGTCGCGGGAATCCCGAACCTCAGGTGCAGCGGACGGGCGCAGTGGTGCCCGACCCGCACGGCCACCCCGAAGTTGTCATCGAGGATCTGCCCGACGTCGTGCGGGTGAATCCCCTCAAGGGTGAAGGAGACGACCCCGCCGCGCTCGTCGAGGTTCCCCGGGCCGATCACCCTCAGCCCCTCGACCTCCTTCAGGGCCTCAAGCGCGTAGCCGGTGAGCTCGCGCTCATGCCGGGCCACGGCGTCCATCCCGATCGCCGTCAGGTAGTCGAGCGCCGCGCCCAGGCCGATGGCCTCGACGATGGGCGGGGTGCCCGCCTCGAACTTGTGCGGCGCGGGGGCGTAGGTCGAGTGGTCCATCCAGACCGCCTCGATCATCTCCCCGCCGCCCAGGAACGGAGGCATGGCGTCGAGCAGCTCACCACGCGCCCACAGCACACCGATGCCCGAGGGGCCGACGGCCTTGTGCCCGGTGAAGGCAAGGAAGTCGACGCCGAGCTCGGTGACGTCCACCGGCCGGTGGGGCACCGACTGGGAGGCGTCAAGCATCGTCAGCGCGCCGACCTCACGGGCCCTGGCGACCACCCGGTCGACCGGGTTGACCGTGCCGAGCACGTTGGACTGGTGCGCGACGGAGACGATCCTGGTGCGTTCGTTGACGAGCTCGTCCAGGTTGGACAGGTCGAGACGGCCCTCGTCGGTGACGGAGAACCACCGCAGCGTGACACCGGTGCGCCGCGCGAGCAGCTGCCAGGGCACGATGTTGGAGTGGTGCTCCATCTCGGAGATGACGATCTCGTCGCCGGGGCCGACCCGGAACCTGGGGTCGTCGCCGGCGGGGTTGCCGAAGGCGTAGGCGACCAGGTTGAGCGCCTCGGAGGCGTTCTTGGTGAAGACGATCTCGTCGCGGCTCGGCGCGCCGACGAAGGCGGCCACCTTGTCGCGGGCCCCCTCGTAGGCCTCGGTCGACTCGGCGCCGAGCACGTGCATGGCGCGGCCGACGTTGGCGTAGTGCGTGGCCAGGTGCTCGCGCATGGTCTCGATGACCTGCGTCGGCTTCTGCGAGGAGTTGGCCGAGTCGAGGTAGACCAGCGGCCTGCCGCCGGGCAGCTCGCGGGAGAGAGCGGGGAAGTCCTTCCTCACCCTCTCCACGTCGAATCCGGTTTCCATCAGGCAGAGGCCTTCACGTAGGCCTCGTACCCCTCGGCCTCCAGCTTCTCGGCCAGCTCGGGACCGCCCTGCTCGACGATGCGGCCGCCCGCGAAGACGTGGACGAAGTCCGGCTTCACGTAGCGCAGGATGCGGGTGTAGTGGGTGATGAGCAGCACGCCGGTCTCACCGGAGGAGCGGAAGCGGTTGATGCCCTCGGAGACCACCCGCAGCGCGTCGACGTCGAGGCCGGAGTCGGTCTCGTCGAGGACGGCGATCTTCGGCTTGAGCAGTTCGAGCTGGAGGATCTCGTGGCGCTTCTTCTCGCCGCCGGAGAAGCCCTCGTTCAGGTTGCGCTGGGCGAAGGCGGCGTCGATGGACAGCGCGTCCATTCCGGCCTTGAGGTCCTTGGCGAACTCGCGGAGCTTGGGGGCCTCGCCGCGCACCGAGGTGACCGCGGAGCGCAGGAAGTTGGAGACGCTGACGCCGGGGACCTCGACGGGGTACTGCATGGCCAGGAACAGGCCGGCGCGGGCGCGCTCGTCGACCGTCATGTCCAGCAGGTCGGCGCCGTCGAGCAGGACCTGCCCGCCGGTGACGGTGTACTTCGGGTGACCGGCGATCGCGTAGGCGAGCGTGGACTTGCCCGAACCGTTGGGGCCCATGATGGCGTGGGTCTCGCCCGCCCGCACGGTGAGGTTGACCCCGCGCAGGATCTCCTTGTCCTCGACCGCGACCTGCAGGTCACGGATCTCAAGGGTGGAACCCTGGTGGACTCGGCTCGAATCAGACACTGTTACGACTCCTTCGAGAGCGAGACGAGAACGTCATCGCCGTCGATCTTCACTTGGTAGACGGGGACGGGCTTTGAGGCGGGCGGGCCGGTGGGCTTGCCTGAGCGCAGGTCGAAGCACGAGCCGTGCAGCCAGCATTCGAGCGTGCCGTCGTAGACCTCGCCCTCGCTGAGCTTCACCTCCGCGTGGGAGCACACGTCGTGCAGGGCGTAGACCTCGGCTCCCCTGCGGACCAGGGCGACCGGTGTCTCCCCGACCTCGACGCCGATCACCCCGTCGTCGGGGATGTCGGTGATCTTGCAGACCTTCTCGAACGTCACTTCTCCAGCTCCGCCTCGACCTTGGCGAACACCCGCCGGCGCAGCTCGTCGAGCTCGATCTTCTCCAGGAGCTGCGCGAAGAAGCCCCTGATCACCAGGCGGCGGGCCTCCTCGAACGGGATGCCGCGGGCCTGGAGGTAGAAGATGTGCTCGTCGTCGAGACGCCCTGAGGCGCTGGCGTGACCGGCCCCCGCGACCTCTCCGGTGAGGATCTCCAGGTTCGGCACCGAGTCGGCGCGGGCGCCGTCGGTCAGCAGGAGGTTGCGGTTGAGCTCGTAGGTGTCGGTGCCCTCCGCCTCGACCCGGATGATCACGTCGCCGATCCAGACGGCGTGCGCGTCCTCACCCTGCAGCGCGCCCTTGTAGACGACGTTGCTCCTGCAGTTGGGCTTGGAGTGGTCGACCAGCAGGCGGTGTTCGAGGTGCTGGCCCGCGTCCACGAAGTACAGGCCGGTCAGTTCGGCGTCGCCGCCGGGCCCCTCGTAGGAGACCGAGGGCGAAAGCCGTACCAGGTCGCCGCCGAGGGTGACCACGAAGCTGCGGAAGGTCGCGTCCTTGGCGAGCAGGGCGTGGTGGTGCGAGACGTGGACGGCGTCGTCGTCCCACTCCTGCAGGCTGACGACCTTGAGCGTGGCGCCCTCGCCGACGACGAACTCGACGTTGTCGGCGTAGACCGCGCTGCCCTGGTGCTCGATGACGACGACGGCCTCGGCCATCGGCTCCAGCCTGACCAGGGTGTGGCCGTAGGCCGGGCCGTCGCCCGAGCCGGTCACGGTGACGACGGTCGGGGCGGAGGCGACCGCCTCGCGCGGCACGGTGATGACGGTCGCCTTCTCGAAGGCGGCGTAGGCCTGGGCGCTGACCCGGTCGGCGGGCACGTAGGCCCTGCCGAGCCGCTCGTCGTCACGGCCCACGGTCTCGACCGTGACCTCGGGGGCCGCCTCGATGCGGACCACGACTCCACCGGAGGCGGCGGCACCGGTGTGCAGGCCCTTCAGGCGAGACAGCGGGGTGAAGCGCCACTCCTCCTCGCGGCCCGTCGGGACCGGGAAGTCCGCGACGTCGTAGGAGGCCTTCTCGTGGAGGGTCGACAGGGGTTTGGTTTCGAGACCCATCAGCCGACGGCTCCTTCCATCTGCAGCTCGATCAGGCGGTTCAGCTCAAGGGCGTACTCCATGGGGAGCTCGCGCGCGATCGGCTCGACGAAGCCGCGCACGATCATCGCCATGGCCTCGTCCTCGTCCAGACCGCGGCTCATGAGGTAGAAGAGCTGGTCGTCGGAGACCTTGGAGACCGTGGCCTCGTGTCCCATGGAGACGTCGTCCTCGCGCACGTCCACGTAGGGGTAGGTGTCGGAGCGGCTGATCTGGTCGACCAGCAGCGCGTCGCACTTGACCGTGCTGGCGCTGCCGTGCGCGCCCTCCTCGATCTGCACCAGACCGCGGTAGGAGGTACGGCCGCCGCCCCTGGCGACGGACTTGGAGATCACCGTCGAGCTGGTGTTGGGAGCCAGGTGCACCATCTTGGCGCCGGCGTCCTGGTGCTGGCCCTCACCGGCGAAGGCCACGCTCAGCGTCTCGCCCTTGGCGTGCTCGCCCATGAGGTAGACGGCCGGGTACTTCATCGTGACCTTGGAGCCGATGTTGCCGTCGATCCACTCCATGGTCGCGCCCTCGTAGGCGACGGCGCGCTTGGTGACCAGGTTGTAGACGTTGTTCGACCAGTTCTGGATGGTCGTGTAACGGCAGCGGGCGCCCTTCTTCACGATGATCTCCACGACCGCGCTGTGCAGCGAGTCGGAGGAGTAGATCGGCGCGGTACAGCCTTCCACGTAGTGGACGTAGGAGTTCTCGTCCACGACGATCAGGGTCCGCTCGAACTGGCCCATGTTCTCGGTGTTGATCCGGAAGTAGGCCTGCAGCGGGATCTCGACGTTGACGTTCGGCGGCACGTAGATGAAGCTGCCACCGCTCCACACGGCCGTGTTCAGCGAGGCGAACTTGTTGTCGCCCACCGGGATCACGGTGCCGAAGTACTCCTTGAAGATCTCCTCGTGCTCCTTGAGGGCGGTGTCGGTGTCGACGAAGATGACACCCTTCTCCTCAAGGTCCTCACGGATCTTGTGATAGACGACCTCGGACTCGTACTGGGCGGCGACACCGGCGATCAGGCGCTGCTTCTCCGCCTCGGGGATGCCGAGCTTGTCGTAGGTGTTCTTGATGTCCTCCGGAAGCTCCTCCCAGGAGGAGGCCTGCTTCTCGGTCGAACGCACGAAGTACTTGATGTTGTCGAAGTCGATTCCGCTGAGGTCGGAGCCCCAGTTGGGCATGGGCTTCCTGTCGAACAGCCGCAGGCCCTTCAGACGGAGGTCCAGCATCCACTCCGGCTCGCTCTTGAGCGCGGAGATGTTGCGGACGACCTCCTCGGACAGCCCACGGCGGGCCGCGGCCCCCGCGGTATCGGAGTCGGCCCAGCCGAACTTGTAATTCCCGAGGCCTTCCAGCTCCGGGCGGTCGGTGACAGTCACCTTCCGGTCTCCTTGCTCGTTTCGTCGATCACTTCATGGGTTGCCGGGGCGGTGCCCCGCGGGTCCGTCGCCGCGCCTGCCACGCGGCCGTCCCGGGCCCTGCCGTCCCCCCGGTGGGGACTCACGTGGGTGGTGCACACCCCGTCGCCGTGGGCGATGGTCGCCAGCCTCTGCACCGGGGTGCCGAGGATCTGCGCGAACGCCTCCGTCTCCGCCTCGCAGAGCTGAGGGAACTCGGCGGCGACGTGCGCCACCGGGCAGTGGTGCTGGCACAGCTGCTCGCCGCCGAGGCTCGCCTTGCTCGCCGAGGCGGCGTAGCCGTCCGCGGACAGGGCCTCGGCCAGGAAGCGCACCCGCTGGTCGGCGGGGACCTCGCGCAGCTCGTGGCGCAGGCGCCGGACCAGGCCCGCCACCTGTGACCTGGCGAACTCGGCGACGGCCCCCTCGCCCGCCCGCTCGGCCAGGAAGCGCAAAGCGTTTCCCGCGAGCCCGTCGTAGGCGTGCTCGAAGGCGCTGCGGCCCGCGTCGGTTATGGCGAACAGTTTCGCCGGCCGTCCTCGCCCGCGCTGGCCCCGGGGGCGTGCCGTACGGGGTTCGATCATCCCGTCGGCGAGCAGCGCGTCCAGATGGCGGCGGACGGCGGCGGGGGTGAGCCCGAGCCGTTCGCCGAGGGCGGGGGCGGTGATCGGTCCGCGTTCCAGGATGAGCCGGGCGACACGCGCACGCGTGCTGCGCTCGGCGGACACGCCGGAGAGCCGCGCGGGGGCGGCCTCTTCCGTGCCCGACATCTTGGTCACGTATTTCACAACATCAGTGTGCCGTAATTGCTTCCCCGCTTACAAACCGTCGTCCGGCTTGCGAAGAATGCGATTTATCACGCAGGTAAGGCTTACCTAAGCTGCGCAAACGTCATCCTGTGGCCTGCCCGGCCGCACGCCCACGGCAGGCGTTGGCGAGGAGGCACGGGGCGGCGCCCACCGTCCCGGCCCTCTCCAACGCCCGGGACTCCCAACCCGGGCCGGGGCCTCCCGATTCCCCGTCACGAGAAGTCTCGGCAAAGAAGTTTTTACCCGGCCGAGCCTCTCCGCGGGGCCCGGCTCCGTGACGCCGTGGCGGCGGCGCCGTACGGCACCGTCCCGCGTACGGCACGCCGTGTGTCCGGCGTCCTTGACACCCCGGATCGGGGACGGCCCGGACGACCGTCCCCCGGGCGGCAGGAGGGTGTGTCAGCGCGTGCGGCGCACGAGGTCACGGGGCCGGAGCTTCGGCGCGATCCTCCCCGGATCTCCGACCGGACGTGGCCGGGACGCCCCCGCGGGCGCCGCCGTGTTCCCCGGCTCAGGTCCGCCAGCGTGACCGCCCCGGTGAGTCCCTAAACTCGTGCCCATGGAATCCCCAGCCGTCGAGATCAGCGATCTGGTCAAGAGATACGGCCGCGCGACCGCGATCGACGGTCTCACGCTGAGCGCGGACCGTGGCGCGGTGACCGCGATCCTCGGCCCGAACGGCGCGGGCAAGACCTCGACCATCGAGATCTGCGAGGGGTTCCGCAG
The DNA here is from genome assembly GCF_044466505.1 of Streptosporangium sp. NPDC049376. Lineage (NCBI taxonomy): Bacteria > Bacillati > Actinomycetota > Actinomycetes > Streptosporangiales > Streptosporangiaceae > Streptosporangium > Streptosporangium sp. NPDC049376. Next base: position 67,057 of record NZ_JBITMT010000015.1, on the reverse strand, counting down.
GGCCGACGGCGGCACGGTCCGGGTGCTCGGGCTCGACCCGTCCAGGCCGGAGCTGCGCGCCAGGGTCGGGGTGATGCCGCAGGCCGGAGGGGTGCCCCCGGCGGCGCGCTGCGGTGAGTGGCTGCGCCTGATGTCCCGTTTCCACGCCCGTCCGCTGGATCCCCCGGCGCTGCTGGAGCGGCTCGGCCTGTCCGAACACGTCCGCACTCCGTACCGCAGGATGTCGGGCGGCCAGCAGCAGCGCGTCTCGCTGGCCGCGGCCGTGATCGGCCGCCCCGAGCTGGTCTTCCTCGACGAGCCGACCGCGGGCCTCGACCCGCAGGCGCGGCACGCCTGCTGGGAGCTGGTCGGCGACCTGCGCGCCGCCGGGGTCTCCGTGGTGCTCACCACCCACCACATGGACGAGGCGGAGAAGCTCTCCGACCGGGTCGTGATCATCGACCGCGGCCGGGTCGTGGCCGACGGCACCCCCGCCTCGCTCACCGGTGCCGAACGGCAGCTGCGCTTCCGCGCCCGCCCCGGCCTCTCCCTGGACGAGCTGCTCACCGCGCTGCCCGCGGGCAGCGCGGCCAAGGAGTCGCCCTCCGGGCACTACATCATCGAGGGGCAGGTCGTGCCCGAGCTGCTGGCGACCGTGACAACCTGGTGCGCCGCGGAGGGGGTCACCGCGGACGATCTGAGCATCGAGCGCCGCACCCTGGAGGACGTCTTTCTCGAACTGACGGGACGTGAGCTGCGGTGACCCCTCCCGAGCACGGCCCGTGTCGGACCCGCAGGAGAACGCAGTGACCACCCTGGACCTCACCCCCGCCCCCGGCGCCGCGCCGCTGAGCCGGATGGTGCTCGCGCAGACCGGGGCGGAGATCAGAGCCACGCTCCGCAACGGGGAGCAGCTCCTGCTGACGCTGGTCATCCCGGTGCTGCTGCTCGTCGGCTTCTCCGCCGCCCCGCTGGTGAACGTCGGCGGCGGCTCCCGGGTCGACTTCGTCACCCCCGGGGTGCTCGCGCTGGCGGTGATGTCGACGGCCTTCACCGGGCAGGCCATCGCGACCGGCTTCGAGCGCAGGTACGGCGTGCTGAAGCGGCTGGGCGCCACCCCGCTGTCGCGGACCGGCCTGATGCTGGCCAAGACGCTCTCCGTCGTCGCCGTCGAGGCCCTCCAGATCGTGGTCCTGTGCCTGGTGGCCCTCGCCCTCGGCTGGCGTCCCACGGGCTCCCCGTTCGCCGCGCTGCTGCTGCTCCTGCTGGGCACCGCGGCCTTCAGCGGGCTCGGGCTGCTGATGGCGGGCACGCTGCGCGCCGAGGCGACGCTCGCCGGGGCCAACCTGGTCTACCTGGTCCTGCTCGGCTGCGGCGGGGTCGTCTTCCCGCTGTCGGTCTTCCCCGACTCGGTCGAGCCCGCGCTGCGGCTGCTGCCGATCAGCGCGCTGACCGGCGGGCTCCGCTCGGTCCTCACCTCGGGCGCCGGGCTGCCGCTGGGAGCGGTGCTCGTCCTGGCCGTGTGGGCCGCGCTGACCCTCGGTCTCGCATCCCGGACATTCCGCTGGGAGTGACCCACCGGATAGGTAAGGTGTGAACGCCTATGTGGTTCGTGACACGAGGAGTTCCATGACCGCCGAAGCCCTGCAGGGGCCCGCCGAGCCGTACAAGTCCGGCATACCCAGGCCGGGGATGCTGCTGCGGTCCGCCTCCGACGCCATCCCGCCGTCCGGGCTGGTGCTGCTGGCGATCCTGTCCGTCCAGGTGGGAGCGGGTTTCGCCAAGAACCTGTTCGCCCAGCTCCCGCCGAGCGCGGTGGTCTTCCTGCGGATCGCGACGGGCGCGCTGATCATCGGCCTGGTCGCGCGGCCCAGGCTGCGGGGGCTCAGCCGCTCCGACCTCGGGATCGGGATCGGCTTCGGCGTGACGCTGGGCGTGATGAACCTGTCGTTCTACCAGGCGCTCGCCGAACTGCCCATGGGCATCGCGGTCGCGATCGAGTTCCTCGGCCCGCTCGGGGTCGCGGTGGCCGCCTCTCGCCGCCGTCTCGACCTGCTGTGGGTCGTCCTGGCGGGCTCCGGCGTGGTGCTGCTGGCGCCGTGGGGGACCTCCGGCTCGCGCATCGGCTGGGCGGGCATCGGGTTCGCCCTGATCGCGGCGGTCTGCTGGGCGGGCTACATCCTGCTGGCCGCCGCCGCGGGACGTCGTTTCCCCGGCGCGACCGGACTGTCCTTCGCGATGATCGTCTCGGTTCTGCTGGCCGCCCCCGCGGGGATCGCGGCGGGGGGCGCCGACCTGCTGCGTCCCGAGATACTGCTGATCGGGCTCGGGGTCGGCCTGCTGTCCTCGGTGATCCCGTACTCGATCGAGATGGAGGCGCTGCGCAGGATGCCGAAGCGGGTCTTCGGCATCCTGATGAGCCTGGAGCCCGCGGTCGCCGCACTGGTCGGGCTGCTGGTGCTCGGTGAGGTGCTCCAGGCGCGTGAGTGGGCGGCCATCGGCTGCGTGGTCATCGCCAGTGTCGGCGCCACCCGGACCTCCAGGGGAACGCCGGGCTGAGCCGTCTATTCGGGCCCGGGTTTGGCCCAGATGCCCCTGACGTGCCGGATGTGCTCGTCCATCAGCCGTTCCGAGCCCTGGCTGTCGCCGGCCGCGAGCAGGTCCAGGAGCTGGAGGTGCTCGCGGGCCGAACCGACCAGCGCGCCCCGGGCCGACAGGGCGGACAGGCCGTAGAGGCGGGCGCGCTTACGCAGGTCGCGCACCACGTCCACGAGGTGGGTGTTGCCCGCGAGTGCCAGCAGGTCCACGTGGAAACGGACGTCGGCGTCCACGTAGGCGAGCAGGTCACCGCGCTCGGCCGCGTCGACGATCTCCTGGGCCACGGGCCGCAGCGCCTCGAAGCTCTCGGCCAGGCCCGTGTCGGCCAGTCTCGCGACCGTGGGCACCTCGATGAGTTTGCGGATCTCGGTGATCTCGTCCAGGTCGCGTTCCGACAGCTCGGTGACCCGGAAGCCCTTGTTGCGCACCGCCTCGACCAGGCCCTCCTTGGCCAGGTCGAGCATCGCCTCGCGCACCGGGGTCGCGGAGACCCCGAACTGGGCGGCCAGCACCGGCGCCGAGTAGACGACGCCGGGCCGCATCTCACCGGTGATCAGAGCGGCCCGTAACGCGTGGGCCACCTGCTCGCGCAGGCTCTGCCGCTCGCCCACGGCCGGCAGGTCGAGCCGGTCCTGCGCCGAAGGAGCCATTCCCGTGCCTCTCGTCTCGCACTCGTCGACTCTTGCAGGCGGCGGACGCCGTCGAGGCCTCCCCGCTCCGTGCCCACTTTCTCGAACGCCCGGGTCCCATGCCGTGAGGCACCGGCGACAGGTTCCCGGGTTCCCGGCCGGATGACCGGTGGTGATCATAGCGCTCCGCAGAGGGGATGGGCCGATCCTCCGCACTCGGGGGACAACTCCGCGGGCTCCGACGGCTTCCGACGCCCGGTGCGCGCCGCCGTACCCGGCGGACAGCTCGGGAGGGGGTGGCCGTGACCACGGTAGGCCGTCGCGGGTCAGCCTACTCCCGTGGAGGGGAATCCCGGGGGCGTACGGCGTGCTCGCCGGGACGTCCCCGGGTTCACAGCAGGAACCCCTCGGGGAAGGGGTCGCGGGGGTCGAGAAAGTACTGCGCGGTCCCGGTGATCCACGCCCTGCCGGTGATGGCCGGGATCACCGCGGGCAGCCCGGCGACGCTCGTCTCCCCGGCGATCCTGCCGACGAAGCGGGTGCCGATGAACGACTCGTTCACGAAGTCGGCGCCGGGGGCGAGCTCACCCCTGGCGTGCAACTGGGCCATCCTGGCGCTGGTGCCCGTGCCGCACGGCGAGCGGTCGAACCAGCCGGGGTGGATGGCCATCGCGTGCCGCGAGTGGCGGGCGTCCGAGCCGGGGGCGGTGAACTGCACGTGGTGGCAGCCTCTGATCGCGGGGTCGAGGGGGTGCTCCGGCTCGTCCTGTTCGTTGATCGCCTCCATGATCGCCAGGCCCGCGTCGAGGATGCGCCGCCCGTGCGAACGTTCGAACGGCAGGCCGACGGACTCGATCGGCAGGATCGCGTAGTGGTTGCCGCCGTAGGCCAGGTCGTAGACGACCTCGCCCAGGCCGTCGACCCGGACCGTACGGTCAAGGCCGACCACGAAGGAGGGCACGTTGGTGATGGTCACCGAGGTCGCCGCGCCGTCCTCGACCCGCACCTCGGCGACGACCAGCCCGGCGGGGGTGTCCAGGCGCACGACCGTCACCGGTTCGGTGACCTCGACCATCCCGGTCTCGACCAGGACGGTCGCCACGCCGATGGTGCCGTGCCCGCACATGGGCAGGCAGCCGGAGACCTCGATGTAGAGGACCCCGAAGTCGGCGTCGGGACGGGCCGGCGGCTGCAGGATCGCCCCGCTCATCGCCGAGTGGCCGCGCGGCTCGTACATGAGCAGGGTCCTGACGTGGTCCATCTCCGCCATGAAGCGCAGGCGGCGCTCGGCCATGGTCGCGCCGGGAACGACGCCGACTCCCCCGGTGATCACACGGGTCGGCATGCCCTCGGTGTGGGAGTCGACCGCGTGAAAGACCCGTCTCGTCCTCATCGGCCCTCCTTCTCGGTTCCCTCCCCCGTAACCGTAAGGGCCCCCGTGACCGTAAGAGCCCGCAGTGTCGCCTCGCGCACGGCGGTCTCCTGTTCCGGTGACAGCGGCAGCCTAGGCGGACGGCACGGCCCGCCCCGCAGCCCGGCCAGGTCCATGGACAGCTTGACGGCCTGGACGAACACGGTCGCCGAGTCCCAGCGGAGCAGCGGGTGCAGCGCGCGGTACAGCGGCAGCGCCGTGACCAGGTCTCCCGCGACGGCCGCCCGGTACAGGGCGGCGCAGGGACCGGGCAGCGCGTTGGGGAATCCGGCGACCCAGCCCACCGCGCCCGCGACGGCCAGTTCGAGCAGCACGTCGTCGGCGCCCGCGAGCAGGTCGAGGCCGGGGGCGAGTTCGGCGATCCCGTAGGCCCTGCGGACGTCGCCGCTGAACTCCTTGACCGCGACGATCAGGCCCTCGCCGTACAGCCTGGCCAGCAGGTCCGGGGTGAGGTCCACCCTGGTGTCGTGGGGATTGTTGTAGGCCACGACGGGCAGGCCCGCCGCGGCGACCTCGCGGTAGTGCTCGACCACGGCCCGTTCGTCGGCCCGGTAGACGGTCGGCGGCAGCAGCATCACCGCGCCGCATCCGGCCTCGCGTGCCTGCTCGGCCCAGCGGCGCGCCTCGGTCGCCCCGTAGGCGGCCACTCCCGGCATGACCCGGTCTCCGCCGACGGCCGCGACCGCCGTCTCGACCACCCGGGCCCGTTCCTGCGGGGTCAGCGTCTGGTACTCGCCCAGTGAGCCGTTCGGCACCACACCGTCGCAACCTCCGTCGAGCAGCCCCCGGCAGTGAGCGGCGTAGCCGTCCAGATCGATGGAAAGGTCGTCCGTCAGGGGAAGCGCGGTGGCCACCGTCACGCCGTGCCAGGGCCTGTCCCGGTCCGTCGTCATCAGACTCCTCAGGGGGTCTCGGGGGGAGGGTTCGCCAGGTCGCCGAGCCGTACCGGCTGGGCGATCGGGCGCCGGGGCGGCTCGGGGCCGTCGCCGGCGAGGGCGGCGACGGCGTGTCCGCACATCCGGCCCTGGCACCAGCCCATGCCGGGCCGGGCCAGGAGTTTCACGGCGCGGGCGTCACGGGCGCCCAGGGAACGCGCCTCGCGCACGGCGGAGAGGGGCACCTCCTCGCACCGGCAGATCAGGGTGTCCTCGCGCAGCCAGCCCTGCCAGCCGGGCCGTACGGGGTAGGCCCGGGCCAGCGCGCGGGCGAAGGCGGACAGGCGGGCCACGCGTCTGGAGAGGGCGGGCAGCGGCGGGACGCGGCGGCCCAGGTCCGCGGCGGCCGCCCGGCCCGCCACACGCCCCTCGGCCTCGGCGAGCAGCGCCCCGCCCACCCCGGTCGTCTCCCCGGCCGCGTAGACGCCGGACACGCTCGTGCGCATGCCCGCGTCGACCGCCACGACGGGGGTGCCGTCGGCCTCCTGGCGGGTCAGGCAACCGAGCTGGACGGGCAGCTCGATCTGGGGGACGAAGCCGTATCCGCAGGCCAGGGTGTCGCACTCGACGGTTCTGGTGGCCAGGGGGCGCCAGCGTGCGTCCAGTCTCGCCACCGTGACGTGGGTCAGGACGTCGCGGCCGTGCGCCTCGATCACCGCGTGACGGCCGAGGTAGGGAACGCGGTGCCCGGCCAGGCTCACGCCGTACCCGAGGGCCTCGGCGGCCCTGCCCGCGGCGAGCAGCGGGTGCCTGGCGAGGCCGAGGCGGCCGTTGGCCTCGTAGACGCCGCGCACGTCCGCTCCCGCCCTGGCCAGGCCGGCGGCCACCGGCAGCAGGAACGGCCCGGTCCCGGCGACCACGACCCTGTCCCCCGCGACGACGAGGTCGCCTTTGAGCAGGGCCTGCGCCCCGCCCGCCGTGAGCACGCCGGGCAGGTCCCAGCCGGGGAAGGGCAGCGGCCTGTCGTGGGCGCCGGTGGCCAACAGCAGCCTCCTGGCGGTGACCGTGCGGGGCCGTTCCTCGCGGTCGCCTTCGAGGCAGCGCACGGCGAACCCGTCGCCGGTGTCCTCAACCGCCCAGACGCGGTGCCCGAGCAGTACGGCCGCGCGGGAGGTGAGCGTCTCCCACTGCCTGGCGAACCTGCCGAGCCCGTGGTGGAGCGTCTCCTGACGAGTGGCGTGGAACCCCTCGGGCAGATGGCGGAAGTACTGGCCGCCGGGACGCGGGGCGCCGTCGATCAGCACGACGTCCAGCCCGGCCAGGCAGGCGCTGAGCGCACCGGCGACCCCGGCCGGGCCCGCTCCGACGACGGCGAGGTCGTATCCGCCGCTCACCGGTCGCCCTCCCCGGTGGTGATCCGGTCGCCGGGCCGCGCCTCGGTCAGGCAGGCCCGCAGGGACGGGACGCCGTTGACCGTGACCAGGCAGTCGAAGCAGACGCCGATGCCGCAGAACAGCCCGCGTGGCCTGCCCTCCCGGCGGGTGAGCCGCCAGGAGCGCACGCCCGCGCCGTGCAGGGCCGCGCCGACGGTCTGCCCGGGGACGACGGGGACGGGAACGCCGTCCACGCTGATCTCGAACTCCGCCTCGGGACGGGCCCGCACCAGGTCGTACGGCCGTCCGCGGTCCTCGGGTCTCATCGGCGTGCCTCCTCGAAGCGTCCTGGCCGGAAGGGGCTCAGATCCAGGTCGGGGGTGACGCCGGCCAGGGTCTGGGCGAGCAGGTGACCGGTCGCGGGGGCCAGGCCGATGCCTGCGCCCTCGTGTCCGCAGGCGTGGTGAAGGCCCGGAGCCGCGGGGTCCTCCCCGATCACGGGCAGGTGGTCGGGGCTGTAGGGGCGGAAGCCGCAGTAGGCCCGGATCACCCTGCGCCCGGCCAGCACGGGGAACAACTCGACGGCCTGGCGGGCCAGGCGTTCCAGCACCGGGATCGAGGTCGTGCGGTCGAAGCCGACGCGTTCCCGGCTTGCGCCGACGAGCACGGGCCCCGAGGGGGTCGCCTCGACGACGGCCGAGGTCTCCAGGTCCTCCGAGTCGCTGGCCACGTCGGTGACGTAGGCGGCGGTGTAGACCTTGTGCCTGATCAGCGGCTCCGGGATCGGCTCCGTGACCAGCACGAACCCCCTCCTGGGCAGGATCGGCAGGCCGGTGCCCGCCATGGCGGCGATCTCACCGCTCCAGGTGCCCGCGGCGTTGACGACGGCTCCGGCGAGGATGTCGCCGTGGTCGGTCGCGACGCCGCTGACCCGGCTCCCGGCGCGCAGCAGGCCGGTGACGGTGACGCCGGTACGCAGCATCAGGGTGCCCCCGCCGAAGCGTTCGGCGCCGCGCCGGATCAGCCCGGCCGCCGCCAGCGCGGGCTGGACCTGGGCGTCCTGCGGGTAGAGCACGCCTCCGGCCATGCCGTCCGCCAGGTGGGGTTCGTGGTCTCCGAGCGCGTCCGGGGGGACGACGACGTGCTCGGCTCCCTGCCCCGCCTGCGCCGTGGCCAGGGCGGTGAGGGCGGTGAGCTCCCGGGAGGTCCTGGCGACCACCAGGCCGCCCTTCGGCTCGTACTCGAACCCCCCGTCACCGCCTTCGGCGGCCAGGCCGAGCCAGAGGTCGCGGGAGAGCAGGGCCAGGGCGAGCTCGGGTCCCGGCGCCTTGTCCGAGACGAGGACGTTTCCCTCTCCGGCCCCCGTGGTGCCCGCCGCGACCGATCCCCGGTCGACGACGAGGGTGTCCAGGCCCGCGCGCGCCGCGTAGTAGGCGCAGGCGGCCCCGACGGCTCCCGCGCCGATCACCACGACGTCCGGCATGATCCACCTCGTTCCCGGATCGGCCCACCAGTAACATGTCACATGCTTTTCGGGGGATCAATCGGCCGCCGCCCTCCAGTTCAGCCGATCTCCGCCGGGCGGTCCACCCGCCCTGCCGTGTCCCGGCCCGAGCGCGTGGGGCAGCGGCGGGACCACCGCCCACGCCACCTAGCATGTGAGCCGTGAACCACCTCCTCGACCAGGCACGTCCACGTGCCCTTGGCTTCCTGCCCGGGGTGTTGTCCCCCACGCCCGCGATCCTGCGCCGTTGGGCACTGGCGACCGTCGTCGTCAACGTGGGCATCGTGGTGACCGGCGCCGTCGTACGGGTCACCGGCTCCGGCCTCGGCTGCCCCACCTGGCCCCGGTGCACCGCCGACAGCTTCATCCCGGTCGCCCACGCCGACATCTCCCCGATCAACATGGCCGTGGAGTTCGGCAACCGGCTGCTGAGCTTCGTGGTCCTGATCGTGGGGCTGGCCTGCCTGGTCTCGGCCGCGCGACTGCGTCCCCGGCTCCGCGACCTGACGACGCTGGCCTGGATCCAGCCGGCCGGGGTGGCCGCGCAGGCGCTGTGGGGCGGCCTGGTCGTGCGCACCATGCTCAACCCGGTGACCGTGAGCGTGCACTTCCTGCTCTCCATCGGCATGCTCGCCGCCGCCGTCGTCTTCCTCGCCCGCGCCCAGGAGGGAGACGCGGCGCCCGAACCGCTGGTCCATCCGGCCATCCGCACGCTCGGTCTCGCGCTCGTGCCCGCGGTGGCCGTCCTGCTCGTCGCGGGTGTCGTGGTGACCGGCACCGGGCCGCACTCGGGGGACGAGGCCGCCTCCCGCTTCGCCTTCGACATCGAGACCGTGGCCAGGATCCACGCCGACGTGGTCTACGTCGTGGTCGGGCTCACCTTCGCCCTGCTGTTCGCGCTGTACGTCACCGGGGCGCCCGCCGCGGCCCGGCGCGCGGCGCTGACGCTGCTGGGCGTGGAGCTGGCCCAGGGCGTCATCGGGTACGTCCAGTACTTCCTGGCCCTGCCCGCCTTCCTGGTCGGCCTGCACGTCTTCGGCTCGACGCTGGTGTGGATCTACGCGCTGCGGGTGGGGTTCACGCTGCGTTCGCGGGGGCCGCTCGGTGCCGAGCGCCTCGCGTCCTCCTGATCCACCCAAAGATCGCAAATAGCCCGGAAGTATCGGCAAAAATGGCCGTATGACCGGCTTATTGGCACTGTCACGCCCCACCATGCGACGCCTCTACCAGGGGCTCGTCCTGCTGAGCGTGCTGGCGCTCGCCCCGCCGACCTGGGCCCGGCTGTCCAGCTCCGGGCACACAGCGGTCGCCGACTCCTCCCCCACCTGGACCACGGGCGTCCCCCCGGCCCCCACGGCGCTGGTCCTCGGCGCCGCCGCCCCCGGTGGCCGTCCCTCCCCGATGCTGGCCAGGCGGCTGGACGTCTCCGCCGAGCTGTACCGGTCGGGCAGGGTGCGGACCCTGCTGCTGTCCGGCGACAACAGCAGGAAGGACTACGACGAGCCGACCGCCATGCGCGACTACCTGATCGCCCGCGGCGTCCCCCCACGCGCCCTCGTGCTCGACTACGCGGGCTTCGACACCTGGGACTCGTGTGTACGGGCCCGCCAGGTGTTCGGGGCGACCAAGGTCACCGTGGTGACGCAGCTCTTCCACCTGCCCAGGGCCGTGACGCTGTGCCGCGCCGCGGGCCTGGAGACGTTCGGCGTCGGCGACGACTCGGCCACCCGATGGGCCGCGACCACCTACGCCGGTGCCGTCCGCGAGTTCGGCGCCGCCGCGAAGGGCTTCCTGGACGCGGTCGTGCTGCGCTCCTCCCCCGTCTTCCCGGGGCCGCGCGAGACCACCCTGGACACCGCGCTCCGTACGGCGGCTCAGTCGGGACGCGGGTAGGGGGCCTGCCGGGGGTGCGGTGAGTACGGCGTGGGCCCCCAGGGCTGCGCCTGCGCGCCGTACGGCCCGGCACCGCCGGGGGCGCTCGGCGGCGGGAACGCCGAGCGGGCGTCGGCCATGCACTGCAGCAGGGCCTGCTGCTCCTCGTTGAACGTGTGCTCGTCGATCACGTGTCGTCTGGCCCGCTCGTGCAGCAGGCCCAGCTCGGTGGCGGCGAGCTGGTAGTCGCGCATCGCCCGCAGCCCCGCGCCGCCACCGTTCTCCTTCGCCCACTGCCTGGCGTTGCGGCGCCCGGGCAGTGAGGAGAGCATGACCACGTCGTACGGCCCGACCAGGCCCGTCGCCCCGTAGGCGGGCAGGTAGGTGGTGATCAGCCCGACGATCCGCTTGCGGTCCCTGAAGACGATCCAGATCAGCACCACCAGCACGACCAGCAGCAGCAGGTAGGCGGCGGCCAGGCCGCCCACGCCCACGTAGGAGGCCAGGCCGTTCCAGATGCCGTGCAGCAGCATGGCGCCGGCCCAGCCCGCCGCGACCACCCAGATGCGTCCCGGCCCCCGGCGCTGGGCGGCGTAGGCGACCGCGACGCCGATCATCGAGGTGAACAGCGGGTGGGCGAACGGCGACAGGATGCCCCGCAGCACGACCGTCACGGCCAGCCCCCTGGCCCCCATCTCGTGCAGGGCGGCCACGTAGTAGCTGACGTTCTCGCTCATCGCGAAGCCGAGGCCGACCATGCTGGCGTAGATGACCCCGTCGGTCGGCCCGTCGAGCTCGGCCCGCCTGAACCTGAGCAGGCCCAGCAGGACCAGGCCCTTCATCGTCTCCTCGACCACCGGGGCGCCGAAGGTGGCGGCGATGTTGCGCGCGCTGTCGTAGCCGAGCTGGACGGTGCTCTCGATGTAGATCAGGCCGAGGGAGTTGACCACACCGGCCACCAGGACCGCGACCCCGGCGCCCCAGGCGAAGGCGAAGATCAGGTTGCTGCGGGGCTCGGGCTCCATCCGGTCCAGCGCCAGCACCGCCGCCAGCAGCACGGGGACCGGCGCGAGCGCCAGGGCCAGGGCGATGAAGAAGTAGACCGGATCTCCGTTGAGCAGGTCGAAGGAGAAGGAGGCCAGCGCGCACAGACCGGCCACGACGAGCCCCGCGATCAGCGCGACGGACGGGCGGTCCCTCAAGACCCAGCGGGGATCACGGCTCGCCATGCGGCAACCGTAACCGATCAGCCACGACGTGTCCCCTCTCGCCTCATGGTGGTCCGTAACCGGCCACGAAGAGGTATTGCCGGACAGGGCGGCACGAAACGGTGGGACCCCTCGGAACGGGCGGGCTCAGACGAGCAGGGAGTCGACGGCGACCGCGAGGAAGAGCAACGCCAGATAGGCGTTCGACCAGTGGAAGAAGCGCATCGGCCGCAGGTCCACACCGGTCTTGCCCGCGTTGACCCGGCCGAGGAGGCGGTAGACCTCCCACAGGCAGGCCGCGCCGAGGACGGTGGCCACGACGGGGTACAGGAGCGTCGTCCCCGCGATCGGCCACAGCAGCAGCGAGCACAGCACCGTGGCCCAGGTGTAGGCCAGGCTCTCCAGCACCACCCGGCGCTCGGTGGCGACCACGGGAAGCATGGGGACCTTCGCCGCGGCGTAGTCCTCCTTGTAGCGCATGGCCAGGGTCCAGGTGTGCGGCGGCGTCCAGAAGAACACCACGCCGAAGAGCACGACGGGGGCCCAGGAGAGGCTCCCGGTGACGCCCGCCCAGCCGATCAGCACCGGCATGCAGCCCGCGATGCCGCCCCACACCACGTTCTGCGGGGTCCTGCGCTTGAGGATCATCGAGTAGACGAGCACGTAGAAGAGGTTGGCCGCCAGCGAGAGCAGCGCGGCGAGCCAATTCACCGTCAAACCCAGGCCAAGAGTCGACAGCACGCCGAGGACGACGCCGAAGATCAGCGCGTTCGTCGGCGGCACCTGGTCACGGGCCAGCGGGCGGCGCCGGGTGCGGCGCATCGCCGCGTCGATGTCGCGGTCGATGTAGCAGTTCAGCGCGTTGGCGCTGCCTGCGGAAAGGGTGCCGAAGACCAGCGTGCAGACGGCGATCCACAGCGGGGGCAGGCCCTTGGCCGCCAGGAACATCACCGGCAGCGTCGTGATCAGCAGCAGCTCGATGATCCGCGGCTTGGTGAGGGCGACATAGGCCTTCACGACGTCGCCGAACGAGCGCGGCGCGTCGGACGCGGCCGCCTCCGTCGCGGGCGGGGTCGTCGATTGCTTGTCGGTCAGCACCATTTACGGCGCTTCCAGCACGTGCGGGGTCAACGCGTAACCTCTGATTGAGAGCGAATCCGTGGATGCGGGCACCAGCCAGCCTGAGCAATCAACTGTAGTTGTTGGGGTGGCCGGTTCCGGCATGGGGTGGGGAAGCGGCACGATGTGATGCCTTGGGGGGCTGTGTCCACATCTGTTGAAGCTCCTGCGGACTCGCCCCGGCTCAGCCTACGCAACGGTAGCGATGCCGAACCGTTAGGGTCCGGTGTGGGCGGGAAAAGCCAAACCGGCGCCACCATCACACGAATAGATCCGGAGATCGAGCAGTTGAGCAGCGAACTCGTGCCAGCCCTTGAATGGAGCGACCTTGACCGCCGGGCGGTCGACGTCGTACGGGCCCTGGCGATGGACGCGGTAGAGAAGGCGGGATCCGGTCACCCGGGCACCGCGATGAGCCTGGCGCCCGCCGCCTACCTGCTTTTCCAGCGGTTGATGCGCCATGACCCCTCCGATCCCACGTGGGTGGGCCGGGACCGTTTCGTGCTCTCCGCCGGGCACTCAAGCCTGACCCTCTACATCCAGCTCTTCCTGTCCGGCTACGGACTGTCCCTCGACGACCTGAAGAGCCTCCGCCAGTGGGGCAGCCTCACCCCGGGGCACCCCGAGCACGGCCACACCGTCGGCGTCGAGACGACCACGGGCCCGCTGGGCCAGGGCATCGGCAACGCCGTCGGCATGGCCATGGCCGCCCGCCGTGAGCGCGGCCTGTTCGACCCGGCCGCCGCCGAGGGCACCAGCCCCTTCGACCACACCATCTGGTGCATCGCCTCCGAGGGCGACATCGAGGAGGGCATCAGCCACGAGGTCAGCGCCCTGGCCGGTCACCAGAAGCTCGGCAACCTGGTCGTCGTCTTCGACAGCAACCACATCTCCATCGAGGACGACACCCAGATCGCGCTGAGCGAGGACATCGTCAAGCGCTACGAGGCGTACGGCTGGCACGTCCAGACCGTCGACTGGACGGCGGGCGACACCTACTCGGAGAACGTCGCGGAGCTGTACCAGGCCCTTGAGGCCGCCCGCGCCGAGACCGGGAAGCCCTCCTTCATCAGGCTGCGCACCGTCATCGGCTGGCCCGCGCCCAACAAGCAGAACACCGGCAAGGTCCACGGCTCGGCCCTGGGCGCCGACGAGGTCGCCGCCACCAAGGAGATCCTGGGGCTCGACCCGGCCAAGAGCTTCGACGTTCCCGGCGAGGTGCTGGAGCACGCCCGCGAGGTGGTCGCGCGGGGCCGCGCCGCCCACGCCGAGTGGGAAAAGGGCTACATCGCCTGGCGGGAGGCCAACCCCGAGCGGGCCGCGGAGTTCGACCGCATCTCCGCCAGGCTGCTGCCCGCCGGCTGGACCGAGGCGCTGCCGGCCTTCGAGCCCGGCGCCTCCGTGGCGACCCGCAAGGCCTCCGGCGAGGTGCTGGGCAGCCTGGCACGGGTGCTGCCCGAGCTGTGGGGCGGCTCGGCCGACCTCGCCGAGTCGAACAACACCACGATGAAGGGCGAGCCGTCCTTCATCCCCGACGAGTACCAGACCAAGGAGTTCCCCGGGAACCGCTACGGCAGGACGCTGCACTTCGGCATCCGCGAGCACGGCATGGGGGCCATCCTCAACGGCATCGCGCTGCACGGCGGCACCCGGCCCTACGGTGGCACGTTCCTGGTCTTCAGCGACTACATGCGCCCCGCCGTACGGCTGGCTGCGCTGATGCAGCTGCCGGTCGTCTACGTGTGGACGCACGACTCCATCGGCCTCGGCGAGGACGGCCCGACCCACCAGCCGATCGAGCACCTGTGGTCGCTGCGCGCCATTCCCGGCCTCGACGTGGTGCGGCCCGCCGACGCCAACGAGACCGTCGCCGCCTGGCGGACCGTGATCGAGCACACCGACCGCCCGGCCGCGCTGGCGCTGACCCGGCAGAACCTGCCGGTCTACGAGGGCACCGCCGACGCGGAGAAGGTCGCCAGGGGCGCCTACGTGCTCCAGGACGCCTCAGACGGGCAGCCCGACGTCATCCTGATCGGCACCGGCTCGGAGGTCGAACTGGCCGTCGGGGCCCGTGAGCTCCTTGAGGCCCAGGGCATCTCCGCCCGGGTCGTCTCGATGCCGTGCGTCGAGTGGTTCAACGCCCAGGACGCCGCCTACCGGCAGACGGTGCTGCCGCCGGCGGTCCGCGCGAGGGTCGCCGTCGAGGCGGGAATCGGGCTGGGCTGGCGGGAGTTCGTGGGAGATGAGGGGGAAGTGGTCAGCCTGGAGCACTTCGGAGCCTCGGCTCCCTACAGGACCCTTTACGAGCAGTTCGGTCTCACCGCCGAGCGCGTGGCCGCCGCAGCCAAGGCAAGCCTCGCCAGGACCGGGGCCGACAAGGGCGAGACGACGGGAAATTGATCATGAGTGAGATTCTCAAGAGCCTATCCGACCAGGGCGTCTCCATCTGGCTTGACGACATCAGCCGGGAGCGCCTGCGCACCGGCAACCTGGAGGCGCTGATCCGCGACAAGCACGTGGTCGGCGTCACCTCCAACCCGACGATCTTCGCCTCGGCGCTGAGCAAGGGCGACGCCTACGACACCCAGCTCCACGACCTCGCCGTGCGGAGGGTGGAGGTCGAGGAGGCGGTGCGCGCCATCACCACCTACGACATCCGCTGGGCCGCCGACGTGCTCAGGCCCGTCTACGACGCCACCGGCGGCGTCGACGGCAGGGTCTCCATCGAGGTCGACCCCCGCCTGGCCAGGAAGACGGACGAGACCGTCGCCGAGGCGCGGGCGCTGTGGTGGATGGTGGACCGTCCCAACCTGTTCATCAAGATCCCCGCGACGGCCGAGGGCCTGCCCGCGATCACGCAGGCGATCTCGGAGGGCATCAGCGTCAACGTCACGCTGATCTTCTCCCTCGAACGCTACCGCGCGGTCCTGGACGCCTGGCTGACCGGCCTCGAACGGGCCAAGGCCAACGGCCTGAACCTGGCGGGCATCGAGTCGGTCGCCTCCTTCTTCGTCAGCCGGGTCGACACCGAGATCGACAAGCGCCTGGACAAGGTCGGCACCCCCGAGGCCGGGGCCCTCAAGGGCAAGGCCGCGGTCGCCAACGCCCGCCTGGCCCACGCCGCCTACGAGGACGTGGTCAACTCTCCGCGCTGGCAGGCGCTGAGCGCCGCGGGGGCCCGCCCGCAGCGCCCGCTGTGGGCCTCGACCGGCACCAAGGACCCCAGCTACCCCGACACCCTCTACGTCGACGAGCTGGTCACCCGGAACACGGTCAACACCATGCCGGAGAAGACCCTCAACGCCGTCGCCGACCACGGCCGCGTCACCGGTGACACCGTCCGCCCCCACTACGAGGACGCCTGGAACACCATGGCCGCCCTCAAGGAGGCCGGCATCGACTACGACGACGTCGTGCGGGTGCTGGAGGAGGAGGGCGTCGAGAAGTTCGAGGCCTCCTGGAACGAGCTGCTGGCCACCGTCGCCGCCGAACTCCGGAAGGCGTGAAACACATGTCGGTTTCCGTGACGTTCGCCGAGGAGAAGCTCGCCGAGCAGGCCGCCGAGGCGGCCGCCCGGCTCGCCTCAGAGGGCGTTCCCGAGGCCCTCTCCAACGGAGACCCCGCCCTGTGGGGCCCGGACGCCGCGGCCGAGGCCGCGATCCGTCTCGGCTGGCTCGACCTTCCGCTGAGCAGCAGGCAGCTGCTGCCGCAGATCGGCGAGCTGGTCGAGCGGGCCCGCGAGCGGGGCCTCGACCACGTGGTCCTGGCCGGCATGGGCGGCTCCTCACTGGCCCCCGAGGTCATCACCACGACCGCCGACGTGCCGCTGACCGTGCTCGACACGACCGACCCCGGCCAGGTGCTGCGCGCGCTGCGCGACAGGCTCGACCGCACGGTCCTGGTCGTCGCCAGCAAGAGCGGTGGCACCGTCGAGACCGACAGCCACCGGCGCATCTACGAGAAGGCCTTCCGTGAGGCGGGCATCGACCCGGCCGAGCGGATCGTCGTGGTCACCGACCCCGGCTCACCGCTTGAGCGGATCGCCGTCGAGGCCGGTTACCCGGTCGTCCTGGCCGACCCGAACGTCGGTGGCCGCTACAGCGCCCTGACGGCCTTCGGCCTGGTGCCCAGCGCACTGGCCGGCGCCGACGTCGAACGGCTACTCGACGAGGCCGCCGAGGTGCGGCCGCTGCTCGCGCGGTCCGAGGGCAATCCCGGCCTGGAGCTGGGCGCCGCCCTCGGCGCCGCCGCGCTCGCCGGGCGCGACAAGCTCGTGCTTGAGGACGGCCTGTCCGAGATCAACGGCCTGCCCGACTGGATCGAGCAGCTGATCGCCGAGTCGACCGGCAAGTCCGGCAGGGGCATCCTGCCGGTCGTCGGCGCCGACCCGGGTGAGGCTCCGGACGAGCTGGTCGCCGGGATCGACTCCGACGGGGTGGTCACGGTCGGCGGCCCGCTGGGAGCCCAGTTCCTGGTGTGGGAGTACGCCACGGCCGTCGCGGGCCGCCTGCTGGGCATCGACCCCTTCAACCAGCCGAACGTGGCCGAGTCGAAGGAGAACACCGGCAGGCTGCTCGACCGGGAGGAGCTGCCCACGGGCACGCCGATCCTGGTCGACGGCCCGGTCGAGGTGTACGGCGAGCTGCCCGGCGGCGAGGTCCCCAAGGACCTGCCCGAGGTGCTCACCCGCCTGCTGGAGGCCGTCCCCGAGGACGGCTATCTGGCGATCATGGCCTACCTCGACAGGGAGGCGGCCTTCGACGCCCCGCACGCCGAGGACGCCTCCTTCGAGGAGATGACCGACGCCTGGAGCGCCGCCGACCCGGCGACGCTGCGCGGCCGCCTGGCGGTGCGCACCGAGCGGCCGGTCACCTTCGGGTGGGGCCCCCGTTTCCTGCACTCGACCGGCCAGTACCACAAGGGCGGCCCGCAGAACGGTGTGTTCCTGCAGATCACCGGGGCCGTCGAGGAGGACGTCGAGGTGCCCGGCAAGCCGTACACGCTGGGCAGGCTGCAGCTGGCGCAGGCTCTGGGAGACCAGGACGCGCTGGCCGGGCGGGGACGGCCCGCGGTACGACTCCACCTGACCGACCGCACCGCCGGTGTCGCACGCCTCCTTGAGGCTGCGCGGGAGGCCTGAATGAGTGACAAGCAGTCCGGAGCCCGCCCGGCAGAGGCGGAGCCGGAGGACGTGCGCGGCGAGGACGCGCACGCCGACCCCGTGGGGGGCGAGCGGTCCGCGGCCGAGACGTCCGCGGCGGCGACCGTCAGCACCACCGAGGCCCTGATCGAGTCCAATCCGCTGCGCGACCCCCGCGACAAGCGGCTGCCCCGGGTCGCGGGCCCGTGCGTGCTGGTCCTGTTCGGCGTGACGGGCGACCTGGCACGCAAGAAGCTGCTGCCGGCGATCTACGACCTGGCGAACCGGGGGCTGCTGCCCCCCGGTTTCTCCCTGGTCGGTTTCGCCCGCCGTGACTGGCAGGACCAGGACTTCGCGCAGCTCACCCATGACGCCGTCAAGGAGCACGCGCGCACGCCCTTCCGCGAGGAGGTCTGGAAGCAGCTCTCCGAGGGCATCTTCTTCTGCCCCGGGGAGTTCACCGACGACGGGGCCTTCGACGCGCTGGCCATGATGCTCAAGGAGATCGACCAGACCAGGGGGACGGGCGGCAACTACGGGTTCTACCTGTCGGTTCCGCCGAAGTTCTTCCCGGTGGTGGTCCAGCAGCTCAAGCGCACGGGGCTGGCCAACGCCCCGGAGGGCTCCTGGCGCCGCGTGGTGATCGAGAAGCCCTTCGGGCACGACCTGCGGAGCGCCCAGGAGCTCAACGCGATCACCAGCGCCGTCTTCCCGGAGAGCTCGGTGTTCCGCATCGACCACTACCTGGGCAAGGAGACCGTCCAGAACATCCTGGCGCTGCGCTTCGCCAACAACCTGTTCGAGCCGATCTGGAACCGGGGTTACGTCGACCACGTCCAGATCACGATGGCCGAGGACATCGGCATCGGCGGCAGGGCCGGATACTACGACGGCATCGGCGCGGCCCGTGACGTCATCCAGAACCACCTGCTGCAGCTGCTCGCGCTGGTGGCGATGGAGGACCCGACGTCGTTCGGGGCCGACTCGCTGCGCAGGGAGAAGGAGAAGGTCCTCAAGGCGGTGCAGCTTCCGCCGGACCTGGAGCTGTCCACCGCCAGGGGTCGTTACGGGCCGGGCTGGCAGGGCGGGGAGCCGGTGGCGGGCTACACCCAGGAGGACGGCATCCCGCCGGACTCCATCACCGAGACCTACGCCGCGGTCAAGCTGGAGATCGCCAACCGCCGCTGGGCCGGGGTGCCGTTCTACCTGCGCACCGGCAAGCGCCTCAGCCGCAGGGTGACCGAGGTCGCGGTGATCTTCCAGCGTGCGCCGCACCTGCCGTTCAGCAAGGACGACACCGAGATCCTGGGGCAGAACGCCCTGGTCATCCGGGTCCAGCCGGACGAGGGCATCACGGTGCGCTTCGGTTCGAAGGTGCCGGGGACCGCGATGGAGGTCAGGGACGTCTCGATGGACTTCGCCTACGGCGAGTCGTTCATGGAGTCCTCCCCCGAGGCCTACGAGCGGCTGCTGCTGGACGTGCTGATCGGTGATCCGCCGCTCTTCCCGCACCAGCGGGAGGTCGAGCTGTCGTGGAAGATCCTCGACCCGATCGAGGACTTCTGGGCCACCCAGGGCCCGCCGGAGGAGTATCCCTCCGGCACCTGGGGTCCCACCTCGGCCGACGAGATGATGGCCCGCGACGGACGCGAGTGGAGGAGGTTGTAGATGACGAGCTTCATGCTCACCGGCACGACGGCGTCGAAGATCTCCTCCCAGCTCACCCAGCTGCGGCACCAGATGGGCACCCCCGCGGTCGGCATGGTGCTGACGCTGGTGGTGGTGTGCGACGAGGGCAACCAGTACGACGCGGTCAGGGCGGCGACCGAGGCGGCCAGGGAGCACCCCTCCCGGATACTGGTCGTCATCCCCCGTGACCAGAGGGAGCCCAACCGTCTCGACGCCGAGATCCGGGTCGGCGAGACGACCCCGGGCGAGGTGATCCTGCTGCGCCTGTACGGCGAGCTCACCGAGCACGCCGAATCGGTGATCGGCCCGCTGCTGCTGACCGACACCCCGGTGGTCGTCTGGTGGCCGGGCTCCTGCCCCGCCATCCCGGCGAAGGACCCGATCGGCCTGCTCGCGCAGCGCCGCATCGTCGACGCCAGGTCGGCCGCCGACTCGGTCGAGGCGATCACGGGCCGGTCGAAGGGGTACGTGCCCGGCGACACCGACCTGGCCTGGACCCGGCTGACGACGTGGCGGAGCCTGCTGGCCGCCGTGTTCGACCAACCGGTCAGCAAGGTCAAGAAGGGGGTCGTCGAGGCCGTACCGGGGCACGCGAGCGCGCTGCTGCTGGCGGCGTGGCTGAGCGAGCGCCTCGGCGTCCCGGTCAAGGTCGTCGACTCGGAGGGGCCGGGCCTGACCGCGGTCAGGCTGACCACCACCAACGGCGACATCTCCATCACCCGTGGCGACGGGCGGCTGGCCACGTTGTCACGTCCCGGCAGGCCCGACCGGCAGGTCGCGCTGACCAGGCGGCCGACCGCGGAACTGCTCGCCGAGGAGATGCGCCGTCTCGACCCGGACGAGATCTACGAGGCCGCGATCCGGCGGATCGCCCGCGGCCGCAAGTCCTGAAACCCGGGTGAGGCGTCCCGCGGTCCGCTGCGGGACGCCCTCACGGCGGGGCTCCCATACCGAAGGCCCGGCCGTGGCACCCGCCGAGAGTTCTTGAGAGAGAAGTCCCGTGAGCGTTCCCACTGTGATCATTCATCGTGACGCCGACATGCTCGCCAAGGCGGTCGCCGCCCGGGTGATCACCGGCCTCGTCGACGTCCAGTCGAGCCGGGGCTCGGCCTCCCTGGTGCTGACCGGCGGCACCGTCGGCATCGCGACCCTGGCCGAGATCGCGGCCAGCCCCGCCCGTGACGCGATCGACTGGCGGCACCTGGACATCTGGTGGGGTGACGAGCGCTTCCTGCCGTCCGGCGACCCCGAGCGCAACGAGACCGGCGCCCGTGCCTCCCTGCTCGACCAGGTCGACCTCGACCCCGCCCGTGTCCACGTGATGCGCGGCCCCGACTCCGGGATGACGGCCGAGGAGTCCGCCGACGCCTACGCCGAGAAGCTGCACCGCGCCGCGCTCCCCGAGGATCACGGGCCCGCGCCGTCGTTCGACATCCTTCTGCTGGGCATGGGCCCGGACGGCCATGTCGCCTCGCTGTTCCCCGGCATGCCCGCGCTCTACGAGACCCGTCCCGTGGTCGCGGTGCACGGTTCGCCGAAGCCGCCGCCCACCCGGATCTCACTGACGCTGCCGGTCATCCAGGCGGCGCGTGAGGTGTGGGTGGTCGCCGCCGGCGCGGAGAAGGCCTCCGCCGTACGGCTGGCGCTGTCCGACACGGGGCCGGTGCAGATTCCCGCGGCGGGCGCCCGCGGCAGGCAGCGGACGCTGTTCCTGCTGGACAGGGCCGCGGCCGCCAAGATCCCCGCCTCCCTCGGCCGGATCTCCTCCCCCTGACCCCGTCCCCCGTCGTATGACGGCGGGTCAGCGGACAGGTCGCGCACCCGGCTGGAGACTCACCCCGGGAACGCCCCGGCCAGTGTGCCGACCGCGAGCCTGGCCTCGACCACGCCGGGGTCGTCGGTCGGGGTGACCGCCGCTCCCAGCGAGGCCAGCAGGGCGAGCATTCGCGCGTTGTCCGTGAGCATCGCGGCCCTGACCTCGGCGAGTCCCAGATCGCGGGCGGCGGTGAGGATCATCCTGGCCAGCGCGGCGCCCAGTCCCATGCCCTGCCAGCGGTCCTCGACCAGCAGGGCCATCCTTGCGGTCCCCGGTCCGGGGGTGAGCGCGAGGGTGGCCACGGCGATGACCTGCCCGTCGTGCCCGGCCACCAGCGACCGGCCCCGGGAGCGGTCACAGAGCCGGTCGAAGGCCTGGGGCGGCAGCACGGGCTCCGGGGTGAGGTAGCGGAAGCGGCGGGACTCCGGCGAGCAGCGGTCGTGCAGGTCGCGAACCGCCTCGCGGTAGAGCTCGGTGAGCGGGCGGACCCGCGCCTGGGTGCCGTCGGACAGCGTGACGACCCGTTCGGCGCCGGGCCGCTGCCGCAGGGTCGGCTGGGCCAGCCGTACGAAGGAGGCGGCCCTGGCGGCCTCCGTCAGGGTGAAGGGCAGCCCGGCCCTGCGCAGCCGCACGGAGCGGCGCGGAGTCACCGGGACGGTCAGCAGCGTCGGGTCAGGAAGGTCGCCCCTCTCCGCGCCGTCGACCCAGCGGGCGTCCTCGGCGCGCAGCAGTTCGGCCAGCAGTTCGGGGAGGCGCCAGGGCTCCGCGCGCAACCCGGCGGCGAGCAGCAGGGCGCGGGTCGGCTCGTCGGTCAGCTCGTGGGCGGTCGCGGTGACGACCTGGACCTGGCGGCCGCCCGCCTCCTCAAGCACCCGGCGCACCGTCTCGGGTCCCGAGGGGATGTCGGCGAGGAACTCGTCCACGGTGCCCTCGGTGTCGGACTGGACGCTCAGGCCCAGGATGTTGCCACCCTTGTCCGCCAGTGCGGCGGCCAGCGAGGACAGCCGCCCGGGACGCTCGTCAACCGTGGTACGAATCCTCAGAAACCCCATCGGATCACTCCCTCTGTCAGGCACAGCCTGCCGCGTCTCCGTTACGGGAGCGCTACACGGGAGTGAGACCCCAGTTACGTCATGAAATATCACCCATGATGCGTTTATACAACGGTTTCCGTTGGAAGGTTCGTACTAATTGACGGATATAGCAGTATGTATGGCCATGAGCACGCGTGTTCCACTCTCCGATGACTTCGTCAACGGAGACGTCTCCTTCTGGTACCGCTCCCTCGGCCTTCCCGAGGCGGGTGCCCCCCTCGGCGGCGACCGCGACGCCGACGTGGCGATCGTCGGCGCGGGCTACACCGGTCTGTGGACGGCGTATTACCTGAAGAAGGCGCGACCGGAACTGCGGGTCGTCGTACTGGAGAAGGAGTTCGCCGGATACGGCGCCTCGGGACGCAACGGCGGCTGGCTCGTCGGCGAGCTGGCCGGAACGCCGGAACGCTACGCCAGGACACACGGCGTCGAGGCGGCCAGACGGCTGCAGCGGGTGATGTTCGAGGCGGTCGACGAGGTCGTGACCGTCGCCGGGGAGGAGGGCGTCGACGCCGACATCGTCAAGGGCGGCGTGACCACGGTGGCGACCAACGCCGCCCAGGACCGGCGGCTGCGTGAGCTGCTCGCGCACGAACGGCACTGGGGCTGGACGGAGGAGGACGTCAGGCTGCTCGACCCGGCCGAACGGGAGGCCCGCCTTCGGGTCGAGGGGGCGGTCAGCGCGATCTGGAGCCCGCACTGCGCCCGCATCCAGCCGGCCAAGCTCGCCCGTGGCCTGGCGCGGGCCGTACGGGACCTCGGGGTGGAGATCGTCGAACGCACCCCCGTCATCGAGATCGCGCCGGGGCGGGCCCGCACGCCGTACGGCACCGTCCGCGCCGACTACGTCATCAGGGCGACCGAGGGGTTCACCGCGGAACTCCGGCAGTACCACCGGGCCTGGCTGCCGATGAACAGCTCCATGATCGTCACCGAGCCGCTCGGCGAGCTGTGGGACGAGATCGGCTGGGAGGGCTGCGAGCTGCTCGGCGACATGGCGCACTACTACATGTACGCCCAGCGCACCGCGGATGGCAGGATCGCCTTCGGCGGGCGCGGCAAGCCCTACCTGTACGGCTCGCGCGTCGACGACAGGGGGCACACGCACAGCTGGACGATCGAGGCGCTGTGGGAGCTGCTGACCGGCATGTTCCCCGCCGTGCGCGCCTCCAGGGTGGCCCACGCCTGGTCCGGCGTGCTCGGTGTGCCCCGCGACTGGTGCGCGAGCGTGCACGTCGACCACGCCACCGGCATCGGCTGGGCGGGCGGCTACACCGGGCACGGGGTGACCACGACCAACCTGGCGGGCCGTACACTGCGGGACCTGATCCTGCGCCGGGACACCGAGCTGGCCTCGCTGCCCTGGGTCGGCCGCAGGGTGCGAGGCTGGGAGGTCGAGCCGCTGCGCTGGATCGGGGTACACGCCATGTACGACCTGTACCGCAGGGCGGACGCCAGGGAGCGGGCCGGGCTGGGCCGTACCTCCGTCCTGGCACGGGTCGCCGACTCCATCACCGGACGCTGAGCCACGACCGTCACCGCACACAGAGGAGAGCCATGACCCACCCGTCCCACGTGTACGCGGAGGAGCGGTGAACGACATCCTGTTCCGCGGCGGCCGGGCGTTCCTGGCCGCGGACGCCTTCGCCGAGGCCGTGCTGGTCCGTGACGGCAGGATCGCCGCCGTCGGCCCCCAGAGCGACCTCCTACGGCGGGCCGCCCCCGGCCACGAGACCGTGGACCTGGACGGCGGCCTGCTGATCCCCGGCGTCACCGACGCGCACATCCACCCGGTGCAGGCGGGCCTCGAACGGGCCAGGTGCGACCTGTCCGAGGTCTACGGCCTGCCGGAGTACCTGGAGCGGATCATCTCCTACGCGGAGGCGAACACCACCCGCGAGTGGATCGACGGCGGCGGCTGGGACATGGCGGCCTTCCCGGGCGGCCTGCCGCACCGCTCACAGATCGACTTCCTCGACCGGCCCGCCTACCTGCTCCAGCGCGACCACCACGCGGCCTGGGTCAACACCCTCGCCCTGCGGCGGGCGGGCATCACCCGCGAGACGCCCGACCCGCCGGACGGACGCATCGAGCGCGACCCGGACGGCACGCCGAGCGGCGTGCTGCACGAGGGCGCGATGGACCTGGTCGGGCTGCTCGCACCGAGCCCGACGCCGGGCGACATGGCCGACGCGCTCGTCGAGGCCCAGAACCACCTGTTCTCCCTGGGCGTCACGGGCTGGCAGGACGCCATCGTCGGCTCCTACGCGGGCTGGGACGACCAGTTGCCCGTCTACCTGTCGGCCGCCGCCTCGGGGCGGCTGAGGGCCAGGGTCGTCGGCGCGCTGTGGTGGGACCGCACCCGTGGCGCCGAGCAGATCCCCGAGCTGATCGAACGCCGTGCCTCGGCCGAGGGCCTGGAGCGCTTCCGCGCCACCTCGGTGAAGATCATGCAGGACGGCATCACCGAGAACTTCACCGCCGCGGTGATCGAGCCCTACTGCCGCTGCGGCGGCACCGGCCTCTCCTACGTGGACCCGGCGCTGTTGAAGGGCCACGTCGCCGAACTGGACCGGCACGGCTTCCAGGTGCACTTCCACGCCATCGGCGAGCGCGCGGTCCGCGAGGCCCTCGACAGCTTCGAGGGGACGGACCCCGCCAACCGGCACCACATCGCGCACCTGCAGATCATCGAGCCCTCGGACGTGCCGCGCTTCGCCGCCCTCGGGGTGACCGCCAACCTGCAGCCGCTGTGGGCGACCCATCACGCGCAGATGGACGAGCTGACGATCCCCTTCCTCGGCGAGGAGCGGTCCGCCTGGCAGTACCCCTTCGCCGACCTGCTGCGTTCGGGCGCCCGGTTCTGCGCGGGCAGTGACTGGCCCGTCTCGACCGCCGACCCGTTCCAGGGCATGCACGTCGGGGTCAACCGCACCGAGCCCGGCGGCTCGGTCCACGTGGACTACCCCACCGCCCGGACGCCGTTCCTGCCGGGCCAGTGCCTGGACCTGTCCACCGTGCTGACCGCCTACACCGCGGGCTCGGCCTGGATCAACGGAGACGACGAGGCCGGGGTCATCTCCCCCGGCAACCGCGCGGACCTGGTCGTCCTCGACCGCGACCCGTTCACCGAACCGGCGGCGGACATCTGGCGGACCAGGGTCGCGATGACCTTCGTCGGCGGTGAGGAGGTCTACCACCGCTGACCGGCGGCCCACACCTCGATCGTTTCGCTTGGGCGGCCGTGATCCCGGCGGAGGCGCCGGGACGGGAGACCTCGGACCGCTCATCCGGCCGGGGCGCCCCCGGCGGGGCCCTCACCGCCGCCGGGAGCGATGCGGAGGTCTCCGGGACGGGATCTCAGTCGCAGATCGGTTCCCCGGTCTTGGCGGCGACCCCGACCGCGCTCCAGGCGGCCCTGACGGCGTTCACCTCGGTGCAGCTTCCCGGGTAGAGGGTCGCGGCGGCCTGTACGGTGGCCGCGCGTGCCTTGGCGTAGTTCCAGGGGGCGGTCTTGAGCTGGATGCCACGGTAGAAGATCTCCCCCGCCTTACGGATGCCGATGCCCCTCAGCGCCGAGGGCCCGGAGCAGACGGGGCTGGAGGGCTTGCCCACCGGGTTGGTCCCCTCCGCGAGCAGGTAGAACCAGTGGTTCTGCGGGCCGGCGTCGGTGGTGAAGCGGGTGTAGCAGTTCTTGCCGTCCAGCCGGGAGGGGTTGTACATGTTGCGGACCGGCCCGTCGCCCTTCAGGTCGAACTCCTCACCGATCAGGTAGTCCGGCTCGTCGAGTGTGTCCGGGTGGCCGACGTAGTGTTCGAGCAGCGTGGCGAAGATGTCACCCGACGACTCGTTGAGTCCCTGGTGCTCCTGGCCGTCACCGCCGGAGGAGCCGCTCCAGCCCGAGCCGGACTCCAGGAAGGTCCGCAGACCGTACTCGTGCCCGACCGTGTCCAGTGAGGTGGCCCACTTCGTGCCCGCCTGGTTCCGGCCCAGGGCGACCCACCCGCTCAGGTAGGAGCCGACCACGTCCGGCTTGAGATACACCGGGAGGGTACGGCCCTGCCCATCGGTGCCGTCGCGCCCGAACCAGTCGCGCAGCATGTCCATGTACCGCTGCGCGGCGAACATGCCGTCGACGCAGGCGGTCTCCTGGTTGACCGGGCTCCTGTCGCCCCAGTCGTTGCCACTTTTGACGAGGGGCACACCGAACGCCCCGACGTTGCAGCTCAGTCCCGAGTAGGTGGGATCGCTCATGATGTAGTGGTCGGGGCCTCCCGCGGTCCGCAGGGACACCGGATCGCCGTTGTAGTAGCTGTGGCCCACGCCCTGCTGGACCGGGCTCTCCGGCTCGGACGCCGTAGCCGGTGTGGCCGACGTCAGCGCCGTCACGACCACGACGGCGCCCAGCACGATCTTGGAGGTCATCTGACGGCTCCTTCTTCTGGGGGGTTCCTCGTCAGAATCGACACGTGGAGAACGCCCGTCGCCCGGGTCGTTTTCTCCTGGAAAATACAAATTCGCAAGCGGCACGGCAATGTCCGGCGCTTTTCGGACGACCGGCCGCGCGGCCCGCGACTCGCGAGAGGCGTCCCGTAACGACCGCGCCGTCCCTTCCCCGGCCCCGTGGCGGCGAGGACCCCGCGGGCGCGCCCGCCTAACGGGCACCCGATACGCCCCGGCGACACGCCGTCCCGTCAGGGCGAAGACGTGGCGGATAGATCAGTGGGCACAAATGGTGTACATCATGAGGTCGTGGACAACCGGTTGAAGCGTCACGACCTGACCGAGGACGAGTGGGTACGGCTGGCGCCGCTTTTACCCTCGCATCCCCGCAGGGGTCATCGCTGGGCCGATCACCGGGCGACCATCAACGGAGTGTTCTTCCGCAGCCGGGCCGACTGCTCGTGGCGTGCCGTCCCCGAGGTCTACGGCCGGTGGAAGACCGTCTACAACCGCCATCGGCGCTGGTCGACGGACGGCACCTGGGAGACGATCCTGCAGGCGCTGCTCTCGGGCGAGACCGTGCCCGAGCCGGACAGGGCGACGGGCTCAGGCCGCCCCGCGCGCCAGGACATCCGGCCGGGCATGATGTTCGAGGTCGCGCACTGGTGACCGAGGCGGACCGCGTCTCGGGTCCACCGGCCGAGCGCGGCCGTGAACGCCTCATGGCGGCCCTGTCCCGGCGCCCTCGGCGCGCCACGCCTCGATCCTGTGCCCGGGGCACGTACCGGTCCGGCCCGGCACCCCCGGGACGCGGCCGCCCGTTCCCCGTTCTCGGGTGTTCAGCCGAGCGGGCTCAGCCGACGGCCGCCTCCTGGAGGACGACGCGGGCGAGGGCGTCGGCGGCGTCGAGACGGCCGAGGGACTTGGCGGCCTTGGCCATGGTGGCGCGGGCGTGGGGGTCGGCCAGCAACGATCCGAGTTCGGCGAGCAGGTGCTCCGGGGCGGGACCCGCGTCGAGGAGCGCCCTGGCCGCCCCCGCCTCGGCCAGGTAGCGGGCGTTCTGCCGCTGTTCGTCCCCCGCCGACGGGATCAGGGGGATCAGGACGGACGGCTTGCCGATCGCGGTCAGTTCGGCGATCGTACCGGCGCCGCTGCGGGAGACGACGACGTCGGCGGCGGCGAACACGTGGGCCAGTTCCTCCCCCACGTAGGCCACCGGCTGATAGCGCTCCGCCAGTTCGGGGGGCAGGGCCGCGGCGGTCCGGCTGAGCCCGTCGATCCAGCCCGCGCCGCACTGGTGGAGCACCTGCGCCCTGGTGAGCAGCGACGGCAGGACGGCCTCGATCATGGTGTTGATCTGCCTGCTGCCCTGTGCCCCGCCGGTCACGTAGACCAGCGGCAGTTCGGGCGACAGACGGAAGTGCCAGCGGCCCGACGGGGCGTTGCCGTTCAGCAGGTGAGGGCGGACGGGATTGCCGGTGACCACGGCACGTTCCCGCGCGGAGGCGGGCAGGTGCTCGACCGACGAGGGATGGGTGAGCGCGACGCGGGTGGCGAAGCGCGCCAGGATGCGGTTGGCCAGGCCGAGCGCGGTGATCTGTTCGTGCATCACCAGCGGCCGGCCGAGCAGTCTGGAGGCCAGTCCCAGCGGCACGCACACGTATCCCCCGGTCGACAGCACCACGTCGGGACGGTAGCGGGCGGCGATGCCGAAGGCCTGCAGGACACCGACGGGAATGCGGAACATGTCGGCGAGATTGGTGAGCAGTTCACGCGGATTGGGGGAACGCCGGAGCTTGCCCGCCTTGATCGCGCGGAACGGGATGCCGTGCTCGGCCGCGACACGGGCCTCAAGGCCGCTTGCCGTACCCACCCAGAGGACGTCGAGGCCGAGGCCGCGGGCAGCGGCCTGCTCGCGCACGGCCGCGACCGTGGTCAGCGCGGGGTAGGTGTGACCGCCGGTTCCGCCTCCGGTGACGAGCATCCGCAGGGGACGGGGGTTTCCGGCGTTCATGTTCGTGTCCTTCCAGCGTTGCGGTCATCCGGGCTCTGGGCCGCGCCGGAGCGTCCGGCGGCCTCGCGCACGCTACCCGGAGTCACGACGAAGATCCAATTCACCGGGTACGGCCACCGCCTCGACGGGTGACAACCGGCCTTCCTGCCCCCGGAGACACGGGAAACGATATTTGCTTCCACCCCCTTCCGAGGGCTTATCCCCGTTTTCCCCATGATGCCGTGACCGCACGGCTCGCGGGCGAATCAGCGGTGCGCGTCGTACGGTGTCCAGCGAAGAGTCATGTCGGGCAGTTTCTCCATGTTCCGCTGGCCGTCGTCGGTGTCGAAGACGGTGAACCCGTGGCGTTCGTAGAAGGCGCGGGCCTCGACGTTGCTCTGGAAGACGTACAGGGAGAGGCCGTCCGGGCTGTGCCGCCTGACCTCGTCGAGCAGGAGCGTGCCGACGCCCTGGCGGCGGATGTCCGGCCTCAGGTAGAGATGTTCGAGCATGTCCCCCTCAAGGGCGGCGTAGCCGACGACCTCTCCGTCCCGCACCGCGACCCAGGTCCGGCACGAGGCGAGCACGACCTCCTCGATCCATCGGGTGACCTGGGCGTGGTCGCGTCTCTGCGGCGGCAGGTACGGCATGGTCACCGCCCGGGAGGTCATGTGGATGTGCGCTATCGCCGCCGCGTCCGCCGTGTTCGCGGGCCTGATCTTCGTCGTCGCCTCTGTGCCGGTCACGGCAGGAACCTACAGTCCCGGCCGGGACAGGAGCCAACGGATAACCAGCGCAGTCCAGCAAGAACAGGAGATGCATCCGTTATGTTCCCTATGTCCGGAAAGGAAGATATAAGGATCTTCGCCGCCGAGACACGCGGGAGCCTCCACACAGATACGATCATGAATATGAAGAAGGACATGGGCGCGGCCGGGGAGACGGGCGCCGCATCCGGAACCGCCTTCGATGGCTGAGCCGACCAGGAAGGAGCCCTCAGTAACGGGGAAGGAGCTACCACTCGTCGGAGACGCTCCCAGAGAGCGGGCCGACGCGGCGGAGAATCGGAGAAAGATTCTCTCCGCCGCCCGGCGCATCACGGCCTCCGGCGGTGTGGAGAGCTTGTCAATGGACGAAGTGGCTCAGGTCGCAGGTGTCGGGGTCGGCACGGTCTACCGGCGATTCGGGGATCGGGCCGGTCTGGCGTACGCGCTGATCGACGAGCGAGAACGCACCCTGCAGGCCGCGTTCCTGCACGGACCGCCACCGCTCGGGCCGGGGGCGCCAGCCTCCGAACGCATCATCGCCTTCATGGAGGCGTTGGTCGACCGCACCGAGGAACAGGCCGACCTGCTGCTCTTCGCAGAAGCCAGCGCACCGGAGGCGCGGTACACCGGCGGCTCCTACGCCGCCTACCACCTGCATCTGACGACGCTGCTGCTGAACCTTCGTCCCGACACGGACGTCCACTACCTGGCGGACGCCCTGCTTGCCCCGCTGGCCGCTCCTCTTTACCTGCACCAGCGCAGGACACTGGGCATGGACGTCGAACGGGTGAAAGCCGGGCTGGACGAACTGGTGCGCACACTCAGGCAACCGGACTTCGAGTTCGAAGATCGGCCCCAGCCGGAGCCATCACCCCCCATATAAGCGGAGAAATCTCCGCATGACAAGATCCGTAATCATTCCGTAGTCATGCCGAGAGGCCCTCGCGCGGATGTTCCACGAGGGCCTCTCGGCGTGCCGTACTAGTAAATGGGTCGCGAGGAGGAGCGCAGCCGCTCCAGGGCTTCGGCCAGGATCTGAGCGCCGTCCTTGTCGCTGCGACGCTCCTTCACGTAGGCCAGGTGCGTCTTGTAAGGCTCGTTGCGCGGCGGAGCGGGCGGGTTCGCCTCGTCCTGACCGGCGGGAAGACCGCACCGGGGGCAGTCCCAGAACTCAGGGACGGCGGCGTCACTGGCGAAGCTTGGGCGCGTCTCATGCATGTTCGCGCACCAGAACGGAACCCTTACCCGGGGAGCCGCCTCGCCACGCTCCGCCTCCCCCATCGGGCCCGCGCCGACACGACTGCCACGGATCGCGTTGCCACTACCCACGGATGAACTCCTCGCTCGATGGCCCCTGCGCTCGGTTGGATGCGGGGGGCTGAACCACTGTCACGCTTGCGTAGCCGGATCAGGGCCTGAGAATGAGGCCCAACGCGATGATGCACACGAACCAGACCACACCGGTGATGACGGTGAGCCGGTCGAGGTTGCGCTCCACCACGGAGGAGCCACCAAACGACGACGAGAAGCCGCCGCCGAACATGTCCGAGAGGCCGCCGCCCTTGCCCTTGTGGAGCAGAACAAGCAGCACCATCAGCATGCTCGACAAAATGAGGGCGATGGAGATTCCGATTGTCACCGTGACCTGTCCCTGTGTGCGACCCGCGTCCGGGTGTGTCCCTGGATGACGCCTGTGGCGTGACGATTCAAACTTGCTCTAAGAGGGTACGACCTGTTGTCAAGTCGTACCCTCCGAATGGCCCAGTCAGCCGGACATTTCGCTAAAGCGGCAGATTTTGGCGAACTCTCCGGGGTCGAGGCTGGCGCCGCCGACCAGGGCACCGTCCACATCGGGCTGAGCCATGATGCCGGCGACGTTGTCAGACTTGACCGATCCTCCGTAAAGGATACGGACGGCGGCGGCCACCTCGCCGTCATACAGCTCGGCGAGTCGGGAACGCAGCGCCGAGCAGACCTCCTGCGCGTCGGCCGGGGTCGCCACCTCACCGGTCCCGATCGCCCAGACCGGCTCGTAGGCCAGCACGATCGACCTGACCTGCTCCGCGGGGACCTTCCTGAGCGCCCCGTCGAGCTGCGAGACGCTGTGGGAGACCTGGTCACCCGCCCTGCGGACCTCCAGCCCCTCCCCCACGCACAGGATCGGCGTGAGCGAGTTGCGGTAGGCCGCCTGCACCTTGGCGTTGACCACGTCGTCGTCCTCGCGGTGGTACTGCCGCCGCTCGGAGTGCCCGATCACGACGAAGGTGCACCCGAGCTTGGCGAGCATCGCCCCGGAGACCTCCCCGGTGTAGGCGCCCGCGTCGTGCAGGGAGAGGTCCTGCGCGCCGTACAGGAGGCGCAGCCTGTCGCCGTCGATCAGGGTCTGCACGCTGCGCAGGTCCGTGAACGGCGGCAGCACCGCCACGTCGACCTTGTCGAAGTCCTTGTCGTTGAGGGCGAAGGCCAGCTTCTGGGTGGTGGCGATGGCCTCAAGGTGGTTGAGGTTCATCTTCCAGTTGCCGGCCATGAGCGGCTTGCGCGTCGTGCTCATCAGTGGCTCACCGTCTCTCGTCCGCCTTCGTCTCGGTCATGTCCCGGACCCGCCGCCCCCGTGTTCCGGGGACGGCGGGCGGCACGGCGCTCGTCGCGTCGGTCCACCCCTACGCCTCCAGGGCGACGAGGCCGGGCAGTGTCTTGCCCTCAAGGTATTCGAGGCTGGCGCCGCCACCGGTCGAGATGTGCGAGAAACCGTCCTCCGGCAGGCCCAGCTGTCGTACGGCGGCGGCGGAGTCACCGCCCCCGACGACCGTGAAGGCCTCCGAACGGATCAACGCCTCAGCCACGGCTCGGGTTCCCCCGGAGAACGCCTCGAACTCGAAGACGCCCATCGGGCCGTTCCAGAACACCGTCCGGGCGTCGGCCAGCTTCGTCGCGAACAACTCACGGCTGCGCGGGCCGATGTCCAGCCCCTGCCGGTCGGCCGGGATCGCGGTGGCGTCCACGACCTCGTGGTCGGCGTCCTCGGCGAAGTGTGTGGCGGCCAGCACGTCGACGGGCAGGACGATCTCCACGCCGCGCTTGATCGCCTCGTTGAGGAAGTCGCGCACCTGGTCGAGCTGGTCACGCTGCAGCAGCGACTGACCGACCTCGTATCCCTGGGCGGCCAGGAACGTGTAGGCCATGCCGCCGCCGATGAGCAGCCGGTCGACCTTGGTGAGCAGGTTGCCGATGACGCCGAGCTTGTCGGAGACCTTGGCCCCGCCCAGCACCACGGCGTACGGCCTGGCGGGTTCCTCGGTCAGCCTCTTGAGCACCTCGACCTCGGCCAGGACGAGCCTGCCCGCCGCGTGCGGCAGCAGCAGCGGCACGTCGTAGACGCTGGCGTGCTTGCGGTGGACGGCACCGAAGCCGTCGCCGACGTAGAGCTCGGCCAGGGCGGCCAGCTTCTCGGCGAAGGCGGCGCGCACCGCGTCGTCCTTGGACTCCTCGCCCGGCTCGAAGCGCAGGTTCTCCAGCAGCGCCACCTGGCCGTCCTCAAGACCCGCGACGACGGCCTGGGCCGACGGCCCGACCACGTCGGAGGCGAAGGCGACCTCGGCGCCGAGCAGTTCGCCCAGGCGCCTGGCGACGGGGGCCAGGGAGTACTTCGGATTGGGCTCGCCCTTGGGACGCCCCAGGTGGGCGCAGGCGATCACACGCGCGCCCTTGCCCGCCAGCTCCTGGATCGTCGGGACCGAGGCCCGGATGCGGCCGTCGTCGGTGATGACGTCCCCGTCCAGGGGGACGTTGAGGTCGACGCGCACCAGGACGCGCCGACCCTTCACGTCGAACTCGGAGAGGTCCTTCATCAGAGGTCGGCGCCGACCAGCTCGATGAGGTCCACGAGACGGTTGGAGTAACCCCACTCGTTGTCGTACCAGCCGACGACCTTGACCTGGTTGCCGATCACCTTGGTCAGGCCCGCGTCGAAGATGCAGGAGGACGGGTCGGTGACGATGTCGGCGGAGACGATCGGGTCCTCGGTGTAGGTCAGGTAGCCCTTGAGCGCGCCCTCGGCGGCGGCCTTGAGCGCGGCGTTGACCTCCTCGACGGTGGTCTCGCGGCTGACGTCGACGGTCAGGTCGGTGGCCGAGCCGGTGGGGATCGGCACGCGCAGCGCGAAGCCGTCGAGCTTGCCCTTCAGCTCGGGCAGCACCAGGCCGATGGCCTTGGCCGCGCCGGTCGAGGTCGGCACGATGTTCAGCGCGGCGGCGCGGGCGCGGCGCAGGTCGCTGTGCGGGCCGTCCTGCAGGTTCTGGTCCTGCGTGTAGGCGTGGATCGTGGTCATCAGACCCTTCTCGATACCGAAGGTGTCGTTGATGACCTTGGCCATGGGGGCCAGGCAGTTGGTGGTGCAGGAGGCGTTGGAGATGACGGTGTGACTGGCCGGGTCGTACTTGTCGTGGTTGACGCCCATCACGACGGTGACGTCCTCGTTCTTGGCCGGGGCCGAGATGATGACCTTCTTCGCGCCGTTCTCGGCGTGCACCCTGGCCTTGTTGGCGTCGGTGAAGAAACCGGTGGACTCCACCACGACGTCCACGCCCAGGTCGCCCCAGGGCAGCTTGGCGGGGTCGCGCTCGGCGAAGGCCTTGATCGTCTTGCCGTCCACGATGATCTCGTCGGCGGTGCTCTTCACCTCGTACGGCAGACGGCCGAGGATGCTGTCGTACTTGAGCAGGTGGGCGAGCGTGGCGTTGTCGGTCAGGTCGTTGACCGCGACGATCTCGATGTCCTTGCCGCTGGCGGCGGCCGCACGCCAGAAGTTGCGGCCGATACGGCCGAATCCGTTGACGCCTACGCGGATGCTCACGGTTCCGGTCTCCTCGTACGTCATGCGCCGGCCGAGAAGACCGGCGACTTGGGCGGGCTGATACCTCAAGCACGAACACTATCGGACCCAAATTGGTTTAGACCACTTGCGGGGGCAGGTCTCTTCTCCTTTGCCTCATGCGTAGGTATCGCACTATTCAAGTGAAGTGCCCGGCTTGTCACGATAAATCCGTACAACACTGCTGTGACCAGCAAAGACATCTCAAAACGATGGCCGGGCATGCGAACGGGCGGTCCCGGAACCGGGACCGCCCGCGAGACGAGGAGACCGGACTACGGCGCCAGCATGTCCACCGTGAGATTCGCCTCGGTGTTGGGGATGCCGATGTCCTGGGCGCGCTTGTCGGCCATGGCCAGCAGGCGGCGGATGCGGCCGGCGATGGCGTCCTTGGTCAGTGGCGGGTCGGCGAGCTGGCCAAGCTCCTCCAGGGAGGCCTGCTTGTGCTCAACCCGCAGACGGCCCGCGATCACCAGATGCTCCGGCGCCTCCTCCCCGAGGATCTCCAGCGCCCGCTGCACCCGGGCCCCCGCCGCGACCGCCGCACGGGCCGAGCGCCGCAGGTTGGCGTCGTCGAAGTTGGCCAGCCGGTTGGCCGTGGCCCGCACCTCGCGGCGCATCCGCCGCTCCTCCCAGGCCAGCACGCTGTCGTGGGCGCCGAGCCGGGTCAGCAGCGCGCTGATCGCGTCACCGTCACGGACCACCACGCGGTCGACACCCCGCACCTCGCGCGCCTTGGCGTGGATCTTCAGCCGCCGGGCGGAGCCGACCAGCGCCAGCGCCGCCTCCGGGCCGGGACAGGTCACCTCCAGCGACATGGAACGGCCCGGCTCGGTGAGGGAGCCGTGTGCCAGGAAGGCACCCCGCCAGGCGGCCTCCGCGTCGCAGGTCGCCCCCGCGACCACCTGACGCGGCAGGCCCCGGACCGGACGGCCGTGGTTGTCGATCAGCCCCGTCTGACGGGCGAGGGCCTCGCCGTCGCGGTAGACCCTGACCACGTAGCGTGACCCCTTGCGCAACCCGGCGGGCGCCAGGACGAGCACCTCCGCCTTGTGCCCGAACACCTCTCCGATGTCCTTGATGAGCCTCCTCGCGGTGACGTTGGTGTCCAGCTCCGCCTCGATCACGATCCGCCCGCCCACCAGGTGCAGCCCGCTGGCGAACCGCAGCAGCGTCGACACCTCGGCCTTACGACAGCAAGGCTTCAGGACCGGCAAGCGGCTCAGCTCGTCTTTCACCACACCTGTCATCGCCATGCGCGTTCGTCCTCCCCCATACAGACCTCATGCGGCCGAGAAACCAGGCTCACAGAAGTTTCTCGCACTCCTGAGCGGCGCTGACCAGGATCAACGCTTCTCACGGAAAATCTCGTCCAGGACGGAGGCAAGACGTTGCGCATCGTGCCGCGGGGAGCCGTCCTCGTCGGCGACCGGGGCCATGACGAGCCGCCCGCCCAGCTCGGCGGCGGCCTTCTCCAGCTCCTCACCGTCCTCGGCGACACCGGTGTCGGCGAGGACCACGTCGATCGTCAGGGAGGGGGCGTGCTGACGCAGCACCTCCAGGTGTTTCTGCGGTGAGAAACCGTCGGTCTCACCCGGCTGCGGGGCCAGGTTGAGTGCGACCAGCCTGCGCGCCCGGGTGCGCAGCAGCGCGTCGGCCAGCTCGGGCACCTTGAGGTGAGGCAGCACGCTGGTGAACCACGACCCCGGCCCGAAGACCACCCAGTCGGCTTCGAGCACCGCCTGGACCGCCTCGGGGCAGGCCGGCGGGTCGGTGGGCAGCAGCGAGATCGCGCGAACCCTGCCCGGGGTGAGCGCGCAGGCCACCTGGCCGTACACGGTGCTCACCCGGCCGTCCAGCTCGACCTCGGCGGCGATGTCGAGCGGCACCGAGGCCATCGGCAGGACCCGCCCGTGCGCGCCGAGCAGCCGCCCGACCCAGTCGAGCCCGGCGACCGTGTCACCGAGACGCTCCCACAGGGCGACGATCAGCAGGTTCCCGACCGCGTGCCCGTGCAGGTCGCCCTCGCTGCGGAAGCGGTGCTGGACGACCTCACTCCAGGTGCGGCCCCAATCGTCGTCGCCGCACAACGCGGCCAGGGCCATCCTGAGGTCTCCGGGAGGCAGCACGCCGAGTTCACGGCGAAGCCGTCCGCTCGATCCGCCGTCGTCGGCCACGGTGACGACGGCCGTCAGTTCGGAGGTGACCCTGCGCAGCGCCGACAGCGACGCGTACAGCCCGTGTCCGCCGCCCAGCGCGACGACCTTGAGATCCTCGCTCACTCGCGGCCCACATCCCGGTGGCTCACCTGCACCTCCATTCCTCCCCGATCTCGCAATCGGCCGCCGAGCTGCTCGGCCATCGCGACACTGCGGTGTTTGCCGCCGGTACAGCCGACGGCGAGCGTGGCGTAGCTCTTGCCCTCACGGGTGTAACCGGCGGCGATGATGCCGACCACCTCCTCGTAGGCGTCGAGAAGCTCCTTGGCGCCCGCCTGGTTGAGGACGTAGTCGCGCACGGAGGCGTCCAGACCGTTCATCGGGCGCAGCTCGGGGACCCAGTGCGGGTTGGGCAGGAAGCGGCAGTCGACGACCAGGTCGGCGTCCACGGGCAGGCCGTACTTGTAGCCGAAGGAGACCACATTGACCCGCAGCCCCGGGCGGTCCTCCCCGCCGAAGAAGGCGACGATCTTGCCGCGAAGCTCGTGGACGTTGAGGTTGGAGGTGTCGATGACCAGGTCGGCGTTGGCACGGACCTCACGCAGGATGCCGCGTTCCCTGGCGATGCCGTCGACCAGCCGGCCCTCCGCCTGCAGCGGGTGCGGGCGGCGGACGTTCTCGAACCTGCGGACCAGTTCCTCGTCGCTGGCCTCAAGGAACACCACCCGCACCGCGACGCCGCGCCCGTCGAGCTCCTCGATCGCGGCGTTGAGGTCGGTGGTGAAGGCCAGGCTGCGCACGTCGACCACGGCGGCCACCTTGTCCGCGGCCAGCTTGACCCGCCCGGCCTCCTCCGCCATGGCGAACAGCAGGCCGGGGGGCAGGTTGTCGATGACGAACCAGCCCAGGTCCTCAAGCGCCTTGGCCGCGGTGCTGCGTCCGGCGCCCGACATGCCGGTGACGATGACGAACGCGGTCTCTCTGTCGTTCATGGGTGCTCCCCCTTCAACGCCGACACAATCGTCTCGGCCGTGGCGGGGCCGATCCCGGGAACCTCGCGGATCTGCTCGGCGGTGGCCTCACTCAGCCGCTTCACGGATCCGAAGTGTTTGATCAGCGCCTGTCTGCGGGCTGGGCCGAGCCCGGGAACCTCGTCCAGGGCGCTTTCCCTCACGCTCTTCGACCGCTTCGACCGATGGTAGGTGATGGCGAAGCGGTGGGCCTCGTCGCGTACGCGCTGCAGGAGGTAAAGGGCCTCACTCGACCGGGGGAGGATCGCCGGCAGGTCCTCTCCTGGCAGCCAGACCTCCTCCAGCCGCTTGGCCAGGCCGCAGACCGCCACGTCGTCGACCCCCAGCTCGTCCAGCGCCCGCTGGGCGGCGGCCGCCTGGGCGGGGCCGCCGTCGACGACGACGAGATTGGGGGGATAGGCGAACTTGCGCGGCCTGCCGGTCTCCGGGTCGAGAGCCGCCCCGGTGCCGGTCCCGCCGGCCTCCGCCGCCGCCCCCGTCTCGACGTCGAGCTCCCCGGTCTCGGAACGTTCCTCCAGGTAGCGTTTGAACCTGCGCGAGATCACCTCGTATATCGAGGCGACGTCACCCTCGGTGGAGTTGACGGAGAACCTGCGGTACTCGCTCTTGCGGGCCAGACCGTCCTCGAAGACCACCATGGAGGCGACCACGTTGGTGCCCTGGGTGTGGGAGACGTCGTAGCACTCGATCCGCAGCGGCGCCTGGTCGAGCCCGAGCGCGTCGGCGACCTCCTGCAGCGCCCTGCTGCGGGTGTTCAGGTCACTGGCCCTCTTGAGCTTGTGCTGCTTGAGGGCCTCCTTGGCGTTACGCTCGACGGTCTCCATGAGCGTCTTCTTGTCGCCACGCTGCGGGACGCGGATCTCCACCCTGGTCCCGCGGTGCTCGCCGAGCAGTTCGGCGACCGCCTCGGCGTCGGGGGGCATGGCGGGCACCAGGACCTCACGGGGCAGCGCCTCGGGGGCGGCCTCGCCGTACATCTGGAGCAGGAACTGCTCGACGAGCTCGCCGGGCTCCGCGTCCTCGACCTTGTCCACCACCCACCCGCGCTGGCCCCTGATCCGCCCCGAACGCACGTAGAAGACCTGGACCGCGGCCTCTAGGTTGTCCTCCACCAGGGCGATCACGTCGCAGTCGGTGTTGTCGGCCAGCACCACCGCCTGTTTCTCCATCGCCTGCCGCAGCGCCTGGATGTCGTCGCGCAGCCTGGCCGCGCGTTCGTACTCCTGCTCGGCTGCGGCCTGACGCATCTCACGCTCAAGGCGTTTGGTGAAGCGGCCCGTGTTGCCCGCCATGAAGTCACAGAAGTCGTCGGCCAGCGCCCGGTGCTCCTCGGCGGTGACCCTGCCGACACAGGGAGCCGAGCACTTCCCGATGTAGCCCAGCAGGCAGGGGCGGTCGATCTGGGCGGCGCGCCGGAACACCCCGGCCGAGCAGCTCCTGATCGGGAAGACCCTCAGCAGGAGGTCCACCGTCTCCCTGATGGCCCAGGCGTGGGAGTAGGGGCCGAAGTAGCGGATGCCCTTGCGCTTGGCGCCGCGCAGCACCTGGACTCTGGGGAACTCCTCCCCCATGGTGACCGCGAGATAGGGATAGGACTTGTCGTCGCGGTATTTGACGTTGAACCGGGGGTCGTACTCCTTGATCCAGGAGTATTCGAGCTGGAGCGCCTCGACCTCGGTGCCGACGACCGTCCAGTCGACGCCGACGGCCGTCGTGAGCATGGTCTGGGTGCGCGGATGCAGCCCGGCGAAGTCCGCGAAGTAGGAGTTGAGTCGCTGGCGCAGGCTCTTGGCCTTGCCCACGTAGATGACCCTGCCACCGGCGTCCCTGAACCGGTAGACGCCGGGGGACTCGGGAATCGTGCCCGGCTCGGGCCGGAAACTCACCGGACCGCCCATAGATCTCGCCACGCCCGAAAGCCTATCGGCCCTCACCGACAGGACCCCTGCCCGGCGAGCCCCGCGCATCCGGTACGGCGCGGGCACGCGGCGCCGCCCCCTCCTGCTCCGGCGCCGCGTGGACCGCCGCTCAGCCCAGGACTATGGAGCCGCCCTCGACCTTGATCTCCTTCTTCTCCAGGGGCCTGCCCGCCGGGCCGTCGGTGACCGAGCCGTCGGCGATGGCGAACTTGCTGCCGTGGCAGGGGCACACGATGACACCGTCGGAAACGCTCCCCACGTCACACCCCTGGTGGGTGCACACGGAGGTGAAGGCCTTGAACTCCCCCGCCTTCGGCTGGGTGACCACGATCTTCTTGTCCTTGAAGACCGTGCCGCCCCCCACCGGGATGTCGGCGGTCTGCGCGAGAGCCTCCTTCTTGCCGGCCACCGGCGAACCCGAGGGCGTCGAGGCCGGGGTCTCCGCGACCGGCTCGCCGCCGCCTGTACCGCCCCCCTCGCTGCCGCACGCGGTCAGCAGCGCCGCGACCCCGATGCCTCCCGCGCCCAGCATCACCGAGCGACGCGTCGTCTCCGTCATGGTCGTCCTTTCGTCTTCCTGTTCCTGCGGGTACGGCCGGCACACCAGCGCATCGCCGCTGGTTCAGCATGCCGTACCCGCCGTCAGGAGACTGTGAAGAATTACGCATGCGGAAGATTTAATCTTCTCTCATAACGGTCACCGGGGCTCAGACCATGACGATGCCATCACCGTCGACCCTCAGGGCGTACTCCACCAGCGGGGCCTCAGCCGGGCCCTTGAGGCACTTGCCGGAGTCGGCGGCGAACTCGCTGCCGTGACAGGGGCAGTGAATGACGCCGTCCGCGACCCGGCCGACCGAACAGCCCCGGTGGGGGCAGCTCGCGTTGAAGGCCTTGAACACCCCCGCCTTCGGCTGGGTGACCACGATCTTCCACTTGCTGACGACCTTGCCGCCCCCCACGGGGACGTCCGCGGTCTTGACGATGACCTGCCCCTTGATGCCCGGGGGCACGATGGCCGGCCCCGGCTCGGCGGCGGCGCACCCGGTGAGCGCCGCCCCGCACGCCGCCACGGCGGCGGCACCGATCACATGTCTGCGTGTGGGCGCGGCGAAGTCGTCGTTACCGCTCACTGGGACCTCCCCCGACGTCGCCCGGCCGGGAGGCGGGCATCCTCGTCAAGGATATTGGCGAGGAGTGCCGCCCTCCGGATCGACCCTTGGGTCCCGTTCTGTGGATCTTCATACCTTCTGCGACCGCCCGGGTGGCGCTCGCGGAACAGGCCCTAGGAGCCCAGGATCTTGCGCAGGAAACGCCCGGTGTGGCTGTCCTCGACCAGGGCGACGTCCTCGGGCGTACCGGTGGCCAGCACGGTGCCGCCCTTCGAACCGCCCTCCGGTCCCATGTCGATGATCCAGTCGGCGGTCTTGATCACATCGAGGTTGTGCTCGATGACGATGACGGTGTTGCCTCCGTCGACGAGCTTGCCCAGCACGCCGAGCAGTCGCCGGATGTCCTCGAAGTGCAGGCCGGTGGTCGGCTCGTCCAGCACGTAGATGGTCCGGCCCGTCGAACGGCGCTGCAGTTCGGAGGCGAGCTTGACGCGCTGGGCCTCGCCTCCCGACAGGGTGGTCGCGGGCTGGCCGAGACGGACGTAGCCCAGGCCGACGTCGTTGAGCGTCTTGAGGTAACGCTTGATCGCCGGGATCGCGTCGAAGAACTCCAGGGCCTCCTCGATCGGCATGTCGAGCACCTCGGAGATGGTCTTGCCCTTGTAGTGGACCTCCAGGGTCTCCCTGTTGTATCTCGCGCCGTGACAGACCTCACACGGCACGTAGACGTCCGGCAGGAAGTTCATCTCGATCTTGATGGTCCCGTCGCCGGAACAGGCCTCACAGCGGCCGCCCTTGACGTTGAAGCTGAAGCGGCCCTTGGCGTATCCGCGGACCTTGGCCTCCGTGGTCTGCGCGAACAGGTCGCGCACCTTGTCGAAGACCCCGGTGTAGGTCGCCGGGTTCGAGCGCGGAGTGCGGCCGATCGGTGACTGGTCCACGTGCACGACCTTGTCGACCAGGTCCATGCCGTTGATCCGTGCGTGACGCCCGGGGACAGTGCGGGCGCCGTTCAGCTCCTTGGCCAGGGCGTTGTAGAGGATGTCGTTGACGAGCGTGGACTTGCCCGAGCCGGAGACGCCGGTGACCGCGGTGAACACGCCCAGGGGGAACTCGACGTCAACGCCCTTGAGGTTGTGCTCACGGGCCCCCTTGACGGTGATCTGCCGCTTCCTGTCCCGCTTACGGCGGGCGGCGGGGACGGCGATGGTCCTGCGGCCTGACAGGTAGGCGCCGGTCAGCGAGTCCTCGGCGGACAGCAGGTCGGCCACGGTGCCGGAGACGACGACCTGGCCGCCGTGTTCGCCCGCGCCGGGGCCGATGTCGACCACCCAGTCGGCGGCGGCGATGGTGTCCTCGTCGTGCTCGACCACGATGAGCGTGTTGCCCATGTCACGCAGCCTGATCAGGGTCTCCAGCAGCCGCTGGTTGTCACGCTGGTGCAGGCCGATGGACGGCTCGTCGAGCACGTAGAGGACGCCGACCAGGCCGGAGCCGATCTGGGTGGCCAGGCGAATGCGCTGCGCCTCGCCACCGGCGAGGGTGCCCGCGGCGCGGTCCATGGTCAGATAGTCCAGGCCCACGTCGAGCAGGAAGCCCATCCGGGCGTTGATCTCCTTGACCACCCGCTCGGCGATCTGCATGTCCCGGTCCGACAGCGTGAGCCCGGCCAGGAAGCGGGCGCAGTCTCCGATCGACATCGCCGAGACGTCGGCGATCGAGCGCCCCTCGACGGTGACGGCCAGCGAGACGGGCTTGAGCCTGGCCCCCTGGCATGCGGGACAGGGGATCTCCCGCATGTAGCCCTCGT
The DNA here is from genome assembly GCF_044466505.1 of Streptosporangium sp. NPDC049376. Classification (NCBI taxonomy): domain Bacteria; kingdom Bacillati; phylum Actinomycetota; class Actinomycetes; order Streptosporangiales; family Streptosporangiaceae; genus Streptosporangium; species Streptosporangium sp. NPDC049376. The sequence continues at coordinate 24,625 of NZ_JBITMT010000015.1, read as the reverse complement.
ACTTCTCCCGCATGCCGTCGCTCTCGGACTCGGCATGGCGGCGCTGCACCCAGGGGATGACCCCCTCGAAGGTGGTGTAGTAGGAGCGCTGACGGCCGTAGCGGTTGCTGTAGCGGACGTGGACCTGCTCGTCGTGGCCGTACAGCAGCGCCTTCTGGGCCTTCTTCGGCAGCCGCTCCCACGGGGTGCCCAGGGTGAACCCCGTGGCCAGGCCGAGTGCCTCGATGAGACGGACGAAGTAGTCGCTGGTGTGGCCGCCCGCCCACGGGGAGATCGCGCCGTCCTCCAGCGTCTTCTCCGGGTCGGGCACGACGAGTTCGGGGTCGACCTCCATGCGCACCCCGAGACCCGTGCACTCGGGACAGGCGCCGAAGGGCGAGTTGAAGGAGAACGAGCGGGGTTCGAGCTCCTCGAACGACACGTCGTCGTAGGGGCAGTAGAGGTGCTCGGAGTAGAAGCGCTCGCGGTTCGGATCCGTCTCGGGAAGGTCGACGAACTCCAGTGTGATCGTGCCGCCCGACAGCTGCAGGGCGGTCTCGACCGACCCGGTCAGGCGGCTGCGTGAGCTCTCCTTGACCGTGAGGCGGTCGACGATCACCTCGATGTCGTGCTTCTCCTGCTTCTTCAGCGTGGGCGGCTCGTCGAGGCGGACCACGGTGCCGTCGACGCGTGCCCTGGCGAAGCCCTTGGCCTGGAGCTGGCCGAACAGCTCGGCGTACTCCCCCTTGCGGCCGCGGATGACCGGCGCGAGCACCTGGAAACGGGTGCCCTCCTGCAGCTCCATCACCCGGTCGACGATCTGCTCGGGGCTCTGCCTGGCGATCGGGCGGGCGCACTGCGGACAGTGCGGCTTGCCGATGCGGGCCCACAGGAGCCTCAGGTAGTCGTAGACCTCGGTGATCGTGCCGACGGTCGAACGGGGATTGCGGCTTGTCGACTTCTGGTCGATCGAGACCGCGGGCGAGAGCCCCTCGATGAAGTCGACGTCCGGCTTGTCCATCTGCCCGAGGAACTGCCTGGCGTATGCGGACAGTGACTCCACGTAGCGGCGCTGGCCCTCGGCGAAGATGGTGTCGAAGGCCAGGCTCGACTTGCCCGAGCCGGACAGCCCGGTGAAGACGATCAGAGAGTCCCGCGGCAGGTCCAGCGAGACGTCCTTGAGGTTGTGTTCACGTGCGCCACGCACGATGAGGCGGTCAGCCACTGCGATCCCGACGTCGATGTAGAGGGTTGAGAAGCGGTCGCGGGAAGACTAGCCACGGGGTCCGACAAAAATCCGCAAGCGGCGATGCGCCTGGTGGTCCTTCCCCGCCCTCACCAGGTTACGGCCTTCCCGGGGGCCCTTCGGGCCGCTTGTCGATGTCAACCGCCGGGACACGCCCTTTATGCCCTGGCCCAATCACCCGCCGCGGTGGTGGAGTGGAGGGATGGATGTCACAGACGTTCTCCAGGCCGAGCTCTCCGCCTCGAACGACCGCCTGCTGGCCGACGTCGCCGAGCTGTCGGACACCGACGTCACAGGCGGTTCACGGCTGCCCGGCTGGAGCAGGGGGCACGTCCTGACTCATCTCGCCCGCAACGCCGACAGCCTCGTCAACCTGCTGACGTGGGCCAGGACGGGCGTAAAGACCCCTCAGTATCCCGACCCGGGCAGGCGCGACCTGGACATCGAGGCGGGCGCGGGACGGCCCGCGCGGGAACAGTTCGCCGACCTCGAAGCCAGCACGGCGCGTTTCGCCGAGGCGGCCGCCGCCCTGTCCGGCGCGAACTGGTCGGCCCCGGTCGGCACGGCCCCCGTCCTCCACCCGGCCTGGTACGTGCTGGCGCGCAGGGCACGCGAGGTCGAGGTGCACCACGCCGACCTCGGCACAGGGTACGGACCCGCCGACTGGCCGGAGGCGTTCGTCCGCAGAGAACTGCACGACGCGATGCTGTGCTGGCCCCGGGAACTCTCGGTGGTGAGCGAGATCGTGGTCGAGGAGGTCAGGGACGGGGAGAACCACCACCAGGTCTGGCGGGACCTCGGCACGGGGCCGGTGCTTCAGGGCGACGTCTGGAGCCTGCTCGGGTGGCTTACCGGCCGGGCGTCGGGTACGGGGCTTAAGGTGATGCCGGAGGGAACGGCGGGCAACCTGCCCGCGGAGGCGCGGGCAGCGCCCGCACCGCCCGGATGGCCCGCCCGCTCCGCTCCTACCGGCCTTCCCTCGAACCCGCCAGAGGAGTATCCATGACGTACACCGGCGACGTGCAGGTCGGCGGCCCAGCCGACGTGCGTGAGCTGCCCGACCTGACGATCTCGAAGCTGGCGGTCGGCCCCTACGACAACAACGCCTACCTGCTGCGGTGCAACGAGACCGGTGACGGCGTGCTCATCGACGCCGCCGCCGAGGCCGACCGGCTGCTGGCGCTCATCGGGGACCACCCGATCAGCAAGATCGTCACGACCCACCGGCACGGTGACCACTGGCAGGCCCTGGAGCAGGTCGCCTCCGCGACGGGTGCGACCGTCGTGGCGCATCCGCTCGACGCGCCCGCGCTACCGGTTCCCGTCGGCCTGAAGGTCGAACACGGAGACGGGGTCACCGTCGGCGTGGTCACCCTGGAGGTGATCCACCTGCGCGGGCACACGCCTGGCTCGATCGCCCTGTACCGGCCGGGCCACGTGTTCACCGGTGACTCGCTCTTCCCCGGCGGCGTCGGCAACACCGAGAAGGACCCCGAGCGGTTCGACCGGCTCTTCACCGACGTCTCCGAGCGGATCTTCGACCGGCTGCCCGACGAGACCTGGGTCTACCCGGGCCACGGCAAGGACACCACGCTGGGCGCCGAACGCCCGTCCCTGCCGCAGTGGCGCGCACGCGGCTGGTGAGCCTCCCCGGAACGCGTTCGCCCGGGGACCTCCGATGGTCCCCGGGCGAACGGAACGTCCCTCAGGCAGCCGTCACAGGGAGGACAGCTCGGACTCCCGGCGTTGCTCCCTGCGCTTCTCCCGCTTGAACATGAGCACGCGCAGCGGGATGGCCGAGACCATCGCTATCTGCATGATCGCGCCGACCTTGATGAGCGTGTCACCGCCCGCCAGGCCCGCTGCCCAGATGGTCAGGCAGGCCACGTTGATCATCATCCAGGCCAGGACCGCGGCCGCCAGGTTGCCCTTGGGCTTGGGGTACTCGATCCGGCTGACCATGAGGTAGGCGATCCCGAAGATCGGCAGCACCGTCCAGATCGACGGTGCGAACAACATCACGACCGAGACCACGGTCATGGCGCCCATCGGGATGGGCAGCCCCATGAAGTCACCGCTCTTGGTCTTCACGCAGGCGAATCTGGCCAGCCGGATGACCCCGGCCAGCAGCACGGACCCCGCGGCGGTCATCACCAGCGGGAAGGGCACCTGGGGGGTGAATCCGGCCCAGATGACCACCATGAACGCCGGGGCGAACCCGAAGCTGATCACATCGGCCAGGTTGTCCAGTTCGGCGCCCATCGCCGAGGCGCGGAACTTGCGCGCGACCAGACCGTCGAACAGGTCACAGGTCGCGCCGATCAGCAACAGCACCACGGCGGTGCCGAAGAACCGGGGGTCTGCGGCGAAGGGCTTGTGCTCCTGCAGCGCGCGGATCGCCGACCAGGCGAGCACGCAGACCGACAGGAAGCCGCACAGCGCGTTGCCGAGGGACAGCGAGTCGGCCGCGGAGAGCCGGAAGGCCTTGCCGACCGGCCCCCTCGGCTCCTCGTCCGTCTCGTCAAGAGGCCAGCTCGCGTCAGCCGTGGTCAAGGCCGGTCACCCCCGCGACAGTCCGTTGGCCGACCGAGACCGCGGGCTCGATCCCCTCGGGCAGGTAGACGTCCACCCGGGAACCGAGCCGGATGAGACCGATGCGCTCGGCTCTGGCCACCTTGGCTCCCACGGTCAGGTAGGGGATGATGCGCCGCGCGACGGCACCGGCGATCTGGACCAGCTCCACGTCGCCGACCTCGGTCGCGAAGTGCCAGACCACCCGCTCGTTCTTGTCGCTGTCCTTGTTGAACGCGGGAACGAACCCTCCGGTGACGTGCTCGATCGAGGTCACCGTACCGGCCAGCGGGGCACGGTTGACGTGCACGTCGAGCGGGCTCATGAAGATCGCCACACGGGTGCGGCCGTCCGGCCACGGGTCGATGCTCTGCACCACGCCGTCCGCGGGCGACAGGATCCGCGCCGTACCCGGCGTGCGCTCGGGGTCCCGGAAGAACCAGAGCATGCCACCGGTGAGTACGGCCAGCGGAGCCGCCGCCAGCGCCCAGCGCCGGTCACGACGGCTGAGCAGCGAGGTCGCTGCAGTGGCGGCCACGGTTGGGAGCAACCACGGGGAGACGCCACGCGCCAGCCGTACACGGCCCGGCTTATGGCTTGCTGAATCGTGGGACACAGGAAACCTTTTGATGTCTTGCGGCATTAGACCGGTATTGTCTGCCTGCTCTCCGGCAGGATGCTACCCGTCTCTCAGCCCTGGTACGGCGTAACGAGACAAGCAAAGCGCGTCACAGGCCAATCCGCTAGCCCTGGTCGGCGCTCGCGGCGGTGGTGATGTGCTCGCCCTCGCGTGCGTCGCGGCGGGCCTTGATCAGGCTGGCTCCGGTAGTGATCACCATGGTGACGCCGATGACCGACAATGACAGCCAGATAGGCACCTCGGGTGCCCAGGACACGCCGCTGGAGTGCAGCGCCTCGGCAATCAGCTTAACCCCGATGAAGCCGAGGATGAACGCGAGACCGTAGCTGAGGTAGGCCAGACGCTGCAGCAGGTCGCCCAGCAGGAAGTAGAGCTGACGCAGTCCCATCAGCGCGAACGCGTTGGCCGTGAAGACGATGAAGGCGTCGGTCGTGAGGCCGAAGATGGCGGGAATCGAGTCGAGCGCGAAGAGCAGGTCGGTGGTGCCGATGGCGATCATCACGATGAGCAGCGGGGTGACCATGCGCCTGCCGTCCACCTTGACGAGGACCCGGGAGCCGACGTAGTCGTCGGTGTGGGGCAGCGCCCTGCGGGCCCAGCGCAGCACCAGGTTCTCCTTGACCTCTTCCTCCTCGTCCTTGCCGTGCTGGCGGACCAGCTGCACCGCGGTGTAGATGAGGAACAGGCCGAACACGTAGAACAGCCAGCCGAAGCTGGACAGCGCGGCCGCGCCGACGGCGATGAAGCCGCCTCGCATGACCAGGGCCATCAGGATGCCGACCAGCAGCACCTTGTGCTGGTAGATCTTCGGCACCGCGAAGCGGCTCATGATGATGTAGAAGACGAAGAGGTTGTCGACGCTCAAGCTGTATTCGGTCAGGTAACCCGCGAAGAACTGGCCCGCCGAGGTCGGCCCGGCGAAGATCCACAACACCACACCGAAGATCACCGCGAGCGTCACATAGAAGCCGACCCAGAAGCCGGCCTGCCGCGGGGAGAACTCCCGGGGTTCACCCCGGTCAACGATCCACAGGTCAAAGGCAAGAATGACCAGCAAACCACCAATAACGGCGATCCAAGCCCATACGGGAATAGTCACAACAAAACCTCCGGCGGCGCGCATGACTGACAGCCGGAGGTCTCTCCCGCCCGTGCGTAACCAAGCACGAACCGACAGCCCCGGGGGCCCCGTGGAGTGAGGCAACACCGTGATGACGAGACTGTCACGAAGGGATACTCCCCCCCTAACCAAACCAGTATAGATGCCGGGCCTGGCAGTGCCCAATTCGGCGGTGGGTTCCACAAGGATGTTCCCACGGCGGACCGCCTCCTGCCATGGGATCCTTCAGGTAATCCCTCCCTGATCCCCACGTAGATCGCCGTAGACCTCCCGCACCGCCTCAAGGGCCTCAACCGCACCGGGCAGCTCACGGCCTCGCCGTACGGCCGCCTCTCTCAGGGCCGTGGCCAGGCCGCCGTCGGCGAGCAACCTCCCGACCGCCCCACGCAGCGCGACGGCGTCGCCGTACGGCACCAGCAACCCGGCGTCCCCGACCATCGGCGGGATTCCGCCGACCGCGGTGGCGATCACCGGTGTGCCCGCCCGCAGGGCCTCCTGCACCACGAGCGGCTGGCCCTCCCAGCGACTGGGCACCACCAGGGCTCCGGCGACGGTGAGCAGATCCCCGATGTCCTCCCGGTTCCCGAGGAGCCTCACGGGCAGGCCCTCCCGGGCGACGCGCTCCTCAAGCGGCCCGCGCAACGGCCCGTCCCCGGCGACCAGGAACACCGGTCCCTCGGTGCTCTCCCTCCCTGCGAAGGCCGAGGCGACGTCCAGGAGGGTTTCCAGCCCCTTCTGCTGGGCGAGCCTGGCGACCGTCAGCAGGACGGGCCGCCCGCCGACGCCCAGTCCCGCCCTGACGTCCTGGGCCGATCGCCCCGATGGGGTCAAGACGGGCGCCGGGACGACGGCGGCCGCGACGTTCCGGGCGCCCAGCCCGGTCATCCGCTCGCCCAGGTCCGGGGAGACCACCAGGATCCGGTCCGCCAGCCGGGCGACGATCCGTTCGAGCAGGGCGTAAACCGTGCCGACCGCCCCGCCCGCCGTCGCGGCGTTGTGCAGGGTCACCACCAGACCTGTCCCGGTCCCGGCCAGGGCGAGCGCGGCCAGCGCCCCTGCCCGCAGCCCGTGCGCGTGCACGACGTCCGCCCCCCGCAGCCCCCGCAGCACCCGTACGGCCCGCAGGTCGTGCAGCGGGCGCGGCCTGTCGGAGATCGGCACGGGCAGAAAGACCGCGCCGAGCCGCTCGAAGGCGAAGACCTCCCGGGTACCCGGTGGCCCTGCGACGACCACCCGGTGTCCCTCGCGGGTCAGGCCCTCGGCCAGCATGGCCACGTGCCGCCCCACACCGCCCGTGCTGGTGCCCAGCACCAGCGCCGTCCGCTCACTCATCGGCACCGTTCCTCTCCCGTGACTCCTGCGGGTCCCGGGAGCCCTGAGAGTCTTGAATGTCCTGAGAGCTTTTGGAGGGCGCCCGTCTGAACCGCGCCAGCAGCATCCGGGCGTCCGGTCCGTCGATCACCGAGGCCACGATCGCGAACGCCACGCAACCCGCCGACGCGGCGCCCAGCCCGACCGGGACGCACATCCACTTGGAGACGTTCTGAAAGGGCGTGACGACCGCCAGTCCCGCCGCCCAGGCCGCCCCGCCACCGGCCACGGCGGCCAGCAGGCCCCGCCAGGCCCCGTGCAGCGCCGCCGTCCCCCTGGCCCGCAGCACGGCGAACACCAGCAGGATCCCGCCCACGGTCATGCCGACGGTGCTGCCGAGCGCCAGGTCGCCGACCACCTCGGTCCGCTCACCCGTGGCCCCGGCCAGCAGGATCTGCGCCACCAGCGCCGCCACCCACCCCGCGACGGAGGCGATCGCGGCCGACCTGCCCCGGCCGCAGGCGTACAGCACCCGGGCGAGGTGGAACATCAGCGCGTATCCCGCCAGGCCCGGCGCGAACAGCACGACCGCCCGTGCCATCTCCGCGGGATCACCGCCCGGGGTCCCCTGGAGGAACACCCGGGCCACGGGCACGGCGACCGCCGCCATCACCCCGGCCGCCAGCCCCGTGACCAGCAACACGACCCGGGTGGTCGAGGCGGTGAGGTCGTCGAACCCGGCCAGGTCCCCCTCACCCGCCCGCGTGGCGAGCACAGGGAACGAACTCGTCGCGATCGGCACCACGAGCACCGCGAAGGGAAGCTGGTAGAGCGCCCAGGCGTATGTGTAGACGCCCGTCGCCCCCGCCCCGCCCAGGTCGTTGGCCAGGCGGACGACCACGGTCAACGCGATCTGCTGCGCCACGAGGACCGCGACGCCCGCGGTCGCGAGCCGCCGGGCACGGGCGGCGACGCCGGGCGGGAAGGACAACGACGGCCGCAACCGCAACCGCAACCGGGCCACCGGACCGATCACCGTGACCACCATGGCCGCCGCAGCGACGGTCGCGCCGAGGGAGAGCGTCAGCTGCCCCACCGTGGTGAGGGCGGAGAGGTCGTGCGCGGCGTCACCGCCGAGTGGCTGGAAGACCAGGTAGGAGCCGATGATCAGCAGACTGGACACCAGCGGCGCCAGGGCGGGCCCCATGAAGCGCCGGTGGGCCTGGAGCACACCGTAGAGGATGACCGCGAGCCCGAAGAAGATCATTCGAGGGGCGAAGACGACGAGCATGTCCGTGCCCACCCCGATGACCTGACTCATGTCGCAGTCGCCGACGTCGCCGACCAGCAGGGTGACGACCGGCCCCGCGAAAGCGGCGATGAGCAGCGTCAGCGGGACCAGTGCCAGCAGTACCCAGGTCAGCAGTGCCGAGGTGGTCCTGCCGACCTCGGCCCTGGCCTCGGGATCGGTGGCGGACCTGGAGGCCGCCGAGGCCAGGACCGGAACCACCGTCCCGGCCAGCGCGCCCCCCGCGACCAGTTCGAAGACGATGTTGGGAACGTAGTTGGCGGTGTTGTACGCGGTGCTCAGACAGAGGTTGCCGACGGTCTGGGACTGAACGAGATAGCGGCCGAACCCCGCCACCCGAGCCACGACGGTCACGATCCCGATCAGGAGCGCCGCCCCCGCGACCCCCTGGCCGATCTTCCTGATCATCAGTCGGCGGGCGCCTGCTCCACGGGACGACGGCCGAGCATGTCGATGCGGTTGAGCACCGGGTTGGCGGCGATGACCCTGGTGAAGCTGATCCGCTCCGAGGCCGCGGTGAGCGCGACCACGGTGCCGAGCACGGCGAGGCGGCCAGGCCTGCCGAGAGTCGTGGCCGCCGCCAGGCCCACCAGCGCGCCCAGGGCGTTCGCCCCCGCGTCTCCCAGCATGGCCCGCTCGCCCAGGTCCTCGGGCAGCAGCGCGAGCGCCGCACCCATGGGCAGTGCGATCAGAGCCGCCGGGACCGGGTCGCCACGGCGCAGCCCGGCCGCCAGCAGGGGAACCCCGGCCAGCAGGCCCACCTTGATCGCACGTCCCGGCCTCAGGTCGAACAGGTTGGCCAGGTTGGCCGAGCCCGCGACGAGCGCCCCGTCGACCACGACGTCCACCGGGCCGCGGGCGGTCAGGGCCGCGGCGGCCAGGCCCGTCACGCCGATGCCGACCAGCTTCACGGCACCGCTGGTGATCTCCCCCTTCGCCAGGGCGTTCAGATGCCCTCTGAAGCCCTTCGAGGAGGTCGCGCCGTACAGATCGTCGTAGGCGCCCAGAGCACCGCTTCCCGTCACGGCGAGCAGCACGGCCGCGCGGGTCCTCACGGGCAGCCCGGGAAGCGCCGCGGCGGCCGCGGCGGCGCCTGCGGCGAAGGCGGGCCCTTCGAGCAGGGTGATCGGCTCGCCTCTGTGATTGGTCCTCTCCCAGGTCTCCGCGTCACCGACCGGTGGCCTGCGGCTGAAGGCCGCGTAGGCGAGCCTGGCGGCGGCCGCTCCGGCGAGGGCGCCGGCCAGGGCGCCGAGAAGAGCGCGACGAGCCATGGGGTTCATCCTCCGGAGGTGGGCGTGGGGACGGCGGGCGCGCTGGGCTCGATGGCCGAGACGCCGGGGCCCATGCCGTACTGGCCTGAAGAGCCTGACAGTTGTTCCCGCAGAGCGTAGACCACCACGACCCTGCCCGCGGGCATATCGACGTTGTCCACGGTGGAGACCTTCTCCGCGGCGACGGTGTCCTCCCGCAGCGCGGCCAGGGCGCCGCCTGCGGCGCTGCTGTTCAGCGGACCGGCCAGCACCGTCCCCCGGCCCGCCTCGTCGAGCGCCGTGGCCATCGAGACCACCGCGGCCGACTGCGCGACGGCGGTCTCCCCTGCGTACGGCTCGGCCGGGCCGATCACCAGGGCCAGGTCGGCGCGTTTGGCGGGCTGCTCCGCGACGTTGATCAGACCTCCGCGCTGGAATGCCTCAAGGACTCCGGTCGCGACCGGGTTCGCCTTGCCGACCTGCGCGGGGTCGCCGGTCACGATCGCGTTCGCGAGCACCGCGGCCGCCTTGTCGTACGGCGTGTCCTCGGCGGTGAAGGTCATCTCAACAGGCTTGGCGTCGGTGGCCAGCCTGTCGACGACGTCCGACTGGGTCGCGTCGAGGTATTTGTCGGTGAGGGTGACCCGGCCGCTCACGATCGCCCCGGACTCGGTGACCACCTGCTGCACCGCCTCGCGCATACTCACCGAACTGCCGGGGGCCTCGACGATGACGACACGCTCACCGGCGAGCGTGTCGCGCACGAGCCTGGGGGTGTCGGCCGTGACGAACGCGTCGTTGGCGGCGTTCTGGCCCTGCACCGTCTTCAGCTCGGCGCGCAACTCGTTGTTGCTCAGCCTGAGCTGGTTGGCCAGGGTCTCCGCCGTGTCGATGGCGGGCTCCTTCAGCAGGGTCGTGCCCAGCACGATGCCGACGGAGAGCGCGAGGAAGATCGCGACGATGGAGACGAGGTGATAGCGGAAATCGATCACGAGAAGAGTCCGACCAACCAGAAGATGAAGCCGTTCCAGATGTCGCGGACGCTGTCGAGCCAGATCTTGCCCACCGGGGAGACGATGACGGCCAGCCCCATGGTGATCAGCGTGGTGGCGACGAGCAGGAGCAGGGACGGAGTGGAGATCCGGCTGCGGTAGAGCCGGCTGACGCCCTTTGCGTCGATGAGCTTGCCCCCGACCCGCAGCCGGGTGAGGAAGGTGCTGGCCATGCCGGAGCGGCCCTTGTCGAGGAACTCGACCAGCGTCGCGTGGGTGCCGACCGCGACGATCAGGTCGGCGCCCTTGTCGTCGGCGAGCAGCATGGCGATGTCCTCGCTGGTGCCGATGGCGGGGAAGACCACGGCGCTGCAGCCGAGCTGCTGCACCCGTTCGAGACCCGGTGCCCTGCCGTCCCGGTAGGCGTGCACGACCAGCTCGGCCCCGCAGGTCAGGGCCTTGGTGGAGACGGAGTCGAAGTCGCCGACGATGATGTCCGGCACGTAACCGGCCTCCAGAAGGGCGTCCGCGCCGCCGTCGACCCCGATCATGATCGGGCGGTACTCCCGGATGTAGGGGCGCAGGACGGCGATGTCCTCCTTGTAGTGGTAGCCGCGCACCACGATGAGAACGTGCCGCCCCTCCATGACGGTCGCGATGTCGGGGACGCCGACCCCGTCGATGAGCAGGTCGCGCTCGCGCCTGACGTACTCCATGGTGTTGGCCGCGAACGCCTCGATCTGGACGGTCAGCCCGGCCCTGGCCTCGACCATCGCGGCCTCGATCGACTCGGCCGACTGCACGTCGCCCTTGGCGACCACCTCGTCGTCGAGGTAGACGACGCCCTCGTGCACCCTGACCAGGTCGCCGTCCTTGACACGGTCGAAGATCTCGGCGGTGGCGTTGTCGACGAACGTCACGTCCGCCTCGACGAGGATCTGCGGACCCAGGTTGGGGTAACGGCCACTGATGCCCGCCGCGACGTCGATCACCGCCGCCGCACCGCACGCGACAAGCGCCTCCGCGCTCACCCGGTCAACGTCAACGTGATCGATAATCGCGATTTCCCCGGCCTTGAGGCGCTTGGTCAGCCTCTTGGTCCGCCGATCGATTCTCGCCACTGCCGTCACCCCGGGAAGGTCCGTGGCCTTCCTGCGGCGGAGGTAACCGTTGAGCCTGCGTTGAAGCTCGTCCGTCGGCACCTTCATCACGCCCATCCTGCCAGAGGGAAAGACCGGCCGAGCCATGCGGTTGACGGTGTGTCAGATTCGTCACTGAAGATCCCCACGCGGCCCCGCCCCCTGAGCTATCCGAAAGACCTCCCGTTATTCCTACCTCGCCGCCGTCGGTGGCCGAGCCTTCGCGCGACGGGTTCAGGCCTTGTCCGCGGCGGCGATCGACAGAAGCTCCTCCGCGTGTGCCCTGCCCAGTTCGGAGTCCTCAAGCCCGGCGAGCATCCGGGAGAGCTCTCGCGCCCGGCCGTCCTTGTCCAGGGCGACCACACCGCTGCGTACGACGCTGCCGTCGCTCGCCTTCTCCACCACGAGGTGCTGGTCGGCGAAGGCCGCGACCTGGGGCAGGTGAGTGACGACGATCACCTGTGCGGTGCGCGCCAGGCGTGCCAGCCTGCGGCCGATCTCCACCGCGGCCTTGCCGCCGACCCCCGCGTCGACCTCGTCGAAGACGAACGTCGGGACGGGATCGGCACCGGCGAAGACGACCTCGATGGCGAGCATGACCCGGCTCAGCTCGCCGCCGGAGGCGCCCTTGTTCAGCGGCAGCGCCGGTGAGGCGGGGTGCGGGGCCATGCGCAGCTCCACCTCGTCGATCCCGTGCGGCCCGAACTCCGCCGCGGCGGTGATGACGACGGTCACCCTGGCGTGCGGCATGGCCAGAGCGGTGAGCTCCTCGGTGACGGCCTGTCCGAACCGTTCGGCGGCGGCCGTCCTGACGCGGGTCAGCTCGGCGGCCAGCTCGGTCAGCCTGCCGGTGAGCTCCTCGTGTTCGCGGGCGAGTTCGCCGATCCGCTCGTCGTCGCCCTCCAGCTCGGCGACCCGCGCCGCGGCCTGCTCGGCCCAGGTGAGCACGACGCCGGTGTCCTCGCCGTACTTGCGCAGCAGGTGGTTGAGCACGGCCTGCCGTTCCTGCACGGCCGCAAGCCGAGCCGGGTCCGCCTCGACGGACTCGGCGTAGGAGGCCAGCTCGGTGGCCACGTCCGAGATCAGGTAACCCGCCTCGGCGAGCCGGTCGGCGATCCCGGCGAGCACCGGGTCGAATTCGCGGACCGCCTCGACGGCGGCTCGTGCCCGTCCGACCAGGGTGACGGCGTCCTGCATCTCCCCCTCGCCGGACATCGGGTCGCCGAGCAGCGCGCCGTGCGCGGTCTCGGCCGCGCTCCTGAGGGAGTCGGCGTGGGCGAGTCTCTCCCCCTCCTCACGCAGTTCGGTCTCCTCCCCACGTCTGGGGTCGGCCTGCTCGACCTCCTGAAGCCCGAACCTGAGCAGGTCCGCCTCCTGGGCGCGTTCCCTGGCCCTGTCGGTGAGCTCGGCCAGCTGGTCGGCGACCTGCCTGTGCCGTTTGTAGGCCTGCTCGTAGGAGCGCAGCGGCTTGACCAGTTCCTCGCCCACGTAGCGGTCGAGGGCCGCGCGCTGGCGTCCCGGCTGCAGCAGCCGCTGCTGGTCCATCTGGCCGTGCACGGCGACCAGATCCTCGGCCAGGTAGGTGAGGGTGCCGACGGGCACGCTCCGCCCGCCGAGCCAGGCCCGGCTGCGGCCCTCCGCCGAGACGGTGCGGGAGATGATCAGCTCGCCATCCTCGACCTGGCCGCCCACGTCCTGCACCTGCTGGGCGACCCGGCCCGCCGGATCGACCACGAGAGTGCCCTCGACCGTCGCCCTGTCCGAACCGGGCCGGACACGGGCCGGGTCCGCCCTGCCTCCGAACAGCAGCCCGAGACCGGTCACAACCATGGTCTTACCCGCACCCGTCTCGCCCGTGAGCACGGTGAACCCCGGCGAGAGCACCAGGACGGCCTCGTCGATCACACCGAGCCCTTGGATGCGGACCTCCTCGACCCTGGGTCGCACTGGTCCCTCCCGTCACATCGAATTCACCGAACATCAGTGCGGTGCGCGGGCACGATCCTACGCGTTCGGGACGACCACCGCCCGGACGATCTAGGCTCGCGTCCGGCCGCGCCACCCCTGGACGGGAAGGTCGAACTTGGCGACCAGCCTGTCGGTGAAAGGCGCCCCGGTGTCCTCGATCCCGTGCAGACGCGCCAGCCGTACGGGGAGGTCGGCTCTGCGGACCTCGACGCGCGCCCCGGCGGGCAGGTCGAACCGGCGGCGCCCGTCGCACCACAGCACCGCCCCCGCCGTCGCGGGCTGGACCTCCAGCGCCAGCGTCGAACGGGGCGAAACGACCAGCGGCCTGGCGAACAGCGCGTGGGCACTGATCGGCACCAGCAGCATCGCCTCGACCTCCGGCCACACCACCGGGCCGCCGGCGGAGAAGGCGTAGGCGGTCGAACCCGTCGGCGTGGCGCAGATGACCCCGTCGCACCCCCAGCGCGACAGCGGCCGCCCGTCGACCTCGGCGACCACTTCGAGCATCCGCTCGCGTTTCTCCACCGTGGCCTCGTTGAGCGCCCACGTGTCGGCCAGCAGCTGCCCGTTGAGGCGGGCGGTGACCTCGACGGTCATCCGCTCCTCGACGTCGTAGCGGCCCCGCACCACGGAGTCGACCGCGTCCGAGAGGTTCTCGACCTCCGCCTCGGCCAGGAAGCCGACGTGCCCGAGGTTGACGCCGAGCAGCGGCACCCCCGCCGGACGGGCCAGTTCGGCGGCCCGCAGCAGGCTGCCGTCACCGCCCAGAACGATCATCATCTCGGCGCCGTGTACCGCCGTCTCACCCGCGGGCGTCACCTCGACGCCCGCGCACGCGATCGACTCGGCCTCGGCTCGCAGGACACGGACGGTCAGCCCGGCCTTGACCAGCCTGCCGATCACCAGACGGGCGCTGTCGACGGCCGCGCCCCGCCCGGTGTGGGCGGTGACCAGCACGGTGCGCTTGGCAGTCATGTTCCACTCTCCCGGAGGGCGGGCACTACTGGGGACCTTCCGCGACCGCGCGTCCGATCTCGGCCGCGACGTCCGCTACCTGTGGCGGGCCTTCTCCCCGGCCCAGCCAGATGACGTACTCGACGTTTCCCGAAGGGCCGGGCAGCGGACTCGCGGTGACACCCCGCACGGTCAGGCCGAGCGCCCGCGCGCTGTCGGCGACGTCCTGTACGGCCTGGCCCCGCAGCACCGGGTCCCTGACGACCCCGCCGGCGCCGACCCGTTCCCTGCCGACCTCGAACTGGGGTTTGACCAGCATCGCGAAGTCCGCCCGCTCCGCGGCGCAGGCGACCAGGGCGGGCAGCACCAGACGCAGCGAGATGAACGACAGGTCCCCGACGATCAGCGTGGGCGGCTGCCCGACCATCTCGGGGGTCAGATCCCTGACATTGACCCGCTCCATGACCGTGACCCGCTCGTCGGTCCGCAACGACCAGGCCAGCTGGCCGTAACCGACGTCGACGGCCAGCACGTGCGCGGCGCCGTTGCGCAGCAGCACGTCGGTGAAACCCCCGGTCGAGGCTCCCGCGTCCAGGCAGTGGCGTCCCTCGACGGTCAGCCCCCGGGGGCCGAAGGCCTCAAGGGCGCCGAGCAGCTTGTGCGCCCCCCGCGAGACGTAGTCGGGGCCCTCCGCGGCCTCGGCGACCACGATCGCGGAGGCGGTCTCCACCTGGGTGGCCGGTTTGGCGGCCACCTGGCCGCCGACGGTGACCCTGCCCGCCTCGATGAGCTGAGACGCCTGTTCGCGGGACCTGGCCAGGCCGCGCCGTACCAGTTCGCTGTCGAGGCGTGTGCGGCGGCTCACCGGTGCTGGTCCGCGGTGCCGTCCGCCGCGGCGAGTGCCTGTTCGAGCCCGGCGAACACCTCCTCGAACACACTCGCGTGCGCGGAGACAGGCGTCGTACCCAGCCGGGCCAGCCCGCCCAGCGCCGTGTCGACCCGCTCCTCTCCGGTCTCCCCCGGCAGGTCCGTCATGCGCCCCCCATCGAAAGCCGTTCCCCGCCGGCTCGGCGGCCGGCGTGGTGGTCGCACGGGAACGGATCCACACCGCCCCGTGTCGCCTTGACCGTATCGGAAGCCGTGCCGCGCGTCGCATCGGCCACTCACCGACCGAAGTGGGCGGTCCGCGAACTACTGTACGTGTCTCGCCCGTTGTCACCTTGATGGAACGGAAGGCCGCCTGTGCGTACCCTCACGTCATCCAGGAACACCGTGTCGGGAGGCTTCCCGCACGCACCGGATCACGTGCCACATCGATGTGGAACGCTACCGTCCGTAGAGACGACAAGGAGTTCGGGCCGCCCGGACAGAAGGGAGCGCCAAACGATGGCGACCGTCGACGAGTGCCGGGTGGCACTGCGCAAACTCGGCGAGCAGTTCGACGAACTCGACCAGGAGAGCCGCGCCAGGCACGTGGTCGACCGCAGCATCAGCTGTCACATCAGCGACCTGGGGGTCACCTTCTACGGCCGCATCCACCACGGAGGGCTCGGCCCCTTCGACGACCTTCCTCCGGGTGACGCCAGATCCGCGAACGTGAAGCTGACCATAGGCAGTGACGACCTGATCGCCCTGGTCAACGGTGAACTCGACATGGGGCGCGCGGTGTTCGGCGGCCGTGTCAAGATCGATGCCAGTTTCGGCGACCTGATGCGCCTGCGTAAGCTCCTGTGAACCGTCACGGCCCCCGGTTTCGGGACGTCTCACCCGGGTGAGGACGTCCGGCCGGAGAGCGGGGAGCCGAGGACGGCCTTCACGGCGTCCTCGTCCGCCCGGCCGGCACCGGCCGCCTCCCACGCCGCGGCGCAGGCCGCCCTGAGGCCGTCGACGGGGTCCCCCTCCCCCTCCAACCTGAGACGGCCCTCCTGCCAGCGGGCGTTCCACCCGCGGCAGGACCAGCCGTCTCCGGCCCGTCGCACCTGAGGGTAGGGCAGGTGCAGAGCCGACAGGTCCGCCGCGACGTACGAGGGCCTGTGCTCGGGTGGCGCCGTCAGCAGGTCCAGCGGAGTGGTCACGCCTGTCAGCACGAGCAGCCCGTCGACCCCGGCGTTGGTCGCTCCCTCGATGTCGGTGTCGAGCCGGTCGCCGACCACCAGGGGCCGCTTCGAACCGGTCCGCAGGATCGACTCGCGGTGCAGTGGCGGCTCCGGCTTTCCCGCGACGATCGGCTCGGCCCCGGTCGCCGTGGCGATCACCCTGATCATCGCGCCGTTGCCCGGGACCTCACCGCGTCCCGTGGGCATGGTCGAGTCCGCGTTCGCGGCCACGAACAGAGCCCCCTGCCGTACGGCCAGCGCCCCCTCGGCCAGCAAGCCGTAGGAGATGCCGTGGGCCATGCCCTGCACCACCGCCGCCGGGTCTTCCAGGGCGGTGCTGACCGGACGCAGCCCATGGGCGCGTACGGCGTCACGCAGACCCATCCCGCCGACGACCAGCACCGCGGCGCCCGGATCGACCCGTTCGGCCACCAGTCTCGCGGCGGCCTGAGCCGAGGTGACCACGTCATCGGGCGTGGCGGGAGCGCCGAGCGCGCTCAGGTGCTGGGCGATCGCGCGAGGAGTGCGTGAGGCGTTGTTGGTGACGTACGCGAGCCGTACGCCGCGTTCCACCGCCTCACGCAGCGCCTCGGGAGCCCCCGGCACGGCGTCGGGCCCGAGATACACCACCCCATCGAGATCGAGGAGAAGAGTGTCATAGGGGTCGATCAACGTTTGCGTGTCCACCCGCCCATTCCATCACCCGCGGGAATCACGCCCGGCGGGCGCGTAGCGTCGCCCGGACGCTCTTCAGGGCCGACACGTAGTGCCGCTGGTCGGGACGCATGGCGACGGCGATGGCAAGGGGCTCCTGTGCCCCCTCCATGTCACCGGTCCGCCACAGAGCGAGCCCGAGCCCGAAATAGGCGTAGTCCTCGGCCGGGTTCGCGTCGATGATCCATCGGAAGCTGTCGGCGGCGTCGGCGTACTGTCTGGAGTTGAACTGGGCACGGGCGAGTGCCTCGCGGATACTTCGCGACTCCGGCTCCGCGTCGGCGGCACGTTCCAGCAGCGCGGCGGCCGCGGCCGGACTGCCCTCGCCCAGCAGCTTCATCCCTCGTTGAAACCATTCATAGACGTCCCCGACCGGAGCGCCCGTCTCGGGGTTGGGGGAATCAGACGGACCGCTACGTCCTTGGACCATGCGTTAGGCCTCCTTCATCGACAGACGACAGATCTGACCGATCCCCTGACGGACCCGGGTACCGCATCACCGAGGCGGCCCCTGGACGTTTCAGGCCTTTATGGCAGCATGCCCTATATGGCGAATCCTGAACTGCCGATACACGACGGGCTCGTGCTTCGCCCGTTCCGTGGCGTACGGTTCACGGTCGGCAATCCCGCGGAGGTGACCTCTCCCCCCTACGACCTCATCGAGGAAAGCGGCGTTCAGGACCTGCTCACCTCACATCCC
The DNA here is from genome assembly GCF_044466505.1 of Streptosporangium sp. NPDC049376. Classification (NCBI taxonomy): domain Bacteria; kingdom Bacillati; phylum Actinomycetota; class Actinomycetes; order Streptosporangiales; family Streptosporangiaceae; genus Streptosporangium; species Streptosporangium sp. NPDC049376. Next base: position 6,636 of record NZ_JBITMT010000015.1, on the reverse strand, counting down.
AACAACGTGGTGCGGCTCATCCTTCCCGGAGCCGACCGCCACCGGTACGCCGAGGCACGGCAGACCCTGGACGCGTGGCTCTCCTCCGGGGTGCTGGCCGCCGACGAGACGCCGGCCGTCTACGTCTACGAGCAGGATGGCCCCGGGGTCCTGCAACGCGGGCTCATCGGCGACGTCGGCCTGGCCGAGCCGGAACAGGGTGTCATCCTGCCGCACGAGGACGTGATGCCCGGCCCGGTCGCCGACCGCCTGGCCCTCATGCGGGTGACCGAGGCGAACCTGGAGCCGATCTTCCTTCTCTACGAGGGCGCGGGAGGAACCGCCACCCGTCTTGTCGACCGGATCGCCGCCGACCGGTCGCCCCTGGTCGAGGCGTGGACCCAGGACGGGGTCAGGCACCGGCTGTGGGCCGTCACCGATCCGGAGGAACTCTCCGGCATCAACGCCGACCTCCGTTCCCGCCAGGCCCTCATCGCGGACGGCCATCACCGTTACGCCACCTATCTCGCCCTTCAGCGCGAACACCACGCCGCCTCCGGCTCTGCTCCTTCCTCTTCTGCGGGCACCGTTTCCCCGATGAACAGCTTTCCGCCGGGCGCGAGCACACAGGACCAGCCCGTTGAGCCGGGACCCTGGGACTTCGGTCTGGCTCTTCTGGTGGACTCCGACTCCTATCCGCCGAACCTGCGGGCCATCCACCGCGTCATCCCGGGTCTGCCGCTTCGGGAGGCCGTGGACCGAGCCGGGCAGGCCTGGAAAGTCCGCCGGCAAACCGACCTCACGGAGGGGTTGGCGGCCCTGGCCCAAGCGGAGGAACCCTCCTTTCTCCTGTCGGACGGAGACGACACGTATCTGCTCACCGACCCCGACCCCGTGCGGCTCGGCAGCGCCATGCCCGAACATCGCTCCGCTCGATGGCGCGCGCTGAACACCGCCGTCCTCGCGGAGTTCGTCCTGCCCGGACTCTGGGGACTGCGGGACGACGAACAGACGGTACGCATCGTGCACCACGACCCCGCGGCAGCCGTACGGCTCGCGCGGGTGAGCGGGGGAACGGCCGTGTTGCTCAACCCGTTGACGGTCGACGACGTGCTCGCGGTCGCGGCCCAGGCGGAGAGGGTGCCGCGCAAGTCCACTTCCTTCGGCCCCAAACCCCGCACGGGACTGGTGTTGCGCGTGCTGTCCCTCGGCTGAGGCTCCGTACGAAAGAAGACTCCCGGTCAGCCACCATCCGATCGGCTCATGCCCGTGACCAGACGGGCCCGCCCCGCTCTCCTGGCCCCGGGAAAGGACACCGGATCTACGCCCTCCGGGGGGTGCCCAGGCGAGGCCGGTTCGTGAGCGCCCTTCGTAAGAGCGGCCCCGCCTTCAGACGCCTGCCCCGGAGCCGACGACGACGTGATCACCGGCGTGGGCTGCTCCGGGCCGGAAACTCCGCCCTCTTTTCCACCTGCGGGCTCGCCCGGATGCCCGAGACGTCTGGCCGAGCGGACCTCGACCTCGTAACCCGACGACTTCGAACCCTCACTTCCCCACCAACGGCGACGCAGTGCTCCCTCCACCTCCACCATGTCGTCGGCGAGCCACTCGGCTGCGGTCACGGTGACCTCAGGCTCGAACGACGCGCACGGAATGGTGTCCACCTGGCCTCCTCTGCCACGGCGCTGCCGTCTGACGATCATCCGCCAGGTGCCGAGCGTGCCGCCGCTCTGCAGTGACCGGATGCGCACCGCCTCGGGCAGTCGACCCACAAGTGTGACCTCGTTACGGTCCATCGGATCCTCCTTCGATCTCTGCCGACCGAGGACCACTCTTTACGATGTGAGCTGTGCCGGAACGACTAGAACGCCGTTCTGGGGATAACCGTTCCAGTTCTGAGGTGGCCTGTGGACAACATCACCGCCCTCGGCGGAGAGGTCTATGAGATCGACACAAGGATGGCGGGATACTCAGGTATCACGGCTGGATACCTGATTCTGGGAGATCGTCCCTGTCTGGTGGAGACAGGAACCGCGACCTCCGCTCCCGTGGTCCGCGACGCCCTCGCCTCCCTCGGCGTCGGCCCCGGTGATCTCGCGACAATCGTGGTGACGCACATCCATCTGGACCACGCCGGTGGGGTCGGCGATCTGGCGGGGTTCTATCCCGAGGCGGAGATCGTGGTTCATGAGAAAGGCGCCAGACACCTCGCCGACCCCTCCCGGCTGATGGCCAGCGCGAGAATGGTGTGGGGTGACAAGCTGGACGTCCTGTTCGGCGAGATGTCCCCGACCGAGGCTGCGAGAATCCGCGCGCTCGGCGACACGGGAAGCGTCGACCTCGGCAACGGCCGTACGCTCAGCAGCCACTACTCGCCGGGCCACGCCAAACACCATGTGGGACTGATCGACTCGGGGACCGGCGACCTGTATGTCGGCGACGCCGCCGGGGTCTACCTGCCGCAGACCGGAGATCTGCGTCCGGCCACTCCCCCGCCGGACTTCGACCTGCGGACCGCGCTGGACTCGATCGCCCTGTTCGAGGCGTTGGGCCCGCAGCGGCTACTGTTCAGCCACTACGGGCCCGTTGACGACGTCCAGGAGACTCTGGAGCGTTCCGCTGAGGAACTACGCGTCTGGGTGGACCTGACCCGCCAGGCGCACTCCGCCGGTATGGACCTGGACCACGCCGTGGCGATGGTCAGGGAACGCACCCGGGAGAGATACGCGGCACTGCAGGCCGACGACGCGACAGCCGAACAGTTCGAACTGCTCAGCGGCGCTCCGTCCAACGTGGCGGGGATCATCCACTGGCTGGACCGCGTCCAGCCGTGAGACGACGTCCCGTCCCGGGCGGGCAGGCGCCTCACCCGGGACGGGTACGGGTCACTTCTTCTTCTCGTCCTTGGTGACGTCATCGTCGTCGTCGGCCGGAGAGTCACCGAGCGTGTCACCGAAGTCGGGCTCGATGAAGGCAGGACCGACGCCGGGCTCGATCCGCTCCGTCACCTTGTCCTCCTCGCCCTCGGGCTTGAGCTCGGCCTCGCCGAGGAGCGGCTCTCCAGCGGCGAGGTCGCCCACAGGCTCAAGGTCCTGAAGGTCGTCCTCAGCCTCGATCTCCGCGTCGAGGACGGCGGCGTCGTCGATCATGACGGTCTCCACGACGATTCCCTCGTCCTCCGCTTCGGGAAGGTCGGACACCTCGTCGGCGTCCAGCCCGTCGAGGTCGAGGTCCTCGTCGTTCTCAAGATCCTCGATGTCGTCGATGATCGTTCCGGTCAGCTCCGCGTACCGCTCGGCCGCGTCGGTCTCGCCGTCCTCGTCGAAGGCCATGGCACGGCCGAACCACTCGGTGGCGGCCTCCTCGTGCCCCGCGTCGGCGAGCGCGTCGGCGTAGGCGAAGGCGAGCCTCGCCGACCAGGGGTGCGGACGCGTGTCACGCAGCTCAGGCAGACGCTGGAGGGTGATGACCGCGGCGTCCTTCTGGTGAAGGTCACGACGGGCACCGGACTCCACGATGGCGAGCTCGATCTTGCCGGCCCTGTCGAGACGCTCCGCCTCCTTCGATCGGGCCAGGTCCAGCGCCCGCTCAGGACGACCGAGTCCCCGCTCGCAGTCCGCCATGACCGGCAGGAAGGAGTCGGAACCCGTCATGCGGCGGGCGGCGCGCAGGTCGCTGAGCGCCTCCGCGAAGTGCCCCGCCCGGTAGGCGGCGATGCCGACGGCCTCGCGGACCACGCCGATGCGGGCCGCGAAACGACGAGCCACCTTCGTGTGCTCGTAGGCCTGCTCGGCCTCGTCCTCCCCGAGGGCCCGCTCCGCCGCCACGAGGTGGCGGGAGACCAGGTCCGCGAGGTCGAGCGGGAGGGAGCTCAGCTCTTCCCTGACCTCCTTGTCGAGCTCCTCGGCGGTGATGTCGGGAGCCATCGCAGGCAGTTCCTCGCGCGCGTTGGCCGGGGTCTCGCCGCGCTCGCCGGGCTCCTGGTTCCTGCTGTAGCGCGTGCGGGAACCCTCGCCTTCGCCGCGGAACGCGCCGCCCCGGTCGCCCCGGTCACCTCGGTCATAGGAAGGCCTGTCACGGTCACCGTAGGGACGGCGCTCGCCACCACGGTTGTCGCGGTCGCCGTAGGGACGGCGCTCTCCGCCGCGGTCGTCGCGGTAGCCACCGCCGGGACGGTCGTCACGGTTGAACGGACGACGATCCCCCCCCGGACGCGGACCACGAGCCTG